>JAIOYV010000097.1 GCA_021740905.1 Bacteroidales bacterium
GTGTTATCTTTAGCCCAGGGTGTATTTTTTGACGAAGTCAAAAATAGCCCTGGGACACATAAGGTATCAGATAGACCAAGCCCCAAAGGGGTGCTATCATAATTCCTTAATGTAATCACTGCGGTAATTTATCCCGTTTACGGTATAATGCGAATCAAGGGTTGAAATTCAATTGTCACGAAGTGACTAAATCTCAATAACCGTGGGCGATCGCCCATGGTTATTGATGTCACAAGACTTCAGCCACGAAGTGGTTGAACTGAATTATCGATGTTCAGCCCACTTCGGGGCTGGGTTGTGCTATGCCGTATTACCGTGGGCTTTACCGTTCGACTGAGCTCACGCCGAAACCCACGGTTATTCAAATTACACCCTTTCAGGGTTTTACGTAAAATAGTAATTAATGCATTCAACCCTTGATTCGAATTATTAGCAATGCCCGTCGTAATATTGATAAAAAACTGTTCAATAAAGTAGTTGAAGGTGCTTTGGTCGAATTGCATATTGCGAAAGCCAGTCGCGAATTGTTTACAATACGGCCCCGAACAAGAAACACTCATGGGCATTTGTAAGCATTTGGTAATATTGGGACACGGATAACATGGATAAAATCCGCATTTATCCGCACGATCCGTGTTCTATTTAGCACAAAAATAAAACAGCCCGAAAGAATTTCCCAGGCTGTTTATCTAATATCAAGTTTTCAATTACAGTCTTACTTCACCACCAACCTCTCCTTAAAAGGAAGGAAGGTCATAAAGTCGGCATGGTGGACTACATACGCCTCGGTGGTGCGTTTTACCATATTTCCTTCTCCGGCGTGGGCTGCGATTATGTGACAAACTTCGGCAGGTACGCCGCAAGCCTCGGCCAGCGATACCCCAGAAAATGGATGGCGGACATACTTTCCGTAATTTCCCTGAATAGCTTTCCCATTCGCTTCCAGTTCATATTCGAGCAATTTGCCCACATCGGCGAGTATGGCGCCGGCAATTACCACATCCATATCGCAGGTGAGTTCACCGTGGTACATGTCGTTGATTTTTTGTCCGGCATCCCTGGCTATATGAACCACCGACCGTTTGTGATCCATAAAGGTCACTTTCAAATCTGGCCCACATAAAAGGGTAAAGGGTATCCTGTTTAGATCGTCAGGGGTCAATACACTTTTTTCCAAAGCCAGCTCCCATGTTTTGGTAGTGACATTGCGAAGACCTTCATCTTCTATCCAGTTCAATTCCGGCCAAAGTTTATATACTTCTTGTGTCATAATTTTTTATTTTTATTTTTGAATAGTGAGTAGTGAATAGAGAATTATGAATAGTGAATAAAGATTAGAGAATAGTGAATTGTGAATAGTGATTGACGATCTCATTTTTTTCCAGCCATTAGGTTCTTTGTTGCTGTGTCAATACTTTTTACAAATATCGAGATTAATTCATTTACTTCTTTTAATAATAGAAAGAGCAAATCTTGAGGCACATCAAACTTTCCTCTTTCAGCATATTTCAATCCTATTAAAGTTTCTCTTAATTCCTTAAGGCAAATCTTCATCTTATGAATAAAATCTCTTCTCGACTCAGCACTTTGAGCTTCGCCATAATTAAAAGATGGTGATGTTGAAGACCTTATCATTTGGCCTACAATGTGGTTTCCCAATCTGGTATTTGGATAGTGATTTGTTATTTTATCAATATTAAGTCCAAAATCAATCAATCTATCTTCAAGAACTACTCTTTTATATTCTGGCTGATCCATTTTACCTAATTTTAGTTTACCAAAATCACTTTTCTTTAATCATCAATCACTTTTCTCTTGTCGTCAATCACTAATCATCAATCACTATTCACTAATTATTAATAATACTATAATTTAGCAATTATTGCATCCGCCATCTGGCTGGTCGAAGCAGCACCTTTTTCAACCACATCGGCACGGCCAGTCATTTTTGCCATATCGTAAGTCCGTACTTTTCCTTCGGCAATTACCTCGGCAACAGCTTTACGGATCTTCTTCGCAATTTCAAATTCGTTGATGTAATCGAGCATCATACATGCTGATTCTATCATGGCAATCGGGTTTACGATAGATACCGGATAGTCGGCATATTTAGGGGCCGATCCATGCGTGGGTTCAAAAACAGCGATGCCCGAATCGGGGTTGAACTGGGCACTGCACGCAAAACCAAGACCTCCGATCAAACCAGCAAAACCATCCGAAACAATATCGCCAAACATATTGCCTGCAACGATTACTCCGTAGGTCTCAGGATTTTTGGTCAACCACATCATTTGTGCATCAATGTTGGTGTTCCACAATTCAATTTGAGGGAAATCTTTCTTTTGCATTTCCTGGGCCATCTTGTACATCATGCCCGAAGTCTCACGGATTACATTCGGTTTTTCACAAACAGTGACCGACTTATAGCCATATTTCACGGCATGGTCGAAAGCTGCCCGTAGGATCCGTTCGGTATACTTCTTTGTAAAGATACGGGTCGAAACCGACAATTCCTCCACCGAACACCATGCAAAGTTATCACGGAATTTCTTGTGGGTCATCAAGGCATCGTACACTTGTTTTGGAGGGTTCGACCATTCAACACCACCATACAATCCCTCGGTATTCTGACGGAAAATAGCCACATCTACTTTGGGCTCTTCAATGCTATCACCTTGTCCACGTCGGATAAAATTCAATGGGTTGCCGATGTACGATTTGCAAGGGCGAAGGCAAATATCTAATCCAAAGTGTTGTCGCAACCCTACAATCGGACTCGAATAAACTAAACCCTTCTCTTTTAATTCAGGGGCTAATTCTTCAAATGCTGCATCTTTTGGCTTTGAAGTAATTGCTCCAAAAAGCGCGATTTTATGTTTCTCGATAAGGTCAATTGTGCGCTGTGGCAGGGGATTCCCTTCTTTGCACCAGAATTCCCATCCAATATCACCTTCTTCATATTCTGCATCGAAACCAGCAACATTCAACACCCGGATGGTTTCTTCCAAAACAACTCTTCCAATCCCGTCGCCGGGCATACTTACTATAGTCCTTTTTGCCATACTAATTTGGTTTATACGTTTATATATTCTCAAAATTTAGGGGGCTAATGTAATATAAAATTGAAACCTAAAATATGACAGATTTGGTTTTTTTTGTTGAGAATTCAATATTTTGCAAAAAATGTAGGAGAAATTCAACAGATTTCATTTCTTTGCAATTGCATAGAATCTGGAGACTTAATGGAAAATAATTTTGCAATTTACAATTGGAAAGGAAAGACAATTCTTATTGTTGAAGATGAGCATTCAAACTTCTATCTTGCTCAAACTTTTTTATCCAAAGGGGGAGCAACAATCGTTGGGGCAATGAATGGCGAAGAGGCCGTGGAGTATTGCCGGAAAAATCCAAACCTGGATATGGTCCTTATGGACATAAAGATGCCTGAAATGAACGGTTACGAAGCAACCAGGATCATCAAAAAAGAGAACCCCAGCCTTCCGGTTATCGCACTCACAGCGTTTGCCCTTGATGGCGACCGCGAGAAATCCCTCATGGCCGGCTGCGACGATTACATGTCTAAACCAATCGACCAGGCCAAACTACTCGATTTGGTCAACAGATACATTTGAAAAATGAATATTGAACACCTCTAAAAACCCCAATATCGGCGTTACTCAAATTTTTCATAACACTCTTTACAACGAGTAAAATCGAGCTATGATTCAGCCAAAGCGAGAGAAACCATTGACCTTGTTGCTTTTAGAGATGCCCTTTTGTATATTGATGAATAAAACGAGTAGTGTTATTCCTTTTTTTGGGTGAATAATCTGTCTGGATGTTATCATTCAGCAATAATTTCTCTGTCTCTGAACTGTTTTCCATGCTTGTATTTTCTTCTGCAATTTTATCACCACCAAACAACTGTCCGCATACGGACATCCATTGTTGCCTATCCGAACAGATAAGTTTATTCAAAAACCCATCATACCATTAAATGTGAAGACATTAAACCCTTAGGTATGATGATTGTAAAGCATCGTCGAAATCATGAAAATAATAATGACTTAACCCAACTATCATGAAAAAATTTACTTTTCTAATTCTGCTTATTTCGATTGCCAGCCTTACTAGTTTTTCCCAAAATTATACGCTATTGGTCGAAGATGCCATGAACGACGACTATCCCGGCTTTATGGATGCCCTTATGGTTTACTACGCTGTCGATATACCCAACGACAGCCTCTGGGTCAAAATCGAATCGCATTACGACCAAGGTTCCGACAAGGGCTTTGTGGTAGCCATCGACACTGATATGGTTGTTACCAATGGGCAAGTGTTGCCTCAAAACAATTTGTATTCAGGCACGCCCAATAATTCGATGAAATACGACATTGCCGTATATGTCTACCAAACAATCATGGTTCCCGGATCGACATTTTACAATGTGTACAATGGGAATGGCGATGTGATTACAGATGTGGAGGTTGAGGCTTCGTTTCCAAACACCCATGTGGCCATTCTGAGGTTCAAATTATCTAGGATAAGCCCAAATGGGGAATTTAATTTGCTTGCAGCTACCGGGTCTTTTGATATTACTCCGGGTGGTGCAGGCCCATCCGATATAGTCCCAAATTCAGGTTTTATGACCACGACCCCCAGCCCGAATACGATCCCCATCCTAAGTAATCCTGCCGATGGAGCGGTTGATATTCCTATACAACCTACAGAGTTTACATGGGAGAAAGTATGGAACGCAGCATCGTACCAAATAGAATATAGCACCGACCCGGGCTTTATGATTTCGAGCAATTCGGCAAATGTTGCGGACACCTTTGCCATTTTCAATATACTGGCTGCTAATACAACATATTACTGGCACGTAAGGGCTTACGATGGAACAAGCTATGGCGACTTTTGCCCGACCTTTAGTTTTACGACTGTCGGCAATAGTGCCATAATTACGAACCGGCAAAATTCAGGAATCAAAATCTATCCCAATCCATCGAAAGATTTTTTGACTATTGAAGGACTAACTTGTTGCCCCAACCATCAAGTGGAATTAAGGCTTTATAATGAAGCAGGTCAAATGGTCGTAAATCAGAACGTGCTTACTTCATGTGCAAAATTGAAAATTAAACTCCCACCCCTTCAAAGTGGGAAGTACATTGCCGAGATCAAATATTCGAATCATAAATACCTGTCGAAGGTGGTTGTAATTGAATAGGTGCAAGATATAATGCATTGGGGGGTAGATTGCAAATTCTACTCCTTACAAAACATGTTTTCCCTGATATTTATCTTATACACCGGCAGTAGGTCCTTGGGCAACCTTTTGAATCAAAATACCATCTTTGTATTCTGAAATGAGAAAAAGGATGATAAAACGAAGACCAGCAAGCTGGATATTGGTTTCAGGACTTTTGATACTGCTGGTTGCATCCTGCCATATCAAAGAAAAAATAGAACAGTTCACGCAGGTGCCACCGGTTTCCCCCATCACCGAAACCATAAAGACATCTGCGATTATTGGTTTTGCCTCCGTGTTGACCTGTGCCCATTACCAAGGCTACGACCTTCCTTTTACAAGCTTGCAACACAACCATCAAACTAGCATGATGGTTGTGGATCTTGAAAGATACTTCCCTTTCCAATTTCAGGATGACGTATATTCCGAAATCAGTATTTTGAGCCTTCGCATGGACGAGGATGCCTTTATCGTGTCTATCTTGTTGAGCGAGTCGGATATACACTCCGGGACTTTCCGTTTGTACAAAGTGCATACATTTCCGGTTATGGTACGCGATGGCAGAATATTGGCAGTATTTGCAAGCCAGGATATTAATTTTGGCCCCGACCACTACCTCGAAATCTCCCTCTCGGATGCTGAAATCCAGTTCGAACTCGAACGACTTCAAAGCACGATGCCCACTGACGAATACATCGCCATCGCCCAAAATGCCTGGCTTATCGAAATCGACCCCAATAACAGCTGGCTGGATTTTACGGATGACACCTACCAAATATCAGGCGGCCAGCAAAATGTAGCCGTATCAACCGGTTACGAACTTCCCGATGCCTCGGTGGTGCAAATGGCAATCCTCAACACTGTTTTATCGCCAACTTGTTCCAAAAATCCAGGCGAAGGCTGGGTAGTGATGCAAAATGTGGAAGTGTCCCAAAAATCGGAGATGGTGGTTGGCCAGGCCTTTTTCGATTTCATCCCCGATTGCGATGGCAAAATAAAACTCCTGCTTGGCACGGGCAGCTTTATTGGTTCGTCGGGGAAGAAGATTAAGTTGGGCTTGTAGAATAGTTTGATCTTCACACAATCCACATTCAATTTAATCTTCCTTGTGTAACAATTTTCCTCTTTCCCAGTCTCTGCTTGCAAAATCCGAAGGTATGTTCAAAAACAGAAAGAAATTTTGCGATCCTCAAAGAAAAGTTTCTAATTTTAGCTGCGATTATAATTTCTGGTTTTGCTCATTTAAAATGTCAATCACAAGAAATCAATCACAAGCTAAATACCTTTATCGATGAAAGAACTTTTTGATGCTTCGTTTTCGGCCATAAACCTGTTTCCTACTATTCTGTTGCTTTTATCGCTCATTTATTGGATCATTGTTATTCTTGGAATTTTCGACATGGACACAGTCGACCTGGATTTGGATACAGATATTGATGTGGACGTAGATGCCGATACCAATATTGATGTTGATAGCAATGTGGGCATAGGTGGTTCTGTAATGTGGATCAATTCTGTGCTTTCATTCTTTAATATAGGAAGGGTGCCGGTGATCATCATCTTCAGTATTTTTTCATTATCCCTTTGGATGATTTCCGTGATGGTGAATTACACCCTGGGCAACCATTATTTTCTGGTTTCCCTTCTCTTGCTCCTTCCAAATATCTTTGTTAGTATGCTGATTGCTAAATTTATCACCATGCCCTTGGTAAAGATTTTCAAAAAGGCAAAGGAAATTGAGAACAACACCGGGCTTGAAGGCAAAATTTGCACAATTACTTTGCCTGCAAGCAACAACAGCATGGGTCAGGCCATTATCAAAATTAATGGCGACACCTTCAATATAAATATTATCACACCCGTGGGTATCTCAATGGAAGTGGGCGATCAGGGCCTGGTTATCGAATATCAAATTGACAAAAAAATGTATTTAGTTGAACCTTATAATTAGTAACGATGGGCGCAAATATTTTAGCGAGTGGCTCAGTGATAGCCATTGTAATTTTGCTGGGAATCATTATCCTGGTAGTCAAAACCTATAAAAAAGCAGTTCAGGGCCAGGCATTGGTCAGGACCGGGTCGGGCGGTACAAAAGTATCGTTCAGTGGATTTTTTGTGATCCCTGTTCTACACAAGATGGAAGTGATGGACATTACCATCAAAACCATTGTTATTTCCCGCTTGGGGGTCGATGGATTGATTTGCAAAGACAACATGAGGGCCGATATTAAAGTATCTTTCTTTGTGCGTGTAAACAAAACCATGGAAGATGTGATCCAGGTGGCGCAAACCATTGGATGCTACCGCGCTTCCTTCCAGGAATCGCTCGAAAACCTGTTCGATGCAAAGTTCTCGGAAGCCTTGAAAACTGTGGGTAAGCAATTCGATTTTGTGGAATTGTATAATTCGAGGGTGAAGTTTAAACAAGAAATCCTCCATGCCATCGGTACCGATTTAAACGGTTATGTATTGGACGATTGTGCCATCGACTACCTGGAGCAAACTGCTCTTGAAACCTTGAAAAAAGGGAACATCCTCGATGCGGAAGGGATCAAAAAAATTACCGAACTCACCTCGGCACAAATCATCCTGGCCAACCAGATTGAACGTGACAAAGAAAAAACCATCAAAAAGCAGGATGTAGAAGCACGTGAAACCATCCTTGAGCTGGAGAAACAACTAGCCGAAAAAGAGGAACAGCAAAAACGCGAAATAGCTTCCGCTAAGGCACGTGAAGAGGCAGCTACGAAGAAGATCCAGGAAGAACAACGACAAATTGGGGAGCAAGCCCGGATTTCTGCCGAAGAAGAAATTCAGGTGGCCGAACAAAATAAAGAACGCCAGGTGATCGTGGCCACCAAAAACAAGGAACGCACCGAGGCCATCGAAACACAAGGCGTTCTGAAAGACAAGGAGCTTGAAATTACCGAGCGCGAAAAGATTGTGACCCTCGCACAAATCTCCAAAGAGAAGGCTGTGGAGGAAGAAAAGAAAAACATTCAGGATGTAATCAAGCAGCGTGTAATGGTTGAAAAAACCGTGGTGGAAGAAGAAGAAAAGATCAAGGACACCAGAGCCTTTGCTAGTGCTGACCGTGAGAAAGCCGTCGCCATTACTTTGGCTGAAAAGGATGCGGAGGAAGGACTTGTGAAAGAAATTAAGGCCGCTGAGGCCAACAAAACCGCATCTGTTTTTAAAGCCGAACAAAAACAAATTGAGGCTGAAGCTCAGCGCCAGGCCTCATCGAAAGAAGCCGATGCCATTAAAATTCTGGCTGAAGCAAAAGCAGCACAAGAAGCAGCCATTGGAATGTCCGAAGCACAGGTAATAGAAGCCAAGGCCGATGCCAACGAAAAACAGGGAAAAGCCGAAGCCCACGTAATCGAAATGAAAGCTGTTGCTCAGGCCAAGGGAATCGAGGTTACATCACAAGCCGAAGCCGGTGCCACTAAGAAAATTGGAGTAGCCGAGGCCGAGGTGATCAGTGCCAAAGCTGTCGCAGGTGAAGAAAAAGGCATGGCCGAAAACAGGGTGAAGAAAGAGAGCTTCACCGTTGAAGCAAAAGGAATTCAGGAAAAAGCCGATGCCATGAAAAAATTAGACGGTGTAGGCAAAGAGCATGAAGAATTCAAGATCAGGATTCAAAAGGATAAAGAAATTGAACTGGCCGAAATAAATATCCAACGGGATATTGCAGAGGCCCAAGCCAAAGTGATTGCCGAGGCTCTAAAGGCTGCCAACATCGACATCGTAGGTGGCGAAACCATGTTCTTCGAGCAAATTATGGGAGCCATCACCAAAGGCAAGAAAGTAGACAGAACTGTGAATAACAGCAAAGTTTTGCAGGATTTAAAAGACCAGTTTTTCAACTCGGAAGGAGGAAGAAGTTTTAAAGAAAACTTCCGCCACTTTATCGAACAGTTTGGAGTTAGCTCCGAAGACCTGAAAAACCTGAGCCTGTCAAATTTGCTATTAAAACTTAGTTCCGAAGCTGATTCAGCAGATGATAAAAGTATGTTGAGTACTCTGTTAGGCTCTGTTCAGTCGCTGGGCTTGGCCGACAAAACTGCAAAGGAAATAGGGATAGGATAAATTCTGTTTTTTCACCGCAAAGTCGCAGAGACGCTAAGACAAAACTTTGCGCCTCTGCGCCTTTGCGGTAGAAGAATAATTAATAGTAAAGATGAAACAAGACGGATACTTTTCAATTGATTTTGATTCAAAATAGATAAAATAACCTGGGAAATGGGAGGAGAAGGACATATTCTTGATATGATTAACCGGATGAAGTATAATGAAATGATCCGGAAATCAAGAAGAAGCAGGTATCAGAAAGTAAAGGAAACCTACCTAAAAATCCACTTAAAAAGTAATCCTAAGCTGTTGGAAAAGAAAATGTCTAATGAAGAATTAATCCTTTTTAGAAAAAAACTCAAAAGGGAATTAATGCTCGATCGATTAAAATCAATTTTGGCAGCTACTATTTCAATATTTATTGTGGGAGGGCTTATATATATAATTATAAATCAATTAGAATAAAAAGATTGGTTTCCTTCTCTGTGGTTCTCTGTGTCTTCTCTGTGTAACTCTGTGGTATAGCTATTTCACATACTTACACAGAGGAGACACAGAGTTTCACAAAGTGGTAATAGCTTAAACAAACATCCTTGATTATTAAATACAAGATTTAAATGTCGTCGGAAGAAAAAAGTAAGATAGAAGAAGTAGCCAATTCAGGTATGGCCCTCGAACAGGGAACGTTTGAGATCATCAGGAACCGGCTGTTAAACCAGGGTAAGGAGTTGGAGGTTCGCCTTTCAAAATTGAATGAAGAGCGCAAACAAGTATTTGGCGCTGTGTCCACCCAATTGTTGTCCACAGAGCGGGTTACCACTGAGAACAACTGCGTGCCTGTCGATATGTTTGCTTTCGATCATTCTTTCCTGTTTGGCTACAACGTAATGATTGGCCTGAAAAGCGAAGTCGATATAGCCGATGTGTTCAGCATCTATGAGTTTAGCGACCATGTTTTCCATAAAAAGGGGCTCGATATTTTGGGCGATGCCGAATTCCTGAAAGATTTCAAAAACCTCTACAAATACTATAAGGCCACCCGCTTCGAGAAATTTGCTTTCATCGCCCCACACCTGTTCATGGTTTTTCGGGCAGGTAAAAACAAAACCGACATCAAAACCTTTAAATGGTTGGTGGAGGAAGGTAGGCTCACTTACATCGACAATCGCAGCGACCACGAATATGTGTTCCCCAATCAGCACGAATTTCTTTGGAAACGATCGACCCGCGATCAGCAACAGAAAGGAAAACACCCGCACATCTCCATCGAAGACAAGGTTTTTGTGGAGACTACCGAGGGCGACCTCACCATAAAAATTGAAAACAACACCAACACCGGCCAGGGCATTTTTTCTGAAGAAGTCGAAAACAAAACCCAAACCCTCGACGATGCCGAAATCTATTATGCCATTATCGACTCGCTGGTAGTACTTAAAATCAAACCTTACCAGGAAGTCAACTACCGTTACATTGTATACAACCAGAAAGTAAAACAGGCCCACCGCATCGACTCACTGGAAGATAGCTGCGTATTATTGCCCGGAAACCACGGGATTATTTTCGCCAATGGCTACTATTTGCAAACCGGCGAACTGAAAATTTTCGATCAGCAAATCGACAATATGTTGTTCGAAACCCGTATTGCTGCCCCCAACGGAGAGGATTTCCTCTATGTCTTTTTCAATAAAACAACAGGTTTGTACATTTTGCTGTCGTACAATTTGATCGAACAAAAAGTCGACAAGCCAGTTACATGCAATGGTTTTGCCCTGTTCGACGATGGCGAAATGTGCTATTTTAAATCGGACAACGAACCCAAAAGACACCATGCCATACAGATTTGGCAAACACCTTATTTAAGCCCTAACTTTCAACCCCCGGTGCAAAACGAAAGTTACCTCTACAAAATAGGCAACAAGGAAATTGTGCGGGGCATGGCCGAGTGCAACGAAGTGATCAGCCTGATAAAAAAAGACGAAAGTTACGCGAACCTCTATTTCGATATCCTGAAAAAGGCTTCGGATATTTTGGATGCCTATTACTGGATTGATAAGGATGAGTGTTTTCGTCCCGATGTGCCACTGGCCGCAATTAAGGAAGCCTCGTCGATGGCCATTGGCGAGTACGAAAAAGTGGTGCAGATCAGGCAATCAACCCGCAAAGAATTCAATCGGACAATTGCCGGGGGCGACCAACTGTTTTTTAACATTAACGCCTCCTCCCTGAATCAAATCAATGATTTTGTCCACTTTTTATCGGAGATACGAAAGTTGACCGGTGAGGTAATTTCGCTCAAGGATTTGCGCTATGTCGATCTGGAAGCAGTGGCAGGCTACGAAACTAAATTGGCCGACCGCAATGAAAGCCTATCCCTTGCCTGCGTTCAATTTTTGCTGAAGGATGAAGCCCTGGTTCCATACCGGAAAAAGGTGGATGTCGTGAATAAAAGCATTGCCGTGGTAAAAAAAGTGCTTACGGCCAACGAGCTTGACCAGGAACTGAGTCATATTGCCACCGAACTTGAAATGTTGATCGAAATTGTGGGCAACCTAAAAATCCACGATGCCACCGAGACCACCCGGATTATCGACAATATTTCGGGCATCTATGCTGAATTCAACCAAAGCAAGGCCGCATTGAAAAACAAAAAACGCGAGCTGATGGCTATTGAAGGTCAGGCCGAGTTCAGTTCAAAAATGAAACTGATCAGGCAGGGCATGGTGAATTATCTCGATCTGGCCGACAGTCCCGGAAAGTGCGACGATTTCCTGGCTAAAATCATGGTGCAGTTAGAGGAACTGGAGGGCAAGTTCTCCGAGTTTCCCGAGTACCTCGAAAAACTTGAAACCGAACGGGAGGAAAGCTATAATTCCTTCGAGTCGAAAAAAGTGAACCTCGTTGAAGACCGCAACCGGAAAACAACTGCATTGTATGCTTCGGCTGAAAGGATTTTGAAATCCATCAGCAACAAGGCTTTTCAGTATAAAACCACCAGCGAAATAAACGGTTATTTTGCTTCCGATCCCATGATCGAAAAGCTGCGATCCATTGTTCAGCAACTTATTCAGCTCGAAGACAGCGTAAAAGCCGACGACATTCAGAGCCGCTTGAAGAGCACCCGTGAAGAGGCTGTCCGTCAGTTGAAGGACAAATCGGAACTTTATCTCCAGGGCGAAAATGTAATCCGGTTGGGGCAACACAATTTCCTTGTCAACACGCAGCCCCTCGGATTGACGATGGTGTACCGCAACAAAGAGATGTTCTACCACCTCACCGGCACCAATTTCTTCGAGTCGGTGAAACATCCCGGCTTCGAGGCCACCCGCCCGGTGTGGGAACAAAGCCTTGTTTCCGAAAATCAATCGGTGTACCGGGCCGAATACCTGGCCTTCCAGATTTTCAGGGAAGCCAAAGCCCACGAAGACAATAGCAATTCCGAGGGGATCAGCCTCAGCCGATTGATGGGATTCAAGGAAACCGAATTGCTCGAATTTATCCGCCAATTTACGACCCAACGCTACAATGCGGGCTACCTGAAAGGGGTACACGATGTGGATGCCCTGTTGATTTTGAAATCACTCCTTAAAATTTATACCCACGCCGGGTTGTTGCGCTTTTCCAGCCAGACCCGTTCGGCAGCCCGTTATTTTTGGGAGATTTTCCTGGCTGATGATGAGAAACAAAACATCATCCATCAACTGAATGGTGTGGGGACTATCTTGCGGGTTTTTCCAAAAAGCAAAGAGTTCCTGTATATTATCGATGCCCTTGTAAGGCAGATCCGGGCATTTTGTCAGGGCTCCTCTTTGTTTCCAGAAACCCTGGCAAACGATGCAGGCGAATATCTTTTTGGTGAGCTGATCGAAGATGACAGTCTGGTAGTTGCCCCCGAAGCCTTTCAATTGCACAATGCATTTTTGAAATTTCTTGCCGACGGCAAAGCCCAAAAGCATTTCAACGATTCGCTGGCAGAAGTTGCCTTCCAACCCGAAACAAAATATCGGCTCATCTGCAATTGGGTCAATTCTTTTGTTCAGCAGAAAAAACAGGATAGTCTGCAAAGCTATGTCGATGAAGTGGCTGTGTTGATTTATACCGGATCCATCGACAAAGGGAAGGTCGTTGACGTTTCCATTCACGAAGAAATTACCAGACTTAAAGGCACCCATATCCTGATTGAAAACGGGAACTATCTCATGCACTACGATGCTTTTATGCAGCGATTGACCGAATATGAAAACACGGTGGTGCAGCTCTTCGGGCAGTTCGAGCTTCTGAAAAAAAGCCTGTTGAAGGATTTTGAATACGAGTTGCGCCTCAACGAATTTAAGCCACGGATCCTGTCCTCATTTGTCCGTAACCGCCTGATAAACGAAGTGTACCTGCCAATTGTGGGGAGCAACCTGGCCAAGCAGATTGGCACGGCCGGCGAAGGCAAACGCACCGACCTGATGGGTTTGCTTTTGTTGATCTCGCCTCCCGGATATGGAAAAACCACTTTGATGGAATACATTGCCAACCGCCTCGGCATCATCTTTATGAAAATAAACGGACCGGCTTTGGGCAACCAGGTTGTTTCCCTCGATCCGGCACAGGCCAACAATGCCAGCTCCCGCGAAGAACTGGAGAAACTCAGCCTGGCTTTCGAGATGGGCGACAATGTGATGATTTACGTCGACGACATCCAGCATTGCAACCCCGAATTTTTGCAGAAGTTTATCAGCCTTTGCGATGCCCAGCGAAAAATCGAAGGCGTGTACAAGGGAAGGGCAAAAACCTACGATTTCAAAGGCAAGAAAGTGTGTGTGGTGATGGCCGGAAACCCTTACACCGAAAGTGGCCAGAAATTTAAAATCCCCGACATGCTGGCCAACCGAGCCGACATCTACAACCTGGGCGATATTATTGGCGACAGCGAGGATGCTTTCAAGCAGAGTTATATCGAAAACAGCATCACATCCAATTCGGTACTCAGCCGCCTGACCGCCAAAAGCAGCAAGGATATTTACCCGCTTATCCGCTTGGCCGAAACGGGCAGCAAAGACGGGCTCGAATTCGAGGCAGACCATTCGCCTGCCGAGCTAAACGAATATGTGGAGATCCTGAAAAAACTGTTCCGGGTGCGCGACATCATTTACACAGTCAACAAGGCGTACATCCATTCCGCAGCCCAGTCCGACGAATACCGCACCGAACCGGCATTCAAACTCCAGGGCTCGTACCGCAACATGAACAAGATAGCCGAAAAGGTAGTAGCCGTGATGAACGACAAGGAACTACAAACCCTCATCGAATCGCACTACGAAAGCGAGTCTCAAACCCTAAGCAAAGACAGCGAGGCCAACCTCTTAAAATTCCACGAGCTGTTTGGCAACATTACCAAAACCGGACTTGCCCGCTGGGACGAAATAAAAGCCACCTTCATGCAGCACCAAAAAAGCAAACTCTACGGTGGCGATGCCGTTGGCCGGGTAGTCTCCGAAATGGAAAGCTTGAATGTTGGACTGGAAGGGATTGCGAAAGTGTTGGGGGGGAGGTAGAATTTGCAACATTTTTAGATATTGCTTTGCTTCTGATAGAACCAAGTTTTTCAAGCTAGTTGCCCGAAACCAACTATTGGTTTATATTTGTTCAATAAATACTACACGATGAAATTACATAGTATCAACATAGAAGGATTTAGAGGATTTTCTAAAATTCAAATTGACGGGTTTAGCGATTTGAACTTGATAGTTGGCAAGAACAATTCAGGAAAAACATCTGTACTAGAAGCCATTTTCCTGGCAATTGGTATTTCTAATCCTCATTTGACCCTTACAATAGATACTATCAGAGGCTTGTATCACGATGACGTAAAAGATTTTCAATTCATATTTCACAACTTTGATGTGAATACTGAAATACAAATTGACTCTGAATTTAAAAGCCTTACGCAATTTCGGAAGCTAAGAATTCATCCTGTGTTCTTGTCTGCAAACAATATGGATTCAAAAGCGATTGGGGTTTCGAGTAATACCCGGGAATTGGAAAAGAAACTCAATGGGGTTGAATTCAGGTTTTCTGTTAAATCCTTAAAACAATCGAAAGACAAATTCCACAAAGCGATTCTTGAATATAATTCTAAGGGGATAAAATCGACTCAACCTGAAACGTATAAAGAAACTCTTTTTGGAACTTTTTTGAGGTCAACCACTTCACTCAACGATATATATGAAAAGCTCGACAATATTTTAGTTAAGAAAAACGAAGAAAGGTTAATCCACTCTCTTAATCATATCGACAAGAGGATTTCAGGCATATCATTAGGTGCGAAAAATATGATCTACTTTGATATTGGGATCAATCAATTAGTGCCTGTTCAGATTATGGGCGATGGAATTGTCAGGCTATTATCATACATGGTTAATATTGCAAATTCTGAAAATGGAGTTTTGTTGATAGATGAAATTGAAAATGGATTTCATTACTCCGTATTGCCAAACTTGTGGCAGTCGATTTATGAATCGGCGAAATTGTACAATGTCCAATTATTTGCAACTACTCACTCCTACGAATGTGCGAAAGCGTTTAGCGGTATTCAGGATCTAATCCCAAAGGAGGATGATCCGCTCAGGCTGTTCCGGATCGACAATACACCAAATGGGTATGATGTCGTTAAATACGATTCCGAGGTATTGGATGCGTCATTCGATAGTAATTGGGAAATCAGATAGCCATGGAGGGAATTACAAAATCAAAATTACTTGGAGTTGAAGGTATTGATGAAGTGAATTTCTTCAAGGCTCTATTCGATTATCAAGGAATTCAAGAAGTTCAGATATTGAATTTTGAAGGCAAAACCAACTTCTCTTCCCGAATCAGGTCTATTATCAATATTCCGGGTTTCAAGAATGTTTCAACCTTTGGATTAGTAAGGGATGCCGATACTCTCCCTCCTAAATCGGCTTATGATAGTTTAAAGGGAGCCTTAGAAAAGGCAAATCTGCCCGTTCCTTCAGAGGTGAATTCTTTTTCAAATACCGAACTTTCGGTTGGGGTATTCATTATGCCAGGCAAATCATCCCAAGGTATGTTAGAGGACTTGTGCCTTTCTTCAATTAAGAACCAGCCTGTTTCTAATTGCATAAGCGAATTTCTTGATTGTGCAGAGGCTAAAACAACCAATGAATCAAAAGCCAAGGTTCTATGTTACCTGGCAACAAAATCTCCTGTTGTAAATAGCCTCGGGTTATCAGCCCTAAAGGGATGTTGGGAATTTGATTCCTCCGAATTTGATGAGATTAAAGCATTTCTAAAAGCATTTGCTTAAAAGTTGCAACAACGAAATAAAAGCCACCTTTATGCAACACCAAAAAAGCAAACTCTGGTGGCGATGCCGTTGGCCGGGTAGTCTCCGAAATGGAAAGTTTGAACGTTGGATTGGAAGGGATTGCGAAGGTGTTGGGGGGGAGGTAAGAAAGCAGTTTCAAGTAAATTAAACACTCTTAAATGCACAATTATGAGTAAAAAGAAAAATGATCATCAAGTAGAACTTCAAGAGATCGAAAAAGAAGTTCAAAGAATAGAATGGAGTCAAGATGGAATATTAGACTTATTAAATTACATTGAAAAGTCTATTTCAATTGCAAAGTCCTATGATTCAGATAGGACAACAAATGAGTGTCTTAACCAATTAATTCAAACTAAAGAAAAGCAGGCTGAATTAATGACTACAAAATCTATTAGTCAAATGGAGAGAAAGTTGTATTTTGATGAAACGAAAACAAATTTTTTGGCTGATTTAAATATGTTTTGCTTAGACATGGAGTAGTTCCAAAAAATCCTTTTGCTTCGAATAGTCGATGAAAATATTTCACTTTTATGGCTTGTTCGCAGGGATTTGTAGAATATCTTTATTGTGAACAACCCACAAAGAAATTACAGATACAAATTTAATTATGAGTTGGATATGGAATTATACCCCTATATTTACGAACCAGACAAGAGTATTGAAGTTTATCAAAAGACAAAAGAGTTTTTTACTTCTAATCCTGACATAAAAAACAAGATAGAAGAATTAGGATGGATTTATAATAATATCGGATTTATCATTCCTCAGAATAATGAGAATTTCTGGTCAGGTCATTTTTTCCCATATACCGAATCTTGGGATGAGATTCAAATTTCATATACACTTGTCTGCTTTGGACTATACAAGCAGGCCTTTGTTTCTCTTAGAAGTGGACTTGAGTTAGGACTACTTTCTGTTTATTTTAATATTAATGATGATGGACATATAAAAGTAAAGGAATGGTTAAATTCGCGAAGCACCCCAGAAGCAAACACCCCCAGGGCTGAAAAAATTTGGAAAATTCTACTTTCAAATGGCAATATTTGTAAATTTAATAAAAAGCATAATTTGAAGCTGACATACGATAACTTCGGATATTTGCATGATTATGTGCACAGTAAAGGGATGCAGTATTCTAATCTACTTGGAGGTATAAAGGGTAACTCTCAAACTTTTGAACCTGATGTGGTGACTAATTGGTTGAAAGGCTATAAGGATATTGTCATACTAATTTGCACCTTACACTTATTAAAGTATCCAATTGCAGTTGTAAGATTTGATTATTTTAAAAAATTTGGGATTGATTGGCCTAGTTTTGGTGAGATCCCAGGTTTCTATATTGATCAAATCACCAAAATCTTACCTGAAAAATTCATAGCTGATATTGAAAAAATAGCAAATGAAGACAATGAAACTCAACGTATAATTCATGAGATTGATACTCTTCCTGATATGACTGAAAAACAATTGGAGGAACAAATTATTTTATTAGAAAAAGTTCATATTGAACATGGAGAGGGTTTTATTAAGTGGTTAGAAAAACAAGAGAAATTACTTGTGATGCTTGGAGTATCTGAATTTGACAATAAAATGAAAAGTCGAATTAAGATTCTTAAAAACTGGGCCACTGAAAATGGATTTTTAGAATCTAAAAGAAAACGATTAGGATGGGAAATTAAATAATCTGATACCAAAAGGCTGGTCCACATTTTCATTCTACTCCTTTTCTATTTCCATAAAAATCCCATCCTAACTGTAGCGGTGGATATTTAGTTACTTCACTACCGCACTATTATATCGCTTGGTTTAGTAAAAGAGCCAGACTTTTCAATATTACCGGAACCATAAAAATACGGTAAAAGGGAGGAGTACTTGTAAGCTGAGGTGTATTGGATGTAGCCATGTGATGAAATTGCGCGGAAATAGCGGGATACTAAATTTGCTTACATGAACTTATAATTAAACTTATCAGATAAAAAATAATTGAAATATTCCGATGGAGAAATTGTAATAATAAAGACCTCATCACTTGAGTATGTGTATTTTCCAATCACTTGATTATTTTTTAAATTTATTACATTTAGGGCATATTCATCTAATTTATACAATGAATTAACCGATAAAAAGCCTGCCTCATTATAATACTCAATATCTTTTATGAATCTTTTTTGATAATAACTATTAATATTTATGAAAGATGCTGCAACTTTAGGGAATGAGAACTCAATTTGAACAATTTTACCTCGATCTTCATAGACTGACACATATTCACATGAACCATTAAAAAGTTCAGAAACTCGAATTGTAAATATCGATACTTCTATTTTTTTTCCAGCAATATCAATTGCCTTGGTCTCTTTGAGTATAGCATCGTATTTATCATGTAACGAATTTATAAAATGATTAATTTTCAGTTCTTCAATAAAATCATCCATAGGAGAGGAACGTTCAACTTTGCCTTCAACTTGCATCTTCTTCGATTGGAATAGTTTATCAAATTCCTTAATTGTCATTGATTTGATACAATGCTTCGAGTAGTATCCAATCATACTATCATTAGGTGATAATACATCCGCGATAAGTGGATTTATATAATAGGATGAAATATTTTCAAATACACACTCACATAATTCCTGAGTATTTTTTGTGATCCCTTGAAATTCTAATGATTCGACACAGTCAATAATAAATCTTTCCTTTGATCCATCATCCCATCCAGGTGAAGTTGATTTCAGTGATTTATTGTATAGCTGTGAAAGGTCTTCCTTGGAAGCATTCAAAGCATTTGAATAAGAATATTTAGAAGTTAGATTCGCAACATAAATGTCCACAAATTCTTGTCCCAAATTACCATATTTATTGACAACAGGACTCCATAAGTCATAAAGTTCTTTTAATTCAGAGTCGGTCCAATTATTCTCCTTACCTAAAACTTCTCCTTTTTCAGTACTATTACTGCCAGACTCTACTTTTGTCTTATAATTACATCCAGCAAATATTATCATAAATGTAATAAATATAAGCTGGATTCTAATGATAGATAAGTTTGTTTGAGTTATAATCTTGCCTATAATGATTGAATTACGTTTTACTGAATAGCCATTTTCCATTTTTAATTTTGTTAATTAATAAGACAAGAATAACTAATTAAATATTTCCAATATTTCACAAACTCCTTATGTTATGTAACAATGCTACAAAGATAAATTAAAATTTCTTCCATACACACACTGGCCCCCTCGCAGGCGCAGATTTGCAATCTGTGCCTCATGATGTTTGGTTTTTTAGGAGTAGGATTATTTGGTACAGAAAAGCTGCAAATAGTAAAGGATAGAAAGGATTATTGGAAGTTATTTGATGAACAAGTAAAGTCACGGATTGCAAATTAGAATGAGCCATGGGATTATCAGCATTTTTTTCTCTTTGGATTTTGCCGGTTGTCGAGAAAGTTCAAAAGGATTTTGTTTCAACAGAAAACCTCTAAAGCCATTTTGCATGTTTGCTTTTTATTTCGGAGTGGGGGATCAAATTTTCAGGATCATGAGATTCTTTCTCGATCAAGATCATCTCCTCCTGCTCTTCTTGAGAAAGCTTCGACCACAAATAGCCTTCTTCAGAATCTACCGTCTGATCCAATAAGCTGTAAACCCTTTGCAAGAGATTGTAGTTGTTGATGGTATCAATCAAATTATGCAGGTTCGCTTTAAGTTCAATTGTGTTCATTTAGCATGTCTTTTGTACAAAGGTATTAATTTTCCTTCGTCTGTTTGAATCTCAATCAATCTTTTTCTTTACCTCACTAACTCCATCTCATCAATCGGATGCCGTGCACCAGCAATTTTGGATGGTTTTCTAACACCTTTTAATATCTCAATCTTGCGCAACTTATCCCTCTCCTGATTGTTGTTGTTCCGATTCTATTTCAATGAATAACAATTTATGAAAAAGCTATTGATCACATTTCTCTTTACTTCTCTTTTCGTGGGCCTTATGTATAGCCAAAATTCCACTTTCGCCCTTCATGTGTACAATCCACTTGGGCTTTTTCAGAAAGCTGGGATAAAACTTGAATATAGGGCAAACCGTACGGGCTTGCTTTTGGGTGCTATTCAATATTATGGCTCACTTCCAGAATATCCCGGGACACAAATTGGGTTTGAATGGAGGCGCTACGCAGTTCCCCAACCTGAAAAGAGGGGTGAAAACTTCTTTTATGCAAGGTTATTGGCCGGGCAACAGGAACATGTAACTGCACATGGAGATGGCTTTTTTGCAGTGAAGGAAGTTCCTGGGGCTAATTATTATGGGGTAGGGGCGGGTGTTGGAAAGCACATCAATTTCGGGCATTTTTTCTTCGACCTAAATGCAGGTTTGAAGGCCGTTTTATCTAATGTTAAACAAGATAAAGCTTTTTACATTACAAGTGCTGCAAGTGTTTTAGACCTGCATTTCAACCTTGGCTTCCAATTTTAAATCATTTATTGCATTCGTATGGTATATTTTGATATCAAAAAAAGGTGCAGGTAAATCCTGCGCCTTTTCTCTCAATCTTCTTTCATCCACTATCTCGCTTTAAGCGAGATAGCATAGGTGGGCAATCTTTTCACTTAATTCAGCAACTCCATCTCGTCGATCAAATGCCTTGCTCCTGCAAATTTGTCGATTATAAACAAACAATAGCGCACATCAAGTGTGATGTTGCGGCACATATCGGGGTCGTACATAATATCGCTCATGGTGCCTTCCCAGTTTCGGTCGAAGTTGATGCCGATCAGCTCTCCGTTTCCGTTTATGACCGGGCTTCCAGAGTTCCCGCCCGTGGTGTGGTTGGTCCCTGTAAAACATACGTGCATTTCGCCGTTTTCGGCATATTGACCATAGTCTTTTTTCTGGTACAATTCCAACAAACGGTCGGGCACATCGTAGTCGTAAATTTCGGGGTTGTCTTTTTCGATAATCCCATCGAGCGTTGTGTAATGCTTGTAGAATACGCCATCGCGGGGCAGGTAATCGTCTACTTTCCCGTAGGTGATTCGAAGGCTGAAATTGGCATCGGGGTAAAATACTTTTTCCGAATCCATTTCCCTCAACACATTCATCCAATGCCTGTCGAGGCTGTCGATCTGGTTGTTTAAAACCTGATAAGGTTTGTTCAGTTTTTGGGTGTACATGGCGATAAGGCTGACATACACCTGATAGGCCGGGTCGTTGATAATCTTCTTGTTTGATGAGGCTTTGTAAGAGTCTAAAAATGCATTCAACTTATTGGGATGCGGCAACATCGATTTCGAATACACATAATCTAAATACTTTTTGGTATCGCCTTTGAATTTCTTGTCAACAAGCCTAAAAATATCGGGTTGATATTCCACCGGCACATTTTTATAATACATGCCGAGGAACACCCTGTCGAATATTTTCTTATCGGTGGCCAGGTTGTAATCCTTGTAAAACCCTTCGGAAGCTGCCCGAACCTGCGCCACAACCTTCTCAATCTCGGTATTGGGCGAATTCTTGGTGATTTTAAGAAGGGCATCAAAACTCCTGGCAAACTTAACCAGTTCCATCGACCAGCCTGCCTCGAAGAAATAATCGATGGCAATTTGGTAAGGGGCCTTATGCTGGTAAATTTCACGGTAGTTATTTAGGATGTTGCTGTATTTTTTTCGCCTCGAACTCTTCAACCCTACCCAGTCGTAAAATTCTTTTTCCAGTTCCTCTTTTTTGGTGATGGCATCGAGCCGGTTCAAACCCCGGTTTTCGCCAATCCATTTTTTCCAGGCATTGGCCACGCCGGCACTTTTCGAGGCATATTGGATGCGTACCTGTGGATCGGCCTCCATATCTGCGTTCATGACATCGAGGATGGTCTCTCGGATGGCAATTTTGTTTGGGTTGCTCACTTCTGTTATGTTCTTCACGGCATACGAAGTGAGGTATTCCTGGGTTGTTCCGGGATAACCGTACACCATGGTGAAATCGTCTTTTTTGACCCCTTTCAACGAAATAGGAAAAAACTTTTTGGGTTTGTAGGGTACATTGTCGGGCGAGTATTCCGCAGGCTGATTGTCTTTATCGGCATAAATCCGGAACAAGGAGAAATCGCCTGTGTGCCGTGGCCACATCCAGTTATCGGTATCGCCACCAAATTTTCCGATCGAAGAAGGCGGTGCGCCGACAAGCCGAACGTCTTTATACACTTCGTTCACAAAAAGGTAGTACTCGTTGCCGTTGAAAAAAGGCTTTACGTTGGCTTCGTAATGAGTGCCCTTAGTTGCTATTTCAACTATTTTATCAATATTTTCTTTCGTTTTTTCCTGGCGTTCTTTCTGGCTCATGTCGTCGTTTACACCATCCAGTGCAGCCTGGGTCACATCTTCCATGCGGACCAGGAAAGTCACCGACAGACCTTTGTTCACCAATTCCTCGTTACGCGACATAGCCCAAAAACCATTGGTCAAATAATCATGGTCGAGCGAACTGTGCCGCTGGATTTGCCCAAACCCGCAATGGTGGTTGGTCAGGATCAGGCCTTCGTTCGAAATAAGTTCGGCAGTGCATCCCCGGCCAAATATCACGATGGCATCTTTAAGGCTGGTTTGGTTGATGCTGAAAATATCTTCGGCACTAAGCTTCATGCCTTTGGCCTGCATGTCGGCATAGTTGTATTTTTCCAATAAAAGAGGGATCCACATCCCCTCATCAGCTTTCAGTTGACTCACAAAGCTAATGAGAAAGGCTATGGCAATAAAAGTGAATTTTTTCATTTGATCTATTTTTTGTCCACACTTGCCCCGCCATTTTTGCGGGGAATTCCACGAATTAACGCGAAGGTTTTGATTAACACTAATTTTTCAGGTTGCAAAAATAGAAAATCAATAATGAATTTGACATTTTTTTTCGATCAATCCCGTTGTACCTTGGGAAAAAACTTTGAACCTATCAGCCAGCACGTAAAGACCTCGGCGAAGCCAACCCCGTTTTCTATACCAATAGTAACCAACTAATTGTTTTTCATTCTCCTTTATTGTATTTCTCAATAATTTCAGTATTTAAAATTTGCGAATCGCCATTCAATTCTTTTACTAAAGAATAAACCTTTGTACATGGATTGTACAACGAATAGTTTTCTCCAATATGTTGTGATTCAATATCTATTGCCCATATTATTGCTTGTGCTTGATTCCCATGTTTTTGAAGTATCGAATACATTTCTGTACTGTTCTTCGAATATTTAAACGGATTGGTCTTTCCACCTTTTTTCCCTTTTAATTTTTCATTTATAGCTTTCTCAATGGCAAGCTTATATTCCTTGCGGGACATTGGTGTATTGCGATTATAAAAATGTAGCAAATACCACAATTCAAAAGCTTCATTACTCCAAGCACAACGTATATTATTTGCATCAGCTTTTGAAATTGCCCCATTAAATCGATTCATAGGAAAACTATCCTTATCGAAGACTGCCCAGACCCTATCGTACTTTTGAGAAGAGCTATCCCTGAGTTCAATAGCCCTTTCAACTACTTTTTTTGTGTTTATTCCTCCACCATCAAATGTTAAATCATACACAAAACAACCTACATTCAAAGGAAAAGATTTAAAATAGTTTGGTTCAGTCTTTTCTCCTTCGCAAACAATTAAGAAATAGACTTTTAATTCTCTTGTTCCTTCCTTTGTCTTCTTTTTATCAATTTTAGAAAACCGTTTTTGTAAAACGTTGTCAATTTTTATTGTGCGAGCCATGAATAATTCATTAATAGGCATAGCTGTCCGAAAGATTAATATAGGAATAAAGCCCGAAAATTCCAATTTTTGAAGCGCAAACTTTTAAAAAAAATTATGGGCTTTATTCCACTGCATAAAAGTATAAAAAATTCGACTTTCCCCTTGTTGAAACAA
>JAIOYV010000098.1 GCA_021740905.1 Bacteroidales bacterium
AACCAAATAAACCAAAAAGGAGGCAACATGTAAACCAAACATAAACGAATCTTGACAGTAGCGTAAGCCACTGAATAGGGAATTTATGCGCTTATCCCAAATGGGTTTCTAATATTACTCAGATTAGGAATAGCTGACGATTTCATCCAAAACAAAACAGAACAACAATTTTACTATTACCCTTTAAAAATTAATGAGTCAAGAGAGATGAATCAGGCTTTTTTTTAATGATTTATTTTCTAAAAAAATCGAAAAGAGTCTTGTGATTTTCAATATATATTTGCTTACTTTGTCGTTATAAGTACCCTTTTAACCTTACGTTCCTTAATCCTTATTCCCAATGAATAAAAATGAATTTCAACCTAATTTGCATCCTGGAACAAAATTTACGATTTTAACATTTTGTCTGACTTTTCAACTAATGTCATGTCTATCTTATGCTCAATCACCATTAGAATGGGCGGTTTCATTTGGAAGCGACAATCACGATCACAGTTTTTCGATAGATGTTGACAATGCAGGAAATGTCTATTCCTGTGGATCTTTTAGTGGCATGATGGATGCGGATCCTGGTCCTGGTTTTTTTGATTTGCCATCTTCTGGCTATACCGATGCCTTTGTACAAAAGCTAGATGCAGATGGAAATTTTCTTTGGGCACATAAGCTTGGTGGACCTGCGAATGATGAAGCCCTTTCAGTTATAAACAATGGACTTGGGAGTGTATTTGTTACAGGTTATTTTACAGGTACAGCAAGTTTTTTTCCCAGCACGACAAGTCCTGTATTAACATCAAATGGTGGTAAAGATATCTACATTTTAAAACTGGATACAGCAGGTACTATACTTTGGGCTAAGTCAATGGGAGGCACGGAGAATGATGCATCTACTCAACTTACAGCCGATCTTTGGGGTAATACTTATCTGTCTGGCGACTTTGGTGATACTGTTGACTTTAATCCCTCAGCAGGAACTGATATAAAAATTGCGCAAGGAGGTAGAGATATTTTTATTATGAAGTTAGACACTGGCGGTAATTATCTGTGGACTAAAACCATTGGAGGTCCAGGCGATTCGCAAGGATATACGCTGACCACAGATGGCCAAGGAAATATAATTGCTACTGGTCATTTTTCAGGAACCTTTGACTTTGATCCGGGAACAGGAAATCATTTTCTAACATCAAATGGACCATCTGATATATATATCGTAAAGCTTAATTCCGCTGGGGATTTTATTACAGCTAAAAGTATTGGGGGCTCGATGGCTGGAGATATTGGTGCATCTGTAAAATCAGACCTGAATCAAAATATTATTATAACAGGGTTTTTTGCTGGTACTGCCGATTTAGATCCTGGTGTGAATGTCTTTAACGCGACAGCTATGGGAATGTCAGATGCGTTCATCATTAAGTTTGATTCCTTATTAAACTTTACTTGGGCAAAAATATTTGGCGGGCCCTTAATGGAAGTTTGTTTATCTGCCATTGATGAAAATGGAAATATTTACACTAATGGCCAATTTACTGATACCTTGTATTACGAATCAGGTATGAATCAAGACTTTCTTTTATCTAATGGAACTTCAGATATTTTTATGTGCAAGCTTGACCCATTAGGAAATCTTTTATGGATAAAAAGCATGGGAGGGAGTAGTGGAGATAGTGGAATGGATATTTGCATGGATAATGCGGGGCATCTATATATGATTGGTGATTACAATGGAACAGTCGATTTCGATCCATTTGTAGGAGGATTTCCTATGACTAGTAATGGAAGCTACGATATGTACATTCAAAAATTTAACTCGTTTTATGAAGTGGTAACTGTTTGTGATAGTTATACTTCATCGAATGGGATAGTCTGGAGTGCCCCGGGATTGTACGCCGATACATTAACGAATTCGTTGGGGGGCGACAGTATAGTATATGTTGATCTTTCCATCGTTTCAAGCTCTGTCAGCACTATAAACCCAAGTACATGTACGAGCTATATATCGCCCAGTGGGAATTATATTTGGTCCCAATCAGGAACCTATCATGACACAATACAAAATTCGTTGGGGTGCGATAGCATTGTCACCGTGAATCTTTTGGTGAATTCCAGTACCTATAGTGAAATCTATCCTGTAGTTTGCGATAGCTACATATCACCAAGCGGGAATTATAACTGGTCTCAACCTGGAGTGTACAACGATACCATACAGAATGCTTCTGGGTGCGACAGTATAATTACTGTAAACCTATCGGTGGCATATAGCACCACTAGCGTAATATACCCTGTTGTTTGCGACAGCTATTTATCTCCAAGTGGAAATTTCACCTGGAATCAAACGGGCATATATACTGATATCCTACAAAATGCAATGGGATGTGACAGTATAATCACTGTAAATCTTACAGTCGACCATAGTACTTTTTACACTATTTATCCTACGGTTTGCGAACCATACCTCTCTCCAAGCGGCTCGTATGTGTGGTCACAGTCGGGCCTATACACAGATACACTGATAAGCTATTTAGGATGCGATAGTATTATCTCAATCAACCTAACAGTTATCAGTATTGATACAAGCGTTTTAATTATCGGGGATAGTTTGTTTGTAATTGAATCGCCTGCCTCCTACCAATGGCTCGATTGCAACAATAATTTCGCACCTATTCCTGTGGCATATTTTCAATATTTTGTTCCAACTATTAGTGGTAGCTATGCGGCGCAAATTTATAATGGAACTTGTTTTGACACTACGGCATGTGTCACAATTGTTTTGCTTTCAACTCCTAGTATTTTAGATATAGAGGAAATTAGCTTGTTCCCAAATCCGGTAAATGATGAGATCACCATTGATTTTAAGAACCCCATATCGGAAACTCAAATTTCGGTTTATAATCTCACAGGACAGATGGTATTCTCACAGGTAAATTTCTCAGGAACCAACTTCAACCTAAACACAAAGAGCTATGATGCTGGTATATATTTCCTCAAAATATCGAACTGGGAAAATGCCCTTCATCTCAAATTTGTAAAAGAATGAGGTTGTAAAACTGATTTATTGATTCTTAACATTTGCGTTTACAAATTTTCCTTCCTGAGTTTGTATCGATGAATAATATTGTCCGGCAGAAATATTCGGTCCCTGATTGTTGCGCCCATCCGTCCATATTGTAAAAGTTTTGCAGCCTTGACCGCCGGAGGCTTCGTAATCGCCAAAAAATGATACTGGCGATGGAGTATCGGAACGCATTTGGCAAACTACCCCCCAATATTAATCCATCGAAGCTTTAGCGTAGTTGGACTCCAACACTCCAACACTCCAACACTGCATTACTCCATTACTCCAATATCATACCCGTGGAATTTATTGTACACCTTGTCGAAAACCTGTATTTTGTCAGTAAAATAAATATATTTATATTTATCCAATCAAATCCTTATTAAAGTGAGATCAATAGTATCGGTAATCATAATTGCAGTTTTAATCCTATTAGTGCTTGTCTTTGTCACTAATCCTGAATTATTGGATGGGGTATGGTTATGGTTGATAGGCTTGGCTGGAGGCGTAATTGGTTTTTTTCGCAATATCGTTGATCAAATCCGTGGCGTGTTCAAAAATCAGGGCGAAAGCGAATTGGCCACGGCTGGAGCTACAGCTGGGGCACAAGGCCAACCCCAAGTAGCTGCGCCACAACAACCCGATGCTTTCACCCAGACAGTTAAAAAAGTGGACACTTTGATAGAAAAGATAGAAGGGGGCAACACTGTTTTTCCAGCTAATCCAACCTTCGATGGCACCACCCTAACAGTGCTTAGATATAGCGATGATGGTGAAACAACCCTGGGCTTGCTTTTTCTGCGGAACCAGTTTATTGCCTATTGTCTCGAAGATACTTTTAGGGAGGAAAAGGTGCAAGGCGAAACCAGGATCCCAAGCGGCATTTACGATGTGGATTTCCTGAAACAGGATACCAACCTGACCAAAAAATACCGGGAAAAATATCCCTGGTTTACCTATCACCTCGAAATAAAAAATGTACCCAATTATACCGGTGTATTCATACATATCGGAAACACTCATAAGGATACTGCTGGTTGTTTGTTGATTGCCGATGGGATAAATGCCTCGTCGGTGAATAGGATGATTGTGGAATCGGCCAATGCGTACAAGCGGTTTTATCTGCGCATGAAAGATTTGATCGAAAGTGGCGAAAAGCTACGGATTGTTATCCATGATGAAAATTGGTTTAAGAAAGTAAATCTGCACACTATTTAATACGTAAAGTTATGTCAGCTATCAACGAAATAAAAGAGTGGTTAAATGAAAAGGAGGGTAAGGCCTTTTTGAAAGACTACTTTAAGGATATGGAAAAAGGATCTACGCCTGAAACCGGAAAGGATTATACCAACAGTTTTTATAATATCATTGGATATCTCTCCTGGATATTTTTAATCCTTGGGATCCTTTCGGCCGTCCTGATATTCTTTAGTACAGGGGATATTTTCAAGGCCCTTGCGGTAATCTTTCTTCTGGTGTGGTTGATTGTATTCCTTCGTTACTTTGTTTGGGCGGTGTATCATTACAATATTAATTATGGCATAACCTCGAACGATTGGGTCAAAATTGCCGAAGCACGCGAGAAGAAGCTGAGGGGCGAAGAAGTTGATGATACGGAAACCGAAGAACCTGCCTATAATCCCTACCGGAGCCAAACCTTTGGATTGCCACCAGGCACTGTAAGGGGGATGATTGCTTTTACTCTGCTCTTTGGTTCGATCACCATCCTTGTTGCGAGTATGGGGATGGATGCTGGCGATTTACAGAATTCGCTCATCCGCGACCAGTTCGAATTTTTCAAGACAGCTTTCCTTATGATGATTGCCTTTTATTTTGGCGACAAATCGTTGAAGTTCCTGCAGAAACGATGGAAAAATCCGAATGGCAATACTGAACAAGGAGGAACCGAAAGTGAAACCGCTTCGACCCCAAATACTTCAGAAACAAAAAATGACTTAGATAGTGATGATGAGGATTTCAAGGAGCAAGACAGGGAGTTCGGCAAAACAGAAGAACCGGAAAATGCCCCTTCGAAAAGCCCGACCACAATCCTTAAAAATGCCATGCACATCGCCATTAAACCCGACAAGGGATCGGTGGCCGAGAAGAAATCAGAAACACTTCAAAAGGAATACCCACATGTGGCAGATACTATCCACTCGAAAGTTCTGAGCGACGAGCAAATCAAAGAAGCCCTTGCAGATCTGCAAGAAAAAGATGGCATTCAACTTCAGTTTCCTGTGTTGAAAGCAATTATTGAGGTCGAATCGGGTGGGAGCGGGCACCTGTCGGACGGCAGGGCGAAAATTCTTTTCGAAGGGCATAAATTCTGGTACTGGCTTACAAAGTTAGGGCTTGACCCGGAGGCTCACAGAGTTGGGAATGAAAATATTTTGTATTCCAAATGGACCAGGAAATTTTATAGAGGAGGGGCAAAAGAATATTTCCGATTCGATCAAGCCCGGCAAATCAACGAAAAGGCAGCCATTTACTCCACCTCCTGGGGCTTGTTTCAGATACTTGGAGAAAACCTTGAACATAATATCAAATCGCGATTAAATCCAGATAAGAAGACACTTGATGAATTTGAATATTTTGATGTGTTTGATTTTGTTGAGAAACAACATAAATCGGAGTATTATCACCTTTTAGATTTTTTGGCATTTGTGAAAACCAAGCAGTTAAAAGGTAAAAGTTTGATCGATTTTGTTTCGGGAAGCGACGAAAGTTTATTTGACTGGGAAAAGTTTGCATACGGTTATAATGGTTCAGGTTATAAGAAAAATCTGTATGATGAAAAGTTAAAAAGGGCATACTTGAAATATAGCAACATGTTATAATGAGATCGATCCATCTGTGTATATTCGTTTTAGCATTTGTGGCATTTTCGTGTCAGGATGACCAAAGGGCGCTGGTAGTTGGGAAAATCCAATCGGCATCGAAACTCGCTACCACAGAGTTTACGGTCGACAAAATAGTCCACGGCACGAAAACAAAGAAATTGGCATGGGTGGTCAAACTCAACGAAGCCCGTTTCCTGGCTTATTCGCAAGCAAAAATAAAGGCCGGTATCGATTTGAACAAGCTAAAAGCAGAAGATATTAAAATTAAAGGAAAGTGTATCGATATTGAACTGCCACCCGTAGAGGTTATCATCTTCTCGTACCCGCCCGATAATTTCCGGGTCGACGAAGAGATTTCGGACTATAACAAACTTCTGAACAAGATTTCGCTCGAAGACCAGGAGGAATTCTTTCAGGATGCTGAAATGGATATCCGGAACAACCTCGAGTACATGGGCATTGTGGAAACAACCCAGCAACATACGCGCACCCTGCTCACAGGCTTGTTCAAGTCGCTGGGTTATCAGGAGATTTACATCTCGTTTAAAAGCGACAGACTGATCATTGATAAAGTGGAAATTACACAGGAATAATATGCTCAAATTCTTTGCGAAATACGGAAAAATCCTGATCAATGTGATTGTTGTGGCAGCCATTGTTGTAGCTGTATTTATGATTAACCCATGGAATCTATTTGGCGATGGGTTAAATTTGAAACCTACGGCCAATAATGTATCAGCCATAAGAAAAATCGGGCAACTGATTACTGCTGAATACTACGGCGAGACCATTGCTACCTTCGACCAATCGGAACTTAGATTGTTAGACGAGGATGATATTAATGCAAGGGCCGATCTAATTTTCAGGAAGTTGAAGCAAGATGTTTTATATGCCCATGCAAAAAGTTTGTTGGAAGAAACATCTGATGAAAAAAGCGGGTTTTTCAAATTCAAATGGTTGCGGTGGGCTTCAAACCCGAAGAAAGATTTCTCAAAGCACATGGATTCTGTTATCATAAAAAATAAAGATATTTTATACGATTCGTTAAGCAAAGGGGTCATTGAGTTTTACTTAAAAGGGTCGTCCAATATTAAAAAAAGAAAAATCAATAAGATTGAACAAAGGGATATCAATGATGCCCTATGGTTATTGATGCAGGAAGTGAAATCAAAAACAGAAGGTCTTTCTGATAAAGATTTCGATGCCTATATCCAAGAAGGGTTGCCCATGTTCGACAATCAGGTTTTTTCTGATTTTTACTATGAAAAGAAAAGAGATGAAAATAAAAAGGAGTTAAAGAAAGAACTGGCAATCATTGGGCGGGGCTGGGTAAAAGCCGGGATCGATTTTGGAACCCTCGACGAAAATAATCTGATGTTCGACAAAGAGCAAGGCATTGTCCACTTGTTTGGCGTTCATGCCGAAATATTGAATGCCGATATCAACCCCTGGTTTATCCCTGAAAAGAAAATCCCCGGTTTCCAGATAATCGAAGCTAATCGACGGGTAGATTTCAACGATGCCAAAAAAGTAAAATCCTACTGTGTAGAGAAACTTCGGAAAATGGCGATTGATGCTGGCATTTTGGAACAAGCCGAAAGGCAGGCAAAGGAATCCCTTAAAAGCTTTATCAGCCTTGTTTCTGGCTTTGAGGTGAATGAAGTATATTTTCATTACGATAAATTTTCGGTTCTCTCCCAAGAATTTGTGTCGGACGAATATATCAGTTTCGAAGAAGCCCGGATGCTGGACACATTGATTGCCCATCAAATTGATACCATTATAAAACTTGGCGACCAGAAAAAAAACTACACAGCCAATCAAAGGCTGAAACAGGTTAAGATCAGTCAATTGAAGATGGCCATCGAGCGGTTTAAAAAATGCCAGTACGAAGGCCAGCCTACAGGATATGACCGAAACGAATGGAGTGAATCAGGATACAACCGTTTGGCCTATTTGGTTTACAAGATAACTGCCGATAGTGTAATGACCAGCGAGGAATTCAAAGAAATAAAATCGCAGCGGTGGGATTTGGATACCATCTTGAACTTAAACAGGGCGGATAAACCAGATGGTAAAAAGAGGTTCATTGAAAAGGAAATCTGGTACACCGATCCACTGGATTTTATCAATGAGTACAATTGTGCCATTGATGAAATTAGGGATCAAATATTTGTATTTGGCGATTTCGATACCATTTCCTATGATTCTACAGAATGGGCAAGCAAAAAAGATTCATTCCTAAGGACTTCAATATTCAACATAAAATATAATAACAATTTGGTTTTTGTAAAATGGGTGTCAAAAGAATACTCTAAAGCTATATTGTCGAATACCAAATACCCGCTTAAAATATCCGAGAACTGGAAAGAGAAAATAAAGGATGAGGAAAAATTCTCAGTTGAAGATTTAACGGATAGCACTCTGAAAGTTAAACTGGGAAACCAGGTCTTGTCCGACATTTCCTCCTATAGCAGTTTAGATTCTCTTAAAATTTCTACACGATTTATCGTTGGTCAAAAGCAAAATGATACAACGAAGTTGGATACAATCATATTTACTGCAAAGAAAAAGGATGCATCCTGGGAAATTGATTCATTAACATCCCAAAATAAAGAAATAAGAGCCTACTTAAAGTACATTGTCAATTACTATGAAACAGAAGAAAAAGGCTGGACTTTCGCAAAGGCCAGTCAAGGGCTTCGGAATTTCATGAACCCCGATTCTTTAAACCAAAAAACAGGTAAGTGGATCGAGCGTGTGAAATCGAAATTTACTCCTTGATGAATGGCTTCACGAACCGTCCTTCCTTGGTCTTAATCAAAAGGAAATATTGACCTGCCGGGATGTTGCCCGGTAAATCGAAACGAAGGGAGTGTTCGCCCAAACCAAGTTTCTTTTCTCCAAATGAAGAAATAAGCGACCCGTCTGTACCCATCAAATCAATCGACAATCGACTTTCTTGTTTTAGTTCGACATCCAGGTTGACTAAAGTGTTGGCCGGGTTAGGATACAAGTTCGATATCTTGATCTTATCTGTAACAGGAACAAGCTCTGGCATACCAATAGTTGGCAAGCAATGGTTGGTAATAGCAATATAAACCTTTGGCCCTTGGTTGTTGCGCCCATCTGTCCATATTGAAAAGGTTTTGCAACCATAACTGTCGGAGGCTTCGTAATCCCCAAAAAAGGCAGAAGGTACAAGTGGGTTTGTGCTAATAGGATAATCTTGAAAAAAGGTTGAATCCTCGGCTACTAAAAAAGGTTCGTCAAAGCTTTGCCCTCCATCTGTTGATTGTACTGTAAAAAAAGTCCCTGCATCTATTTCATTGAGGCAATGTCCTGATATGGTAATGTAGCCCATCTCATTTACTGCAACCGTTGGCATAAGAACTTGGTCAACTGTATCGCTAAAAAGGTTCGATATATTAATTGGGGTGCTCCACGAGGTTCCCATGTTGGTTGAATAACTGTAATAGCCTTTTGCCTTAACGTTTTCGAACGAAGTCCACACCACATGCAAACTGTTGTTTGTTTTGTCGATGGCCAGGCTTGGCACTGGGTTCTCGCGGTTGTGGACGGCAAAATTGGTGGAATTTTCATCATAGCTCAAAGTAGCAATTGGCGTAGGTGTGCTGAACGTTATCCCACCATCCGACGACATGCTGTGCATTATTTTATTATTGTCCAAATCGCCATACGTGATATGAACGTTCCCCAGCTTATCAACCTTCACATTTCCAAACTGTACATTTTGGTTGGGCGAAACGGGTGAATTGAAATAAGTAAAGGTAGTATCGTTTGCCCGTTTGTATTTGCAAATCATACCGCTTCCGGCCAAGGGGGTAACACCGTTCGGGACAAACATTCCCGAACAATACAAGCTGCCATCGAAGGGGCCGCCCGACCGGTCCACATCGAACCAGGGACGGTCGAAAATACCATCGCCAATAATCCCAAAATCACCTGATATCAGGTTAATGTCCCCTTTTGCAATAAGATGATTTTCGCCCCCTTCAACCTGAAAAGTAGCTCCCATATCATCCGACCATGCCCAGTAAACCATAAACATAGCATCGTAAGTGGTTATGTTCACGCCAAGATAGATCCACGAAAAATAGAGTTTCCCATTGCTGTCGAAAGCGAAAATGGGATCGCCACCTCCACCGATAATCATATTGATGCTGTCGGATTCATAAATGGCATCGGTGGAAATGGAGCTGAGGTCCCAACTTTGTCCGCCATCAAGTGTAAAATAAACCGGAAAAACCAGGCCGCTCTGTCCACCAAATTCCATATAACTCAATACGATGTTGTTGCTGTCGGTAGGGTTTATGAGTATAAAAGGTTCGCCTTCTTCAATCAATGAATCTGTGCTATTCGTGATTTTTTGTTCTATGCCTGATTCATTTATTGATTTTTCCTGAAGATTTGCATTGTTTTGCATTTCAGGATGGTTAATCCGAAGTTTTTCTTTCAGGATATTTTGGATCGTCTGCTTGTTATCACTTTGTGAAAACAACAAGGTGGCCTGAATAAATAGTGCCGTTGCAAGGAGAAAAGCTTTTTTCATGTTTCTTTTTTTAAGGAATTTGTTTGATACAAATCTAAATATTTTATTCCTACCAGTGGAAATGTTATCACAATTTGGGGAATTTATTTCGACTGTCTAACTTTTGTAGCTATAATATTGTAATGCAGAACCTAAAAGCTTTGAGCTTTCCCCACATTTTGAAAATCCAAACTTATTCCATAATTTAGCTATCTGATTGACAGTATTTTTGGTGTAATTTATTAATCTTGAAATATGAGCCATTCTGAAGAAAATACCTGTTGTCTCCCGGTCGATACAGCACTATGGGAGAATATAACCCATGTGTGGAATGAGAAACCCTTCATAGGGGAATCAATTCCATTGATTTTTCACATACCCATGCCCTGGATGATAAAAAAGGTGGTTGGCAGGCTTTGGGGTCAGGCACAGGAAGCCGGTGCCGCACCCGAAATGAAAGATTTCCTTATGCTTGCCCACGACCCGTCGCCCTGGAAAGGTGAATACCTGCTTGCGGTTAACAAGGATGTTCCCGGAGCTAATAATATCAAGCTAAGCGGCACATATATCAGCAAGGTTTTCGATGGACCGTTCAATGCCATTCCAAAATATATCAAGGAGATGGATTCTTTTTTGAAAACGCTGGATAAGGTGGCCAGGTACTACTATTTCTATTACACTACCTGTCCGAAATGTGCGAAAAAGTTTGGACACAACTACATTATTGCATTTGCCCAATTGTAAAAGGATGAAGGAGACCAACCGGGATTTAGAGGATTATCTCGCCTTGCTGGAGGTTGATTTTGATCGCCCTGATTTTGAAAATCTGATTAAGATTGTTCAACAGAATCTCAGTAAAATCCCTTTTGAAAACATTTCAAAACTTTATTATAAAAAGCATTTTGGCATGGTCTATTTGCCAGATTTAAGTCGATTCGTGAAAGGAAACAAGCAGAATAATTTTGGGGGTATTTGCTTTTCAAACAACTATTTCCTATTCCAGCTCTTGGAATACCTGGGATACAATGTAAAGTTATGTGGTGCCGATATGGACAAGGTGAATGCCCACCTGGCAATTGTAGTTCAGTTAGAGGGAGACGATTATTTGGTTGATGTAGGTTTTGCAGCTCCTTTCCTCAAACCCATTTTATTAGATGGCCAAAGCAATCAGGAAATTTCCTTTGGGATGGATAGATATGTGATCAGTCCGAAAGACAAAATGCAGGGTACTCAGCTTACCATGTATCGGAGGAATCGGCTAAGAGGTGGTTATTATCTGAAACCGGGCCGTGCGAAAATTGAAGATTTTCATGTTAGGATACTAGAGTCGTTTAGCCCAGGATCAGCCTTCTTAAATTCCTTATTGTTGTCGAAGTTCGTATCAGGAGAATTCATCTGCATCTATAATTTCAAGGTGATTACTTCAACCGAAAACGATTTCTTTATCGAGATCATTTTGTCGATAAAAGAACTTATTGGGCTGATTGAGGAAAAGTTCGGAATTCCAGCCTATATTTCAACCAATGCCTTGAAAGAAATACGATCCTTCTCGGATGCTCGGGATGTAAAATTTGGAAGGAAGAGTGAATGAAAAAGTCTTAACTTCTCAAATCCAATAATTTATTGAACAACCACTAAAAATAGGCAAGCTACAATGTGCCGATCAACTCCTTAAACAACAAAGTCATTTTGGGTTCCACCGTGCGGGCCACATCCAGCACTTCTTCATGGGTAATCTTAACCAATTGCTCCGGCATGCCCAGATCGGAAATTATGGATATAGCAAAACAAGTCATTTCCATGTGTCGGGCCACAATCACTTCAGGCACAGTTGACATGCCAACTGCATCGGCACCAATAATATGAAGGTAGCGGTATTCGGCAGGGGTTTCAAAAGTAGGGCCGGTTACCCCGGCGTACACTCCCTCGTGAATACGGAAATTATTTTGGTGACCAATTTCAATGGCCCGTGCAATTAACTCCTTGTCGTAATTTATGCTCATATCGGGAAAACGAGGGCCAAGCTCGTCGATATTTCTTCCTCGTAAGGGATGTTCAGGAAATAGGTTGATATGATCATTTAGGATCATCATATCGCCTACCTGATGATTTCTATTGATGCCACCTGCCGCATTCGAAACAAATAAGTGGTTTATGCCCAGTAATTTCATTACCCTTATCGGAAAAGTGACTGCAGACATGGGATAGCCTTCGTAAAAGTGAAACCGTCCTTGCATGGCCATTACTTGTTTCCCGCCCAGTTCGCCAAAAATCAACTTTCCTTTATGCCCATGAACGGTTGAAACCGGAAAGTTCGGAATATCATGGTAGTCTAATTCGCTGTGTATATTTATTTCATTTACAAGTCTGCCCAACCCCGTTCCAAGGATAATCCCGATTTCAGGTTGTGTGCCTATTCTTTCTTGTATGTAGGTTACTGTTTCTTTTATTTTTTCTAACATATCCAATTATTTGATTGTCGAAATCCTGTTTGTCTTTTCCGTGAAAACGAATTTCCAAAGGAACAAAAAAAACAGGAAGATTCATCAGTTCGTTGGCATTGGCGACATCGCGCAAACGCATGGCATCTTTCTCGGTGGTCACAATAATTTTTTTCTCATTCTCTATTGAATCATACGTGGAGACGATCTTCAAAATGTCTTTTTGTTTATAGGTATAGTGATCGGGATAGGTTAGGAAATGGATGATGGGCGAAAACGTTTCCACGTGCTGTCTTAAATGTTCGGGGTTGGCAATTCCGGTAAGAAGCATCACAACATAATTATCAGTCAATTTTATCTTCGTAAACTTGTTGAATTGTGGGTTTTTAAATAAATGGACTAAGGCCCCTTGTTTCTGGCTGGTAAAATAGAGATTCTGAAAAGGATAAACATCAAGGTTTTTGAACAGTATTCTTTTTTCGATGGGTTTAATATCGGGGGGCACTTTCGTCACGATAATGATATTGGCCCTTCGCTTTTCATGCCTGTTTTCGCGCAAACGGCCGTAAGGGAGCATGTGATCGGTGAACATGGGCTGGGTGAAATCGATCAACAAAATCGACAGGCCTGGTTTTACATATCGGTGCTGGAAAGCATCGTCAAGTAAAACGATGTCTAAATTATCCTTGAAGTCGTCCTGTAGTTTTTCAATTCCGCGAACCCGCTTTTCGTCCACTGCCACTTCAATGTCGGGAAACTTTTGTTTGATCTGTTTGGGTTCGTCGCCAATTTCATACACAGTCGATTGTTTTGTGGCCAGCAAAAATCCCTTTGAATTTCGCTTATATCCCCGGCTTAAGGTGGCTATTCGGAAATCATCTTTCAACAGTGAAACAAGGTACTCGATGTGAGGGGTCTTCCCCGTTCCGCCAACTGTAATATTTCCGACCGAAAGTACAGGGATGGCAAATTGTTTCTCTTTCAGAATAATCTGATAATCGAACAATCGGTTTCGGACATACGTAATTAATCCGAATAGAATCGAAGCAGGATAAAGGATAAGAAACCTAACTATTTTGTTTGCCCCCAGCATCAACTTTTAAAATTGACCGAAAATACTAATTTTTACTGACATTTTTTTGTCAAACAGGAAGATTTTACCTGCGGGGCTTGCAGACCCATACTTTAATAATAACAGGTTGCTGGATCCTGGTTGCTGGTTGGTTGATAATTGTTGCAGGAACTGGAGTACTGGAGACTGCTTACTGCTTACTGCCTACTGGTTTCTAAATTAATTTTCGCTTGTGCTCTTTTTTTTATATTATAGTGCTCTAATAATTATGGGAATGAAGAGGATATTTTACATAGTGTTTTTGTGCATTGTTTTGGTGTCGTGTCAGACCGAAAGCACACGTATAAAGTCGGTGAGAATCGACAGCTTGCTTGTAATTGTTGACAGTTTAAACCAACAGATACTCAAAATTGACATAGACAGTGTTAATGCAATTTTTTCAGGTTCGGGCGAACTGATTGAAAAATTTTCGGCACTCGAAAAGCTTAATAATGAAAAAGAGGAAGTTCCAAAAATCGCCTCACTGGTAGCGGTCAACCGGAATTGTGGGCGGTTTGTCGATATGTATTCCGATTTTCAGAATGAACTTACAATTTCCGAACATCAATTAATTACCCTTCAACAAGATCTCGAACAAAAGAACCTTAGCGATTCGCTGTTTCAGAAATATTTCGAGGAAGAAGATACGATCTTGTCTAAACTTTCCAAAGACATTGACCATAGCATAAACACGCTCCAGTATAATATTTCACTATATCAAAAAGTTTGCGACGAATTGCGGGGCATAATGGACAGCATTGTACCTGCACATAATACAGTCGTGAATTAAGAATTATAAATTTTGCTTAAATTCACTGAAAAAGCTTACTTTTGAAACGGGATAAAAACCAAGTGGGAAATATTTTTATTTGAACATGAAAATGAAACAGCATAAAAATAGTTAATTCATGAAATCACACTATTTATACGATTTATTAAGGCAGCATAGTAGGGTAATTATTCCAAATTTCGGAGCCTTTCTGTTAAAGGTGAAACCACAATCGGACAGCGATTCTGATCTTCAGATCACTTTCAACGATTTCCTTAAATTCAACGATGGTCTTTTGATCGATTATGTTTCGCAAACCGAGCAAATAGACAAATACGAAGCAGAACATCAGGTAAAAGAGTACGTTTCCAAAATTCAAAATAATCTTATCAACGATGGGGTTTTCGAAGTGGAAGGCCTGGGCACAATTTTTAAGGATGAAAAAGGAGGGCTTAAATTTGCGAAATCGGGCAGCGATTTTACGCAACCAGATGTGAAGCCCGATGTTGAAAAATCGACTAGCAAAACAGGCTTGTCGCCATTGATTGCAGCACAAGAAGCAAGAGCCGTAGAACCAGTTGTGGAGAAGCTCGAAAAGCCGGCTTATGAAATACCAAAAAAAGAAAGCACAGATACACCAATTGAAAAGCCAATGGTGAAGCCCTTGCCCAAAAAGGCAGCACCGCCTCCAAAGCCACCCAAACCTCCAAAGAAAAAGAAAAAGCTTTTGCCAATATGGCGGCATATACTCACTATTGCCGCAGTGTTGTTGATTGTGCTGACAATCCTTTATCTCGCAGGATTCTTCGATTCATCCGAAAACGCATCCTCTATTAGCGAAAATCGAAGTGCTCAAACTTCACTTGTTGAAGGGAATGAAAATTCGGGACAAAGCCAGGGCGATGCAGATGACCAAGCGGAAGCTACACAGGGCGATCAACAAAATCAAGCCGATGCCACTTCTGACCCATCAACTGCTCAGGACAATGCAGCAAACACAGAACAGGCCGACAATTTGAATAGAAAGCAGACGAAGCCGGATGAAACCCAGGCAAGCCAGAATATTGCACCCAGCAAAAATGTTCCAGCTTCCAAACCAGTGGCGGCACAAAGCACTTCACAGACACAAAGTGGCGATCCTGACCAAGTAAAACCCTTTCATATTATTGCCGGAAGTTTCACGGACAAAGGCAATGCTTATAATTTTGTTCTTAAACTCAGGTCGCAAGGCTTCGATTCGCGAATCGTAAACAAACACAATGGTTTTTATAGGGTCTCATTCAACTCGTACACCACAAAAGCTGAAGCTTTATCGGCATTGCCTACCATCCGTAATAATAATAATCCAGATGCCTGGTTTTTGTATCACAAAGTGATGGGGTAGTTTTCAGTAGGCAGTCTTCAGTAGGCAGTCCTCTGTTTTTTTATTGATATGATTCCCTTCGGCCTACTGCCTGCTGCCTACTGAAGACTGGCGAATGCTGACTGAGAGCGGGCGACTGCCTTCAACTAATACAGAAAATTATCATAAGGGTACATCTTCGCATGGATGGACTTTATCCGATGGTAAAGCACCTCTTTGAATTCGTCAATATTGGTCTTTTCTTTTGCTGAAATAAACAGGGAGGATTCGTTGTTCTTTCCCATCCAACTGTTCTTCAATTCCTCAAGGCTGTAATTCTCTCTGGTTTTTGGGGTCAGGTCATCCTCTTCTTTCTCTTCATACTGGAAAGCATCAATTTTATTGAATACCATAAAAGTAGGTTTGTCGGCAGCACCAATTTCCTGAAGGGTTTGGTTCACCACATCGATTTGTTCTTCGAAATTTTGATGCGAAATATCCACCACATGCAAAAGGATATCCGATTCGCGCAACTCATCAAGGGTCGACTTAAACGATTCGACCAAATGGTGGGGCAGTTTCCTGATAAAACCAACCGTGTCGGACAACAAAAAGGGTAGGTTCCCAATCACCACTTTTCGTACGGTGGCATCGAGTGTGGCAAACAATTTATTTTCAGCAAAAATATCCGACTTGCTAATGAGGTTCATCAAGGTGGATTTGCCTACATTCGTATAGCCAACCAGCGACACACGCACCATCTTGCCACGATTCTTTCGTTGGGTGGCCATCTGCTTGTCAATTTTAACAAGCTGTTCTTTCAAGCGGGCAATTCGGTCTCGGATAATCCTGCGGTCAGTTTCTATCTCCGTTTCACCTGGGCCCCTCATCCCAATCCCCCCTCGTTGACGCTCAAGGTGAGTCCACATTCGGGTAAGCCGAGGTAACATATATTCGTATTGCGCCAGTTCCACTTGTACTTTTGCATGGGCTGTTCGGGCACGTTGGGCAAAAATATCGAGTATCAGATTGGTGCGGTCGAGAATTTTGCAACCCACTTCTTTTTCAATATTCCGAAGTTGGGTTGGGCTAAGTTCATCGTCGAAAATCACTGTGTCAATTTCGTTCATCTTCACATACTCGATGATTTCTTGTAATTTCCCACTTCCCACAAAGGTCCTTGAGTTTTGGGCTTCTAGTTTTTGGGTGAATTTGGCCATGGGTAAAGCTCCTGCAGTTTCCGATAAAAAGGCAAGCTCATCGAGGTATTCGGCCATTTGTTCCTCGTTCTGATGTTGTGTGATAAGCCCTACCAATACAGCTTTTTCCTGGGCATAAGTTGTTAAATGTCCTGACATATATTAATTTAAAAATCGCGCAAAGATAGGGAAATAGTTCTTTGGGGAATTAGGTAATTAAGGGGAGAGGGTTGTTTGCCAATATTATACTTTGTAGAAAAAACTCAGAACAATTATTCTGTGGAATTTGTCATACCCTATGTGCATTATCAAAATATGACATGAAACCTTTCCCTTATAAAGTGAAAAAAAAATCCCGGTCAACGGCCGGGACTGTAGTATTGTTTATCCGAGTTTAAAATTGATCGGAACCGTATAGCTAACTTTAACAGCTTTCCCCCTTTGTTTACCAGGAGAAAAATCAGGTAGGCCTTCAATTACCCTGATTGCCTCTTTGTCCAAGGCTGGGTCGATGCCTCTGGCTATTTTTACATTTGTTACTTTCCCTTTCGTGCTAACAATAAAGGATATATACACACGCCCCTGGATTCCGTTTTCACGGGCAATTTCGGGATATTTAATACTTGTCGCAATGTATTTCCTTAATTCAAGCTCGCCTTCTTCTTTTGTTTTGCATTTAGAGGGCATAAAAATAGGCATGTCTTCAACAATGGTAAAAACGGTGGCTTCTTCCTCTTCTTCTTCCACATCCATAATTTCCACCTGCATTTCCTGGTCGGCTTCGGTATCTTCTATGTCTATTTCATCTTCAATCTCTACATCATCTTCCACAATGTTGATCACTTCAGTAACCTGGGGTGGTGGTGGAGGAGGTGGAGGAGGGACTTCTTCCTGCCTGGTAATTGGAATTTGTTCCTCTTCCAATGCATCGTTACCTAATTCGCCGAGGCTATTGGTTTTTCCTTCTGAGCTGGTCCATTCAAAGGCCAGTAGCAGCAATGCCAAAACAATGACAAATCCTGTTTGGAGGAATATTGCCCTCTTCTTTTCTAAGTCGGCCTGTGGCGTTTTTTTCGTTTCCATTGTATCAAATTTTAAGCAAGTAAAAGTACATATTTCTATGTGTATTTTCCAAATTAATTTTTTGTGATTCTTATCATCAACAATCCTGCAAACGAAACGTTTTTAGTAATCGTATGTCCGCAAAACAAATTAACTAAATAGTTAGTTGATTGCGCAAAGAATTAATCTTTTTAACATTTTTTTATTTTGAGGCATTGAATGAAAGAATAGTTTTTCTATTTTTGCGCCCAAGTTGAGAGATTAGCTTCCTGATTGACATCGGGACAAGCAACTTCGCTAATCGGGTAAAGATAGAGAAAGTTGCAAAGCATTGGGGGGATTAGCTCAGTTGGCTAGAGCGTTTGACTGGCAGTCAAGAGGTCATCGGTTCGATTCCGATATTCTCCACAAAGATTATCAAGCACTTACAGGGTCTAGTCCGGTAAGTGCTTTTTAATTTGAGACACAATTTGAGACACAATCCATCTTCTTTTTCTCATTATCGTTTTCTGTTTTACGTAGCTTTCTTCTTTGATTCTTATCGTTTTTGATTCTTAAAGATTTTCCTTTCTATAAAATTTCGGGAAGGAGGTAGCTAGGCTACGGGGTAAGGAATAATCGAAACAATGATTTTATAACTACACAAATACTTTCACATCACGATAGACAAAAGGACTTTGTGATGTGGTATTAGCTCTATGCAATATGTAGTTATAAGGGATCAAGCGGAATACCTGTGGGGACACAATTGGCTCCAATATTTAATATTCGAGATTAAGGCTGAAAGCCTTATAGCAGTAGCATAGGGCGTTGCCCTATGTTATTGCTTGTGCCCTTTTCAGGGCAAAATTTCAATTCCAATAGATTCTCCAATTAGTCCCGTTTTTCAATTTACCCAAGAAATTACAATCACTTCTTTTTCCGGGCATCCACAAAGCTTTTAATGAAAGCCGCCAAGGCGTATGCCGATGTAAGCATCATTATAATTACCCTGATCAAGGCTCCTTGATCATCACGGCCAATCGCAGCTGTGAGTGGCTTCAACATTGCAATTAGTATGAGCAAAGTGAGGACTACGGCGATATGGGCCACCGTTTTGTTTTCTTTCTTTATCCCGAAGCCTAAAGCAAATAGGACTACCCCGGCAAATACAGGAATAAGGGCTGTTGGCGATGGTGTGTCGGATCCAAAATAGCCCCAAAGGCCAAGTAGTACAAGGGCTACTGAATTTATTAAATTTGCTGTGTATGATTTCATATATCTTATGTTTAGGTGAAGAAACAAAGATGAAGGAACAAGGTTCAAGTTTGGAGTTGAGAAGTCCTGAGTTGAAAAGTTAAACGCTACTAAGACAGGGCTTAGTACGGTTGAAATTGCGAAAAAATTCAACGTTTTTGTAATTCATCCGAAACACCTGACGGCGATTTAGTATGTATCTTAAAACTGAATAGGTCACAGCTTGTGGGTGAAACTTCTTTGGCATAGATGAACATAATAACCGAATCGGCAAATTTCACGGCAGAGGCATATCCATTCATTTCAAAATAATCGATAAACGCTTCCTCGTGCCAGCAATTTCTTGGTCTCTTTAGTATTTGTTGTTTCTCTGTCGAATAACAAGTAAAAGCCTTACTTCCACGATCGAGGGCACAGCAATAAATTTTGTTGGTGGCATCATCGTAAAATGTGTAAGGCAAAATATGGTTGCTCCCGTAAATATTGCTCAACGTAGGTGCCGTCCAGGTTTGTCCGTCATCAACCGAAAGTGATACGCCTGCCATATAGGGCAAATTATTATTTCTCATCACACTTACAATGGTATCGGGTCCCAGGTAGTTTAAATTGGCTTCGCAATAGAAGTTGATCCCCTCGTTTATTTTTCCATCGAAAAAAGTCCAGTTTTGGCCATTGTCGGTCGATCGCATTGTGTTGCAGTAATTTTTCGAATCGCGATTTTTTGCATACCAACCCACAATAATGTCACCCTGGTTTGTGATCACACTTTTCCCGAAAGAACCAACATGGTCGAATTTTGCAAAAGCATAAAAAGCAAGACCTGTGTTTTTGAAGCCTTGATCGTGAAGATTCGGATCGTTTTTGAAAAAGGAAAAACCCGACATACCTTTTTCATCATCTAAGAAATGATACACCGGAAAACCATTTTCTACGGGTTCGGGAAACACATAACATACAATTCCTTTTCGCTCATAGCCTGTGTTTTGATGATTTATAGGATTTGTGCCGATACTATATATATGGCTTTGTAGCGATGGGTTCCAATGTTCGTATAAAGGAACGGAGCCATCTTTGGCTGTTTTAAAACCATAGAATCTTTGACCTACATACACATAGCCCAAACTATCGGTCAAGGCTTGGTCTGTTTTCGCCGTATAGATGTGATCATTGTTCGATAGCTTTTGGTATTCGTAAATAGGTATTAGCTCTTTGTTTACAGTATTATCAAATATAATAGTTGGCGACGACCAGGATGTGCCGCTCAGATCGGTCGATTGTATCGACTTCATAAAAGAGAAATGGATTACCCCAGATACCTTTTTTATCTGACAGAAATTAAGGATGATTTTATCGCCGGTGCTGTTCAGTCCACCCGACAGGTTTCGGTCGTCGAAATAGGGGTCGTTAAACACAGTCCATCTTGTGCTCCACGTATTTTCGGAGTAAGTATATTTTTGAGCTACTATCTTCCCAGATGGCGGATGGAGCGTATTGTGGGAACTCGCCTGTCTGAAAAAGTAGATTGCCTCGTCGTCCGAAACCTTTATAAATAAGCCGAAAGAATCGTAAGTGTTGGATTCGATTTCGATTTGCTGGCTGTATGATGGCTGCATAAGGGATAGGAGAAACAGAAGGATGGGAATTCTTTTCATAATGATAAAAGGGTGTTTAAAATAGGATTCAAATTTTCAAAAGCTTCATCGAATACACCAACTTGCCAGTATCAAAACGAATAAGATAAATCCCACTTGGCAGTCTACTGATATCAACAACTTTCCTGGTTTCATCAATTCGAATATCCATCACTTTATTCCCTACAGAATCGAATATTTTATATTGAAGGGCTGAGCTTGTTCTATTCAAAATATGCAAATAGTCGGTGGCGGGATTTGGAAAAACCCTGATTTTTGAATTCTCTAATTCATCCATATCTAAAAGCTGGATCGAAATCTCATCAGTTGCTTCACATTCCCATTGGTTGGTTATGGTTACCGAGTAAACTCCGGGTTGTGTCACGGCAAGATATTCGGTATTATCGCCTGTGCTCCATAATATATCGCCAGTTTGTGGGCCGGTGTAAAGTTGAATAGAATCGCCGGGAGCCATTGCAGTGTCGTTGCCTAAATCGACAAAGGGTGAGGAGTAAATGGTCATGTCCATAAAAATGGTATCGGTGAACGAATAGTAGGTAAGTATTGCACTCACGTTGTAAATGCCGGGCTGTGCGTACACATGGGTTGGTTGCGTTAGGGTTGAGGTATTGTTTGTTCCCGAAGCGGGGTCGTCAAAATCCCAGATAACAGAAAGAATGCCTTCGCCATTTAGGAGGTCGAACTGGATATCGGCATTTTGACAACGCCCATCGCCCGTAATCCGTGCCAGGTTGAAAAATGATTGAATGAATGTGGGTAGGCCATACCTACAGTTTTTACCATTTAAGTAAACACCCAAGCTATCGTAATTACAATTGGCGGCCGTTTCGTTCGGGTTATTTATTACGCCCAGATAGGAGGTGAAGTTGAGTGCCACATATATCTTAGCATCCGGCCCCAGCTGCATCCCCAACATGTTGTCGGAAGTGGATGAGTGCACCACGGTGGATGATGCCGAAAAAACAGTCGCTTCCATATCGAATTGATAGATTACACTGGGGTTTGTATTGGGGGGGAAATTGCATGAAGTGGCGTACAGCTTTTTTCCATCGGGCGAAAACTCCACACCGTAAGGGCGGTAGTAGTTGGGCGCCAGACGGGGGTTTGAAATGCCTCCTGTGGTCCGGTCGAAATCGAATACCTCGATAAAGCCGGATGAATTTTGCGAGTGCACTGCAACAGCAATGTATTCTCCGCCAGGCGAAATTTTCATGCAGCCATGCGTAGCACCCCAATTGCTGGTATGGTTGGTGCCCACCGAATAAGCGGTCGGCGTAGGATTAAAACCATTTACGGCATCCACCAAATACACATAAAACTTATTGGTTGCTGCCTGGTGTGCAATTACCCAGTACGAAAGATTATCGGAATGAAGCACGGAAGTGATTTTCTCGGTCACGTTCATTTGGTTGTTGTTTTCATCGAAAATCTCAATGTTTTTAGTGGCGGGGATTATATCGCCCAAACCATTGTGCAGGCTCATATCAACAATAGAGTACCGAAAATGGTTGGCCCCGTTTTCTCCCACCGTAAAAATATAGTAAAGACTATCGGATTGAGGAACCGGGACTATGATGCCAGATTGGGTCGAGGACTCATCGCCCAGTAAACCAGTGCCGTTGGGCATGGCGGTGTGGGTGCTGTCCCAAACCGTGATCCCATTGGTGTAAAACTGGATATGCCCGCTGGCTGCACTGATCGAAGCACAACCCTCAATGGTATTCATTGCACTATTAGTAAGGGCTATAGGCGATCCGCTATTAAAATCGATGCCAGCATTCTCGCCAAAATACCAAATATTGCCCTCGTTTTGGGCCATAGGAAAGAAAGGAAAGCTAAGAATAAATGCACATAAAATCGAAAGGCTTCTAATTTTCATGATTAGTCGAAATTTATCTGTTTATTAATTTTAAGTATTTTTTGATTGTAAAGATAGAAATTATTATTATTCTACTTTTGCCACAAATCTGATAGATGATATTTATTACAGGTGGCACCGGCTTGGTCGGGTCGCATTTGATTCTCGAACTTGCCATGGCAGGCAAACACATAGTAGCCCTGAAAAGGCCCGGCAGTAAAATTTCCGTGCTCAACAGTCTGTGTTCATGGTATCAAATAAATCCTGAAAAGCTCCTTGAAAATATCAGTTGGGTAGATGGCGACTTGCTCGATCCTGTGTCAATCGAAGATGCCTTAGAAGATGTGGATGAAGTGTACCACTGTGCCGCCCTGGTTTCTTTCAACCCTAAAGATCGTGCTGCAATAATCCAGGCCAATGTGGAAGGCACAGCCAATCTTGTTAATGCCTGCCTCGAAAAGGATATTGAAAAATTCTGTCATGTTAGTTCAATCGCGGTTTTTGGCCAGTCAGTTGATGGGCAGGCAGTCGATGAAGAATCGCCACGTACTTCCGAATCGGGACATTCTGCCTATTCAACCAGCAAGTATTATTCGGAGCTGGAAGTCTGGCGCGGGATGACGGAAGGATTGAATGGAGTGATCGTTAACCCCTCCATCATTTTAGGGCCGGGTATCGATTGGACCAAAGGCAGCCTGCGGATGTTCAACGAGGTTTCAAAAGGAATGAAATTTTATACCACAGGGGGATCGGGTTTTGTCGATGTCAGGGATGTAGTTTCGGTGATGGTTAAACTAATGGACAAGGAAATTTTCAATCAGCGATTTTGCCTTAATTCCGAAAATTTATCCTACCGGGAAGTGTTTTCTGAAATAGCATTAACCCTGAACCTCAAAGCCCCATCAATCGAAGCCAAACCCTGGATGCTCCAACTGACAAGGCATTTCGAAAGCATCAAAAGCAAAATTTCGCAAAGCGAACCTCGTGTAACAAAAGAGTCGGCCCGATCGGCTTTTAACCGTACGATCTACTCAAACCAAAAAATCGTGGAACTTTTAGGACATGAGTTTATTCCGGTGAGGGATTCGATCAGGCAGACTGGGGAGCTATTTTTATTTTCCAAAAAAACGCGCTAGGTAAAGTGACAAAGAGATTCCTCACTTCGTACGAGAAGGACGACTTTCCGAGCGATAAGACAAAAATTTTGTCCACAAAGAGAGATGACAGAAAAGAGATTCCTCGAATCAGCCAATGAATTTACCTGAATGCAGTTAAACCCCTTCAGGGTTTGTGCATAATACTACTTCGGGTCCATAGG
>JAIOYV010000099.1 GCA_021740905.1 Bacteroidales bacterium
AATACTTTCCCAACAATTTTTGAACATTGGAAGTATGGATTTGTGGGTTAAAATCTGTCAAGAAGAGCCGTATGAAGTGAGAGCTTCACGTACGGTTCTGTGAGAGGCTTGCGGTGAAATTCCGCTTGCCTACTCGACGAGTACTTTTATTTGATAGACAAAGAAAACTACCGTAAATTTGCTTGAACCTATTTACTATGTAGGTGTATTGATTAAAAAAATACGATTATGGAAACTCTTTGTTTTGTCCTTTTAAAATTTGGAGCCGACAGGCTTGACTCCTTGCTATTCTTTGTTCCACTTGCCTTGCTTATCGTTTTGTGGGGATCGACTCACCTTATCCGATTCATCAGACATAAAGTGCAGGATTATAGAGAGATGATCTTATCTTTAAAAGAAGAAGAGAAAGCTGAGGAATGGGAAGCTTTTTTATCCCCGGTATAGATCAAATCTTATTATTTATTTGACTATGCCATCAATTTTCATGAAATTGAAATTTTCTTTTTGCTGAAGATTAATACGAATTTCCGATTTTAATCCACAACCACCACTACATCCTGCACAGCCACCGCCTTGCTTCCCTTTAGATGGCTTGAAAAACAAAAATGCCTGATACGTTGAATATGCCACCGCCCCGGCAATAATGATATATGTGATTATGTACTGTAGCATTTTACTCTATTCACCATTTAAAATTCAACCGCTATCCACTTCGACCTCGGAAACTCCGCTTCTCTCCAACATTCAACATTCACTATTCACCAATCATTAATCAATAATCAATAATCAATAATCAATAATAATTAAAGAAAAAGTCCCCCTATTTTGTTCACTAAAAAAGCTACAAACCACGCCAGCCCAGATGTGTAGAAAATGGTAAACACAGCCCATTTCCAGTGCCCTGTCTCTTTTTTAATGGCAGCAATTACGGCAATACATGGGAAATAAATCAAGATGAACATCAAAAATCCAAAGGCTACCAAGGGAGTGAAAACTTTCTGTCCTTTGTTTTTGCCCGATGTATAGGTTTCGTCTTTCAGTTTCTGTTGAAGGGAGGCCGAGCCATTTTCATTGGTTACATCGGCCTGGTATAAAACCCCCAAAGTGCTCACCACTATTTCTTTTGCGGTGATGCCGGCAATGATGCTTATGCTGGTTTTCCAGTCGAACCCTAAAGGCCGCATAATAGGTTCGATTGCTTTTCCAATCCGACCGATATAGGAATTTTCCTGGTGTTCCATATCCTTTTCGAGTCGAAGTTCGATAAGCTCACTTCCCAAATGTACAACTTCAGGGTTTAAAAGGCTATCCTGGAGCGATTGTATATAATCTAATCGTTGTTCTTTTTGTTGAATTTCAGTCTCGTAATCTTTTGAATACTCCACATTCCGCGGGTAATAACCGAGAGCCCATATCAGGATAGAACCAACCATAATAACACCACCCATCTTTTTGAGGTATTGGAACCCTTTTTCCCACATGTGTCGCATCGTGGTTTTTAAAGTTGGGCGGCGGTAGGGTGGAAGCTCCATGACAAAGGGAACTTCTTCGTTTTTAAACAAGGTCCGCTTGAAAACTTTGGCTACGAAAATAGCCATGAGTATGCCGATAATATAAATCAGAAATAGAATGGACGAGGGATACTCTGGGAAAAAAGCACCGATCACCAGGATGTAAACAGGCAGCCGTGCACTGCATGACATAAAGGGGTTGATGAGGATGGTTAGTAATCGGTCGTTACGGTTTTCGATGGTACGCGTAGCCATTATTGCGGGCACGTTGCAGCCAAAACCCATAATCAGGGGGATGAATGATTTTCCGTGCAAGCCGATGCGGTGCATCAATTTGTCCATGATGAAGGCTGCCCGTGACATATAGCCGGTATCTTCCATAAACGAAATAAACAGAAAGAGGATGAGGATGTTGGGCAGAAAAACGATGACACCACCTACCCCTCCAATAATTCCGTCGATGAGCAGGTCTTTGAGTGGGCCTGGAGCCATAAACCTATCGGTAAGAAGGCCCAACCACGAAATGCCTGACTCGATCCAGTTCATGGGGTATTGGCCAATTTGGAAAGTAGCAAAAAACATCAGGAACATGAAAAACAAAAAGATAGGGAAACCAAAAAGGCGATGAGTAATAAAGGTGTCGATTATCTCGGTTTTCCGACGACGTTTCACAGCACCTTCGGTGTAGGTTTCTTGCAGCGCCCCTGCAATAAAGCCATATTTGGCATCGGTAATAACTGTTTCGCAGGATTCCTGCATGGTCTGTTCAATTAACCCGATATGCTTTTTTACCAGTGTTTTTATTTTATCGAAATTAGGAGTGTCCGATAATGTGAAAAATGAGCTTTCGTCGTTTTCGAGTAGTTTAAGGGCAAGGAAACGGGGCGAGTATTTGTCGGCAATTTTTTGGTTTAGCTTTATTTCTTCCTGAATCTCTTTGATCGCTTTTTCCATTACCGGGCCATAATTGATATGGATGTGGCGGATGCTTGGCTCGCGGTTTTCGTACACATCAATCACTTTCCTAAAAAGCTCAGAAATTCCGATGCCTTTCGAGCTAACTGTCGGGACAAAAGGAATCCCGAGCATTTTGCCAAGTGCTTTATAATTGAACAGATCGCCTTTTTTTTCCAGCTCGTCGTACATGTTCAGGGCCACCACTACCCGAAGATCCATGTCGATCAGCTGAGTTGTAAGGTAAAGATTCCGCTCAATATTCGAGGTATCTATCACATTGATGATAATATCGGGGACTTCGCCAAAAATGTATTTGCGCACATACAATTCTTCAGGCGAATAGGCTGTAAGCGAATAGGTGCCAGGAAGGTCGGCAATATCAAAGGTATATCCGTCTTGCTTGAAAACTGCCATTTTCGAGTCGACCGTGACACCACTGTAATTGCCCACATGCTCTTTCGATCCGGAGGCAATGTTGAACAAAGTAGTTTTGCCACAATTCGGGTTGCCAACCAGGGCCACATTTATTGTCTTGCGTTTTTCGATGGCCGATTGAAGTAGAAGTTCGCCGTTGAAAACCCCATCGAAGTGACTTTCAGGTATCAGTTTTTTTGCTTCCGCTATAGTAATAACTTCAACCAAAAAAGCTTCCGACCGTCGTAGCGACACATGGTAGCCCATTACATTGTATTCGATTGGGTCGCGAAAAGGAGCGTTTTTGATTACCTCGACTTCTTTTCCTTTTATGAAACCCATCTCCATAATCCTCTTACGAAAAGCCCCATGGCCTTTCACCTTCACGATTACACCTTTGTCGCCATTTTGCAATTCAGACAGGTTCATAGTTCCTTTTTGTGTCTATTTAGATTGATTCTAAAATATCGGCAAACTTAATTTATTTTTGATTCAGGAGCAAGAAGGGTTTGAGAAAATGGAGCGATGGAACGATGGGGCGATGAAGTGGTGGGGTGAAGGAGTGAAGGAGTGATGGTGAGAGCGATTGAAGGAAAATGATTGAAGGAAATAGATCGATTGTGAGCAAAAGAAATTGGAAAAATGAGATTCCTCACTTTGTTACCAATGGCTGTGATTTGTAAGTAGCAGTTTGTTTGCTACATATAGAATCTTGAAAAAAGCGATAGTTGAACCCTTTCCGGGTTCCATCAGCATAGTATCCGACTACCATGCACTGCGTACATGGCTTTTCACGTTCAATCCTTTCAGGATTGTTATTTGGGATGCAAAACCACGGAGTGGTTGAACGTGAATAGCCACGGGTACAAACTCGTGGTTGCCAGCACATAATGGAAACAACCCTACAAGGGTTGAACATTCTTTTGCGTACAACCACCCTACCTTGCTGATTGATTGCTCCATTTTGTCATTTTTTTTGTGCGCATTTTTCTTCGATTGGGACTACCAATGACAACTTTTGGTAAAAGCCTGTTTCTTAGTAAGTATGAAAATTTGAATTCAGAACAAAGATTAACGATTTGTGATCTGGTGGCTCGCTCCCAACTTCATAAATCAAAAATCGTTGATCTTTAATCCTAAATCCTCTTTCTGTCATATCTCTACCAATGACAGTGTTTTGTTGGTACTGATTTTCATCACATTCGGAAAATGTCGATTACTTTCAAAATCCCCGACATAACTGTCGGGGATTTTGGAGACAGGTAGCCTAGACTTTAGTCCAACATTCTGACTTGTCCTTTACCAACAATTTTCTAACATTAAGCACACGGTTATTGAAGGCCTGTAAAGGCTCATTAATCAAATTGTTTGATGGTTTTGTATTATTCTTTGATCTTTGTCGCATTCCTAATGTAAGAATTGATATTTTTGCAACGGAGGATATTCTATAATGGATCACGAAGGTGAAAATATATTTGATAAAATAAAGGAAGTTTTTGGCAAGTTGCCGGGAAGTTTAAATGTGCTTGAAGAACAAATCGACATTGAGTTGCAAATGGAATATTTCAAGGCATCGAAACGAAGCAAGGAAGTCCCGGTTGAGGAAATCATAGGACGCAAGGACGAATTATTTTCCGAAATCTTAACTCCAGCCCAGAAAAAGAAGCTTTTAGTCCAGCTTGCCAGTGTCGATGATGTGGAGGCTTTCAGGACTATCGAAAAATTTATGAACAAGCCCGATAAGGGGCTACGAGAGTGGTCTATCCTGGCTTTTCAAGAAAGCAGGATGATACTGGAAAGCTCGTTGTTGGACGAAAATCAGGTCTTTATTTCGACAGGTTTAGGTGGTAAAGGGACTAAATTAAGGTATTTTATAGTACTGGTGCATCATGGAAAAACAGATTTCGACACGGTGCAGCAAAAGCTTGTTCAAAGCGAATTCGACTATAGTTTAAGCAAACACAACGGAGAGTTGGAGTCGATAATATTTTCCGGGCCTTTTGCCAAGATGCTCGCGGTAGTCCCTATCCAGGCACCGTTAAAAGAACTTTTTCAGAATGCCATTCACGAAGCCAACCAAATTGGCGATTTTATAAAAGAGAATTTTATTGTCACCAACGTAAAACAATTATCCGATAAAGAAATATCCGATTTCCTGGATAAACCCCAAGATGATTCGGCCGAATTCGATGATGATTTTGATGATGAATAAAGGCTTCGCGTCATTTGCTTCCCTGTTATTTGCTTGGCTGTCATTCAATAGTCATTTGCTTCGCGTCATTCAGTTGTCATTCGCTTCGCGTCATTAATTGTTATTGGCTTCTCTTTTATAACCGATTATCCTGTTTGAAGTATACCTGCCGAATGACCATTGAATGACAATCGAATAACAACTGAATGACAACCGAATGACAACCGAATGACAATCGAATGACAATCGAATGACAATTGAATGACCATTGAATGACAACCGAATGACAATCGAATGTCGCGAAGCCACCGACCATCTAATACCTATAGATTCTTTTTAACAAACCGGCTGTCGGACTTAGTACTCCCAAGTTCCACATTTTTTAACTTCATCCACCCGGAACTAGCATCATTAGGGATATCGAATTGAGGTATAAAGGGCTTTATATCAAGAATGGGGGTGCCATTCACCATGTCGACCCCACTGAAATAGATCACATTTTTAACTATCTTTTCGATTTTCACAATTGAAATTCCGATGGGGTTTGGCCGACGAGGTGCCCTGATGGCAAAGATACCGTGTTCGTTGTTATCAAGAAAAGGTTTCGCGACTAACTCAAAGCCACGCGACAAGTGAAAATGATAAATTACATACACATGGCTAAACTGATGTATGTCCTTCAAGCCCTCAACATACTTAGGATCAAGCACAATTTTCCCACGTATATCTTCCGCTACAAGCGACTGGACAGGCATGTTAATAGCATGGTCGAAAGGACTTTCGATAATGCCAATAGCTTTGTAACATATTTGGTCCATAAAAATAGGATTTGCAAGAATCTAAAATTGGTTGATATTTAAAACATTTTTTTCCCGAATTCTTTTAATTCCTCATCGTTGTCAGTTTCCTCTCCCGGCTCTTCACCTTCTACATCTTTTAACTCTACATTGTGGGAGTTGCAATAATCAAGGGTTTCAGTAAGCCCTTCCATGAATTTTTCAAAGTCTTCTTTATATAGAAATATTTTATGCTTTTCGAAATGAAAATCTCCATCCCGCCCAAAATGCTTTTTGCTTTCGGTCAATGTAAGGTAATAATCGCCACGGCGGGTCGATTTCACATCGAAAAAATATGTCCTTTTGCCTGCCCTTATCGACCTTGAAAAAATATCATCTTGACCATTTTGGTCAGCTTCATTGTTGGTTTCCAAATTCTCTGGTTTGTCGTATCTTCCCATCTTGCCGCTCTATATAATCACTCCTTTCAAACAGAAGTCAAATATAGGCAAATAATTCAAATTTTGCTTTCGGATTAATTTAATTTCATTTTATGTTTCCGATGAAAAGGCTTTTCTTTGTAGCGATTTTTATTAATAAACAGGTTCTTTCGATTATGATAAGTAGGAGGTTATTGAGAATTAAAGTGCTACAGGTATTATATGCCTATTTCAAAGTTCAAGACAAAGCCATCGATAAAGCAGAAAAGGAATTAATTTTTAGCATAAATAAGTCGTATGACCTATATCATTATTTGCTGATGCTTCCTGTGGAGATAGTTGCAAAGGCAGAAGAGAAAATTAGTTCGGCAAAGGAAAAGCACCGGCCAACGCCCGAAGACCTGGCCCCAAACACACGATTTATTGATAATCCTGTACTTAAGCAAATTGTCGAAAACGAAAACCTTGCAAAATATACAAGCATTAAAAAATTGAGTTGGGTAAATCACCCAGAACTTATCAAAAGCCTGTATAATGAAATCATAGCATCCGAAATGTACCAGGAGTATATGACTGCCAAGGATGTTGGCTACGAAGGGCATAAGGCTTTTGTGATCGATATTTATTCCGAATTTATCGCCAACTCTGAATTGTTGTCGCAAATACTCGAAGAAATGAGTATTTACTGGAACGACGATTCAGATTTTATCCTGAATATGATCGTTAAAACACTTCAAAAATTCCGGCCAAACCAAAAGACACACAAACCTTTAATGAGTTTGTACAAGAATGAGGAGGATGCCGATTTCGTAAAACAATTATTCCGAAAATCAATTGTTGATTTTGAATCGAACCAAAAACTAATACACGAGTTTACCCAGAATTGGGAGCTTGAGCGGATTGCGTTTATGGATATTTTGCTCATGTCGCAGGCTATTTCAGAAGTTGTCAATTTCACATCTGTTCCTGTAAAAGTTAGTATGAACGAATATATCGAAATTGCCAAATATTATAGCACCGAAAAAAGCAGTGTATATATTAATGGTATGCTCGACAAAATAATTGCCCATCTACGAAAGGAGAAAAAAATTGTTAAGCACGGACGAGGGTTGATTGGCGAAAGTGCTGGGTAAGGTTGAAGGAGATTGGTGGGGGATTGAAGAAGATTGAATTAGATTTAATAAGATTGATAATAATAGAGGGAGATAGAGGGAGATAGAGGGAGATTGAAGAGGATTAAATAAAGACTGAGGAAGATTGGGCAATATGAAGCAACATTCCCCAATCTCATTCAATCGTAAAAATAAAAACAAAGCTATGCTACGAATTTATTTCTCATTTCTGACAGGCTTTTTGCTTTATTCAACAAGCTTTTCACAAACTGTAAATTTCTATTACGACAGAGGGATGGAGAGCCTGAAATCTGAAAAGTACCTTGAGGCAATCAAAGACTTCGACTATGTAGTAACCAATTACCCCGATTATTTCGAGGCATACAACGATAGAGGGCTGGCAAAACTCGCAATGAAAGAAACGGAGGCTGCCCTCGCCGATTTCTCAAAGTCGATAGAGGTGAACCCAAAATATACCAAAGCATACCTTAATAGAGCCGATTTGTACAATATCCTCGAAAAACCGGCAAAGGCCATTGAGGATTACACGACCATTATTTCCCATCAGCCAAAAATGATTGTTGCATACGAGAAACGGGGCAAGATATATTTCGAGACCAAAAAATATGTGGAAGCTGATGCAGACTTACGGCAGGCTATTGTACTAAAGTCGTCGAACCCCGAAAATTATTACTTGCTGGCGTTGATGGCCATCGAGGCGAAAAATTTTCAGAAAGCTTTGCCCTTGTTGGGCAACTGCATCATACTTTCGCCCCAAAATGCCGATGCTTATTATCAACGGGGAGTTTCAAGTTTTTATCTGAAACAATATGCCAAATCTAAAAAGGATCTTGACAAAGCTGTTGAATTAGGGATTAGTTCGGTTGAACTGTATACTTTCCGTGCTAAGGTTAACCTGGAAACAAAACAATGGATCCTTGCCGAAAGGGATTATTCTTTGTTGATCGATTCGTTGAAACAAAAGGAGGCCGAATACTATGTGAACCGGGGCATTGCCTTAAAAGAGTTAGGACGGATAGAAGATGCCATCAAGGATTTTGCAAAAGCCATTGTGCGTGACCGTGGCAATTTTACAGCCTATTACGAACGTGGCGAGTGTTATTCCATATTGAAAAAAGATGTGCAAGCCATGCGCGATTTCGACGATGCAATAGAAATAAAGCCCGACTGTTACCAGGCCTATTTCAAAAAAGGGGCTTATGAGTACGACCGACGAAAATTCGAACTTGCCATAAACGATTTCACCAAATCGCTGAAATACAACCCAAACGATAGTGAGTGCCTGTATCTAAGAGGGGCATCCTATTATGAGATCGAGGATAAGAAAAGTGCTTGTAGGGATTTGAAAAAAGCAACCGACATGGGCCATAAAGAAGCCCAAAAAGACCATTACAGGTTGTGTTATGGGATGAATTAGTTTTTAGTTGAATGGTTGAAAAGTTAATTAGTTGAGTGGGTGAATGGTTGATCGGCGAAATAGACGAAATAAGAATAAAATTTAACATAAATGGAATCACCCAGTTTACTCAATCTAATTCGAAACCGGCAAAGCGACCGTTCCTATCTATCGAAACCGGTTGAAAAGGAAAAAATTGAGCTATGTCTCGAAGCCTCCCGTCTTGCGCCATCGGCCTGCAATTCGCAACCCTGGCATTTTGTTGTGGTGGATGACCCCAAACTTTCGAAGGATATAGCAAAGGCGACTTTTAGCGACCTGGTCAGCTTCAATAAATTTGCGTTGACAGCCCCTGTCTTTTTGGTGATTGTGATGGAAAAACCGAAAAATATTACTCAAGTAGGAGGGATCATTAAAAAACGGGAATACCCACTTTATGATATTGGCATTGCCGCCATCCAGTTTTGTCTTCAGGCCGAAGAACTTGGGCTGGGTACCTGCATGATGGGCTGGTTCAACGAAAAAAAAATACAATCGCTCCTGAGTGTACCACCACAAAAACGGATAGGTCTGGTCATCAGCCTGGGTTATCCTTCTTCAGAAAAGAAAAGAGAGAAAGTGCGGAAGGATAGGAGCGAAGTGATATCGTATAATAGCTACAAATAGCTGACAGGGTTTTACCGCTTCACCAAGATTTTTTTCAATCACCCAATCGAGACTGAACAATCAGCTTGGGTATCTGTTTTTCTGACACAGATATTAAACATATATCAGCATATTTACACTTTTGAATCTAAACATTTTAAACATACCATCATGAGCAATTGGACTACCCGGATTTCTGTTTTTTTATTTTTTGTAACCATTGGAATCTCAACCATTGGACAAGAGGAATACAAACCTATTATTTCAACTTATTTAGATGACAATTGTGCTGATTATCATCTGAATAAGTCGGATGTCAGTTCGTTTGTTATCACCGATAATTATTTTACAAAACACAACCAGGTGCGACAAATCCATATCATGCAAACCCGAAACGATCTTCGGATTTTGAATGGTACTGCCAACATTACAATCAATGGGAATGGCGATGTTGTTCAGGTGGCAAACCGCTTGATCCCGAATTTGCCAATGTCCAATAAATTAAATTCTGAACCGGGCATATCGCCTTCAGAGGCAATTATTTCTGCTTGTAATGAATTAAACATTGATCATTCAGAATTTCAATCTACACTGATAGAGGAAGATGGTTCAAATTTCGTGTTTGAAAAATCATCTTTGGCTCATGAAAACATCCCGGTCGAACTCGTTTACTGGGCAGCTAAGGAAAATGAGATCAAACTTGCCTGGAGCATTAAAATAGATGCAAAAGATGGAGCTAATTGGTGGCATATTATTTTGGATGCTTCCTCTGGTAAAACAATTGCAAAATTCGACCGTGTGATAAAATGTGATCATGGTGATGCGACCTTTCGTAAATCAGAAGTACATAATCATTCGTTTTCGGAAGCCCCTGTTCCTTCACCATCTGCCCCCCCATTAATTTTTAACGAATCCTACCAGGTTTTTCAACTGCCTGTAGAAAGCCCTAATCATGGATCGCGCAGCATTGCCACAAGTCCTGCCGATACAATCGCATCCCCTTTTGGATGGCTGGATACAAACGGCATTGCCGGTGCAGAGTTCTCGATAACCCGTGGAAATAATGCCTATGCCTACGAAGATCATGCTGATCTGGATGTTCCGGGCTATAGTCCGAATGGTGGCATCAATCATGAATTTATTTTCCCATTGGATTTAAGTGTTAGTCCTCTATTAAATCAGGATGCAGTAATTACCAACCTATTCTATGTCAATAACCGGGTCCATGATATATCTTACCGTTTTGGATTTGACGAACAAGCCGGTAATTTTCAAGTGAATAATTATGGAAATGGAGGGCTTGGCGGCGATGAAGTGCAGGCCGAAGCCCAGGATGGCGGAGGAACCAATAATGCTAATTTTGCTACGCCCGAAGATGGATATCAGCCGAGGATGCAAATGTATCTGTGGACGGGTTCAAACCAAGATTCCTTGATCATAAATTCACCTTCAACTATCAGTGGAGTATATTTTTCAGCGGCAGCTGCATTTGGATCCTCAATTCCAACTTCAGGAATCACCTCCGACATTGTACTTGTGAATGATAGTACCATGCCTGACCCTAATGATGCCTGTGAACCTATTGTTAATAGTGCTGCGATTTCCGGTAAAATTGCCATTCTACGAAGAGGTTCCTGTAATTTTGTTGTTAAGGTTGAGGCCGCACAAAATGCTGGGGCAATTGCAGTGGTAGTTGTTAATAATGTGGCTGGATCACCTATGGCCATGGGAGGTACTTCAACAACTATTACGATTCCTTCTGTCATGGTTTCGCAAACAGATGGTGAAATGATGATTAGTGCTTTGCAATCTGGCGAAGGGGTGAACATTACTCTGGTGGGTTCTAATTATGTTGATTTGGATGGAGACTTCGACAATGGGGTTGTTGTTCATGAATATACCCATGGCATTTCGACCCGCCTTGTTGGAGGGCCTTCCAATGTCGACTGTTTGTATAATGAAGAGCAAATGGGAGAGGGTTGGAGCGATTGGGTGGCCTGTATGCTGACAATCAATTTAAACCTGGCAAATCCGGTGCACAGGCCAATGGGGACGTATGCAAATGGTGAACCCATTACTGGTATTGGAATACGGAATGCGCCTTATGATACAAGTTTTGCTGTAAACGATTATACGTATGCGGATGTAAGTGATGTAATCAATATTTCTTCGCCTCATGGGATCGGTTTTGTGTGGGCAACTATGCTTTGGGACCTTACCTGGGCTTTTATGGATGAATATGGAGTTGATGGTAATCTTGAAAATGGAATTGGCGGTGATGATATTGTTTTTCAACTTGTTCTGGATGGAATGAAATTGGCACCCTGTTCACCTGGTTTTGTTGATGCCCGGGATGCCATTCTACTCGCCGATGAATTGAATAACAACGGGGTGAACAAGTGCATGATATGGCGAGTTTTTGCCAAAAGGGGATTGGGATTCAGTGCAAGCCAGGGCTCATCAACATCAAGGTCGGATCAGGTAGAAGCGTATGATGTCCCTACAATTTGCCAGATCGCCCTCGTAGCTCCAAGTGCTGGTTTCGAAGCAAATGAGACGCAGACTTGCACCGGCAAGATTAATTTCACCGATCTTTCGTACGATATTCCTCAATATTGGCATTGGGATTTTGGCGATGGACAAAGCGATACAACTCAACATCCATTTCATCAATATCTCAATCAGGGAATTTATACAGTTACTTTAATTGTTACTAATAATATTGGTTCCGACACTCTGACTTTTCCGAATTTTATAAATTTTACCACACCTGATAATCCTATTGCTCCTGATGTTTCGGGATGTATTTCCGATAGTTTCCTTTTAACAGCCAATGCTTCAGGGACTATAAGCTGGTTGGATAATCAATATACACCTCTGGCAAGTGGGCCTGAGTACCAAGCTGGAACATTAGGTGCCAGTACCAATTTCTATGTAGTTAATATGTTCGGTTCACCAAGTGAGCAGATTGGTCCACCAGATGAAAATTTTGGAACTGGTGGATATCATGGGTCCTCTTTTATCGGAACAGTTGATTTTACTGCTTATCAGGAAGTGACTATCCGTTCAGCTTATGTGAATGCAGAAACAGCAGGAGTTAGAATTATAAAATTATGGGACAATTTTGGCGGAGCTGGAAATATTTTGCAGGAAGTAACAGTAAACATGCCTGTTTCAGGGCCGCAATATATCGAACTTGACTTTGAGGTCCCACAAGCTGGTAATTATAGTATCGGTTTGGATAATGCAGGCCTATATCGGAATAATTCTGGGGCATCTTATCCTTATGAAGTAGCAGGCTTGTTGTCGATTGTGGGCAGCCCAGCCGGGCCTGATTTTTATTACTATTTTTATGATCTTGAGGTTGAACCCGTTACCTGTTACAGCGATACAGTTTTAGTGCAGGCTATTATTGGAACGGTTGATTTTTCCTATCAGACCACGAATGAGGTGGTTCAGTTTACCGACTTGTCGAGCAATGCCACAATTTGGAACTGGAGCTTTGGTGATGGAAATACTTCAACCTTGCAAAATCCAATTCATGCCTATTCCCAAACTGGAGCTTACCAGGTTACTCTTCAAACCGATGTTGGTACTTGTGACGCTGAATATCAGGTTACAATTAGCCTTATTGGGATGGATGAACTGTCGAATAGTTTTGGATGCAAATTACAACCTAATCCGGCTAAAGGTTCAAGCACACTGTTGCTAAATGAGGCATTGAAAGATGACCTGAACCTGATTTTACTTTTCTCTGATGGTCGGATTATTAAGGAGTTAACCTTACCGGCAGGGCAAAAGGATCAAACTATTTCTTTGGAAGATTTTTCAGCGGGTATCTATTATATCAGATCGGTGAATCAATATCCGGGAATAGTACTGAAACTGGTTGTTTATTAATTAAAAGTGTCAAATAATCTCGTTTAATCATAGTTTACACTTTTGCATTATTTGAAGAAAAAAAGAGAATAGTTGATTGGTGATCAACAAAAAGTTTACTTGGCTTCAACCTGATCTCTTGTAATGAAAGGTACCTCCCAACTTTCATTTTCAATTGCAGGGTAGGATTCGCGGAAAACAGTCCGGGCTTCATCTACCAAAGGTTTAACATCTTTGTATCGGGATGAATAATGCCCAATGATCAGTTTTTTTACATTTGCTTTCTTTGCTATTTGGGCCGCCTGTTGTGATGTAGAATGTCCTGATTTTTTTGCCTGATCGGCTTTTTCATGCAGGAAGGTCGCTTCATGATAAAGCAGATCAACACCCTGAATTACCGGAACTATCTTCTCCGAATAAGCTGTGTCGCTGCAAAAAGCATACGATCGCTGCTGACCTGACGGGAAAGTCAAACGATTGTTTGGAATAATTTCTCCCTCTTTATTTATAAAATCAGCTCCCTGTTTTATGTTCACAATATCGCGAATGGGGATTTGATAGAAATCGATCATCTCCTTTTTAATCCGGGCATCGTGCTTTTTCTCCCTGAAAAGGAAACCGCAGGTCGGGATTCTATGCTTCAAAGGAAACGATTCAACTGTAATGGATTTGTCTTCGTAGATCAATTCAGGTTCATTGGCCTGTAGAGGATGAAAAATAATTTTGTAGGGCAGGTCTTCGTAAAAGTAACGCAACTGGAATTCGAGGATCGTTTCGAGGTCGGGCATGGCAAAAATGTGCAGATCGCTTTTGCGGCCAAGTAGCCCCATAGTTGATATCAATCCGAAAATTCCAAAGTAGTGGTCGCCGTGTAGGTGAGAAATAAAAATGTGGTTTATTTTCCCGAAACGAAATTTGTTGCGGCGTATTTGGAGCTGGGTGCCCTCGCCACAGTCAATCAAAAAAAACCGCTCATGTGCATTGAGCACATGAGCGGTTGGAAATCGTTTTGAAGTAGGAAACGCTGAATTGCTTCCCAAGATTGTAACTGAAAATTTCACCTGAAAGTTGATTTTACGGATTATGCTTTATCAGAAATTGATTTAAGCATAATCACTTCAGCTTCTTCGGGGGTTTTCGCAATATTAAGTACTGTGTCGAGCTGCGATATTTTCACCAATCGTTCAACTGCTGGGTTTAACCCCGTGAGCACAAAAACACCATCGGCATTTTTGCAAAGTCGGTTGGCAACTAAAATCGCACTCAAGCCAGATGAATCGCAATACTGGCAACTACTGATGTCGAGGATCATATTCTTTTCACCTTTGCCGGCAATAATTACCAACTCCGATTTTAAACTAGGCGCAATATGCGTATCCAGTTTCTCAAACAATACCTCAACATGTGTAAAATTCTCTTTTTTATCAATCGTCACTTCCATATTCTGAATCTCTAATTTTTGTTTGCTCTTTCTTCGAGTTTCTTCCTGGCTTCTTCTTCCATTTCGGTTTTCAGATTAGCAAGCTCAGTAATATCGCCAAAGGTAGTTTTTTCGAGATTATCTTTCAAAGCTTTCACTCCTTTTTTGGTCGAAGATTCCTGCGTTTTGCGCTTTGTGGTTTCTTCGCCCTTTTTCAGGTCTTCGAATGTCCTGCTATGCGACAGGATAATCTTTTTGTTCGACTTTGAGAATTCAATTACTTTGAACTCAAGTTTCTCGTCGGCTTTGGCAGGACTTCCGTCTTCTTTTACCAAATGACGTGGTGTAGCAAAACCTTCAACTCCATAAGGAAGGGCAATAATAGCACCTTTGTCGAAAATCTCAATAATAGTTCCTTCGTGCACGGAATCAACACTGAAAATGGTTTCGAAAACTTCCCATGGGTTTTCTTCAAGTTGCTTGTGGCCTAAGCTTAAGCGACGGTTTTCCTTGTCGATATCGAGAACTACAACTTCGATAGATTCGCCAATTGCTGTAAACTCGGCAGGGTGCTTGATTTTCTTGGTCCACGATAAATCTGAAATGTGGATAAGTCCGTCAACTCCTTCTTCGATTTCAACAAAAATACCAAAGCCGGTGAAATTTCTGACCTGTGCAGTGTGCTTGGTGTTTGCAGCATATTTTTCTTCGATTTTCTCCCATGGGTCGGCTTTGAGTTGCTTGATGCCAAGCGACATTTTGCGCTCGTCGCGGTCAAGGGTTAGGATCTGGGCTTCTACTTCGTCGCCTACTTTCAGGAACTCCTGTGCGCTGCGCAAGTGCTGCGACCATGACATTTCTGATACGTGGATCAAACCTTCAACTCCTGTTGCTATTTCGACAAATGCACCGTAATCGGCCATAACCACTACTTTTCCGGTTACTTTGTCGCCAATCTTCATGGTTTCGTCCAGTGAATCCCATGGATGCTTGGTCAATTGTTTCAAGCCTAAAGCAATCCGTTTCTTGGAATCGTCGAAGTCGAGGATAACCACATTGAGTTTTTCGTCGAGGGTAACAATTTCTTCAGGATGAGTAACACGTCCCCATGATAGGTCGGTGATATGGATCAAACCGTCTACGCCGCCGAGGTCGATAAATACGCCATAGGAAGTAATGTTCTTGACAGTTCCTTCCAATACCTGGCCTTTTTCGAGACGGGCAATAATTTCTTTCTTCTGTTGTTCCAGTTCGGCCTCGATAAGTGCTTTGTGCGAAACAACCACATTGCGGAACTCCTGGTTGATTTTAACCACTTTGAATTCCATAGTTTTGTTCACGTATACATCGTAATCGCGGATTGGCTTCACATCAATTTGCGATCCTGGCAAGAAGGCTTCGATGCCAAATACGTCCACGATCATTCCACCCTTTGTGCGGCACTTGATGAAACCATTGATGATTTCGTCTTTTTCGAGTGCTTCGTTCACACGATCCCACGAGCGCAGAGCACGGGCTTTTTTGTGCGATAAAATGAGCTGGCCATTTTTGTCTTCCTGGCTTTCCACATATACCTCAACTTTATCGCCTTCTTTTAGTTCGGGGTTGTAACGGAATTCACTAATCGTGATTACGCCTTCCGACTTGTAGCCAATGTTGATTACTACTTCCCTTTTGTTCAGGCTTACAACAGTACCTATCAGTACCTCGCTATCCGAAATTGTGGAAAGGGTATCGTTGTATTTTACTTCAAGGTCATTCCGTTCTACTTTTGAATAACCATCTAAATCGGTTACGTACGAATCCCAATCGAATTGATCGAGAGGCACGTTTTCGTTCGAGCGCAAAGGGCGTAATTCAATTTCGCCATCATCTTCGTCGCTGTCATCGCTGTCGTCGTCATCGTCGGTTTTTGCTTTTATCACAAAGTCATCATCATCATCATCCAATTCTTCATCAGCAACATCAATTTCCTCTTCATCGACATCCGAATCGTCATCCTCAACCTCTGTTTCAGTAACTTGTTCAGTTTCAACTTCAGGCTCAATTTCAACGGCAACTTCTTCTGATTTCTCTTCCGAACTTACTTCTTCATTTGGTTCGGTAGGTTCAACGCTTTCTTCAAGCTCATTTTTTACTTCTTCGACAGCTTCAGCTTTCACCTCGCTGTCTTCAATAACTTCAATTTTAGTTTCAACACCTTCTGTTTCCACAACAGTTTCTTCGTTTACAGTGTCTTTGTTTTCTTCAACCATTTAATAATTAAGTAATTAATAAGTTAGACATTATATTATTTATAAGGCTGCGAAAATATGATTTTATTTTCAGAATAAAGCTAATAAACAGGGATTTTTCGTTCAAAACCAAAAAATTAGGTATGGTCTGTTTAATTTTATATGGATGATGAATAAGGATTCAAAATCAGAAGTAGGGGTAAGTTGTTTGTTTCTATTTTTATTCTCAACCCTTCTTCGTTCACTTCCCAAAAATTGAGATGCTAATTTGAAGATTTCACTAAAGCAAACTATACGTCTTGGTTTCTGGATTGTTGGCGATACAGAGCAGCTTGTCATTTTCGGGCAGTTGTTTCAGTTTTTCTTCTTCCAGTTCAGGGGCGTATTTCAGGAATACCCAGCTAAAAAGCAATATCATCAGGGTAGGCATCTGTCCGAGGATCCCGTTTCCGTAGCTGGCCACCATGATCCCCCAAAAGCCTGAGACCAGTGCAATCATTATGAACCGGATTTCATCGTCTTTCACTTTGCTCCATATAACCATGGATGACTTGATGAGGATGTAGAATAGGATAAACAGGTGCAGCGATAGGCCAACCACACCCATCTCGGCCCAAATCTTTACATACCAACTATCGGTAGGTGTTTGGGCCAAAAAAGTATTCGGACTGAATCGCAAGCCCCAACTTCCGGCGGTTCCAACACCTCCACCAATGGGGCGTGTGGCGAGGTACACCTTTAGTTTCTTTTGATTTTCAAGGCGCACTTGCAACGAGGCATCTTGAGGGTCTAGTGCTGTACGCATCCGGTTTATTTGGTAATTCGAATTGCCAATGGTTGTAAACTTAAGGATACCAAAAATAGCGGCTCCAAATACCAAGCCCACGATTAGGAATTTAAAGTTTTTGGTCAGGAACAAAAACAACAATGCTCCCATTGCCGGTACTGCCATTGCGCCGCGTGTACCTGAAATGAACATCCCCAAAAGGGTCATTATACAAGCAATCCCAAAAAATACTTTCTTTTTGAAGGAGCCTGGCCCAAGGGCAATAATCCCCGATACAAGGGTGGCATGTGCCATAGCCGCTCCGAATTGGCCTGCATCGCTGTAAAACGAAAAAACCCTTAGGCGGCCAAACAAAATATGGGTTACCGCACCACCAGCATCCAGCCAGGCTTGTTCCCAGGGATCGGGTCCAATTATTAATTGCTGAAACCCTTTAAGTACTGCAATTACCGATATGATCATCCATATTTTCAGAAATAGGTCAAGGTCACGGAGACGGCCAATAAGGATAAGTGCGACAGGAATAAACAGCAACTGGTAAAAAGCGACCCCCCGCATGGCATAAAACCAGGCTGCTGCACTTTTCATTTCCGGATTGCCCAATTCAATTACTGTATAGCCCATCCATATCAACGAAAGCCAAGTAAGGTAATTCTTTGTTGGCGACCAATCGAGCTGGGTCCAGCCCCCAAAAAAAAGGGTCAACAAAACAATCATCAAAAGTCCATCGGTGCTCAAGCCGAGTGGACCAGCGTTGATATAGCGCAATATTCCAATTACAGTGAACGACAGGATCAATACAATGTACAAGGTAAAGCGGGGTTGCTTAAAAAAGATTATTACAAGGGTTACGATTATGGGAAGGCCAATGAACATGCCTGCACCCATCAAGCCCTTTTTGGCTATCATATTGGCAGCTACATATATGAGATAGAATAATATAAGTAGTAAAACAGGCCTTCTTGCCTGTTTGTAACCAGTATCAGTAAAAAACGAACTCATTTCAAGTTACCTACTTTTTGATCATGTTTTTAAATTCATTGTTCCGGATAAACTGCCAACCCATCTTTGGGATTCGTGCAAAGTTAATAGACAATTCCTTATTCAGAAAATAATATCCAACCGAAACCCCCACAAGCGAATTTATTATGGTAACAATGGCAACAGCTTCGAGACTGTTGAAAATGAGAATGGCTAAAATATCGCCTATGATGTTTGCGAGAGCCATGTAGATTACTTTCATTAAATTAGACCGTGGCTTATTGATGCAGTCGAGGGTAACTCCGGTAAACCGGTCGATGGTTAGGAAAAGGCCATACACAAGGAAAATCCGAAACACATTTACTGGGGTATCAAGATCTGCATATTCGGGCCCTCCAAGGAAAGCGACCAGTTCGTTGGCAAACAAAAAGAGTCCTGTTAGCAAAGGGATAAAAAGCAGGGTAAGTACCCCCGAATAGCGGTAAAAAATGCTCTTCACCTCAAAATTGTTGCCCAGCCTACTTTCTTTCGACATACGGGGCAGGGCCACGGCAAGGAAACTCCGCAAGGGAATTTCAAGCACTTCGATCAATTTTAGAGGGATCATATAAATGGCTGCATCGGCTTTTGTCATCATTATCCCCAGGATAAACGTATCGGAGCTTTTCAGCAAGTTACTGCCGATAAGCGTGCCCAAGCTAAATTTTCCAAAATTGAGCAATTCGATTACCCTGATTTTTGTGGCATGGATTAGTTTAAACATCCCTGTCCATTGTCTCGAAATGGCATATAAAGAGGCTATTGTATTGGAAGATATGTGGGCAATAACAACATATTCGATTTCCCATTTCAAGTAAAAAAAGTTTACAAGGATGAAAATGATAAAGGCTCCCATCGACAGCAAACGCATCAGGATTATCTCCCCAAACTTTTGCCCGGCCTGCAAAATAGAAAGGCTGTTGTTCAACGGAAAAATCAATAGTGCCAGCAATGGATACCATTTGAAGAATAATTTGAACCCCGATTCGGCAATTGCACCATAAAATAGGTGATAGCCTGCAAATACCAGAATGCAAAGCAAAAATGAGACGGCGATTTCGATGAGGGTCCCCGAGGCGACGATTTCATTTTCTTCGTTGCTGTTTTGGGCGCCCGAAAGAAAGCGAACGAGGGCAGTGCGTGTAAGCCCAATCCTTATCATTTCGACAAAGGTGACTGCCGTGATGTACATTGCCCACTCGCCAAATACATCTTTATCAAAGCTGCGGGCAAGAATAAAAATGCTTAAAAAGCCAAGCACAGCAAATGTGGTATTCCCAAAAAGAGAGAGGAAGTTTTTGTTCCCGGCTATATTTTTTAGTGCTTTTTTCAATTTTGTAATTTGATTTCAATTGTATGAAAAATGAAGTTTCAAAACCCAGTTCTATTAGGTGCTTAATGAGAAACTATTACTCCTAAAGTATCGCGATTGTTTAAATTTCGAGATTGTGTATTTTGACAGAATATTCTTCACACGAAACAGTTTAAATTAATCAATTGACAATAATCAATATTCATTTAGATAACTCCTAAACTCTATTTTGTGACCAAAAATCGAGGGTAAGTATTCTTTTGGCCATCCGGCGGCGCCAACTTCTGTTTTTCGGAATCTCGCCAATCATCGAATCTAAGTAATCGACCCGCGAACCGTTTAAAACAACCGAGGGTTTATGTGATATTGAACTTTGATACAATTCCAATGCTTTTTGGTCGGCCTTGTTCCAGTTCCGGTTGGCACGGCATAAAAAGAGGCTCATATTTCCTTGTTGTACCAAATCGGCGGGGAATTCATGATTCAGCAAAGCCGGGATAATGAAGAAGATATAATCGAAATTTTCTATTGATAAATTTTTAAATTGCAAAAGGGTTTTGAAATCTTTGATATCAAAAAAGTCATTAGAGATTTCGTAATGATATACATCGCTGCATTTTAATTGCATAAGGTAATCTTCTGCGCTTTGTTGTGGCACGGGAACCGGGAATAACTTCCCAAGGAAAATATTCTTTATCTTATCTGTCAATTTATTGGCAACCTGAGGCAAACTAATTTTGCTTTTCAGTCCATTGGTGTGTTCTTTTACCGGGCTGACAATCAATACCCGGTTGCCGGCCGTGTTTAGTTTCTCGGCCAATAATTCGGTAATAAAGTTTTTTCCTTCGGTATTTCTATTACTGGTTATATTGATCTGAAAAGGTGTGCCGTTTGGTAGATTGCTTTTCAGCGCTTCCAACTTTATTTTCTGGATCATGATTTCCACCAGCCTGTTGCTGATGTACTTAAAATCGATGAACGATTTTTTTTCACTTTCGATCTTAGGAAATACGCCCAGCAAGTTCAGTTTGGTAAATTCAATCACACGCTCAGGTGTTTTTATTGTGGCATCCAGAAATTCCAAAAAGATGAGGACAGAAGCCACCAGTACACAACCAATAACAAAGCCCACAATAATCAATAATTGTCGAATGGAGGCTTTTGGTCGTAAAGGCACAAAAGGAGGATCGAGTACTTTAATGTTCGATGAAACTTCGATGTTCTGTTCTTTCAGTTTGCTTTGATTTAGGCTATTAAGGTTGTTTAAATATTCTTTTTCGGATATTGATATTTCCCGTTCAATCCTCGCAATTTCCGATCCCAAGGGCGCAAAGAGGTCATACGTTTTGTTGAATTCCTCTTTGTGCTGAAGGATTATGGCTGCCTTAGCCTGGGTCTCTTCAACAATGATGACATTTTCGAGCCATTGCTCCAACAGGGTGCTCATTGGCATACCCGATGTTGATCGGCCATAGGTATCGAGGTTTTCCACGTCGTTGCGCAGGCTATATTTCAGTTTTTCAGCTTCTTCTTTCCAATTGCCAAGTTCTTCTAAGCTTCCTTTTTGCGACACTTCGGCCATGGCAATTTTCGACGAAAGTTTAGCCAGTTTTCCCCTTTTTTCAAGGATTTTGTCGCTTTGCAAAGAGATGCTAGTTTTTGCCGTAACCCTGTTTTCTAATTCGGCCAATGCAGCCCGTGCCGAGGCAAGTGCCATCACCATGTCCTGATATTCTTTGTCTAAGGCTTCTTTTTGCTCTGCAACAAATTTGGTTTGCTCATAATAATTGATAATCCGGTTTCGCTCTTTAAAGCCTAACATGGTTTTTTCAGCATTTGAGAGGCGTTGTGCCGATTCCCTCACCCTGTCTTCGAAATAACCCACCACGGTATGTGTTTGGCCCGACTGCAAGGATGTAAATTTTTTCATGAATACTTCAATAAGCTTTGCCAGGGTTTGTTGGCAAATATGCGGGTTGTTGCATGAATATTTCAACTGGATAAGGTCGCTGCTTTGGATCCGGGAAACACTTATTTTGGATATTTGATTTATGCTGTAAAACTTGTCGCCCGACTGCAAAAGGCGGTATACGATGTTATCCTCGCCTCCCGTATTTATGCTTTTCAGGTTACGAACAGTATTTTCCAGCGAAGTCACATCAACAAATATCTCGCGCAAGCTATCGGGGAAAATCCTGTGTAGGTGGTCAAAACGTTGTTGACCGGTCTGGTCGGCAATCAAATGTGAGGCAAGCAGCTGGATTGCTGTTTCCTCCTGGGTGTCGCGACTTTTTATGATATTGATCAGATTGTCGAATTTAGCGTTTGTCCCAAATAAATCGAAGCGTTGGTTGCTCCCCGATTCAATGTTGAAACCTGTTGCAATACCTGTGTAAACAACCGATGAGGTTGAATATACTTTTTCTTCGCCCCTTGTTCCATAAAAAATTGTGGTTGCCATTATCAAACCACCCACTAAAAGCAGGTAGCGGTTCTCTAATAATATCCTAAAAAATATAATCAAATTCATTCGCCAAGCTTTTTTATTTCTTGTAAATCAAAACCAACCGCTGTTTCCAACAAGAAATAGGCATTTGTAAAATCCATTTTTGCAGTTTCAAATTCGCTCGATGATTTTGCGATCATTTCGATAATCTTTGCGTATTCCGAAACAGGTAGTTCACCTTCGAGAAACTGCTTTTCGGCCATGTTGAAATGAAGGATTTTTGCTTGTTGGGTCTCGCTCTTTATGGTCAATATCCTTTGGCTCAACAATAAGTCATTATACAACAAGGTAACTTCTTTGGTGATAAACCTCACCATTTCTTCGCGGCGTGCCTGCGAAATTTTATTTTGTTCGTCGGCAATGGCAATTTTCCGCTTCCGGTCGGTCAAATCGAATGCACTTATCCGCAAGGCTAAACCGATGTTGGCACGGGTGGTTACAACCGCGTTTATGGTAGGGTCTGTTTGATTCTGATTAAAGGTCACATTATCGGTCGAACCATATTTGATTTCGGAGGTAGTGTACAGATAATCGGTCCATTCCCTCTTTTTTCGTTCTAGTTCAATTCTCGATATTTCCAATTCCCCATCGAACTGCATCAGAATGGGCGAATGCACAAGGGCCGAGTCGATAAGGATTGCCAGAGGTGGGAAATAAAAGTACTCATCTCCAAAAATCGATTCCTGACCTATTTTTAAAGGATCAAAATCCGAAGCCTTAAGCTGTTTCATATCTTCCTCCTGCCCATAGGCAGCCATCGAAAAAGAAAGCGCAAACCAAATTAAATAGGTAAGGCCCACAATGGATTTCAAATTTAAAGAGACCTTCATTAGCATCAAATTTCAATATTATAGTTAAGTTGCCGTGCAACAAAGTTTATATTTGTAAGTATTAGTGATTCATTGGCTTATCAATACTATTAGCCTTGCGTATACACAGTTGAGCGTTAAGCTTGGCCTCATGTCCCTAATTATACTTCCTCTCGTGAAAAAAGTACAAAAGGTGTTTTGAAGAGAATAAGCAAATCGAACCAAAATGACATTTTTTGAGCATATTCATTGTCGAGGTTTTGTCGTTCCTCTTCGGTCATATTACTTCCACCTCGCTTCGAGACTTGCCACCATCCTGTAATCCCTGCTGGCACCGAAAATCGTTCGATATATTTGTCGTCAGTCAAATACTCCGCTTCGTACAATGGCAAAGGTCTGTTCCCTACAATCGACATTTCGCCTTTTAATACATTAAAGAGCTGAGGCAATTCATCGATACTTGTTTTGCGCATAAAACAGCTATTCCTTATGAATTTAACTTTTGCCCTAACAGCCTGACAGCAAAGCCTTATAGTGAGCACCCTAAAAAACAATCTTCGCGCTATTTTTAAGGGATTTGAGGCGGCATCTCAGGTTTTTTGATACAAATTGCG
>JAIOYV010000100.1 GCA_021740905.1 Bacteroidales bacterium
CACCCCAAAATACAGATAGGGCGACCTATCCATCAGAAATTAGCATGAAACAAAATTGGAAAATTTATAAGAAGCTACACAAGTGGCCGGGCTTGATCCTATCATTTCTATTGCTGTATTACGGTGCAACAGGGATTTTCATGAACCACCGCAAAAGCTTTTCGGGGATTGATATAAGTAGGGATATCCTGCCCAATGAGTACCAGTACTCGAACTGGAACAATGGGGCTTTGAAAGGAAACCTCTTCCTTAGCAAAGACAGTGTCCTGGTTTTTGGCAACATCGGCATCTGGCTGTGCGATTCAAACTTTACACACTATTCCTCTTTCAATTCCGGTTTCCGCAAGGGCATGGACAACCGGAAGATTTTCGATGTGCACCAAAGCGAAAATGGCGATTTGTACGCAGCCACCCAGTTTGGTTTGTTCGGCTGGAATAAGGTAGAAAAGAAATGGCAGAAGTTTAACCTTAATACCAAGATCGACCGATTTGTTGGGCTTGAGAGTGTGGGCGATACCATTTATGCCATAAATAGGTCGTACCTCTTCAAAGGAAAATCCGAAGGCTGCAACACCAAATTTCAGCAAATAGAATTGGCGCAGCCCGATGGACACACCAATAAAGTGGGCTTGTTTCAAACTATTTGGCAAATCCATTCGGGCGAAATACTGGGTTTGCCCGGACAGCTTTTTGTCGATTTTCTGGGACTGATCACCATTTTTTTATCCCTTACGGGGATTGTCTATTTCTTTTTCCCGGGCTGGATAAAGCGGCGCAAAAGGAGATTAAAGCCCAGAAGGCAGATCGTTAGGCTCAATAAATGGTCGTTGAAATGGCACAATAAAACAGGGGCATGGTTTTTTGTTTTTCTGAGTGTTCTGTTTTTCACAGGTATTTTTCTCCGGCCCCCCTTATTGATTGCCATCGCAAATGCAGAAGTCAGACCCATAAAATTTTCCCATCTCGACCAACCCAATCCCTGGTACGACAAATTACGTGATATTCTTTACGATGAAGCAAAGGGAATTTTCCTACTGTCCTCTTCCAAAGCGATGTTTTATTTGGAAAAGGGTTCTAAGAAGCCAATCCCTTTTCGCATCCAACCGCCCGTAAGCGTAATGGGGATCAACAGTTTTGAACCATACAACGACGGGGCTTATCTGATCGGCTCCTTTGCAGGGCTGTTTTTATGGCATCCCAACCATCCCGAAATTTTCAATTATGCCGACGGAACACTTTACAAGCCACAAACATCGGGAAATCCGATTGGCGATTTCAAAGTCACGGGAGTTTTGAAAGACAAGTCCGGCAACACTTATTTGGCCGATTACGACCTGGGCATTTTACCCTTGCGACATACAAAAGCCTCTCCCGAGATGCCCAAGGAGATTATCGAAGAATCGAAAATGTCGTTGTGGAACGTCTCGCTCGAAATCCATACAGGCCGCATATTTAATTTCCTAATTGGCAGTTTCTATATCCTCATCGTCCCATTAAGCGGATTGGCCGGGGTTGTGGTGGTTATCAGCGGCTATGTGCTATGGCGAAGGAAATATAAAAGGAAGGAAAACAAAAATCAAAATTTGTAAATTGCACAGAAAATTAAGATGAACAATAAAACAAACATACAATGAGCGAACTAATAAATAACTCCAGGTTTCGGAAGGAGAGGTTGAAAGAGTTGATATTGAAACTGCACGACGGTGAGTCGGCCCAAAAAGTAAGAGAAGAATTGATCGATACACTAAAGCATATCCCCTATGGCGAAGTGGTTGAAGTGGAACAGGAACTGATAAACGATGGGCTGCCCGAGTCGGAGGTGCTAAAACTTTGCGATGTGCATGGCGAAGTTTTGGAAGGCCACGTGGATGTAAGCGGGGCAAAGGAAATCCCCGAAGGCCATCCGGTTGATGTATTCAAGAATGAAAACATTGAATTGAAAAAGGAGGCTGACAAAGCACTTGGGTTGATAGACAACCTAGAGAGGATTGATGCTGGTTCCTATCAAAAATATGTGTTTGAAATACAGGCTTGCTTCAACAACCTGATGGATGTCGACAAGCATTATCAGCGCAAGGAATACCTGGTTTTTCCGTATCTGGAGAAGAACGAAATTACAGGCCCGCCAAAAGTAATGTGGGGAAAACACGACGAAATAAGGGAACAACTGAAAGGTTGCATCGAGTTGCTGAAAGAACCCAGCCTGGAAAAACAAGACCTCGTGGATGCCCTCGACCTTTTGTTCAGACCAGCCCTAAAAGCATTGACCGATATGGTCAACAAAGAAGTGGAAATCCTATTCCCTATGTGCATGGATGTTTTGACCACCGAAGACTGGTGGCATATCCACAATCAGACCCTTGAAATTGGCTTTACCCTTTACGACCCGCCAGTCGATTGGAAGCCTGAGGGCTTTTCAGATACTCCGCAAAATGCACACCCGGCACATGCCGACGGGAACATTCAATTACCCTCCGGTAGTTTTACGGCCAAAGAAATAATGGCCATCCTAAACACCATCCCTGTCGACATGACTTTTGTGGACAAAAACGACAAGGTAAAATATTTCACCCAGGGCAAAGAACGCATATTTACCCGCAGCCGGTCTATCATCAACCGGGATGTACGCTTGTGCCACCCTCCGGGAAGCACCCATATTGTGGAAAAAATAATAGAAGATTTTAAATCAGGCAAGGCCTCGCACACCCCTTTCTGGATACAGATGAACGGCAAGTTTATTTTGATTGAATACTATGCCCTGCATGATGAAGACGGCGAATACCTCGGTACATTAGAGGTGTCGCAAGATTTGACCAAAAACAGGGCTTTGGAAGGCGAAAAACGAATTTTATCTTACACTGAGTAATAAGGAAATATTATGGAAAAATTGATAATAACACCCAAAACAAAGATATTTGATTTGCTGGAAGCTTACCCTCAACTGGAGGATGTGCTTATAGGTTCGGCGCCTCAATTCAAGAAATTGCAAAACCCGGTACTCCGAAAAACCATCACCAAAATCACCAACCTGAGCCAGGCTTCCACCATTGGCGGCCTAAAGGTAGAGGAGCTTGTGAATAAATTGAGGGCCGCTGTGGGTCAATCGACAGCCGAAACGCTTGATACGGAACAAAGAAATTATATCCTGGAAAAACCGGCATGGTTCAATGAATCCAGGATTGTAAACACCATTGACATCCGCGATATGCTCCATGCTGGCGAACAGCCGGTGTATGAGGTTTTGTCTGCCATAAAAAAGCTCAACGGCGAAGAAATATTAAAAGTAGTTGCCCCGTTTATCCCGGCCCCTCTAATTGACAAGTCGTTAAGCCTAAACCTGAAGCATTGGTTGGACAAGAAATCGGAAGAAGATTATTGGATATTTTTCAGTAAATAGTGGCTACAAGAAAACTCCAAAATTCAAACAACAAATAACAAATAAAATCCAAATTCGAAAATTTCAAATCCAAAACTGTTTGATTTATTGATGTTTGGGAATTGTGTTTTATTTGGAGTTTGTGTTTTGAGATTTGATATTTTGAAAAACAGGGAGTTTTCTAATAGAAAGTAAATAGTAGTTTTATGTCAGAGTTCACAAATACACAAGAGAAAAGGCTTGCCAGTCTCCATGAAGTTTCAACACTTCTATTGAAGACTGGCAATGCCCGTTCTTTTATCCTTGAAAATAAAGATTTTATCCGTATATTTGATTTGGATAACCAAAGCATTTTTAAATTATTTTGATATGAAACCGAAAAATATAATTCTTAGCAGCCTGTTGACGATCAGTACATTTTTGGTATTTTATTCGTGCGACAACGAAGAGCCTGTGGTGGATGATAAAAAAACCCACCCCAGTCATAAATATAATTATGTTTCGGTCGATACTTCGATGTTCACCTATTTCCAAACAGATTATGCCCCCGTATATTCCGATATTTACCACCGCGATGGCACCAGAAGGTTTAGTTTAACGGTAACGTTGAGCATCAGGAATACCTCGGAGGTCGATTCGGTTTACATTCTTTCAACCACTTATTACGATTCATACGGCAAGCCTCTTAAAGAATATGTTAAATCCATGATATTGTTGTCGCCACTTGAGTCCATTGAGTTTGTAGTCGACGAAAAGGAAATATCGGGAGGTGCAGGCGCAAACTTTATTGTTGAGTGGGGAGCGATACACTATACCAACCAATTATTGGTACAGTCGGTAATGATTGGTACCAACGGGCAACAGGGAATCTCGTTTTTGACAGATGCAAAAAAGATTGACAGTAGAGTAAATTAGGCCGATGCCCAAACCATCAATCAATTGATACTCTTATGGTAGCTTTTAAATCTTTTTGAAAGAATATGAAAATCAACAAGGTGAACAATAGAAAAGTTTACACCATGTGTACACCAAAACAAAAAAAGCTTTAAGATTATTTCCTAAAGCTCTCATTTTCAATGTGGGTTGTGGCAGATTCGAACTGCCGACCCCTAGCCTGTCAAGCTAGTGCTCTAAACCAACTGAGCTAACAACCCATGCCCTTTAATTCTGTGGGCAAAGATAATAAATTGGATGAAAATTATTACACAAAATCTTATCCTTCCACCACGCGAATTTCATTGGTTACCGGCATTGCCTTTTTGTACACTGCGCTTACGCCACAATAGCGTTCTTCGGATAGGTCAACAGCTTTCTGTAGTTTTTCCATGGGGAGGTCTTTCCCCGTAAAGGTGTAGATAATGTGCATACTGCTGTATTGTTTTGGATGATCATCTGTCATTTCGGCTTCAACGGCAATGTTGACATCTTTCAACTCGACACGCATTTTTTTCAGGATCGAAACCACATCCATTCCTGTGCATCCTGCCAGGGCATACAACATAAAAGGCTTGGGTTTGGGCCCAAGGTTTTCACCACCCACAGCAGGGTCGGCATCAAATGTCAATTTATGTCCATCGGCTTCGAATTCGAAGGCCATATTTCCTTTCCAGTTTATGTCTACTGATGTTTTCATATTTGATAATTTTAAATTATTTGGTTTTAGCTTGTTAATGCGTACGCCTTACTAAATTTGAATTGCCCTCACAAGCCATTGTTTCCAATTCACATACAGCAATTTGGAGTAATGCAGTATGGCCGGTGTATTTCCAAAAGTTACTCTCATTACTCCAATACTGCAATTCATCTCTTTGTTAAAAAATCACAGAACTTCCATTTTCCAAAAATTGTCGAACACCCTATTAATACTGGTTAGTTGCCAGCATCACAAGCGTACAAGCCTCAACAGCCTCTATATTATTTTGTTCACAACGAAAAAAGAAGTCCTGGTTTTCTGTTCCAGGGTTAAAGATTACCCGCTTGGGCTTTAGGCCAAGAATATAGTCGATGTAACTTTCCTGGACAAAAGCCCCAATGTATAAGGTAACTGTATGAATGTTGGAATAATCAGGACGACCCTGTTCAATTGTAAGGCCATCAATTTTTCCTTTCCTTATCCCAAGCGGGACAACACTGTGCCCCTTGTCTTTAAGTGCGAAAACTGCTTTGTAAGCATAGCGTTCCGGGTTTGTGCTGGCCCCGACTACCATTGTTTTTTCAGGCATCTGAAACAGGTATTAATCCATGATAAAAAAATTGTATCTTTGACCGCAAAGTTAACAATATTGAGATAAATCATTTTTTCTATTAGATTGATTTCGCATGAAGAATATTCCTTCTACGCCAAAATGTCAAGAGTGCATTACCAGTAACAATGCAATCTTTGCTCATCTTACAAAAGATGAGATTGCAAGGCTTGAACTTGAGAAAAGTTGTAACCATCATAAAAGGGGTACTTTGTTGTATCAGGAAGGAAACCGGATCAATGGGTTTTATTGCATCAACAAAGGCATTGTGAAGCTATATAAGACTGGGATTGAAGGGAAAGAACAAATTATCAAATTTGCCAAAAAGGGTGACGTAATTGGTTATCGTTCTATTTTGAGCAACGAGATGGCTTGTACCACTGCCAAGATTATTGAAGATTCGACCCTGTGCTATATACCCGGTGAATTTCTGATTACCCTTGTAAAAACAAATACAAACTTTGCCATGGAGCTGATGCAGCTTGCCTGTAAGGAGCTGAAAGAGGCCAATAATTTCATTACAGATATTGCCCAAAAGTCGGTCCGGGAACGGCTGGCCGAAATCCTTGTGTATCTGAAAGAAGATTTTGATTTGGACAACGATGGGGTTTTGCAAATCTCGCTTACCCGCGAAGAACTCGCCAACATGGTTGGCACGGCCACCGAATCGGTTATCCGGTTATTGTCGGAATTTAAGGGCGATAAACTGATTGAGCTAACCGGGCGCAAAATCAAGATAATCAATCTCCCGGGATTGATGAAGGTGGGGAATGTCTACAATTAGCGTAGTCGGATTTGCTCTTTCGATGGTCATTAGCTTTGTGTCATTAAGTGGTCATTAAGTTGTCATTCAATAGTCATTAAGTAGTAATTAGGTAGTAATTAAGTAGTAATTTGGGGAGTAAATAAGTGGTGTACGAAGCGCAAATGACAATTAATGACCCCGAAAAACGGGGCAGGCAGCGAAGCAATTGACGGCGAAGCAAAATGACAATTAATGACGCGCAAAGCGCAAACAACTATGAAATATAAAATTCGCACCGAATCAATCCAACTTATTCAACTTCTCAAGGTTGTAAATATCAGCAATTCGGGAGGTCAGGCGAAGCTTATGGTCGAAGATGGGGAAGTCAAAGTGAACGGCGAAGTAGATTTTCGCAAAAGGGCAAAACTTTTTCCCGGTGATAAGATTGAAATCTTCGATCAAATAATTGAAATTGAATAATGCCCAAATCCTGAACTTACACTTCTATGTCGAAAATTCTCCTTTTCATTGCTCTCTTTTCTGTTTTTTCCATTCCTGTTTATGCTCAATGGTCGCAACTCTCAACTGGTTTTCCGATTGAATCCACGGGTGTCAGGTATCTGCATGTGGTCGATCAAAACACTCTCTGGATTACGGGTTACAATGGGGTAAACTCCTCTACACAAACAACTGCTTTTGCAGTTTCTGACAATGGCGGCACAAGCTTCTCCAACGGAATCCCGGCAGGATATTCAGGATACGGTTCATCCATGATCCACGGTATTGATGCACAAACTGCCTGGATGCCGGTTTATGGTCCTTCGGGGGGAGGCGCCATCCTGAAAACAACAAATGGAGGGATAAGCTGGACAGAACAAACAACAGCCAGTTTTAGCGAACCGGGAGGTTTTCCAAATGTTGTGTACTTTTGGGATGCAAACAACGGCTTTTGCATGGGCGACCCCAACAATGGCTACTTCGAAATATATACAACAAGCAATGGTGGTGATAACTGGGTGCGGGTGCCGCAAACGAATATCCCCGACCCTGTTGACAGCGAATATGGGACAATTGGATATTTCTCGGTAGTTGGCGACACGGTGTGGTTTACTTCCAACAAAAGCAAGCTATACCGCTCGGTCAACAAGGGTTTAAACTGGATTGCTACCACCACACCAGTTGGCAATTACCAGGCAAAGGTATTTTTTAAAGATGCACAACATGGTATCCTGTACAACAATCAAAATACGCCTGTGAGCTTGTACGAAAGTGCCGATGGTGGAAGCACATGGGCCGAAATTTCCCACACCGGCCAAGTGTTCGATGTTGATATTTGTTATGTGCCCGGGACTTTCAGCACCTGGGTAAGTACGGGAAATAATGCGGGGGCTTCCTACAGTTTCGATGGTGGCCATTCCTGGGAATTGTTTCAAAAAACCACAACCATGAATTTCCTGGCAGTCCGTTTTTTCAGCCCTTACCTGGGATGGTCGGGGGATTTCACTTCCAATCAAACCACAGGTGGGATCAACAAATACGAAGGAAACCTTCAACCTTTAGCAAATGATGTGGGTGTACTTTATATCGACATGCCCCCTGTTATCGAACCCGGGACTATTGTACCGCAAGTAACTTTTAAAAATTTTGGCGGCATCGTACAAAGTTTCGATGTAAGCCTAAGCATTTCGCCCTCTTATACTTCGGTGAAACATGTAAGTAACCTACCTCCCTTTGGGAGTATCCGGGTAGAATTTGATGCATGGGATGCCACCTATGGAAATTACAAACTGACAGTGCATAGTCTGCTAAATGGCGACCAGCAACCGGCCAACGATGAAGCAGAATTGGAGTTTGAAATCATGGATTTGACCGAGGCCTATTGCTATGTGGTTTTCGATCCAAGCGAAAATATACCTACCGGGCCTGCAAAGATATTTCTCGAAGCTCCCCATGTTATTCTTTCACTTGATAATCAAACCAGCGACAATTTTATTTTTGCTGGCACCTGGGGACCCGAAAATAAATGGTACGGAGCAGTTTATTACGATCCACAAACTCAAACAGGGGGCGAGCTTGTAAGCATCGACCCCCAAACGGGCGAGCGCACCATTGTCGGGGACATGGGCAGCAATGCGGTTCATGGAATGTCGTACGACTTTACAAATAACACCCTGTATGGGATAACTTTTGAGGTTTTGCCCACCGATACCACCGCAGTGCTATACACCATCGACCTGCAAAACGCACAACTCACTCAAGTCGGTCTTACCAATGCCGGGGTATTGATCAACCTTGCATGCGACTCCCTGGGAAATTTGTTCTCCATCGACATCCTGACCGATATGTTTGGATCGCTGGATAAAAGCACGGGTTTGTTTACCCCTCTGTTTCCGATTAGCTTTAATGCTACGTATGCCCAGGATATGGAATTCGACCGATATACGAATACGTGCTACATGGCTGCTTATAATGGAACTAACTTGCAAGGTGAATTTTATCGAATCGATGTTTCATCCAAGACCCTTACGCTGATTGATACAATATCAGGTGGATCGCAAATAACTGGTTTCGCTATTCCTTTTGATCCAAGCGATTCAATAGGAGCTGCCGATCCCGTTTCACTAAAAATTTACCCTAATCCTTCAGGTGATTTTCTGTATTTGCTTTCACAAGAAAACATAAAGCAGTTGAGGCTTTTTGACGGTACCGGAAAGTTGATCCTTGTTGAAAACATGGAAAATAGTTTCTATGAAGTGAACCTTCAAAGTTTGGGCAAGGGCTTGTACATTATTGAAATTGCCACGGAAAAAGGAACTGTAAAGAGGAAATTTACGAAACTGTAAAAAAGCGAACAACACCCCAAGAAACACACAAACACCACAAAGAAAAACACCACAAAGAAAAACACCACAAAGAAAAACACCACAATAAATTGTGGTGATAGCTCAACAAGGAGGGCAAAAAAGAGAAAAACACCACATTGTGGTGATAGCTCAACAGGGAAGGCAAAAAAGAGAAAAACACCGCAAAGAAAAACACCACAATAAATTGTGGTGATAGCTCAACAGGGAGGGCAAAAAAGAGAAAAACAAGAAAAACACCACAATAAATTGTGGTGATAGCTCAACAGGGAAGGCAAAAAAGAGAAAAGCACCAAAAAAAAAAAAACTGAGGTGATAGCTCAACGGGGGCGGAGTGCTAAAAAGTACCACAAAAAAACAGTGGAGATAGCTTAGCGGGGAGCTGCACTCTTTTCTTTCAGAAATAGTACCCACAAATACAAAGATGACAGCACATACGACACATTTATAGTAATACATGCCCCGACCAACTGGTATTTGGGGATCAGGATAATTGACAAGACAAGGGTGGCTGCCAGTCCAACCAGGGCTTTGTCGCGAAGGATGTTGAGCTTGCCCACTGCTGCAAAATAATGCCCCCAGAGATTCGATACTGCTATGGCTATGATCCCGGGAACTAAATAGATGGTGTACTGCTTTACCTCTATAAAATCGCTTCCGAAGATATAGACAAACAGCGATTGGGGTGTAAGAACCATTGCCACAACTACTGCCAAACTAATCCACAGACTTTGACGGGCTGATATTTTTGTCCTTCGGATATTATCATTTTGATCGGGATTGTTAACCACACTCGAAAAGTGGATCACCGACATACTTTTGCTTACCACCCATATCGCCTCGGCAATCGACACGGCCACTGAAAATACACCCAAGGGCGACTTCCCCAACCATTCTTCGATAAAATAATAGGCCAGCCGATAGTTTAAAAACTGGATGAAATAGTTTAGTTCATTATTGAATCCATACAGCATGATTTTCCTGAAACCAGCCAAACTCAACACCGGCCATTTAAAAGATTGCTTAAACGAAAGGCTGATCAATCCAATTAGTATAATGCAACCATACCCCAGGTAATAGGCATAAAAGTAGGCATTGACAGTGTGAAAACCAGCCAGATAGTACAAGATGAAAAGGAATCCCAAGATGGCTACCGGAGCTAAAAGGGTAAGCAAATTGTACCATTTAATATTTTCCTTTCCCAGCCAATAAAGCGTAATGGCGTTGCCCAAGGACATAAACACCGAAATAACGAGAAGATGCTTAAAGTAGGTGAAACCAAGAACAAAAGAAAAGACCAGGGTACCAGCAAGGGAAAGAGCCAAAGCCCCTATGAAAGACATCAACAATAGTTCTTCACGATTCATCCGGGGGGCGTGAAAAGCGATTGTGCTTCCGCAGCTCATGTTGGCAATTATGTTGATGAGGGCAATGTTGGCAATCACGAGGGCAATTTCGCCCTTACCCTCACTGCCCCACAATTGTGTTTGCAACACAATAAGGATGAAGTTGACGAAAAGGATCACCAACTTCGATGCAATGGTAAGGGTTGTTTTCTTTGTCAGCATAGCCTGGTGCGAAGAAACATGTTAAAAAGTAAATCTGTTTTTCTATTTTGTAAACCAGACATTATAAATTTTCGTATGATTAGTTCACGAAAATAGCAAATATTTTACTTATAGATCCTTTTTGGGAATATGTTTTTAACCTGATTAATTCCTAACACAGATAAAGCTGCAAACAAAAATATGAACGCGGATAACACGGACAACACAGATTTGCGCAGATTTTTCAAATACATGGATTGCCCTTTTGCTATCGGATACTTCGTTCGGAATATACTTTGTTAAAAAAACAAAGTTTAGGGAGTAAAGCTACGGTGCTATTAATCTTCATTGTTAATTTAGAGGGAAGTTATTTTGATAGTTGCCCTTGGAGAGTTTTTATGAACCGGACAAAGACGGGTTCTATTCTTTGCCAGTTATAGTTGGTTTCGACAAGGAGACGGGCATTTTTGCAATGAGAAGTATAGAGTCCGGGATTATTTATGTATTTGGAAATCAAATGAGCAATGTGTTTAGAATCATGGGGCTTCACGAGGTAACCAAACTTATCGATCTCGACTTCTTTCCGGATGGCTTTCAATTCAGGAAATATAACAGGCCGGCCCAAGGCTGCATAATAGAAAAGCTTGATGGGCAGGCATCGCTGGTTCTCGAAATCATCGCTACGAAGGTCGAGGAAGAAATCGGAGTCGCTGATCAGTTCCAGAAAGTCTGTAAACTTCTGCCTTTCGTAGTATTTTACATTGATATTGTGGGAGAGGTTTGTAAGCAATTGGCGGCAATGGCTTTCATCCTTATCATCGAACCAGCCAATTATTTTCAGGTCGATTTTTAACCGGTGATTCCTGTCGGATAATATTCTTAGTACCTCAACGAAATTCCCAAATCCTTTTTCAAGGCTTATTTTTCCTGAATAGGAAAAGCGTAAGGTATCCTTCTGAAGTGAAGGCTCTTTGTAAGGGATGTATTTTAAATCGGGGTAGTAGCCCAGAAAGGCAAAGGGTTTTCGTGGGTACAAAAACTTGTAAGGCTTGCTCTTATAATGCTCGCCAAACAAAAAAGCATCGGCATAAAAGCTGACCCAAAAGTTGAAAAACAATAGCTTTATGAATTGAAACCACTTTACCGGAAACGGAAATCCAGCCAGGTTTTTCTTCGAGGGATACCACTCGGTGATGTCGTAAACGATCTTTGCTTTTGATGAAAACTTCTTCTGGTATTGCCGGGCTGCCACAAGGGGAATGGGTTCGGAGCAAATCACCACATCGGGGTTCCCTTGCTCCAGCTTGTCAAAAAAGACATTTATCTTTTCCCGTTTTGGAAGTTGATCCCCGTTGAAACAATTCAAAGTGACCCCATCAACCACTTTATTAAGCTCACCAGTGCTGCTCACAATCTCTACCTCATCGCCCTGCGCAATAAACGACTTTGCCTGATGATGAAAGATGCGGTCATCGAAAGGGGAGTGAGCGGATGTGAGGAATGTGGTTTTCATCTTACAAGTCTTAAAAGAAAATATAAAACCCTAAAATATACATTATTTATCAGGCCTATAAGTGATCGAAGATTACTGATTGAATTTATGGAAAACATAAGTGATATCGGAGGGTTTCCCCACGGCTTGATCCTGATGCAGTCAGGACTGGCGGGGTTTAGAGGGTGGAGAAACCAGTTCCCGAAATTCCCCCCTCTTATTCTCCCCCCTGGGGGAGACAGTGCTTCGTAGCAACATGTTTTAGTAAAAAACACCACAATCCCTTTTATGATCAACCTATTTTTTATACGTAAATGCCAAATCTAATGAATTATTGTAGATAGATTTTCTATGTCCAATTTGCAAAGCTAAGGAAGTTCCACTTACCAATCTCAATTTTTTAAAATCAGGAATCTGCAAAAATGACTTTAAAAGTACCCTTTTCACTATTTCTTCAACATCGGGTGATAATCGCTCTGCAAAGCCTCTACCTTGGCATTGCGGATGGCATGGACTATTTCAATAGCCTTTTCAGAATCATCCAGGCCGAAACCCTGCCCTTCCAATATTTTGCTGTAGCTCGTGGTATGCAGATCGGTAAATCCACCACTGAATTCAATTTCTTCGCCTTCGATGGTGATGGAACGGAATGTGCGCTGACCAGTGGCCCGCGCACTTTCAGGCACATCGTTGTAAGCGAGGCTTAGAAACCAACGCACCCTGGCCCGTTTCAGAAGCATAAAGCCAGATGCTTTGTTGTACTCGGAAAGGTACATCCTGTTTACCCTCATGTCGCCAAATATCCACGAAAGCATGTCGAAAAAATGAACCCCGATATTGGTGGCCACGCCACCCGACTTTGAAAGATCGTTCTTCCAGCTTACATTGTACCAATTGCCCCGTGAAGTGATATAGGCCAGGTCGATGTCGAAAATTTTATCTTTGGGGGCTTTTTCGATTTTCTCCTTTAGTTCAATAAGGGCCGGGTGCAGGCGCAACTGTAAAATGGTGTTGATCCGTTTGCCTGTTTCCGCTTCTATCTCTCTTAATGCATCCAGGTTCCAGGGGTTCAGCACAAGGGGTTTCTCGCTAATGGCATCGGCTTGCTGGCGAAGGGCAAAACGGATATGGGCATCGTGCAAATAGCTTGGCGAGCATATACTCACATAATCAATCTTGCGGTTCTTCCGGCGAAGTTTGTCAAGGTGCCTGTCGAAACGTTCGTACTCGGTAAAGAAATCGGCATCGGGAAAATAGGAATCAATTATCCCCACACTGTCGGATTTATCGAGTGCTGCGACCAGTTCATTTCCAGTATCTTTTATCGCTCTCATGTGCCTGGGGGCAATGAAGCCGGATGCTCCTATCAGGGCAAATCGTTTTGGTTCTTTTGTCATCATGAAACAAAAATAAGTTAAAAATGATTATTGACTAATCCTCATCTGTTTATTCTTTTTTCGATAAGATATTTGCCACAGCATAAATGGGGAACACCTTGATTTTATCATATTCTGAGAAATTTTCCTGCGAAACTCTTATTCCCATATCCATTTTTTTTTCGTCTAAAAATAAAAACATACTTTGCATACTGCCTTTAGACCCGGATTTCACTTCAATCGGCAATATCTTTGTATTCTTTTGCACCAAATAATCCACCTCGGCCTGACTGTTTTTTGATTCCCTCTGCCAATAATACAATTCATTTCTTTTGTCCGTAACTTTCATTAATTCCAAGCCCACAAATAATTCTGCAATAGATCCTTTATTGATGGAATCAAAATTACTCTTCAGGATTAAATCGGATAATTCAAGCCCCAATATTCGTTGATAAATCCCTGTATCAAAAACAATATATTTGCGGAATTTAACATTTGTTTCCGCACCCAAAGGAATGCCATTTGCCGAAGAATGGGTCACCGGATAGATTAACCCGGCCATTGATAACAACTCTAAACACAATTTTACCTGTCCCCTGTTTAAATCAGGCGTAGCTTTCGTGTATACAAATTTATTTGAGTTCTGGGCAACAACAGAATTGAAAACCCCTTTGAACATAAAGGATGAAACACGCTTTTTGTACTTGACAAAATCATCTTGAAGCGACAGAACCAAATCATCCAATACTTGCTGGCATTTCAATAAATCCCCCGTTTCAACATAATACGACACTACCTTAGGCATGCCGCCTATGATCACAAAACGTTTGAACAAGTTCAATGCTTTTTTGTGTACCAATTCCGACAATGGCTTTTCAGGCCTCGCCCTTTGAATGGCATCGAGTAGCTGATTTTCGCCTACAGCAAGTAAAAACTCATTGAACGAAAAGGGGTACAAGAAAAGTGAACGTATACGTCCGACCCCAAAAGAGGGTAGCTCGGACAAAGCAAATTCCAGTAGCGAACCTGCCGCGATCACATGAAGTTCGGGATATTGCTCATAAAAAAACCGCAAGGACGAAATAGCTGCTAAACTGCTTTGAATTTCATCAATAAACAATAATGTTCTACCCGGTTCAACAGGTGTATTATAAATCAAAGCCAACTCATCACATATCCTATGAGGCTCCAGATTTGCTTCAAAGACCTTGCTAATCTCAGGATTAAGTTCCAAATTTAGTTCCATGAAATATTGAAATTGCTTGCCAAATTGCTTCACTAAAGATGATTTTCCAACCTGCCGGGCACCACGTATCAATAACGGAAGGCGATCTTGTTCATTTATCCATGTATTTAACTGATTTTCAATATCTCTATATAGATACTTCATTATTATTCATTCTATTTCACACAAATATTCATTTTATACAAGGCAATAATACATGATAATATTTGTTTTTCCAAATCAATTATAAGCAATTATTACCGTTTTTCTAAATCTATGCAATTGAAAAAACCCCAAAGGGGTGAACTATTGGTAGCCTTTGGTGAAAAGATTCCGCCCTCATTTTTATTTTCCGATTAGACTTCGCTGTCACATTTTCGTATAAGTAAACTGTTTTTTGTAATGTGTATGTGGACCAGATATTACGACGTAATTCAACCTTAATAAAGCCGGAGGCACCAATTAAAGCAAATCGTTTCGGTTCTTTTGTCATTATGAAACAAAAATAAGTTAAAAATGATTATTGTCTAAAGGGGTATGCAACAAAATTTACAAATCCCGATGGAAATTAACCATTATGTTGCTATAGCCTTTCTTTTTTGCTGATCAAAAAAGAAACAAAAAAATCAGTGCTCGCACTTCTCGGCCACCCACTATGGCTTGAAAGCTATAAGGAATGTAACTCAACTTGGATGAAAAATCCAAGTCTCAAACAGACATTCCATATTGCGCTTTCTTCACCAAGTGGGTCCCGGCCTACGAACTGAAGGCACATCCCTTCCATAGCCAACTATAATAAGATATTAATGGGGCACAAGTCTAACTCACCTTATCAATTTATCGCCGAAAAGCCAGCGGGCACTCACCCCAAAACTGATGGCATTGAAGCCCAACAAATATACTTGTGCGGAAATGTATTTAAAGAAGATTGCAGAAGCTGCCATATTGAATTTCTCAGTGTCATAATCTATCATGATTGAATAATTGCTCCGATATATACACTGCAAACCACCAAACCATCCTTTCAAGTGAGAAACATTATTCACTGCCTCATCCTGAAACAAGCCGGTTTTCAACCAGAAATTATTTTGAATATCAAAACCATATCCCAGGTTTGCATCGATAGAAAAATCGTTTGCCAGGGAATAATTCTTTGTCCCTACAAGATAAACAGCCCCTTGATTTGTATTTGTGGCAAATGGATCGTGGATGCCGATTGCTATAGCCGGCACATATTTCTTTTCTTTAAACAATTGCAACTTGGCCTTGTAACTCCGGTCACCGATTCCCCATCCTTGTTCATCCAGATTGTCAGGTGTCATAACCGTAGCTGAAACTTCCAGGAAAGGGAGGAACATAATGGTCATATTTGTATGCCATTCGTTGAATGGAATAGGCTTTTGAGTTAGGATGCGATATTTTTCGGGAAAGTAACCTATGTTTATATTCAGTTCCCTGTCGTTTCCTTTACGAGCACTAGGAGTTAAAATCAAGCCATGATTCCCAAGTAAAGAAATGGTTGATGTCGAAACCTGAGCAACCGAATCTCCTATCTTGAAAATTGATAAAATGATTAAGCTCATTATGAATAAATAATATGTTGACGTACTTTTCATAAATTAAAATTTTTTCATCGAATTGAACGAATTGAACGAATTTGCATCCATAAATGGATGCCTGGTTTAATCATCCCCTATTGTGTTATTTGCTTAATCATGGCTGTTTACGTTTTTGTTCTCATCTTTTCGTTCCAAAACCACCATAATGCAAAGATAACAACATAAAAGAAAGGACGAAGTATCCAATCATGGGCAAAGTCCCAATGCTTAGGCCAACTCATTACAACCACCGAAAGGCTGATTATCCTAAACAAATTTGTCAGATGCACGATGAGAACACCTAAAGGGATGTACCAAACTTTTTTCTTCCAAGGCCCAGGAAACAAAACAAAAAGAATTATTAATTGAAGTATTGGCTTTAAACCACTGCATCCACTTGTAATAGCAATGTATCCTTCGTTGGGGAATCGCATTGTACGTCCATCCAACACAATATCATACAAAAATGATTGTACAAACCAGGCAGATTCGAAAAATACACGATCGATCAACCAGGAAGATAGGGTTTTGTAAACAGGCCATTGCGCAAATACCGGAACCAAGTAGCGGTATAAATAATGGAAGGCCAGTGTAATGCCAATGAAAAGGCCTACATCGATGAATATCTTTTTGTTTTGCCCTATAGACTTGAAAATCTGTTTGTACTTCATCATTATTGAATGTTAAAATGTTATTATTCTCAGCAAGTGGATTTTGTTTTACACTGTATTGCATGCCTTAAAGTCTCACCTTCAGACTTGGCTGGGGTAGGCAAATATAGGTGCTTCCCCCCTCTTATTCTCCCCCCAAGGGGAGACAGTGCTCCGTTGCAAGCATTATAGGAAAACCGAATGGTTGCAAGTTCTGTTGACAGTTTGCTTGGACGATTTCCCCTGCTGGCGGGGGTTAGGGGGTGGACTTTGGTTGAAAAATAACTGACGGGTTCTATTTTCCACTACCAATGAATTCCCCCCTCTTGTTCTTCCCGCCTTCTCCGGGACAAGCTCCCCCAAGGGGAGACAGCCCCGCAATTGCGGGACAAGTTGCTCCGTTGCAAGCATTATGGGAAAACCGAATGGTTGCAAGTTCTGTTGACAGTTTGCTCGGAGGATTTCCCCCAGTCTATCCCGATGCAGTCGGGACTGGCGGGGGCTAGGGGGTGGAATTACGCGCAGGAACTCCCCCTTCTTATTCTTCCTCCACCTTTTCAAATACCTGGAATACCCCCCTCTTGTACTTCCCGCCTCCTTCGGGACAAGCTCCCCAAAGGGGAGACAGCCCCCGCAGTTGCGGGACAAGTTGCTCCGTTGCCCTCTATTGAGGATAGAATAATCGGGAATCACTTTAAAATAACAATATTTACTTAAACAGATTACGCCCCTACAGGGCTTCAACAATGTATTTTATTTCATACATAGGGCTTCACCCTATGCTATTGCTTATGCACCTTTGGCGCTTAAAAAGGATCAATATTTCCGGGTAAGTTATTTTGAAAACATTACAAAGCTGTTTTTAATTCTGAAATACCAACCCAGTGATTTATAAATAAGCGGCTTATTCACATATATATACCTGCCGGCATTTACCAATTCCCCACCAAAACGTTTTTTAAAATCACGAACGCCATAAGGAACAGTTGGTTTTCCTGCACCCATGAAATCGAACGTTTTGAATCCATGATCAAGACCATATTCAATAGCAGACCAGGTAAGCATTACAGAAGGATATATCCCATTTTTTACATTCTCTTTGTCGAGGCCAGCAATATACCATTCGTATATGGTTTGACCCTTCATATAAGGACATAACATTCCTCCCAGGACTTGCCCCTGCCACTTGGCCAGCAGGATCACTCCTTTATCTTTCAATTGTAGTTCGTGATAAAAATTCAGAAAAAAGGAATAAGCAGGATAAGGCTTTTTCACTTGCTTTGTATAGAGGTTTCGGATTATCTCAAAAAAACCAGCCAGCTCCTTTTCACTTGAGCAGGGAGCTACAATCAATCCATTTTTAAGACTTTTCTTGACCTGACGCTTTTTCGATTCATGCAATGCGTCCCAAAGAATCTGACGATTATTAAGATCAACCAATAAGTTTAGGTGATCAGTATGCTGGTACTTATTTTCAATTATAATCGACCGGAAGGATGGATCTGGTATATGGGGACGAAATTCTATAAAGACAGCATTTCGCTTTGCAATTTTTGTAATCTCATTTATTAGGAGGGAAAACACGTCCTGCCTATTCTTCTTATCCAGGATGACTGGTGACCCGGTAATTAAGAAACGTTCGTTTAGAAGTGGACAACAGGTCGGCCCCTGCTTAATTTGCAAAGCCATTAAAGTAGCAATCACTTCATCTTTTTCAAGTACCATCAGTAGTTTTGCCCTATAGCCCTTATTCCCATCCATAAAATCGAACAAATTTATATGTTGAAAATAAGAAACAGCCATTGCCTGATCATGAAAAACACGAACCTTAGCAGTACTTTTCATATCGGACTTCTTGGCTGAATCCAGCAGGCACAAAGCATAAGCCATTGATATGGGAAATTATATCGTTTCTATCAATTACCGTTCTTTAACAAAGGATGGTAATCGCCCTTTAATCCTACTGGTGCAGCATTCCGGATATTAAATACCGTTTGGATACTTGGTTTGGCCTCCTTTAAACCAAAGCCATTCCCCTTTAATATTTCTTCATAACTACGTGTATGTAAATCCGTAAATCCCCCGCTGAATTCAATTTCGTCACCATCTACATTTATAGAACGAAATGTACGCTGACCTGATGCCCGGACATCTTCCGGGATGTCATTATAATCGAGGCTTAAAAACCAACGAACCCTTGCATGCTCCAAATGAAGAAAGCCCGCAGCTTTATTTGGTTCGGATTTATGTACAATATTCTGTTTCACATCCCCAAATATCCAGGTAAGCATGTCAAAAAAATGAACCCCTATATTGGTGGCAATCCCCCCCGATTTTTCCAAATCCGATTTCCAGGAAATAAAATACCAGTGTCCACGGGATGTAAAATAAGTAAGATCGATATCAAATATTTTATCCTTTTTTGCTTTTGACACTTTTTCCTTTAATGCGATAATGGAGGGATGCAGGCGTAATTGAAAAATGTTATGGACCTTGCCACCGGTTTCTTTTTCCACTTCCATTAAAGCATCTATATTCCAAGGATTTAGCACCAGCGGCTTTTCGCATATTGCATCGGCCTTGTGACGGAGAGCAAAACGGATATGTGAATCGTGCAGGTAGTTAGGGGTACAAATACTCACATAATCGAGCTTTTGCCCTTTTCTCCTGATTTTATCGATATGTCGGTCGAAGCGTTCGAATTCCACAAAGAAATCGGCATCGGGAAAATAACTGTCCATAATACCCACACAATCGAATTTGTCGAGCGCTGCCACTAATTGATTACCGGTGTCTTTAATTGCTTTCAGGTGACGGACGGCAATAAAACCAGCTGCACCTATCAGTCCGAAATGTTTTGGATCAACTAATATTTGTTTTTTTTCTTCCATTGTTTTTTATTTGATAGCACAAAAGTAATTTAAGTTAAGAAAGAAGCAATAGGAAAGTCATGGTCATTCGATTGTCATTCGATGGTCATTCAATTGTCATTGATGGTCATTCGGTGGTCATTCAATTGTCATTCGATGGTCATTCAGTAGTCATTCAATGGTCATTCAATGGTCATTCAATGGTCATTCAATTGTCATTAGTAGTCATTCAATTGTCATTAGTAGTCATTCGGTGGTCATTGATAGTCATTCAATGGTCATTCAATTGTCATTAGTAGTCATTCAATTGTCATTAGTAGTCATTCAATTGTCATTAGTAGTCATTCAATTGTCATTAGTAGTCATTCAATTGTCATTAGTAGTCATTCGGTGGTCATTCAGTAGTCATTGATGGTCATTCAGTAGTCATTGATGGTCATTCAGTAGTCATTCAATGGTCATTGATGGTCATTCAATTGTCATTAGTAGTCATTCGGTGGTCATTCAGTAGTCATTCGGTGGTCATTCAGTAGTCATTCAATTGTCAATGATGGTCATTGGTTGTCAATGGCAATAAAGAATTGTTATAGACTAGTTGCTGCGGGCACGGCGGAATATGATGTTGTAAAATGCTTTCCAGAAATATTTCCAATCTGTGCGTAAAGGATGTTTTTCGTAGGCTTCGAGGTATTTCATTTCGGTGTCCATTATCTCCTCCAGTGTTTTGGGCATATCGGCATAAAAAGGAGGGACAAGGCCCGGCTTGAATTTTATTCGCTTCTCCTGTAGCTCCTTGGTATACAAATTAAAATAATGCTGACTCAAGGGGCGCACCCCCACCAATTTCATATTTCCTTTTAACAGGTTGAAAATCATTGGGACTTCATCGAGCCATAATTTTCGCATCAATTTACCAATGGTAGAGACACGGAAATCATCTTTAAACTTTCCCCCTTCCTGCAAGTCGTTTTTACTATGGATATATTCCTGCAAATATTCGGAGTAGGGATGCATGGTGCGCATCTTAAAGACATTAAATAACTGACCATCCTTCCCTACCCTGCGCAAACGAATCAGAGGGCCGTAAGTGGCGTGATAATCGAAAGCCGGATTCTTCACTTTCTTAAACACAAATATGTAGCTTCCATTCAAAAACGTGTCGTCCACATATTCAAATCCGCATGAATATAAACGGCCCATTATCTCACTACGGGTCATCACCCGGTTCAATCCCCGAGTCAGGAAAAAATATATCTTTTTGGTTAAAGTAAATTTAGGGAAGATCCGTTTGATGATAAAGTCGATGGTATAAATTGTAAAGTTGATAACCGGAGGGTACTTGTCACGAATCCTCTTTTTCCGCATATTCTTCGTTTCGGCAAAACCAATATGCAATCCGTTTACGGGTATCTTAACATTCACCGATTCGAAGAATTTATTTACAAAGCGCATATCATTAATCTTATGTAGATTAATGATATTCTTATATCTATTGTCCGGTTGATTGTCGATATTAAATTGAGTAGTAGTGCTAATTACAAAGGTATCCGGATCATCCATTGAAACAAACCGGTTCATAAACTCATATACCTCCTGCCCCGATTCCCTTAGAATTAAATCCTTCATAAATATGCTCCGCTAATCACCTTTTCAAAGTACAAAGATAGACAGGCTTTTTGAGAAAAGGAAGTGAATAATACCACAAGTCTACCTTTTTAAGTAAAATCCCGGACATCCGGGAATTAATTTAAACCCCGGATGTCCGGTGGTCGTTTTTGTCAGCCTATTATGACGACACTCCGAAATCAGAACAATCCTATTATCAGTGTATCCACCACTATTAAAAGGCAAAACCATATAAGGCATTAAAGGACATAAAAAGATTTAAATTTTCTTATATGGGGAGATAAGTGGTATTGAGAATTTGGCCTTGGCCAAGTTGAGGTATTATATCTGAGCCCGGTCTAAAAAGCATCTTTATCATCCAACTCGGCGTTGTCGATAATTTTTGAGTCCTCATTAACAGAAAGTTAACTGCGGTTCCAAAATCATCTCCGCCTTGATTTGAACGAAAATCTTGCTTTTTAGACTCGACTCATATCTGAAATTAAATGTTTCCCCCTAAACAACATGTTGGTAAGTTTGGTGACCTAAGTGCCTATTCTCATCGAATTACACGAATTGAACGAATCTTTCATTTCACCAAAGATTGCGGGTTAAAAGGTTTATTACATTCTTTACCAGATTAATCAACAAGTTGATCTACTACGAAAACCTACTGATTTAATCAGGATAAAGAGTGTTAAAACTGTAACTACTCAGGTATAAGATGTTGCCGCTATATTACTAATTGTAAGTATAATATGTATTTCACGCAAAGTACGCCAAGAAATACGCAAAGCACGCTAAGTGATACAATATATGAAATCATTGCGATCTTTGCGATTGTTTCCTTTGTGTACTTTGCGTGGATAAAGATTTTAGTATGTTATTCTCTATAAGCATGTTAGCCTACCTGAGTAGTAACCTATCCTATAGCTATTAATACGAATCAAGGGTTGACATTCAATTGCCACCTTTACCCTATTGGGCTAAAGCCCAGATTGACTTGTTTATCAATAAACCTCGTAGTATGTATAGTATGTCTTATCTATTCTTTTCCTGTTAATGAACTGTTAAAGAATTTGGCCGGATATAGTCCCGTTTTGAATGGGAAAACCAGGTATATCCTACTTTACAGGAACTTTACAGGAACTTTAGACGAAGGAAGTGCTTCGAAAAGGTGATTAAAAATTACAATTTTGCCTGATATAAACGTAAAACTCAAACAATATGTTAGAAGTTTTCAGTGTTAGTATTTATACAATTATTAATCAATCTATAATATCTTAAAACCATGGCTGAAGTTAAAAAAAACATTATCACAAAGGGGTTAAGCGGGATGCTTGGCCAGACTTTAGTTTTCAGAAATATGGGAGACCGCACCATAGTAGCTTCGCGGCCGAGTAGCAACAAAATACCCAGTGAGGCACAGTTGGAACAACGCAAACGCTTCCAGGAGGCTGTGCTTTATGCCAAAAGTCAAATGGCCGACGAGACGAGTAAGGCAGAGTATGCGGCAGTGGCACAAAAAACAAGTTTAGGGAGCGCCTATACGATTGCTGTGGCCGATTTTTTTAATGCTCCGGACATCTCGAATGTTGACTTAGCCGGATATGCCGGGGCCATTGGAGACAAAATCAAAATCTCGGTTACCGATGTTTTAAAGGTAACCAAAGTGGAGATTGACATTTTTAATCCAGATGGCAGCCTTGTGGAAAGTGGTGAAGCTGATTTCCTGCAAGGGGCCCAATGGGAGTATACGTCTACCGTGGCAAACATTGACCTGAGCGGTGACAAGATCGTTGTGAGGGCGTACGATAAGCCTGGCAATATGACCGAAAATGAAAGTGTGATCTAAACGGAACCGTGCAAGTTAAGGTAGTCAATTTGCCATTCCGGGGAAAATGGATCTCCGGGATGGCATTTTTTGTTTTATTAGCAAGAAACGCTGAGGAGGAAAAGAAATGAATATTGATTCTTGACAATTGAATATACCGTAAACGGGATAAATTACCGCAGTGATTACATTAAGGAATTATGATTACACCCCTTTGGGGCTTGGTCTATCTGATACCTTATGTGTCCCAGGGCTATTTTTGACTTCGTCAAAAAATACACCCTGGGCTAAAGATAACACCCCTTTGGGGCTAGATTAAATTCGAATATGGAAAGATGTAGAACAA
>JAIOYV010000101.1 GCA_021740905.1 Bacteroidales bacterium
CACCCCAAAATACAGATAGGGCGACCTATCCATCAGAAATTAGCATGAAACAAAATTGGAAAATTTATAAGAAGCTACACAAGTGGCCGGGCTTGATCCTATCATTTCTATTGCTGTATTACGGTGCAACAGGGATTTTAATGAACCACCGCAAAAGCTTTTCGGGGATTGATATAAGTAGGGATATCCTGCCCAATGAGTACCAGTACTTGAACTGGAACAATGGGGCTTTGAAAGGAAACCTCTTCCTCAGCAAAGACAGTGTCCTGGTTTTTGGCAATATTGGTATCTGGCTGTGTGATTCAAACTTTACCCATTATTCCTCTTTCAATTCAGGCTTTCCACAAGGCATGGACAACCGGAAGATTTTCGATGTACACCAATGCGATAATGGCGATTTGTACGCAGCCACACAGTTTGGCTTGTACGGCTGGAATAAGGTAGAAAAGAAATGGCAGAAGTTTGATCTAAATACCAAAATCGACCGATTTGTTGGTCTTGAGAGTGTGGGCGATACCATTTATGCCCTTAACCGGTCGTACCTGTTCAAAGGAAAAACCGAGGGCTGCCACACCAAATTTCAGCAAATAGAATTGGCGCAGCCCGATGGACACACCAATAAAGTGGGCTTGTTTCAAACTATTTGGCAAATCCACTCGGGCGAAATACTGGGTTTGCCCGGACAGCTTTTTGTCGATTTTCTGGGACTGATCACCATTTTTTTATCCCTTACGGGGATTGTCTATTTCTTTTTCCCGGGCTGGATAAAGCGACGCAAAAGGAGATTAAAGCCCAGAAGGCAGATCGTTAGGCTCAATAAATGGTCGTTGAAATGGCACAATAAAACAGGGGCATGGTTTTTTGTTTTCCTGAGTGTCCTGTTTTTTACGGGCATTTTTCTCCGACCTCCTTTTTTGATTGCCATCGCCAATGCCGAAGTCAGTCCCATAAAATTTTCCCATCTCGACCAACCCAATCCCTGGTACGACAAGCTAAGGGACATTCTTTACGATGAAACAAAAGGAAATTTCCTCCTGTCTACATCCGAAGGGATGTTCCATTTAGAAATGAACTCCAAGAAACCTATTCCTTTCCGCATACAACCGCCCGTGAGCGTAATGGGGATCAACAGTTTTGAACCATACAACGATGGGGCATACCTAATTGGCTCCTTTGCCGGGCTGTTTTTATGGCATCCCGCCCACCCTGAGATTTTCAATTTTGCCGACGGAACACTTTACAAGCCACAAACATCGGGAAATCCGATTGGCGATTTCAAAGTCACGGGAGTTTTGAAAGACAAGTCCGGCAACCGTTATTTGGCCGATTACGATTTGGGCCTTTTACCCTTGCGACATACAAAAGCCTTTCCCGATATGCCCAAAGAGATTATCGAAGAATCGAAAATGTCGTTGTGGAACGTATCCCTCGAAATCCATACAGGCCGCATATTTAATTTCCTAATTGGCAGTTTCTATATCCTCATTGTCCCGTTAAGCGGGTTGGCCGGGGTGGTGGTGGTTATTAGCGGCTATGTGCTGTGGCGTAGGAAATATAAAAGGAAGAAATTGTCAAACGAGGATATCTTTAGATGACAAAATGAAAAAGGATTTCAATTTATACTAAATCACTTTGGGGGCAATTTGTTGTTGCTTTTGGCTGCGTACTCAATCACCTAATTTTTCGCCCTAACAGCCAAAACTATAAAGGCTGCCTAATCATTATTAGACAGCCTCTCTTTTTTATATCAATATTGATAATCTTCAATAATCCGATAACAGATAACTCTATTGTTTTATCACCACCATCTTTTTCGTTTCCTCAAAATCCGATGTCCTCAACCTGTAATAGTAAGTTCCTGCGGCCAGGTCTTTGCTATCGAAAGTAATGCTGTGCTTGCCTTTTGCCATTTCTTCTGAGATTACAGTCGCCACCTTTTTGCCAATCAGGTTAAAAATTTCAAGTTCGATCTTGCAATCTTTTGGAGAGAAGAACGAAAAGTTAGTTTCATTGGTAAATGGGTTGGGAACGTTTTGATATAAACGAAAACCCGAAACTTCAGACCCGAAACCCAAAACTATTTTGGCCACGGCTATCTTATTTGTTTCATAGCTACCATCTCCTTCGAGCCACTCATCCACAATCAATGTACTTTCTTCTCCTGTTTCATAATTCCATAGTCTCAATTCAAAATCATTACCTTGTTCTAAGCCATCTTTTCCATCGGTCAGATCATCATCGCCCCAAATAGATATGGAAGTAAAATCACCATCCACTACGGATGCTCCGACCAACAATCCTGATTTGCTGAAAACAGCCAACTCGTCGCCAGGCTTACCAATTGTACCACTGTGCATAATCCCCAGGGTCATGTTATTATCGGTGATAGGTGGAATGGAATAATGAACCGGTTTTTTATTTGTAGTTTCCGTTTTATTTGCAGCAACAGGATTGGCCGGATAGGTTAAATTGGCTGCGCCAGATATTTTAAATTGATAGCCATATCCAGGGTTCATATTGCCGATCATATTGACCCCAAAAACCGGCCAATAAACTCCTCCCTGCCAATCTTTAACAATGTCGACCTGGCTTACGATATTGCTTAACAAAGAAGTAATTGAAGCGGGTGCTTTTCGTAAGTAACCCACAATGCTCCAGCCGAAAGGAATCGCGCAAGCTATATTCTGGGGCTGAACCGATAAGCCTTCAATTTCGAGGGTATCCATTGCTGACATTTTGGTTTGATAGCCTTCGCATATTGTAAGGTTTCCAATAATATTCACATTAAATGCAGGCCAGAATACCTGTCCATTGCCATTCTTTACAATAATTAAATTGGGGAGGATATCGGCGCAAATACTATCTAAACTGGAATTAAAGGCATCGATGTATGTCGAAAAAATAAACCAACCAACAGGTAATGGAATGGTCTGTATTTCGCCGGCAGTAAGCGACGCCAAACCACTCAAACCATTGGGTACAAAGTTCCCTTGATTGGGCATCGGCGGGTTAGGCAGATAGGTGGCATGGGCTGCATATTCTATATTGGTCGAAACATCCCAAATTCTCCATTTAAAAGCTTCGGCTGATGCAAATCCATCGTTGCCCACATCCACACCCCATGCAGCAACTACGGTGCTGGTGCCCTGCCAAATTTGATATCCACCGCACACCAATGTGCCAAGCGAATCGTAAAATACACCAATATAGTCGCCCGGTGCGATTTGCACACCGGCAATTGTCATAGGGGTTGAACTATCTACAAGGATGGAATGGTTGATACCGGTATTCATAAAAGTCCACGGCAGGGAATAGCCAGCAGCCTGACCCACAGAAATATTGATTACCAAGAAACAGCTATCATCATCCAGGATAGTGACCGAATAGGTACCGGCAGCCAGATTTGAAATATCCTCAGTTGTGTCCCCATTGCTCCAGAAATAATAATATGGAGGTGTTCCTCCCTGCACCGTTAAGTCGATTGCTCCATCAGAACCGCCAGCTGCCGAAACATCTGTGACCACTGAAGTGGCCGAAATAATTGGCGGCTCACCGACCGAAAACGTTGCATTTTCACTACAACCATTTGCATCGGTAAGGGTAACCGTATAAGTGCCCGATGAAAGTCCCAAGATATTTTGGCTACTGCCATACGCTCCCCAACTGTATGCATAAGGCATTGTTCCGCCTGAAACAGTCAAGGTAATTGATCCGTCGCTTGCTCCATTGCAACTCGCATCTGTTACAACTCCACTAATCAGAATAGCTGCCGGTTGAGATATAGCTAATACCCCATTTACGGTACATCCGTTTGCATCGGTAGCAATAAATGGATAGGGCCCGGCAGAAAGATTGCTTAGGTTTTGGGTTGTTCCATACGCCCCCCAGTTGTATGAGTAAGGCGGAGTGCCTCCTGTAATATTCAATGTTGTAGTGCCATCCGAACCACCGAAGCAACTTGCATCAGTCACAACAGCCAGCGATATTTGTACCTGAGTTGGCTCACTCAATGTAATATTCCCTCCAATTGATGCTCCAAAAACATCAGTAATTGTGACTGCATAGTAGCCAGCCAGCAAATATGAAATATCCTGGGTTGTTGCCCCATTCGACCAAGAATAAAAATAAGGGGGCGTACCACCGCTTACCGTTAAGTCGATGCTTCCGGTATTGCTTCCAAAGCAAACAGGCTCGGTTCCTTGAAGGTTAGCTGTGAGCGGAGTTGCCGATGGGCCAAAATTCATCCGCAGGCATAAATTACCCCAGTTGTTGGTTGTGGTCAATGTATCGGAAGTTTGTGGAGCTGAAAAAAATACCAGGTAGCCATCATCATCATAAGTATAGCCAACACTAATATTTGCTGTCCCAAGTTGATTGATGACAAGCAAGTATTTATCAGGCATAAGCGAAACATCAGCAATATCGAGGGTATTCCAATTCGAAAACATAGCCGACGTTTTGGTGTATGTGGCAGAAGTATATATCAGGTTTCCCACGGTGTTGGAAGTTTCATTGTAGTTTTCATAAATCGAGAAGCTAAATTGTACATTCAATGCGTTGTATGGGCCAAAGTACACCGAAATGGATGTCAAAACATCTGTGTTCTGAATGTCGAAAATGCTCCCCAGGCTTCCTGCCACACCGGTTAAACCAATGCCCCCGAGAATAACCCCTTCGTCGCGTGCAAATATCGAATCGCTTACGACAAGGGTTTCTGTCAAAGTATTGTTGCTCAAATCGGCATCTGTCTCATTGGTCGATCCTGAATATTGGAAAGAATATGATCCAGCTACTGTAGGTGTATAAGTTGAAGCTAACGAAAGGGCAGAAACAGCCCCCGGTGCCAGAGAGGCAATCGAATTGCTTCCCTGCGAGCTTCCATTTACCTGAACAGATAGAGCAACATTGCTCAAAGTGCCATACCCAAAATTCAAAAGGCCGCTACTGAGTGAATAAGGCCCTGCCTGCGATAGCGGCGTGATCGAATACTCTCCAGGCACATTGTTGATTTCTGTAAGCGCCAGGTCGTATTGTGCAGCATCGTAAATTTTCACATTGTCGAAGGCAAAACCCTCGTTGGCAGTGAATGAATCAGATAAAAATACAACCCTGAAAATCACACTCGATTGCCCGCCCAGCGTGGACAGTGTATGCCGTGCATTTTTCCATGCCCGACTACCCTGGTTTTGGGTCCCCGACCAGGCAGGGGAATAATTACTATAGGCCGCAACCGAGTCGGCGTTGTACCAGTTCATATAATCCTGGAGGGAACCTATCGTTGTCCATGAGCTTCCATTGTTGGTAGAGTAGGCTAGGGTTGCTCCGTCCCAACCTGTTTCGATGTCCCACCAAATGTCAAATTCGAATACAGGCAATGTCAACGCACTGAAATCGAAACAGGGGCTTTCCACATACGAGTTTTCAGAGTTGTTGTAAACCCCTGTAAGATTGGTTGCCCATGAATTGGTGCCCGAAGCGGCCGAATTTATTATTGTTCCAGCCGGTGTGCCCAAAGCCCATGATGAACCGGCACCGGAAGCCATCCAGGCACCAGGCCCTGATTCGAAACCCTCGAAATAGGGATAGTTGACTATACAAGGGTTGCTCAGTACCTGCGCTCCCCCTTTTCCGTATAGCCCTCCCTGATAGCCCCCTGCCGGGAACAACTGGCCGTAGCAAATTGCTGTAGTGAACATAATTATGAATAACAGCACAATGTCCTTTATTTTCTTTTTTGTTTTCATTTTATGACTCCTTTATTATTTAATTTTTTTGTTGATTTTCCCACCACGCTTTCCATTCTGCTATCGCTTTTTCACGATTTCGTGCAGCATCTTCTTTGTCGAAGATTGGAATGGCTGGTTTTAAACCTGTAATTTGTTGAAGTGAATATATAGCAATATAGCGCACGGCCAGGACATCGCTCATTACCCATTGAAACAAAAAGGGTACGGCATCTTTTCCGAATGAAATTATGGTATCGGCTTGAGTCATGAGAAAAGAACGTGACACTTCCCCCCCCAAAGGAAGTGTCATCATCCACCCGGCCTGGGCCACAAGACCCGTATCCTGGATGAATTTTTCGTTCTCAAAATCCACAAACAGGCTATCAATTTTATGTTTGATTGTCATAACATTCATTTTGTCCTGGCCCATAAGCGGAGCCATACTTATTAAAGTTTTCAAAATAATAAGCAAGCTTATATATATTGCTTTATTTTTCATTGTATTTCAATTCTGTTAATCCAAGGTCTTTGGGACACCGGTAAATGCCCGTGGATTTTTACCTTTTGCGGTTCCTGTGTGTGGTCCACGTTTGGCAATGGTAGCACCTTTTTTACAAGGACAATCGCATTTTTCAATAACCAATTGTTCGGCAGTGAAAGAATAATCAAGAACATCCGTATTTCTTAAGCGCCGTATTCCCGGATTATCATTTGAAGTAAACCCGGGGTCGGTAATTGCAGGTTTGCCGTCGGTATCGTCAGCTCGCGAATAATTATCGTCGTGCATAGGCGATGTGTCGCCACTCTTACCTTTATTGGGGCCATCTGTGACTTTCCAAACTGTCTTTACATTCTGTTTGAATTCGCAACAGGCCGGGTCGTGCGTATCATCATCTTTAAATTTGATGGTATAATCCAACCTAAACATATTTCCTTGATAGAGCACATTCTCTGCCGACTTCCATTTAACTTCAAACTTATCGACACCACAGCATTTCGTTTTTTTCTCTTCTTTCTTTTCATGTCTTTTTACAGTTTCAAGATCAGGGATATAAATTAATTCCTCACCGCTTGTGCCAGGCAAGAAAATATGTGTATTTTCGATCCACGATGATATACCCGCATAATAATGATCGCCCGGGCTTGAAGAAAATAAGCCTGTGGCTGAATCATATTCAAGACCTTGAAATTCGACCCGATCGTTTAGCCAGAGGCCACTAATCGATGGAATTCCAAAATAATCAAACGAAGCAGATGCAACCGCTTCTCCAAAGCCACTGGTCATCATGGTTGTACTACCAAATCCATCGGTATGGTAAAAGCCAATGGCCGATCCTGAACTTATACTTATACCGGGATTATAATAGGATACTGTGGATCCCAAGGTGCCAAGTTCTTCCAGCAAGTCGGAACTATAAAGGAAAAATTTTGGATTCCCGTTATTTAGCTCTGTTAATTTTCTTCCGTTTGGGGAATAAAAATAGAGAGTGGAATCACCTCCCGGAAAATACACGGCAGCAAGATGATTATCCATTGTAAACGCATAGGCTGTGCTGTCGCTACTGATCTGATCAACTTTGGCAATTTGGTTGCCGTTATTATCATAATAAAAAGTTTTGCTGCCAGCTGATACTACCCTGTTCAGGTTGTTATAGGCATAAGGCTCGACTAATCCATTGGTGGTTTTAGTAAGCCGGTTGCCAACCGCATCGTAAGTATAGCTCATGGTGTCGGAAGTGGCCGAATTGGTTTCACTAAGCAGCCTGTACACGGGGTCGTACGTATAACTCACCGAGCTGCCGTCTAAATGTAATTCACTCAGCTTGTTCCCAACTGCATCGTACAAATAGGCAAAGCTTTGAGCCGATGAGGTAAATGAAAAAGTGGATAGATTCGTCAATCGGTTCAAAGCATCATACGTATAGGCAGTTGACACAAAATTCGGAAAACTTTCAGATATTTTATTCCCATTGTTATCGTATATAAATTGGGTTTGACCACTATTCTGATCTGTGATGTTTACTATCCTGTTTACAGCATCGTACACTTTGGTGATAGTTCCACTTGGCGATGTTGTTGTTAACCTGTTCCCCACATTATCATACGTATAGCTTACGCTTTTGGTAAAGAAACCATATTGAACCTGTTTTGATACAAGCCTGTAAACTGCATCATATTGATAGAACGTACTGTTACCGATCCCGGTTGTGTTTGAAGTATGGGTAACATAGCCAACCGCATTACGTGAATAAGTAATTGTTGTCCCATCGGAAAAGGATTTAGAAACCAGCCGGTTTAGTGCATCGTAAGTATACGTGGTCGCATTTCCGTTTTTATCTATTACACCGGTCCTGTTTCCGACAGGATCGTAGGAAAAGGTTGACGTATGCAAAAGTGCATCGGTTTCAGATATCGCCCTATTCAGGTTATTAAAGACAATGGTTGAAGTGTGTCCGTTTGCATCGGTTTGGTTTATGCGATTGCCAACCGCATCGTACATATAATACGTTGAGTTTGAAAGCGCATCGGTCTCTGAGATTAATCTGTTAAGCGCATCGTATCCGTACGTTGTGGTGTTCCCATTGGCATCCGTCGTGCTAAGCGGGTTACCTACCCCATCGTATGCGTAGCTGGTAATGTATAAAAGGGCATTGGTTTCGGATGTAAGACGGCCCAGCGCATCGTAACTATAATTTGTAGTATTACTATTTTTATCCGTTTCACTTGCCTTATGACCTATGGCGTCATAAGTATAGGTTGAAGTATGCGACAAGGCATCGGTTACTGAAACCAGTCTTTCCAGGGCATCATATAAATATGTGGTAGTGTGGTTATTGGCATCGGTTTCTGAAATCCTGTTCCCGACCGGATCGTAAGAGTAGGTTTTTTGGTGGTTAAGTGCATCGGTTTCCGAAATTAACCTGTTCAACGAATTGTAGACATAAGTGGTGGTGTTACCAGCTTTATCTGTCGTACTAAGTTTCATCCCAACAGCATTGTATGTATTGGATTCAACATAGCTTAAGGCATCGGTAGTACTTACCAATCTATCCAAAGCGTCGTAAGCATAGGCTGTTGTGTTTCCATTCATATCGGTTTCGCTAACCTTGTTCCCAACCGGATCGTAGGAATTACTCATTGTGTTCGACTGTGCATTGGTTGTTGCCGTTAGCCTGTTTAAAGCATCGTAGCTGTAAGTTGTTGTGTTGCCATTTTTGTCAGTTGAACTTATCCTGTTTCCCACAGCATCGTAAGTGTAAAATTCACTGTTGTTGAGGGCATCGGTTTTTGATGTCAGGTTGCAGCAACTATAAGCAAAAGTGGTTGTGTTTCCATTGGCATCGGTTTCAGAAATAAGCTTGCCAACTTCATCGTAGGTATAGCTCTTTACGTTTCCAAGGGCATCAGTTTTCGATACTAAATTGTTTAAAGCATCGTACGAATAGCTTGTAACATAGCCTGCCTCGTTGGTTTCCGATACCACGTTGCTATTTTCATCATACGTGTACAAATGAGTATTTCCAAAAGCATCGGCCCTAACTGTCCGATTGTTTAGATTATCATATTGGTAGCTTGTGGTATCTCCGTTTTCATTAATTTGAGTAGCAAGATTTCCAACAGGGTCGTACGTGTATGTTTTAACATACCCCGATGGGCCTGTCTCGCTTGCAAGGTTTCCATTCGCATCATAGCCGAAGGAAGTAGTATAGCCGGTTTTATCGGTTGCGGTTAATGTATTCCCATTGCTATTGTAAGTGAAAGTTTCACTATTTCCAAGTGGGTCGAGGGTGGACACAACATTACCAGCTAAATCGTAACTATAGGTTGTGGTGTTCCCATTTTTGTTAGTGAAGTTTGTAACATAGTTGTATGTGTTATCATACGTGTACGATTCGGTATGGCTGAGTGCATCCGTTTCCGAAAGCTTATTCCCTTTACTGTCGTACGTAAAGGATGTAGTGTTTCCATTCTTGTTCTCAAAAGCCACTATATTATTGTTGATATCCCAAGTGTAGGAAACCGAGTTTCCATCGGGATATTGAATCTCACTGATCCTTTTGTTTGAATCAAACATGTAAGAAGTGACCTGGTTCCCCGTACTCACATACCTCGAAGCAGAAGTCGTTAGATTGACAGAATCGTATGCAAGGGTCAGGTTTGTATTCATGACAGGGCAGCTTATCGACGACACAGCATTATCCGTATTGTAGACAATAAGGATAGAATTGGAACGGGGATCGGTAATACCTGTCATATTTGCCCAGGCGCCGTAACTATATGAAGTTGGGTTTCCGGCAGGATTCGTCATCTGGGTCACATTCCCGGCTGCATCATACTGGTAGGATAGCACTCTTGTGGCAGCAGGATCAGGAAAAACAATTTGTGTCAAATGACCATTTGCCCAGGTACAGATCAATTGCCTTCCGGTGGGGTCGGTAATTGTTGTCAACAGCCCGCCGGTATAATTCAGCGTGACAACATTCCCATTTCTGTCTTCTATTTTGGTAAGATGCTTATGAGAAACATTATCGAAATAATATTTCATTTTATGCTTTGTCACAAGTACATATTTACCTGGTTGATATTCTGCAATGCTGTCGTGCACACCAACGGGCGGCTGATACGATAGCCCATTCCACGAAAATTCATGATACTCTCCATCCGACCTTTCCAGAATCAGTGTTGTACCATCAAAATAGTATTGCATACCATAACTGAACGACCAGCCATTTCCATACCCCCAGTCGTTTTGCGTACGCCCGCTGTTATAGGCAAATGCCACATTTAGCGAAAGCCCCCTTCCAGGAATAAAAAGATCGCTACGTTGATAAAACAAGTTGCCCGTGTACGAATTCACCGCTGTTCCAAAATGGCCGGCGATATTGGGCTTAGTAATTTCCGTTGCACTCAAATTAGCCAAATTGAAGCTAATGAATAGCAGAAAAGTGAAAATAGCAGGAGCAAGCCCTGATGTTTTTCGGTGTAGTTTAATTCTCATTTGTTACCTCCTTTATTAACAGTTGTTTATAATAGAATATTAAATTATCAAAAAACTTACATCAAAATTGTAATACATGTCTGAAGTTAACTATTGCGTTATCATAAGAACCTGTTTTTGTACAATTTACGATATAGGTTTCGTTATTTCAAAAAGGTAACTAAGGATGAATGTCGATTCTAGATTGTTTCTAAGTCCATTCTAATTAAGAATGAAGTTTTTTTATCTGTTCTTGTTGTCAAAATTTCCTCGTCCAATATCGATGAATTATAAATATAGTCTTAGAATTGGCCCAATTACTGAAAATTTAGTAAACCCAGATAGCTGAAAACCATGTTTGTAAATCTTAATTAATTAAGAATAATTTATAAATAGTATTTTGTATTTAAAACTATGATAGGGGCAGTACAAAAACCAGCTTCAAACAATACTCCGTATTTCTAATATTTTGATTAAAACGTATGCACCCCATTAATCTTTCCATAGAATTGCTTAAGTTAAGGGTTGAATTGCCCCTGCCTATAATTTTTGCTTTATCCTAAATTGATGACCATCAATATCCAATAGTAAAGTTGTTATATATTTATTTGAGCTTGATACAATTTAATATGAAAGAGCTTCATCTTTTTACAAATCTACATAAACTACATTAACCTCTATATCCGTATTCCGGCCTTTGTCGTCGGAGCAGGAAATTTTCACCTTGCCTTCGGGAACTTTTGAGAACAGGTTTTGCCCTGGCTCCGATTCGGCAATAAACTTATTGTTGATGTACCAGTACACCGTTTCCACATCGGGGGCAGCCTGGCATTTCAGGCATAGCTGTAGACCATAGTCGGGGCTTAGAAAGTATTCTGCATTTTCGGTGGGAGAGGTAATGGCAGGTGCACCCAAAGTAAACACCTTTTCACAGTCGGCATTGTGTGGGGGGATCTTTTGGTATTTGATCTGGTTTTGTTCAAAATATTCGATCAAGGCCGGGCTATAATTGGGGTACTTCGCTTTTATAAAACCCGATGCAGGCATGCACGCCGAACAATACGACAGGGTAGAATCGGGGTTGATGAAAATGGTTTTCAGGTGCCTGCATTTTTCGCTGCTCGAAATTTCGGGAATGAAATAGTCAATGATCTGGTTATCGCAAAAGTCGGAGGGCATCAATCCGCTTTCGGTGCATATATAGCGGAAATCGACATCATCGGGTGGCTGGTTCCAGTTTTTGTCGCTTTCGCGGTCGATGGCATTGAAGATGGAAAAAAGCAAGGGTGCAGCTGCATCTGCTCCTGAAAGCCCCGGCACACCTTCGCCTGAGAAATTCCCTACCCAAACCCCAACCGTATAGTTGTGGTTATAACCAATGCTCCAGGCATCGCGACGGCCGTACGAAGTGCCTGTTTTCCAAGCTATACGGGGCAGATGGGCAATGTTTTGCCATTGCTGTGGAAAGTCGGGGCGGTTCAGCTGCGTCAGTATTTCGGTGACCATAAACGCAGCTCCGGGTGATAATACCAGGAGGCTATCAGTTTTTTCTTCTTCGGATGAAAGGGAGGCGTGGATCATCAAACCTGAATTTGAAAAGGCAGAAAAGAGATTGCACAATTCTTCCAGGCTCACGCCGCAACCACCCAGGATGAGCGACAATCCCAGTTTTGGCTCATCCTTTTTTATTTGGTCGAACCCTGCACCAGCCAGGTTCTCGGTAAATTTTTCGATCGAATATTGATCCAATAAATTCACCGCCGGGACATTGAGCGAATTGATCAGGGCATACTCCACGGTAACCATTCCATTGTAATGTCCGGTGTAATTTTCGGGCTGGTAACCATAAAAATTGACAGGCAAATCGCTCACAACAGATTTTGGTGTGATCAAGCCAGCCTCGAAACATTTCCCGTACAAGAAGGGTTTCAGCGTACTGCCCGGCGAACGGATAGCCCTGATGCCATCGACCTGTCCTGCATGTTGGTTGTCGTAAAAATCGGAAGACCCGAGATAAGCCAGCACCTCATGGCTTTTATTGTCAAGAATCAGCACAGCAGCATTGTGGATGTTTTTTGCATATAGGCTGTAGGAATAATCCTTTACAATTTTCTCTGTTTTTTGCTGGATACTAAGATCTATCGCGGTTTCAATAATGGCCTTTGAAGGGTATTCCCTAAAAAGACGATTGGCAAGGTGCGGTACCAATCGTGGCCTGTCGCGTCGGTATCCATCAAAAGGTTCGTCGATTGCATCGGCAATAATCCCATCATCCCATAATCCGTCCTCTTTAAATTGCTGCAACCACCTGTTTCTTTCCTGCTGGATATATTCATCGGCATAACCAATTCGCAAAGAAGTAGGCCGGTTGGGGATAATTGCCAACACCGTTATCTCGGCCAGGCTAAGATGATCGGGCGACTTGCCAAAATACAGGTAAGAGGCAGCCTTCACCCCTTCGATGTTGCCCCCATAAGGGACTAGGTTCAGGTACAATTGAAATATCTCTTTTTTCGAAAAATGAAGTTCTAATTGCAAAGCCCTGAACATTTCCCGCAGCTTATTGGAATAACTTCTTTCTTTGGGGTTCAGTAATCGGGCAACTTGCATGGTTATGGTCGATGCCCCCGAAGTCCGTCTATTTTGTGTAATATTATTGATGCCTGCCCTAATAATTGCGGCAGGATTTATTCCAGGGTGGTAGTAAAAATATTTGTCCTCTTTGTGAAGAATGGTTTTCTCCAACTGATTGGAGATTTCATCCAGCTTGATAAACATGCGCCATTTATCATCGGGGCTAAGAAAGGCATGAAAAACTTCATCATTTTTGTCAGTGATCAGGGTTGAATAGGGGATGTTGATTTTTAGGGGGAAGATCAGGTCGGCGAGGATAAAGATACAAAGCAAACCAATAATTCCAATGACTCCTCTTTTCAACCATGCAGGGAGCTTGCCATATCTAATTTTTATTTTTGATGGTCGCATGCCTGCAAAGATAAAAATTGAAATAGCTTATATTGGAATGATTTTGTCCTACAGGCTTTGAATTTCTTCGATCAGCTCTAAAGAATGTTAATTTCTCCGTACAAATTGTACATTTGCACCACATCAGAATAAAGTGGTAAATGGCATTAAATTACATCTGGATTTTTTTCTTTCTATGTGCCTTTGTGGTGGCCTTGGTAAAACTGATTTTTTTCGGCGACATGCAGATTTTCTCCGAGCTGGTCGCTTCCACATTCGACATGGCCAAAACTGGTTTTGAGATTTCGCTGGGTTTAACCGGTGTGCTTACCCTCTGGCTGGGCTTGATGAAGATTGGAGAACGAGGAGGTATCGTAAATATCTTTTCGCGTTTGATCGGCCCTTTCTTTCAAAAGCTTTTTCCTGAACTGCCCAAAGGCCACCCCGCAACAGGCTCCATCATGATGAATATTGCCGCCAACATGCTGGGCCTCGACAATGCCGCTACGCCCATCGGGTTAAAGGCGATGAAAGAAATGCAGGCATCAAACCCCAGCAAAGACACCGCCAGCAATGCCCAGATTATGTTTCTTGTGCTGAACACATCGGGGTTGACTTTGATACCCATTAGTATTATGGTGTACCGTGCCCAGTTAGGGGCTGTTAATCCATCCGATATTTTTATCCCTATCCTGCTGGCCACCTTCTTTTCCACCATAGCCGGTCTGATAGCCGTTTCCATATACCAAAAAATCAACTTGTTGAACAAGGTAGTATTGGCCTACCTGGGCGGTTTGACTGCCCTGATAGCAGGGATTATCTGGTATTTCTCGACCCTCGAAAAAGAGCAGATCACCGAGATAAGTTCTTTGGTGAGCAACCTGATGCTGTTTTCAATAATCGTTGGGTTTATTTTGCTGGGGATGAGAAAAAAGGTGAATATTTACGAATCGTTCATCGATGGCGCCAAGGAAGGTTTTTCTGTGGCTATAAAAATCATCCCTTATCTGATTGCCATTTTGGTGGCTATTGGTGTATTCCGCACAAGTGGAGCCATGGATTATCTGGTCGATGGAATGGCATGGGGGTTTTCGGCAATGGGTTTCGATACCGATTTCATTCAAGCCCTGCCCACAGCCCTAATGAAGCCACTAAGTGGCAGTGGGGCACGGGGCATGATGGTGGAAACCATGACTAATTTCGGAGCCGATTCGTTTGTTGGCCGCGTAGCCTCGACTGTTCAAGGAGCTACTGATACAACCTTCTATATCATCGCTGTATACTTTGGGTCGGTGGGCATAAAAAAAACCCGCTATGCCATCACATGTGGGCTGATAGCCGATTTTGTGGGTATTATTGCAGCGATCACAATGGCGTACATCTTTTTTCATTAAGAATGTAAAAATCGCAAATACCATGAGGTACATTCATCAATAATCATTCGAAAATGCTCCTACTCAACACAGCTTATTTTCCACCAATTCAATATTTCTCGAAGATAGCCAGGACTGAAAAGGTGGTTCTGGAAGCCCACGAAAACTACCTCAAACAAAGTTATCGGAACCGTTGCTACATATACGGGGCAAACGGAAAGCTTAGTTTGAATATCCCGATCAAAAAAGCATCAGGTCTGAAAATGCCTATCCGGGATGTGAAAATCGAATACCTTACACACTGGCAGAAAATCCATTGGAAATCTATAGAATCAGCCTATCAATCATCTCCTTTTTTTGAATTTTATATCGATGACCTCATCCCTTTTTTTCAAAATAAGCATAAATTTCTTTTCGATTTTAATTTGGAGATTATCCAGTTTCTGATTGAGGCCCTGGAATTGGATTCAGAAATCACCCTGTCGGAAACTTACGAAAAGCCTGGAAGTTTTTCTGGACAGGATTATCGTGACATAATTCACCCTAAAAAAGACTTCAATAAGTTTGACCCTAAATTCAACCCACAAGAATACACCCAGGTTTTTTCTCCGAAGCATGGTTTTATCCCAAATCTGAGTGTGTTGGATTTATTGTTGAATACAGGGCCAGAAGCCGGGATGTTTTTATAATTGAAAACTTATTCAAGATTCTAAAGGCGTATTTCAAATCGTAATCGGTATAAAAGACATGACAATCACAACCAACAATATTTATAAAATTCTTTCACACTCTTACCACGAAATCCTCTTTTTGTAAGCCATCATGAAAAAAGAGGATTCCAATCTCAAACAGGTCTACCGACTGCCTGACCTCAGAATGAGAAATTATTTTTTGCCAGAATTGATCCGCAGCCAGGGAGTAATGTATTAAATCTATAATAATAATTGTATCTGCGTGGATGTATGGCAATAGCAATTCAAAATAGGAATAAGCCAACCCGTAATCAGAAAAGTAGTTCAAATAGAAAACATCCCACTTTTCGCGTGAATTCAAAAATACAGGAAGTATTTTTTCAATGCTTCCGTTCATGTCTATCCAGCCGGGATTCACAATTTCGGCCAGGTGTTGTATGCGTTTCCCTTGCTGGTAACATTCGTTGATGCAAAAAAAATCAGCCTGATTGCTCCCTGCCGCCAGGTACAACGACATTAAACTGGGCATCGAGGTAATTTCGAGCACATATCCTGGCTTTGCATTTTTGATAATTCGGCAAATCAGGCGGCCATACTTTTTCTTTGTTGGGCAGATTCGTGCCGGGTAAATCCCTTCGATACGATGGTATTCGTCGTGATTTTGGGAATCGAAAACTACCTTCATAAGAAAATCAAACAGAGAAGGACTATGAATTCCAAAGCCCAGATGGTGTGGTGCCATCAATTTATATTTCCATCGCTTGATTAAATAGTTGAAGTTCATAAGTGCTATGTCTAAAAAAAATCGGATAGATTATTTGGATGTTTCTCTCTGTCCATTACTCCAATCTAAAATTTCCCTTTTCGTTAATTACCAAATTACCCAATTCCTCAAACAGTCCTTTTTGCTTAGCTGGAAAGTTTTACCAACAACACCCTCTTTGTTCCCTCTCCAATTTTATATCGATTATCGATACGCCGGCCTACTATCCACACAGGGTGCTCATCCGATGCCAGTATCCAGGTTTTTTCTTTTTCGATGATCGACATTTTTTGGTCGATGAAAAAGTCGCTCAATTTCTTAAAGCCTTCCATCCCGAAAGGCATAAAATACTCCCCTTTCCGCCACTGTCGGAGGATTAATGGAAAATTTAGTTTGTCGTAATCGAGATAGGCATAGCGAGGGCTTTTCTTAATTTCTTCCAATTCGTCTTTTGGGATAAGTGAAAAGGAAAGGAGGAGGGGCTGATCAATTTCAAGAACCCCGTCTTCGATGTAATACTGGTGCTGACTGGTTTGTTCGAGGGCACTGATTATTAATTCCTCTCTGTCTTTGAGCAGTCGGTGAGTTGGCGAAAAAAATACTTTTCCCGACGGACCATCCAGTGAAGCAATTATTTCGGGTATGTCGTACTTCGAGAAATTAAATTCACGGATATACTCGAACAGGAATGTGGGTAAGGGGGTGAGATATTTTAGCTCTTGAATGGAAAGGTAAACTTCGTCCGACTTTCTAATGGCACAACGCTCTAAGGATTCAGCAATAGTTTGTTGAAAAATTTGTTCTACTTCGCGTAATCGGTCAATGTTCTCGATCATGTTATCGCTGAATCGTGGGTTCAGTTCCAGGAATACCGGCATCAGGCTGTGCCTTATCTTGTTACGGTAATACTCCTGTTTGGCGTTGCTGGAATCTTCGCGGTACAATAAATCACGTGTCCGGCAGTAATCCATAATTTCATTTCGCCGGGCAAATAACAAGGGCCTCACAAGATATTGACTCTTTGCTTTCATCCCCGTCAGCCCCCGTATTCCGGTGCCCCGGCTTAGGTTTATGAAAAAAGTTTCAATTACATCGCCCTGTTGGTGGGCCAGGGCAATACAATCAAAACCGTTTGCCCTTCTGGTTTCCTCAAACCATTCCAATCGAAGTTTACGGGCAGCCATCTGGATCGAAATCCCATTATCGTTGGCATATTCTTTTGTATGAAAGCTTGTTCCAAAATAAGGGACGTCATAATTATCTGCCAAAGATTTTACAAAAGTTTCGTCGTCATCCGATTCAGCCCCACGAAGTTTAAAATTGCAATGAGCAAGGGCAATCTTAAAACCCGATTGCACCATCAAATCAAGCATCGCCACCGAGTCGATGCCACCGCTTACTGCCAGCAGGACAATACCATCCCGTGCAAAAAGCCTGTTCTCTTCAATGAATTTTTGAAATCGCGAAAGCATAGTATTGATCTTATGTGGTTACGTTTTGTTAGCCTCAGGAAAAATAAGCAAATCCTTTCGATTGGCAAAATATTTATTAGTTATGAGTTCAAAGTTGAAAAGTTGGGAGTTCGCGCTGAGATCTTGCTGTACCTATTCCGAACTATGCCATTTTTAACATTTTTTAAGGCGAAAGCAAATGCAATTCCCTTGAACATTTTTCAAACTACCTTGTTTACGTAAACAAAATTGGAATTATGAAATGTAATATTGGTAAAACAGACAAAATTATCCGGATTGTTGCCGGAGTTGTAATTGGCGCATTAGGGATTTATTATCAATCATGGTGGGGATTAGTGGCCCTACTCCCTCTATTGACAGCGGCTTTTAGCATCTGTGGATTGTATTCACTTTTAGGCATTAGTACAGACAAAGGAGTAAAATAAATATAGTTGGTTAATTTTTTCATAAGGTGAAAAAAGGGGCTTCCGAAACGGAGCCCCTTTTTAATTTTATGATTAACCTATTGTTGAATGTTTCGGTATAGAATTAATTTAGACGCACGCCGTACGTCACTTCTGTCTTCAAGTATTGCAGTCTGCTCCACCGCTAAAGATACAGAGGATAGATCTTCTGCCCATTGCCGATTGATTGACTGTGGACCGGCGACTGCCGACTGAATTATACCATCACCTCTTTCACAAGGTCGGCTGCTTCTTTCAATGTAATGGCCGAAAATACTTTCAACCCTGAAGCATCGATCAGTTCTTTTCCTTCAATAGCATTGGTTCCCTGTAGACGGACAATAACCGGTACTTTAATATTTCCAATCGACTTATAGGCATCGACTACACCTTGTGCAACCCGGTCGCAACGAACAATTCCACCAAAAATATTGATAAGGATGGCTTTCACGTTGGGGTCTTTCAGGATAATACGAAAACCAGCCTCAACGGTCACAGCATTGGCTGTTCCGCCCACATCGAGGAAATTGGCCGGATCGCCGCCCGACAGCTTGATAATATCCATCGTGGCCATTGCCAGGCCAGCACCGTTTACCATGCAACCTACATTGCCATCAAGTTTTACGAAATTCAGATTGTATTTTCCAGCCTCTACTTCGGCAGGGTCCTCTTCGGTTATATCGCGCATTTCGGCAATATCTTGGTGCCTGTATAGCGCATTATCGTCGATACTTACCTTTGAATCGAGAGCCAGGATTAAATTGTCGGAGGTTTTTAAAACTGGGTTAATCTCGAACATTGAGGAATCTGTCCCTTCGTACGCCTTATAAAGCGCAGTCACAAATTTTACCATTTCTTTCATGGCCTTTCCCGACAAACCCAGATTGAAAGCAATCTTGCGTGCCTGGAATGCCTGTAAACCAACCCGCGGATCGATCTCTTCCTTATAGATAAGTTCGGGGGTATTTGCGGCTACTTCTTCAATGTCCATTCCACCCTCAGTGGTGTACATAATAATATTACGTCCTGTTTCGCGGTTCAACAACACCGAAATATAAAACTCTTTAGGCTCGCTTTCGCCAGCATAGAACACGTTTTGCTCAACCAAAACCTTGTTTACCATTTTGCCTTGCGGCCCAGTTTGGTGGGTCACCAATTGCATGCCTATTATTTCCGATGCGAGTTGCTTCACCTCGTCGAGTGATTTGGCAATTTTCACGCCGCCCCCTTTTCCACGGCCACCGGCATGGATTTGCGCCTTAACAACCCATAAAGTGCTGTTGGTTTCGTCACTGATTTTTTTTGCTGCCGATAAGGCTTCATCCGAATTGTTGGCAATAAAACCAACTGGAACAGATACTCCATAGCGCCTTAACAATTGCTTCCCTTGATATTCGTGTAGATTCATATCTATATAGCTTAAGATTTGTATACCTAATATTGGGCGGCTAAAATACTTCAATTTCATATACTTCCAAAGTAATAATTTTAATTTTGTGGCCATATAAAAACGGTAAAGTGAGAAAACTTAAAAACAGCGAACTAAATCGCCTAAGCATGGATGAATTCAAGGTGTCGGAAAAGACCCCATTTATTGTTGTGCTCGATAATGTGCGAAGCTTGAACAACATCGGGTCGATTTTTCGTACCAGTGATGCCCTATTGATAGAGGCTATTTATTTATGTGGATTTACAGCCACCCCTCCGCATAAAGACATTCACAAAACAGCACTGGGGGCAACAGAATCGGTCGACTGGAAATATTTCGAAACAACCAACGATGCCATTTCAGTATTGAAAAAGAACAATTATCTGGTGGCATCAATCGAACAAGCCGAAGATTCAATTTCACTGGTCGATTTCACTATTGAACCAAATAAAAAGTATGCTTTTATTTTTGGGCATGAAGTAAAGGGGGTAGCTCAGGATATTGTAAGTATGAGCGATTTTTGCATCGAAATTCCCCAGTTTGGCACCAAGCATAGCTTCAATATTTCGGTCAGTGCAGGTATTGTGTTGTGGGATTTGTTTAAAAAATTCAAAAATTGGTAGCCCCTAACATTTTTTAACATCTTCGGTATTTGCCTGGCAAATTCGTTCGAGTACCCTGAAAATTAATCCGCTAAATGAGGTTGCTGAAATTGTCACACAACCTTTTTGCACCATTTCACATCATGCTGTTGAAATCAGAAAAAAACAAAGTAGAAATTTTATAGTTTTATGGTTTTTATCAGCTTAGGTAAAATTTTTAATATTGAACAAAAAATGAAGAGATTAGCTTGGACAACACTTATTATAATTACCCTTTTTATGGGCACTATTTCCTGTGGTGAGAAAATTCTCTGGGAGACTCACGAATCGGGTCTTCAATATGCTTTTATTACCCGAAGCGAATTGGGCAGTGCTGTTAAAGAAGGCGATGTACTTGTGCTGAAAATGAAATATAAAACGGAGCAGGACTCTGTTCTTTTTGACACGAATGAGATACCCGGCCCATACAGGATGCAGTTCAAAAAGCCTTCGCACCTGGGTGGTTCGGTCGAAGATGCCTTTTCAATCATGCATGTTGGCGACAGCATAAATTTTAAAGTAAATGCCAAACAATTTTACGAACACACCCTTCACTCAGATCTTCCAAAAGTCATTGACCCGACAAGCAATATCATCTTCGAAGTTCGCCTGCAAGGCATACAGAGCATCAACCAAATAAAAGACGAGAGACGTGCGTTGCAAAGCCATAACGCCGAAGAAGAACAAAAGATGCTCGATAACTACTTAAAGCTAACCAATGTGACGGTTGAACCAACCATGAGTGGCTTATATTATATCGAGTTGGAGGCAGGTAGTGGCAAATCAGCTGTTCCTGGACAAAAGGTTACCGTTCATTATACTGGAAAATTTATCGATGGGGCGATCTTCGATTCTTCTCTTAAACGCAACGAGCCATTCAGATTTATGCTAGGGGCAAACGAGGTTATTGCCGGATTGGAAGAGGGTATAGCCAAAATGAAAGTAGGTGGAAAAGCCCGACTGATTATACCTTCCATGCTTGCTTATGAGGATAAACAACACGGGCCGGTACCTCCATTCTCTACCCTTATTTTTGAAATCGAACTATTGAAAGTTGAATAATATTTACGAAATGAAGTTTTATATAAATCTGAGCCTACTTTTGATCCCCTTTCTGATGCTGTCGTGCATGAAGGACAACACCACCGACCTTGCCTTACAGGAAGAACAATTATTGGTGGAATATCTTCAAAACAATAATATCACTGCGGCTCCCACACCATCAGGTTTGTACTATATCGAAAGTGTACATGGAATTGGTAATGCCCCTCAATCAGGCGATAGTGTCCTGGTGCATTATACAGGTTATACCATCTATGGTGAGAAATTCGATTCGTCGTACGACCGCAACGAAGCTTTTGGGTTTCGTCTTGGGACTGGCAGGGTGATAGCAGGCTGGGACGAGGGCATTGGATATATGCAAAAAGGAGCTGAGGCCACGCTCATAATCCCATCATCATTGGCTTATGGAGCATCTGGTGTCCCAGGTATCCCGCCCTATTCAACCTTATTATTCGAAGTTAAACTAATCTCTATTATTGACTAAATATCCTATTTTTATCATGCAAAAAAGTAAATCCTACATTCAATTATTCATTCTATTTTTCCTGAGTTTTATTGTATTGAATGGATATTCACAAACAGATGAAGACCCCTATAAAGATTTTCTCGGCACAGGATCGGGGTTGAAAATCAAAATTACTTATCCGGGCGACGGTCCTTTTCCTCAAACTGGCGACCAGGTATTGGTGCATTACACCGGAAAACTGTTGGACGGGACCGTTTTTGATAGTTCGGTGGAACGCAAAAAGCCATTTACCTTTCAGCTGGGTGTGGGCCAGGTTATAAAAGGATGGGACGAGGGTATCGCGCTGCTAAAGAAAGGTGGATATGCCACTTTGTATATTCCACCTGAATTGGCTTACGGCGATCGCGAAATGGGAGCCATCCCGGCAAATTCGCCACTTATTTTCGATGTGCAGCTGGTCGATTTTAAATCTCCCCCACCCACTCCAGCAGAGCCTCAAATTGTTGCCTTTGATACGCAGGGTAAAGATACATTGACAACCCCTTCCGGCCTGCAATATATTGTTGTAGAGAAGGGCAATGGTGAAAAAACACAGGCTGGGCGAAATGTGAAAATCAACTATTCGGGCTACCTGAAAGATGGAAAAATGTTCGATTCGACTTTTAAGCGCAACGAAGCTTTTAAAATGATGGCCGGTGCAGGGAAGGTTATCAAAGGGCTTGACGAAGGGGTTATGTTGATGCAGGTGGGCGATAAGTTCCGATTGATAATTCCGCCACCCCTGGCTTTTGGCGAAAAAGAAACATCGGTAATCCCGGCCCATTCCACCCTCATTTTTGATGTGGAACTTCTTGAAATTGAACCCCCGATTGTTATAAAGCCTTTTAATATTGAAGGAAAAAAAATGTACACCACCGAATCGGGCTTGCAGTATTATATTATTGAAGAAGGAAAAGGCGAAAAGCCCAAAGCCGGCGACAATGTGGCCATGCACTATACCGGCTATCTCCAGGATGGAACCATATTCGACTCGTCGGTGAAACGCGACGAGGAATTTGTTTTCCCCTTGGGACAAGCGCGTGTAATAAAAGGCTGGGAAGAAGCTGTAGCCATGATGAACGTGGGCGACAAGCTACGTTTGATCTTGCCACCGGAACTTGCTTATGGTGAAAGGTCAATGGGGATTATCCCTGCCAATGCAACCCTCATTTTTGATGTGGAGTTGCTGGGGATAAGGAAATGATGAAATTATTCGAGGTGCGATTTGAAGTCGCACTTCGAATGAAAGTATCATGCCGGGTAACTGCCCCTACGAGATGCATAGTAAGTAGTGGGATCAAGCCTTTTCCCAGTGGATAAAAGGGATAAATGGTCATTTAATTATGAATAGAATTCCAAAATATAAGATTGAACATCAGGTTATTGGTCTAATTTTTTCCCTTCCATTTATAATAATGGGTTTGGGGCTTTGCATACTCTCCTATAAGATCAGCTATTCCTTATGAATTTAACTTTTGCCCTAACAGCCTGACAGCAAAGCCTTATAGTGAGCACCCTAAAAAACAATCTTCGCGCTATTTTTAAGGGATTTGAGGCGGCATCTCAGGTTTTTTGATACAAATTGCG
>JAIOYV010000010.1 GCA_021740905.1 Bacteroidales bacterium
AGGAAAGGAAGGGCTTTCCCCTGTTGCATATTATTTGGGAAACTTGCCCCACCATTGCTATGAAACACGGATTGTCCCCCTTTATTTTTCACAAAGGGGGAGACCGAATTGGGCTATGAAACAGGGACAGTAGATGGGGATAAACCCAAAAAAATCAGCACCAGCGAGGGCTTCGCTTCGAGCGAAACCCTCGCTCGCTATGTCGGTCAAGTCGGAGTGCGACTTTGTGTCGCTGCCTGCCCCGTTTCGGCGGGGTCCCTACTTATGTTGGAATCCCAAAAAATTTCGTAATTTTGGATAGTCATCAAAAAAAATAACTATGAAAAAAAATGCCTTTCTTTTCCTTCTACTTATTGCTGTAACCATCCAGGGTTTCGGGCAATACCAGTTCACCAATTACACCACCTACAATACAGGCGAAAACTCCCTTGGGTCGAATACTATATTTACAATGAAGGAGGACACAGTAAACAACTGTCTTTACCTCACGGCATTTGATGCTTACATGAAATATAATTTTGTTGATTTCACCCCGATGTTTAATCTATATATGCCTCATAATATATCGGGGAATACCCTTGAAATGCAATTTCTCGCTTGTGATAAATATGGCAATCTTTGGTTCGAGCATTGGGATGATACCCTTACGAAGTTTGATGGTATCAATTTCTATAAATACCCAACTCCAAATCCCAATTACCAGATTAGAAATATATTTTGCGATAGCCACGGAAATGTCTGGCTGGGAACATTTACCTGTTTATATAAATTTAATGGGATCACATTCGAAGAGTTTAATACAGGTAATGGTTTAACAGGTAATAACATTAATTGTTTTTATGAAGATTCGGATGGCAATGTATGGGTAGGCAATAACTATGGTATCTCAGTCTATGACGGAACATCATGGACTTCGCACAATATGAGCAATGGCCTGAATTGGGGAAGTACGTGCGGTGTGAGCTGCATTAACCAGGATGAGTCGGGAACGATATGGGCAGGAGGACAAAAAATTGCCTACCTGACTGGAAATTCATGGACAGTGCTGGATCCGGCAGTATTAACCAATACAACAGGTATATACTTCAACACGTATTGTATAGTAAATGATACTGTTAACCACAGGCTTTGGTTTGGGACTGCACATGCCGGATTGTATTATAAAGAAAACGGCCAGTGGTACAGACATTCAATGGCTGATGGCTTGCCAACCAATAATATCTTATGCGGGCTTCAGGATTCAAAAGGGAATGTATGGTTTAGTTTGAAAGAAGAAGGAATTTGCCGGTACACAGGCGGTTCGTGGACCTTCTTTTCTACAGATTCGGGGTTGGCCGACAACTGGATCAACGATATTCATGAAAGTGTGGACAATGAAATATGGGCAGCTAATTTTAGCGGGGTCAGCAGATTCAGTTCAAATCAGTGGAACAGTTATCTTACACAGGATCAATATGGTGAAATTGAATTGGTAAAAAGCGATTTCGATGGGAATTTATGCGTTTTCAAGGATAACTTTTTGTACAGATATAGCAATTCGAGCTGGGACACTATTTCTTGCTATTATGCCCCCATAGTACGTGATTTCATCTCCGAAGCCTCTGGGGATTATTGGGCTGCCGGAGCCAGTACTGCCCATTTTTGGGGTCCGAATTATTGGGATGTGGCTTTTGGCGAAGAATTTATCACCGGGTTACCTAGCGTTTATTGCAATGCCATAGAACGGGATTCCTCAGGTGTTCTTTGGGTAGGTACATTTGGTGGACTCGTCTATTTGCAAAATACAACCTACGTACAAGAGGTGATCCCTGATGTTAATTTTGGAACTCATATTTTAGATATACGAACGGGCCTTGATGGAAAACTCTGGATTGCCTCCAATAATGGAGCGGCTTGTAAATCGGACACAACCTGGACATTTTATTATAGCACAAACGGCCTTGCAAATGATTGGGTGTCCGATATTGAAATTGCAAGTGACAGTTCAATCTGGCTTGCCACTTATGGAGGAGTTTCTGTAATAACCAACTCAGGGATAATCAATATAAATGAATCTGATGAACTTCTACTTAATAATGTACTTTGCGTAGAACAAGACCACCTGGGCAATATGTGGTTTGGAACACAGCATGGCATAAGCATGTTGCACAATGCAATTCCCATTCTTGAAAAACAAGAAGTTAAAACTAATGCTGAGATTCAGGTTTACCCCAATCCCGCATCCCGGCAAATCAACATTCACACAAATGAATCAATTATCAAAATTGAAATTTTTAATAGTATCGGGCAATTGGTCATGACTGATCAGCCGATAAATAGCACTGTAATCTTAGAAATATCAGACTTAAGGCCAGGCAACTATTTTATCCGGGCCAGTGGCAAGGAGAATGTTTGGGTGAAAAAGTTTGTGGTGGTGAGGTAAATGTGGAACTATTTATAAACCGTCCCAAGTGATTCTGCCCCAGTCACCGGGTGAGTATTGAGCCAATGAACCAAAAAGATCAAACATCCTGTCTTTTCTTATAAAATTCACCCGGTGACTTGTGGGTCTGTTTAAACGGGACCGGCAACGACTATCAGTCGGGGCACACCTTGCGCCAAGTTTAGTAATCCATCCAAACCCTTCCTTTATGGAATGGAAGGGCTTTCCCCTGTTGCCAACAAATTAGAAAACCTGCCCCGCCGTTGCTATGAACCACCGATTTTTCCCCTTAAATTAAGGAGAAAAATGATTTGACCTTTTAAAACGAAACCTTCGTTGGGGATGAACCCAAAACCCGAGACACGAAACCCTAGACACGTGAACCGAAACCACCAAAGTTTCAAATATTTGTATCTTTCGCATTGAATTAAAATAATTGCAATGCCGGAAACCAACGTAACAATCCATTACCTCGAAATGACCAGCCAAAGCCAGTTTCGGCCTAAGACCGGTTTTGAAACGACGATCCAAGTTCAGGAAATTGAAAATGACAGTTTCATGCACTTTATGCTTTTTACGGGCGTTGGCCTTCCCTGGAAGTGGTACAGCCGCCTGAGTTGGAGTATCGGGGAATGGGAGGATTATTTCAGAAATCATACATGCAAAACCTTTCTGGGTTTTCAGGAAAAGAAACTGGTTGGTTATTTCGAGTTGGAATTTCAGGAAGTCGGAAATGTGGAAATCAATTTCTTCGGGTTTTTCCCTCAGTATATTGGTTGTGGCCTAGGCGGACATTTTCTGTCGCACGCTATTGATACAGCCTGGAAATCGGGGGCGAAAAGGATCTTCTTGCACACCTGCAACATCGACCACAAATATGCAACGGCCAATTACACGGCCCGTGGGTTCAGCCCCTACAAAGAAGAAACGGTGATCGAGCAAATCCCTTCCCGGCAGGAATTCCTGGAGTTGATCAAGGATTTCTTTGCCGGATATATGGATAGAAGTTAAATAGGAGAAAGTCCTCAGTTGGTAGTCGGAAGTCCAGAGTCACAAACAATAGTCAATAGGGTAGAATGCTGGATGACCCTAGTACGATAAAACTTGCCTTTGTTGGAAGTCCGATTTTTTTTGGGCGGATATACCAAATTTCAATTTCTGAAAATAACCTTATCTTGCGTAAGATTTTTTGGTCGTGTTTTTAGAATAAATCAAACATCAGAAATGATACAAAACATAAGCTTTGAAAAGTTGGATCGCCATAAAGAGTAAATTCAAAAATTCTGCAATGCGGCTAAATAATTTCTTTGACAAATTGAAATTTGCCGATTTAATTTGGATAGCTATCGGAAGTATGGTTACCATTTTTCTCTATTTTTTAAATCGACAAGCAGATACAAAGCATTTGTTTGGACTTAGTGTTTTAATATTCCTTGCTATACTATATACCATTGTTTTCTATAAAGAAAAAGAGGTGGATAGAGTAAATAAGTTACTGCTTGGGATCTCGACTGTTTTGGTCTTACAATTTCTGAATGTACTATACAAAAGCTACTTGAGGGTAAATGAATGGGATTTTATGGCCTTTTATCTTTTTGCCCATTCGGGCTTATCGGGTTCTAACTTTTACGATCCCTCATTGTATCATTCACTTTTTCATGAACTCAATCTCGATACACTGGTAAGTACTAGTTTTGTACGTGATATTGTGGATGTTGGTTTTTGGTATCCTCCCCCCTCCATGTTATTGTTTATGCCACTGGGATGGTTTGACCTGAATACTGGCTTTTTTCTATGGCAAAGTATCATCGTCCTTTTTTTGATTGCAGATATAGTTTTAGTGATTACGATTTTTAAACCCTATGCAAAAGGTAAATCGAATACCCTGTATTTGTTTTCTTTATTAATCCTGATTTTAATTTTCCCTGGCCTGACCAAAACCCTTCTTTTCAGCCAAACCAATACCCTGTTACTATTCTTCCTTCTTCTTACGGTTAAAAATCAAAATCATTGGAGTGCCGGAGTGTATTTATGTTTGATGATATTTATAAAGCCCCTGGCAGTAATTTTTGGACTCTACTTTTTGTATTTCAGAAATTGGAAAGCTCTACTCAGTTCGGCTGCAACAGGAATTTTAATAGTGCTTCTAACAGTTTTGGTGTTTGGGGGAGAAATCTTTTATTCTTATTTCTCGTCCTTGCCCACAAGCCGAATGAACGACTGCATTTTCCTCGAAGACATCAATACATCATTGAATTCAGTATTGCTCCGGTTTCAGGCGACCAACATTCAAACCATTAGCTTGACCAGCATTAAAACTGTTCTTTACTCCGTAACTATCTTGTTTACTGCTGTTTCTATTTATCTAGCACATTATGCACGTAAATCATCAGCCCAATTGTCAATCTTACTCTTTGTTCCTCTAACATTAATAATTTATCCAGGTACGCTTTCCCATTATTCGATACTTCTGCTTCCGGTTGCTTTGTTTATTTTTAAGGAATTTCAAGAATACAAGAATCCCTTTTTCCCGTTGACAAGTCTTTTTGTTCTTTATCTTTCAGGTGTGTCCAATTTATTTTACTTCAATATTATAGCTTTTATGTTATTAAGCTATTTTGTAATCAGTACAAAGCAGGCAAGCCCTCCCACGCCAAGAATTCGGAGTACCATCGAAAAAAAGGTATTTGGTACGTAGCTTTAAGATTGAAAATAGATAGAAGATCACCTGGAATCAATCCTTTCAACTATCCAACTTCTTTCCTTCTATCCCCATTTCTCCTTCCATAAAAATTCCTAACTTAGAGAAGATTTTTTCGTAGGACTTTCAGAATATATTGAGAAAAAAAATGACGCAAAATATGAGTTCAGATAATAGTCAGATATTTACCGACAATATACCCATAGTAGTAGATTTGGATGGCACTTTTCTTCGTACCGACTTATTGGTGGAAGGATTTGTCCACCTAATAAAAAAGAATCCTTTTTACTTTTTCTTATGTATTCTTTGGCTGTTGAAAGGAAAATATCATCTGAAAGAAAATATCAATGCTCGGGTGAACACCAACTATAGCCTGTTGCCTGTAAATAATGATATTTTTGATTTCATTAAAAGCGAATCGGAAAAGGGAAGAAAAATTATCCTGGCCACAGCATCTCTACAAATTCAAGCTGATGAAATCAGAAAAGCCTACCCGGTTTTCGATGAAGCGTATGGCAGTTGTGATGGACAAAATCTATCAGGCTCAAAAAAATCCAGTTTTCTTGTCGATAATTATGGACAGGGGCAATTCGATTATATGGGCAATTCGAAATCCGACCTTCCTATTTTCACAGAGGCCCGCCATGCCTATCTGATCAATGCCGATAAATTAGTTGTGCAAAAAGCCAAGAAAATCGGGAATCTGCAAAAAAAATGGGAAAACACGGGAAGCACCCTAACTTCGTCCATAAAGGCAATCAGGGTTTACCAATGGCTGAAAAACCTTTTGCTATTTGTCCCTTTGGTTACCTCGCATTCGTTTTCCAATCCCGACCTAGTTTTAAAGACCATTATCGCTTTTGTGGCCTTTGGTTTTATCGCTTCGACAGGATATATTATCAACGATTTGATGGACCTTGACAGCGACCGTTCGCACCCACGGAAAAAAAAGAGACCCATGGCATCAGGAAAACTTCCTATTTTGTCGGCAATGATGATAGCCATTTTACTTTTTATTGTTGGTTTGATGGCTGCATATTTCATCAACACTTCGTTTTTTATCATCTTGTTGCTCTATTTCCTTTTATCAGTGGGCTATTCAATCCATATTAAAAAAATTGTACTTTACGATGTCTTCCTTTTGGCAGCCTTTTATACGATTAGGGTGATTTCGGGGGGAATTGCGACTGATATTCCGATTTCCTTCTGGTTGGTAGCCTTTTCAATATTCATTTTCTTGAGCCTGGCTTTCGTGAAACGCTACTCGGAAATTGCTCAGATAACCCATCTCACTAGTATTGAAAACAGAAGGCGGGATTATTCGTCGGTCGATATCCCTTTACTTCAGATAATGGGCATTGTCAGTGGTTTTATGTCTGTCATCGTGTTTTCATTATACATCAATAGTCCCGAAGTACGCTTGTTGTATGCCAATCCTAAAATTTTGTGGTTCCTCAGTTTTCTGCTATTGTTTTGGATAAGTAGGATTTGGCTTGTGACCAGCCGGGGCCAAATGACCGATGATCCAATTGTTTTCACGTTGAAAGACCCAGGCAGCTATGTCCTCTTTTTACTGACCGCTATCATCTTGATGGCTTCGAAATTCCTGGTTTAGATGCCCTTCGGATGTCATTCGAACAATTTATTGCAATTGAATAACTACTGAATGACAAGTGAATGACAAGTGAATGACAACTGCCCACCTACGCCAAGGCTTCGGTGGGTAAAAATAACAACCGAATATTTACCTGATATCAAACAAGACCAGTCCAGGCCCCTCATAAAGAACCGGATATTGCATCCTCATCTCCTTTTCAAATCCGTCCTTCCCTTCTAGTTGCCCTTCTTCAGCTATAAAATACTGCGCGCCGCGAATACTAAACTCCTCAATTTTCTTGATACTTTGATCCTCAACACAAATATTAAATCCTTTCTTGTCGAGCCAGTAAAAGAAATAGGGGGAGTTGTGGGCAAGTGGATATCCGGTCCGGTCGAAGCATTTTCCACCAGAAACCAGGATTAATGAATTATCAGGAATTATTGTCCGCAAATTATCCACACATTCGGTATAATAAATAGCTGGTTTTGCCAATTTATATATCTCAGAAATCTTATAAGCCTGGTAAGCAAGGGTTGTAAATACGAGAAAAGAAGCCAATAGTAAAGGCAATTTATTTTTCAGAAAGCGGAGTTTGGCTATATCCCATATCCTTATCAGAAAAATAAGCCCAATAAATGCGAGACAAATTGCAAAAACAAGAAGTTGCATGTTTTCACCCATGTAGGGGGGGCGGATGTACCATAAAGAAGTAACAACAGTAAGTATTAAAACAACAGCCACAGTTGAATATAGCAAACCATAAAGTACTTTTTCATTTTCAATTTTAAGGATTCTATTAATCCCCATGCCAAACAGCAATGCGATAGGGGCAACCGAAACACTATGGTAATAGATCGACCATAAGTCGGCTGTGGTACGAATGGTTAGGACATAATAAATATAAACCGATACCAACCAAAAGAAAGCATATTGGCGAATTTGACTGTTTTTGAATTGCTTGCTAAAAAGACCAAATAGTACTACGACAATACCAACGGGCATAAAAACAAAGAACAGCTCATTAAAAAAAAGCCCTTTGATAGAATATATATCGGTAAAGAAATCCCATCCAATCCAATGATACTCGTTCGACAAACCCAGGGAATTCCCATAATCAAGCCAATACCCTTTAGCATGGACATACCAAAGGATGGGTGGCAACAATGCTATAAACCCAAAAACATAAATCCTATAATCGCTAAAGCTTCGTAAGCCTTTTTTCTGAAGCAGGATAAACAAAAACAGGATCCCGATATACAGATTGCTGATTTTTGCAAGGATGGCCAATGAAGTGGCTATAGAAGCAATTATTAAATGCTTCCACGAATTGCTATCCTTCCATAAAACAAAGAAATAGATGGCCAGAAAATCGAGCAATAGCATAAAGGGCTCCGGTCGGACATTATTGGATATCTGCACAATCAACGGACTGAAAACAAAGAAAAGTGCTGCGATATACGATGCCGGGGGTTCCAACCATGAACGTGCCATCTTGAAAAACACCAATAATGATAGCAAAGAGAAAAGGTAGGAAAGGAACCGACCGATAATATCGTACTGCCCAAATATTTTATACATCACAGCGATCATCCAGGGATAAGCCGGAAATTCCATTTCGGCAAAGCCAGGCCCATCGCCACGCCAATCGATACGAGGTTCCAATATATTCATCCCATCGCGGTCGAAATTACGGGCAATCGAAGCCACGTCAGCCTCACGCCATAAAAGCCTGTCGACAGGGTGCCACAGATCGACAGCATATAACCCAGCAGCGATCAAAAAAAGAATTAGCCATATATAGTTGCGCGTATTCAGAATACAATGATTTAAATTTCTATAAAGAAAATCCACTTTTAGCGTGATTAAACAATCAAACTATACTACTGTTCAAAAATAAATAAAAATAAAACACAAAAGCATTTGTAAGCCAACATAAAACAAAAAGACCCACCAGTTTATTCAATCATGGTGGGCCTTCCTGCAATATATTTTAGGATACCATTACATATTAAGTTGCTTCGCTCGTTTGGAAATGAAATTATTGGATCACAACTCGTTTGGTAATTTTTTCGTCATTGGTTGTAATAACAATTGAATACACTCCCATACCGGCACTTTTTAAGTTGACAACCCGCTCGTTGCCATCCCAACTGAAACTCATTATCTTCCTTCCGGGCAAGTCGAAAATCTCAACACTGGCATTATTAAAATCTCCATGGGAAGAAAGGACAAACTCACCTGCCGAAGGATTTGGGTATGCGTTGATATCGATATTCGATACAAGAGGCTCACTTATTTCAATTGGGTCGAAATAGGAATCATAGAAGGTGATATAGTTGGCTGTGATAATATAGTGTGGGTTGAAGCCGTCGTTGCAATTGGCGCAAGTTACATTATCCATACAATCGGGGTGGTTAGGGTGGCAATAATCGACATACCCATCGAAAAATTTATATTCCATGTTTACGGTTCCCATGGCAATATATGCTGAAAGGTCGTAATCGAAAACCATACTTATCGCACCCGGGCACCAACCTGCCCTGTTATGATACCAGGTACCGGCCTGGGGTTGGCATCCATCCGGGTTTGGGTTGCATATATCCCATAGGTGCTGGCTTACGGGGTTGCCATTAAATTTTAGTGTATGTGTTGCCTCATAGAATTCTGCTGCATTACTGGTGTTCAAATCGCCCCAGCCATGGCCTGTGTTCATAATTTTCAGTTTTGCAGCAACAATCGAGTTAGGGAACACCTTGTTCACCAATGGAACGGGTTGCAAATTGGCATAGTCGCCAAATGGATAGGTATCCTGCCAAATTACTTCCACATTGCTATAATTATGGGCAGGTGTGCCGGCCGTATAGGCAAAGCTTAAATCGTACAAATAGCCATTGTCGAGAGTACCGCAATTCAACCTAAAGGCAATTTTCCCCTGCAGGATCGACATATAATCGGTCAAGTCGATGGTGTGGTCACAGGCCGTGCCATAAGGTGTTATGTAGCGGATTATTTCGATCCATTTCCCATTGTGCCCACGGGCATCGATGCTCGCCACACGGTCCCATTCGCCACACCCACCGGTGGGGCAATGCACATTTAAAGTGGCGATAATCTGGTTGAAAGCCCCGAGGTAGGAGGGCAATTCGGCATCTACGGTCACGGTTGGTGTATTGGTTTCGAGCCATACATCTTGCACCGCCGTTACATTCATATTGGTCACAGCCTGAACTATGTTGATGCTCAACGATTTTGTCCCTGTGCTTCCATAGTTGTTATCCGCATTGATTATGAGTGAATAGCTACCATAGGCCGGCGGGGTCCACCATCCGGTATAAAATCCGCCCCCCCAATTTGTGGCAGGAATGTTTGTGCCATCAATGGTAAAGCTAACATCACCTACACTAAACAAACCGGGATACCCAATATCCACGATTGTGGCAAGCTGAATAGCAGTCAAAGTAGGAACGTACACATCACCTTCGAGGGGGCTTCGGGCATCTATTTCGGGAACATAAGTGGCAGGGTCGAGAACCATGAAAGAATTGACCACATCGACAGCCGGGTTATAGGTTGCATCGCCAGGTTGACTGGCTTTTATTGTTACTTCGCCAGCAAGGCCGGTCAAAGTCACCGTATCGCCCGAAATAGTGGCAGGACCTGAAACAATTTCAAGAGTTACGGGCAATCCTGAGGTTGCGATAGCATCTAATTCGAATGGCCCATCGGTAATCAATTTGTCGGGGATTTGCGAAAAAGAGATAGCCTGGTAGCCGGTAATCAGTGTCCCAAGGAAATTAGAAGTATTACCTGTAAGGGCAAAGTTCAACAAATCGGCATCGCGGGCACCGGCACCAACTTCCGAAACAAGCTTGGTTATAGAGGTATTGTTTCCACCCGGGTTTCCCTGGTTGAATTTATAATACATCTGCAAACCTGTCTCTGTCCCAAGAAGCTCATTGGCCATCATGTCCTGGATTTCGGCTTGTGTCAAGGCTTTGTTCCATACTGAAACTTCATCGGCACGGCCACCAAAAATAAAATTAAAACCACCCAACAAACACTTGCCGATGGTAAATTCGATATTTGTAAATGTAATTTGGCCAGAAGCAGGTGTGGAGCCGATTATATTTCCATTTACAAACAGAGTTACCGACGACCCGTTGTACACCCAGGCATAATGCTGCCATAAGCCTGGGACGACTGTATTTGCTGGGCCAACTACTTCGGCCAGCGTACCAGATGAGTTTTGGAAACGACATTCCAATGTCCCACTGCCTAGCTCGATAAGATAAAATCCTTGTCCAGATGTACGGAACGACATCATCCCCTGTCCATAGCCATTCGCTTCGGTAAAAAACCAACCAGCCATCGAAATGGCCGATGAATTGGCGATATACTGCGATCCATTGGGAAGGGTCACATAATCGTCTACCTTATCGAAATGAAGGTATTGATTGGTTTGGGCAAACAGGCTTGTCGATGTAGTTAAAGAAACAACAAACAACAATCCCACAAAAAATTGTAAAATAGTTCTCATAATTTTCGTTTTTAATTTCATAAAATATATTTTCCATTGCTTTATTGCAATACTATTCGCTTGCTTTTTACTTTTTCATTTATCTTAATTTGCACAAAATATACACCCTTCTTGGCACCTGTCATATCGACCCATTGGGATTTGCCATCCCAATCGAAACTATCTATTTTGTGGCCAAGTATATCAAAAATTTCAACATGGCTTTTCATGAAATCCCCATTCGACGAAAGCATAAATTTCCCTACAGCCGGGTTCGGAAACACCTGTACATCGACATTTGAGATGTTTGGTTCATCGATTTCGACAGGATCGAAATACGAATCGAAATAAGTAACCAGATTGGCCGCAATGATGTAGTGGGGATTGTAACCATTGTCACAATCGGAACAAGTAACATTTGTAACACAATCGGGATGATTGGGGTGGCACAAATCGACATACCCATCGTAAAACTTGTATTCCATATTTACGCTCCCGGACGTAATGTACTGGCTAAGGTCGTAATCGAAAACCAGGCTTATTGCCCCAGGGCACCAGCCTGCACGGCTATGATACCAGGTGCCGCTCTGGGGTTGGCATCCATCTGGGTTAGGATTGCAGGTTGCCCAAAGATGCTGGCTTACCGGGTCGCTGTTGAATTTAAGGGTGTGGGTAGCCTCATAAAATTCTGCCGCATTGCCTGTGTTCAGGTCGCCCCAACCATGTCCGGTGTTCATCACTTTCAGTTTTGCGGCTTGCGTTGAAGCGGGAAATGTCCTGCTCTGCATAGGAACAGGCTGTAAATTGGCATAATCTCCAAAGGGATAGGTATCCTGCCAAATCACGTCCACATTGCTGTAACAATGGTCGGGTGTCCCGGCCTTGTATTCAAAGCTCAAATCGTACATATAACCATTGTCGAGGGTTCCGCAGTTTAGCCTGATGGACACCTTCCCCTGAAGGATCGACATATAGTCGGTCAAGTCGATACTATGGTCACAGGCCACACCGTAAGGGGTAATGTATCGGATAATCTCTATCCATTTTCCATTGTGCCCACGGGCATCTATACTGGCGATACGGTCCCATTCGCCACAACCACCCGCTGGGCAATGCACGTTTAGGGTGGCAATAATTTGGTTGAAAGCTCCCAGATAGGAGGGCAATTCAACCTCAACCACTTCGCTTGGGTTGTTCATGCTCAGCCACACACCTTCAACAGCTTGAACATTCATATTCGTAACGGCCTGCACAATATTGATACTTACCGATTTTGTCGCAGTACTACCAAAATTATTATCTGCATTGATAACAAGAGAATAACTGCCATAAGCCGTTGGTTCCCACCAAGCGGTATAATAACCGTTGCCCCAATGCGTGGCAGGAACAGTTGTTCCATCAATGGTAAAACTCACATCATCAACAAAAAATAATTCGGGATATCCGATACCTACAATAGTGGCAAGCTGAATGGGTTTCAAAACAGGGACATACACATCTGCCTCAAGTGGGCTTCGAGCCTCAATAGTCGGCACATTGACAGCCGGATCAATCACCATAAATGAATTTACCACATCGACTGCAGGGTTGTAGGTGGTATCACCAGGCTGACTGGCTTTAACTACAACCTGGCCAGCAAGGCCCGACAAGGTTATGGTATTGCCGGAAACTGTTGCAGGGCCGGAAACAATTTCGAGGGTAACAGGCAACGCCGAAGTGGCTGTGGCATTCAAAAGAAATGGAGCATCGGTCACTAATTTATTGGGTATGGGTTGAAAAGAGATGGCCTGGTATCCGGTATTCAGCGTACCAATAAAATTTGAAGTGGGCCCGCTTAGCGCAAGGTTCAGCAAGTCGGCATCGCGGGTGCCCCCACCAACTTCCGAAATAAGTTTTGTTATGGATGAATTGTTACCCCCTGGGTTGCCCTGGTTAAATTTATAATACAATTGAAGACCGGGTGCTTTGACATCAATTTCGTTGGCCATAATATCCTGGATTTGCGCCTGTGTCAAAGCCACTGTCCACAGAGCTACCTCATCGGTGCCTCCATTATAATACCATTGATAGGAAGCCAAAATGTTCCGGCCTATCGCAAAAGGGACATTTGGGCTGGTGAGTACGCCCGAGGCCACATCACTAACTACAACCACACCATCGACATATAGTTTTATCGAACTTCCATCGTACACAAAAGCTACATGTTGCCACACCAAGGGGATTTGGGTGAATTCGGGCGTGGAAATAGTACTGTTGTCAAAACGGGCCTTTATCACTCCATTGGTTTGTTGGGCCACATGAAAAGACCCACCGGTGCCCCGGCATCCCATCAACCCTTTAGCATAGCCCAATTGGTCGGCTTTGAACCAACCTGTCAACGACAGAGTGGTCGAATTTAACATATATTGCGACCCATCTGCAAGATAGGCATGGTCGTCGACCCCATCAAAGTGCATGTATTGATTGGACTGTGCAAATAAACCAGGCATCAAAATAAAAAGAAAGAAAATAGCAAAAAGCACTTTCCTCATTGTTTGCAACGAAGAGCTTTTAATAAGTCGAATTTTTCTTTCCATTGGGTTTGTTTCTAATTTATAGTCCAAATATAGGCAAATTTGGAAGAAAAATTTTGCTTAATGCTTTAAGTTTTGTAATAACTTGTATTTCAGTCATTTAATAAATTTATTAATAATATCTGAAAATAAATCACAAATATCTAAAATAAAATTGGATTATTAAGCAGAAGTATGTAATTTTCCACACATTTTTAATACCCAAAAAATTCTGGTATGTCATTGAGCAGGATAGCAAAAGAATTAGGCTTGTCAACCGCAACGGTTTCGTATGTGGTCAATGGGAAAGGCGATCAAAATAAAATCCCAAAGGACACACAGGAAAGAGTGACGGAATATGCAGATAAGATAAACTACAAGCCCAATAAACTTGCCCGCAGTTTATTTACAGGAAAAACAAATACTATTGGTTTAATAATCTCCGACATTGGCAACTTTTATTATTCTAAAATGGCTAAAAGCATTGAAGAGGAAGCCCGCAAGAATGGCTATGAAACAATGATTGTAAGCTCTCACGAAGAACCTGAACTTGAGAGCGACATCATTCAGAATTTATGTGGGCGGAAAGTCGATGGCTTGATAATATCAACAACCGGAAAAAACAAGGAAGACATAAAAGCCCTGCGCGATAGTCATTTCCCGTTGGTATTGATCGACCGACGCTACAAAGGTTTAAAAACCAACCTTGTGCAATCCGAAATTTTCGATGGTTCTTTCAAAGTAGTAAACCATCTGTTGAAATTGAATTACCAGAAAATTGGCGTAGTCACTACCCTCAACCACCTTCCCTCGATGAGCGACAGGGTGGAGGCCTATAAGGAAGCCCTGAAAGGGCACCATATCTCTTTCAACTCAAACCTGGTAAAGGAAGTCCCATTCGATGCCAAATTGGAACTGATTAAAACGGTGTTGTCGGATTTAATTACTAGCCCCAACGCCATTGATGCCCTTTATGTGACCAACAATAAACTCACCATGCTTTGCTACGAGGCATTGACCGAGATGAATGTACGGATACCTTTCGATTGTGCCTTTGTGAGTTTCGACGACATGGACTATTTTAAATACATCACACCATCGCTTACAGCCGTGAAGCAAAATGTAGATGAAATGGGCAAGATTGCAGTTAGGATTTTAATTGAAGAGATCAATACAAATGCCTTGACAAAAAGGGCGAAAAAAGTAGTGAAAGTAAAAATGGATTTGAATATACGCAACTCATGTGGCAGTTTGTTAAAAAATGCCATGGCTGTATAGCATGTAGAAATTTATTGATAACCTAATACCTATAAGATTATGAGAACATCGAAACGTAGAAATTTTAAATTTGGGATTGTGCTTTTAAGCCTATTCCTATGTATCTCAGGAAACCTGTTTTCCCAGTACACCATCCAGATTGGGGCGGGCACTGCAACCAACGGTACTTCGGGCGCTGCGCCGATAAATATTTATTACCGAAGCTTGCACTGCCAGACAATTTATACGGCTGCCGAATTGACTGCAGCAGGTGCCAACCCAGGAAATATCCTGGAAATGGGATATTATATTTATAATGCTCCGGTGAATGCTTTGCCAAATTTCACAGTGAAGATGAAACATACCACTGCTACCCTTCCAACCACTTATGATGGTACAGGACTTACCCAGGTTTATCTCAACACATTGTATGCACCTGTGGTAAATACCTGGGATATGCTTACTTTAGACACTCCCTTTTTATGGGATGGCGTAAGCAACATACTTGTAGATGTTTGTTTTGATCAGGTCTCAGCCTGGAATTCATCAGGTCGTGTATATACCTATACCGAAACAAATGGTTTCCGGTATATTAGAAATGATTATTCGTCCCAATGTGGCGTGGCAACAAGTAGCAATGCATCAACAAAACCTCAAATTAAATTTACCTTTGCCCCCTTGTATGCCAACGATGCCATGATTGATTACTTTGTGTCGGAGGCCGTGTGCGAAGGCCTGACCGATGTTTCGGTATTCGTTAAAAACAACGGAAGTGCCAACATCGATACAGTTACTGTCAACTGGTCGGTAAATAATGTATTGCAAACACCTGTCTCTTATACCACCACTATTCCATCTTTTCAAGGTGCTACGGTTTCGTTGGGTGGATATTCTTTTACTACCGGTAACTTATACGATGTACTGGCCTGGACAAGCATGCCCAATGGCATGGCCGACGACAACACGGCCAACGACACCCTTGGATTGTACGACATAACCACGGGCACAAGCGGAACCTATACCATTGGTTCAACAGGTGATTTTACAAGCTTTACAACTGCTCTTCATTGGCTCGATTCACTTGGATTATGTGGCCCTGTTGAATTTCTCGTAAGTCCTGGCACCTACAACGAGCAATTGGCTATTACTGCCATTGCAGGTGCCTCAACAACCAATACAATTACATTTACGGGGCAGGGCGATGCAACAAAGATTAGTTATTCACCTTCAGCTTCAAACCTTCCGGTAATTGGGCTGGATGCTGCCAGTCATTTTGTGTTCGATAGTTTGTTGGTCGAAGTTTTAGGTGCCCAGGGTTGGGCTTTCAACTTCATGAACCAGTCGGACAGCAATACGGTCCGTAACTGCCACATTACCCTGCCAGGCATTGCCACCGAACACAAAGGGATTTGTGCAATAAATTCGCTCGATGGTTCTGTTATAGTTGGCAATAATGCAAACTACCTGCTCGTTGAAAACAACCTTATCGAGAGTGGGAACCAGGGCATCCATGTTCAAGGATCAACTCCTTTTATGACAGGTAATAAATTTATTGGAAATACCTTGCTTGAATTTGGGTTTATAGGGATGAACTTATCGTCGAATACCCAAATGGACGTTCTGTCAAATACGCTTACATCTAACATTGCCGGCGCAAGAAATGCCATTACTATGTGGCCCACCGGGATATTGACAAATGTTATCGGAAACAATATTTATGTGAATAGCAACGTGGCCAATACCCGTCTCATCCAGGTAGCCAACGAGGTCGGCGGTGGTGGTGCAGGTGGCGATATTGTGATCGCAAACAATATGGTCCAATATGCAGGGACATCCTCAACCGAAGCCTGTTGCATCTATACCAAAAACACAAGCTATCTAAAGGTGTATCACAATACCACTAAAACTGCTTCAGGGGCAGGTTCAAGAGGTATCTGGCTCGATGCACTCGGGCCCGACACCAATGTGGAATTGAAAAACAACAATATGGCTTCTTATGTAAGTGGTTCGAATTTATTGATCAAACATGCTTCTGTATCGGCCATTTCATCGAACAATAACTTCTATAATCCCAATGGTTTCAGTGTGTATTGGAATACATCCTATACTTCATTGTCCTCATTTCAATCAGCTTCAGGTGATGTAGGGTCAGTTAGCCTGGATCCAATGTTTGTAAGTAGTACTGATTTGCATATCAACACTGCAAATTTCTTTTTAAATGGATTGGGTACCCCATTAGCCGCCATTACCACCGATATTGATGGAGATGTAAGAAGTTCTATAACCCCGGATATGGGTGCTGATGAATATGTCCTTACTCCGAATGATGCAGGTATTGTAAATTTACCAGGTATTTATGGGATGTGCCCCGGCCTTACGACAATTGTTGCTACGGTTGCCTGCGGTGGGTCAAATCCCTTGTCGTCGGTTATCATTGACTGGGAAATAGACGGTGTGCTTCAAACCCCGATCAACTACACCACTTTGATCCCAGTTGGAGGCTTTGCCAATGTGACCCTTGGCACCTACACCTTTGCTGCCGGGACCACCTACGATATTTCCGTGTGGACTTCGTTGCCAAATGGTGTCGCCGATCTAAATCCAGGCAACGACACCCTTGCTTTAACCGGGGTATCAACTTCCATTTTTGGAACTTTTACCATTGGTGCAACTGGCGACTTTGTTTCGTTTAATGATGCTGTCGACCATATTGTATCCACAGGCGTTTGCGGCCCGGTTGAATTTGTGGTTGACCCTGGCACCTATCCCGAAAGGATCACCATCCCTTCAATTCTCGGAGCTTCCTCTGCCAATACCATCACTTTTAGGTCGATGAACAACGACAGCACATCAGTAATTATGACAGCCGGGGCAACCGGCTCAAGCGACAACTGGTTGGTAAAAATGGATGGTGCAGATTATGTAACATTCAAGGGGATCAAGTTTATGCCCACAAATACCACTTATTCAAACAGTATTTTATTTTTAAATAGTGCCAAATACAACACATTTACCAATAATTATTTTGTTGCACCGGGCACCGGGACTTCCACCAACCAGGCCCATGTCCGTTGCGAAGATGTGAACAGCTCATACAATACCGTAAGTTTAAACCGATTTACAAGTGGCTCAACAGCTGTTTTTATGAAAGGTGTTTCGGCAAGCTCCAGCCTCAATGGGGTAAATATTTGGGGTAACATAATTGAAGGTTTCCAATGGTACGGAATCCGTTTGGAGTATGTGAACTCACCTATTGTCGACGCCAACGAAGTTACCTCTTCGGTTTCCGGTACAGGGACGAAAATGGGGATTTCGATTATCTATGCAAACGACAGCTTGAGGGTGACCCGGAACAAAATTGTTTTGTCAAACTTTAGTAATACCCAAGGGATTAATTTAGAAAACATAGTCTCAACAGCTAATTCAAAAGGATTGATTGCAAATAACTTTGTGAGTATTTTAAACGGCACCAATTTTACTTATGCAGTCAGGATGTACTTGAATTGCCATTATCAGGATATCTATTACAATTCGGTATATGTTAACGGGAACAGCTCATCCGATACCAGGGGGCTTAATATTATTGGTGGTGGAAATAATAGAGTTTTCAACAACAATGTGATGTCGGTCAGATATCCGACCCTTTACGAGGGAGTACCATCTCCGGTTATAGCTTCCGATTATAATAATTTCTATTCAACCAATAGTGCCTATGCCTATTATCCAAATACGTGGATGAATTACACTTCGCTTGCAGCACTGGCTGCTGCAACGGGCTTCGAGACAAACTCAATTTCTGTTGATCCTAACTTTTTGTCCACCTCGAACCTTCATGCTTTCAATACCGATTTGATTGGGGCGGCAATGCCATTCCCTGAAATTACTGAAGATATTGATGGTCAACTCAGGGATTCGCTTGCGCCCACTATTGGGGCCGACGAATTTATGATGCTTGCCATTGATGCCGGTATAATACAGATCGTTGGGCCAACCGGGATGCTCATCGAAGGGCAGACTCAGATCCCTGTCGTGATTTTGAAGAACTTTGGTACTTCCGATTTAACATCGTGTGACATTTCTTATACCGTAGGCGGGATCCCATCCGGTTCGTACACCTGGACAGGCTTGCTGGCCCAATCGCAAACCGATACGGTTGAACTACCTGGTTTTATCGTACCTGGCTCAGCCCAACAGCTTTGTGCATTTACCGAGCTTACCGGCGACCTAGAGCCTGTAAACGATATGGCTTGCATGTCGTTCGATCCCTTGCCCAATGCGTGTAACTACGCCATGCAATTCGACGGGAACAACGACTGGATTGAGATACCCAACGATGCATCATTAAATTCAACAGATTATACTCTCGAAGCATGGATCAAACCCTCTGCATTTTCATGGTTGGATGGGATAATTTCGCGCTATCCAGGTAGTGGCCCGTCCGGCTATGTCTTACGGTTAAGTCCAACTTCACCTTATAACAAAATCAACTTTAACGAGGCCGATGCCAATTACACTTTATCCACCAATACATGGTATCACCTGGCTGCTGTAAGGGCCAATGGGGTAAATACTGTATATATAAATGGTGTTGCATACGCTGTTGCCGGCAATGCCATGTCGGGTGCAAATAATGCACTCATTCAAATTGGATGCGACTATAACGAACGGTATTGGAATGGTTTGATCGATGAAGTAAGGATATGGGGCACCGGTGTAAGCCAGGCCGATATTATCGAATGGGCCAACAAGCCTGTAACTGCAACCCACCCCAACTATGCCAATTTGATGGGATATTGGAACTTCGACCAACCAAGCAGTGCTATGGTGCCCGACCAGAAAAACTCAAACGACGGGATTATCCACGAGGCCATTTTTGTGACCAGCGATGCACCCTTTGTCTGTGCCCAGTACGATGCAAGCATTGCTTCAATTATTTCGCCCATAAGTGGGGCTTACCTCACAAGCACTGAAATTGTCACTGTCGAAATTGAGAACGGTGGATTGGATTCGATTTCCAATTTTGGTGTTGGTTTTTCAGTGAATGGCATTGGTGTTACCGAAACCATAAGCGACACAATTGCCCCTGGATCTACACTTCTTTACACATTTACCAATACGGCCAACCTCTTTCAAACAGGGTATGGCACCTACGATTTTTGTGCCTATACCATGCTTAGCACAGATGAATATACACCCAATGACACCTTGTGTAGCCCTGTGACAAACTATGGTGCTGGCATGGCTTGCTCAACAGCATTGCCTTACGAATTTGTGAACGACCCGGCGGTTACCGATAGCATTTCAAGTGGCGAAAGCGGATGGTGGGAGTTGAATGTTTTAGGCGACTACACCAACGTGGCCATTTCACTTTGTGGTTCCTCCTTCGATACCAAACTCGAACTTTACAACAGTTGCACGGGGGCAAGCATAGCCTCCAACGACAATTCTTGTGGCACCCAGTCGCAATTGGATATTCCTACTTTGTTCTCTGGAACAACATATTACGTACGTGTATTTGGGGCCACTCAATCTGCTTTTGGCAACTACACCCTGAATATTACCGGGACAGCTGCCGCCCCGTTCAATTTATTATTTGATCCCACAATGGTTTCGTGCAATGGGGCTGCCGACGGTTCAATCGACCTTACGGTATTCAACATAATTGGGGTCCCTCCATTCTCATTCGTATGGTTGACAGGCGATACCTCTGAGGATATTTCTGGATTGGCAGCAGGAACTTATTTGGTGACTGTAAGCGATTCGGGCGGAAGCTCTGTTACAGGGCAGGTTGTGATTACAGAACAGGCAGCCTTATCGAATAGTGCTACTGCGACCGGAGTAACTGCCATTGGTGCCAATAACGGGAGTATCACCAATTCGGTAAGTGGGGGCACTGCCCCTTACACTTATCTTTGGTCGAATGGTGCAACCACGGCAAATATTGAAAACGTATATGCAGGCAATTATTCAGTAATAATTACCGATGCGAACAATTGCCAGCTCATCGAAACCATATATATCCCAACTCCTGTCCCAACCGGATGGCAGGTTACCCCTACCCCTATTTCGCACACTATAGATGTTGCACAAAACTCAACGATAACCCTCGATGGTAACAATGTGGCTCCTGGTAGCCTGATTGGTATTTTCTACAACCAGAGCGGAACTATGGTTTGCGGTGGATTTACCGTTTGGTCGGGAATAGCCACATCGTTGGTAGCTTATGGAGCTACTACCGGACTTGACAATGGTTTCCAAACAGGTGAAACATTTACCTGGAAATTGTATGAAGCAAGCTTGGCGGTTGAGCATGGTGGCAGCGCATGTTACCTGCCCTTGTATCCCCAAACAAATACCTTCCTATCGGGTGGCTCCAGTGCCATCAATTGTTTGAACGCCCAATCTATCGTCATCCATCCCATAAGCTTACCGGCTGGGTGGAGCATCTGGTCGACTTATGTGACACCGGTAGATCCAAGTATGATCGCTATTTATGATTCCATCGTAAATTTTGTGACCATCGTTAAAAGTGGCTCCGGACTGATTTACTGGCCTCTTTATGGTGTCAATTCAATAGGAAACATGGTAACTGGGCAAGGCTATCAAGTAAAGATGACCACAGCCAAAATACTATACATGGCTGGAACACTTATCGATCCTGTAATAAGCCCGATAAATATACCGAGTGGATGGAGCATCATTGCTTACTTGCGCACTTCGCAAATGGATGCAGCCGCAGTACTCACGCCCGTTGTAACTTCAATTGTTATTGTAAAAAGCGGATCGGGACTGATTTATTGGCCACAATATGGTGTTAACTCAATTGGGAACATGATACCAGGCCAGGGATATCAAATAAAAATGACGCAGGCGGCCACACTTTACTTCCCGGCAAATACTGCACCCTCTTCAAAAAGCGATTACATCCAGCCTCAACCCGAAAAGTACATCGGAGTGCCTAACACGGGTCATAACATGAGCTTGGGCATCCTCGACGAAGCTTGGGATGTCAGCCCGCAGGAAGGCGATGAAATCGGGGTATACAATGCCAACGGTGAGTTGATAGGCAGTGGGGTTTACCAGAATGGTTTCAATGCTATTACCGTGTGGGGCGACGATAGTTCAACAGACGAAAAAGAGTGCATAAGCGAAGGGCAAAGCTTTAGATTGAAACTTTGGCAATTTGCACAAAACAGCGAGCAGGAGCTTATGGTTGAAACCTGGGCTGTGGGAAATGACAAATATTCGACTGATGCGATTAGTGTGATCGAAAAGATGACTGTTGTGAGCGAAGACGGAAATGATTTTGTTCTTTATCAGAACAAGCCGAACCCATTCCAAAATTCAACAGAAATTGAGTTTTATGTACCGGAAACAAGCCAGGTAAGTATTTCAGTTTTCAACAGCATTGGCGAGAAAGTAAGCGATATTGTATCGAAGAAGTTCGAAAAAGGAAAATTCAGTGTCACCTTCGATGCAACAGAATTGCCTGCCGGAACTTATTTCTACCAATTCAAATCCGATAAGTTCACCCAAACAAAGGCATTGAGCCTCGTGAAATAGCACAAAACAAAAGTTAGTTAGTTTAGTATAATGGAACGGGCTGCCAGAAATGGTGGCCTGTTTTTTTTTGGGGGGCTGGTACATTAGATTTCGATCCTGAACTCAGCACCAATATCACTATTGGCCACACTGAGACGACCTCCCATATTTTTTTCAATAATGGCCTTTGACATGTAGAGTCCGAGACCAGTGCCTTTGCCTTGCTCTTTTGTGGTAAAATAGGGCTCGAAAATATGATGTATAATCCCATCTGGCACTCCCCCGCCATTATCGGAAATCAACACGACAGTTTTAGATTTATGTTGCTTCAGGGTAATTTTGATTCTTGGCTCCTTAATTTTCTTTTCCAGAAAAGCATCCTTTGCATTTACCAGGATATTTAAAATCACTTGGGAAAATTCATTAGGAAAGCCTTCTATAAGTACATCTTCCTTAATTTCGTTTTCAACTTTGATATTATTATGCACAAAATTGTGGGCCAAAAAATTGATCGTTTTTTCAACGGTCTCCTTTAGGCTGAATGTGATTTTCTCATTGTTGGGCTGGAAAAAATTCCTGAAATCGTCGATGGTTTCCGACATAAAATTGATAAGCTCGGTAATTTTCGTCACCTTGTTGTCGAGGTAATCTGATGTCATAATGCCCATTTCGTAGGCATTCTTAAAATTCTGGACAATAAGGCCCAAACTGTTAATAGGTTGCCTCCATTGATGAGCAATATTGCCGATCATTTCCCCCATGGCCGCTTGCCGCGATTGTTTTATGAGCATGTGGTCACGTTCGCGCAATTCCTTTACGGCATCAGTCACCTTCCGTTCCAGGTTATCGTGTAGTTTTTTCAGTTCTGTATTGGTTTGCTTCAACCTTTCTTCGGTTTGCTTAATATCGTTGATGTCGCGCCCCACTCCCTGTATTTCGACTGTATTGCCATACAAATCTTGAATGGCGTAAAAATCCCACATAATGCAACTTTCAAGTCCATTAAGTTTCGTATTTTGTTCTAAACGGACCCTATACGGGGGTTTATCAAGCCCTGCTATGCTTTTTGTCAAAAACTTCGAATCTTCTTTACTGGCAAGGGTTTTATAATCGGCACCCAAAATGTGATCAGCTTCTAAATTGAATTTTTTGCAATAGGCATCGTTGGCAAATGTAATTTTCATGTCGGATGAAATGCGGATCACCAGATCGTTTTGCGACTGGATAAGCCCCCTGTAGCGGTCCTCGCTCGATTTTAGGGCTTCGAGGTTTTTCATATTTTCGGTCAGGTCGCGGCTTACACCGAGCAAGCCCAGGATTTCACCGGCTGAGTTATAGAAAGGGGTTTTTATTGTTTCGAGCAACACCTGCTTGCCCTCAGGGATTTTTACCCAGTCTTTATGACGGTAGGTCATTTTTCGTTTCACCATTTCATCATCGTTTTCCTGGAAAAATTTGGCCATCTCCCCAGGGAAAAGATCAAAATCGGTTTTGCCAATTATTTGCTTGGAGTTTTTGCCTACAAAGTTTTCAAACGATTTGTTATGGCCGAAATACTCACCTTTTACTGTTTTGTAGAATATCAGGTCGGGAATGTTATTGATAACCGAATCGAGCAAGGACTTTTGGTAAGAGATTTTCTCTTCATCCTTTTTGCGTAATGTAATATCTGTGTGTGTACCAACCATTCTCGAAGGTTTTCCATTCATGTCCCAATCTACGATACGGCCACGCACCAAAATCCAAAGACGGTCGCCCGATTTTGTGATCATCCTGAATTCCCCGTCGAATTTTTCTGTTTTGCCTTTAAGGTGATCTATCAATAGTCGGCTAAACCTTTCGTAATCATCAGGGTCGATAAGGCTTTCCCATGTATTGAAAAGGGGTGATAAATCCTTTTCATCAAAACCCAACATAGCCATCCAACGAGGGCTAAAATACGTTTCGCCAGTAGTGATATTCCAATCCCAAAGACCATCGTTCGAACTGGTTATAGCCATATTCAATCTTTCTTCGTTGACCCGCGCCAATAAATCCTGTTGATTTTTTATCATGGCGGTCGAAAGGATCATGGAGGCTGTTTTCAGCAAGGGAATTTCATCCAGCGACCAGGAATCATCTGCATTTACATGATCGAAGCCGAGAAATCCATACAATTGTCCATTAAGGTGAATAGGTATGGCCACAGTGGCATTGACCCCCATTGTTTCCATACGACGTTTTAAACCAGTTGCTTCGGCGGGCAGTTCGGATGCTGAGTTCAAAAAAGTGGCTTCGCCCTTCCTTAGCTGGTCCATAAGCCATGGAAATTTGCTTATTGATAATGCTTTGCAAGCCTCCTTAGGCTGATAAGTATGGGGATTGCACCATTCATGGTGGTTTTCGAGGGTTCCATTTTCCTTATTTAAGGTATAAAGATAGGCCCTGCTGGCTGATCGGATTTTTCCAATCACAGCTAAGCTGTGGTTTATGGTTTCTGTAATATTTTTGGATGTCAGCAACATGGTTGCAACCTCCGAAATTGCTTTGTTGATATTGTTTTTCCGAAGCAACGACTGTTCCGATTTTTTAATATTGGTAATATCCTGAATGGCCGATAGATACACATCCTGCCCCCCAATCTCTATAGGCAAAATGGTCAATAATGCCCACAAACTGGAATTATCTTTTTTCCTAAGCTCTACTTCCTTGCCAATTACTTTGCCTTCGAACAGCAGGTTTTGGTTGATCTCATATAAAAGCTCGTGCTTGATGAATAAACCAGGTAAACTTACGCCCTTCATTTCACCATTGTTGAACTGGAGCATTTGGCTCAGGGTATTGTTGGCCATTATATATCGCTGGTCTTTCGAGATTATGCCAATCCCTGTTGGGGCATTGTCAAAAAGCACACGATATCGTTCCTCGCTTTCGCGAAGGGCCACTTCGTATTTTTTTCGGTCGCTGATATCATTGATAATCGCTTGGTAGAGCGATTTGTCGCCATGTATAAGAATAGGGGCAACATGTACCGAAAAGTCGATGCTGTTCCCTGTTTTCAAAGAATAGTGTAGCTCTCTCTCTACCACTGTGTTATTTTCCATGCAACGCATAAAGGAAGCCGTGATGCCTGAATTGATAAACGGGATAAACTCATAGATATTCAGGTCTGACCTGGTTTCGGGGTCAACCACGTTTAGGCTACGGAGCAGTTTGTTGTTGTAGTCAAGAATATTTCCCTGCTGGTCGATAATTACAATTCCGAGAGGGGCCGATTCGAAAAGGGTGCGGTAGCGTTTCTCGTTTTCGAGGATGAGTGCATTTTGTTTTACTACTTCTTGTTGAAGGAGGAGATTGTGGTTTATCCTCTGAACTTGTTCGAGTAATTTTTCCGGGTTGATGGGTTTTATCAGAAAGCTATTCACGCCTAATTCAATAGCCTTTACAAATTGGTTGGTTTCCTGGTTCGATGAAGTGATGATGCAATTAACACCCTTGTCGATTTCCCTGATATGGGCAATCATGTCGAGACCCGACATAATGGGCATGGATATATCAGTGATAACCAAATCGGGCCGGTACTGCTTATAAATTTGCAGGCCCTGCTCGCCATTATCGGCTATGTATACAGTTTCGAATTTTTTTTTCAGAAAAGATGCAATCAATCGCTGGGTAAGCGTGTCATCCTCTGCATAAAGAATTGAAATGTTCAATTTATCCATTTGCTTCGCTTAATATTACATTTTGTTCAGGGCAAATGTAATTATCTCAAGGTTTAGTTTAGTATGTTGGCGAGAGTTGTTCCAGGCTTCAGGTTTAGTCTGGGTAAATCTTCCTAAAGATTCTGTTTGTTTTATTCAGATTACTCTCATTACTTATAATATTTCGGTTAGGATAAAATCTATGGTTGTTTGATAGGTTCCTTTTTTAAAATTTCCTTCCAGCAATGAAATGGCGTTTGTATTCCCGTTACCTGTCCCCATTTCCCAAAAAACCTCAAAAGCATTATCTTCGTTTGTACCTGCATTGGTTTTTTCTGCTTTAGTCAATACAATAGCTGGCATATTTGTCAAAGCAACAGGATCGTTTTCAGCGGCAGTGCTAATCCGTTGCGATCCGTAATTCCCTGTAAGACCAACTTTGTAACCTACATAATTAAGGGGAATGGAGTGTTGTCCGTCGGAATGTGTTAGTGAATCCTGGGCTGATTTTATCGATAATTCCCAGTTTGCCGTTGAATAGACAGATCCCTCAACGGAATTTTCGCCATTTTCGCCTAGCCCATTTTGATAATCGCTCACTGTGTTAAAGTCGAAAGTAATAACTGTATTTTGGATGTCTAAAGATAAAGTGGTATTCAAATTAGCGGTTAAAACAAGTTGGGCATTATCCTGAACTTGTGCCACTATCAGGTTTGATAGCAACACTGTTAAAATCAAAATAATATGTTTTCCAGTAAAATTCAATTTCAACCTATTATTTTTTAATTTACTAAAAATTGATGTTATTCTACTAATACAGGCAATTCTTCTTCAGTTCCTTCTTCTATGCCAAATTTAAATATTTTTTCATCAATCAACGCACCTTCTTCATTATATTCTTTGCAAAGCCCATTCAATAAACCTTTTTTGTATTTCAATTTTCCTTTTATTATACCATTTTCATGGTATATCAACCATACACCAACTTCCGCGTCGTGTTTATACTTGCCAATTTTTGAAAGGTTACCATTTTCGTGATAATATTTCCATTTTTTTTCGGCCTTGCCTATTTTATATTTGCCAACCTGTTTAAAGTTTCCATTTGGATAATACACGTTCCATGTTCCATGAAATAAGCTATATTTATAATTTCCAATAGTATATAGACTCCCATCAGGATAAAAAAACTTACCCATGCCGGTTTTCACACCTTTTGAATAAAAACCGGTTTCGCGCAAAACCCCTGTGTCGAAATATTCGTTCCAAATGCCCTCGATGTTGCCATCCACATAATTACATTGAATATCTATTTGGCCATTGGGGTGATAAGTGAAATAGTCCCCAAATATTTTATTATCCTTGAAAAATATCTTTTTCTCAAGAGAGCCATCTTTTCTATATTTAAGGTATTCCCCATCGTATTGCTCTCCATTTTTAAACGCTTTTTCTTGAATAAGTCCAGATTTATAATAAAGTTCATACAAACCCGAATATTTATCCTCATTAAAATTGAATCTAAAATAAGGTTTGCCATTTTCGTAATATCCTTCTGCGGGACCATGTTTTAGTCCTGTTCGATAATGTGTTTTTTCTTTCAACTGGCCATTCTCGTAATAGGAAATAATTTCGCCATCCAACTGGTCTTGTTTATAGGTACCATTTTGTTTCAGTTCCCCATTTTGATAATAAATGGCAAAATCCCCTTCGCGTAAACCATTTTTATAGTTTAAGATTTTATAGCGGATACCATGCTTGGAATAGATGCTCCAAACACTATCGAGGTCGTTGTTCTTATAGTATCCAAATTGTCGTTTTGTCCCATCTGGGTAAAAGTATTTGAAAAAACCATGACGAATTGTTTCTCCATTTACTATTTTACATTCGTAAATTGATTCAGGATACCTGCCGTCGTCGTGCCAGGTAGTATCTATAAATACCTGAGCAAACCCACAACTTGGCGTAGTTAATATAAGAAAGATCCAGAAATAAAGATGTTTTGTTAAATATATTTTCATACCACTAATTTATTGAGGTTGTTTTTGTTCTGGAATCTCAATATCCATTTGTACACCTTCTAATTCCGAATCGTTTCCATAGTCTAAAATTGCAGCCACGGAGTAAGATCCGGCAGCCAATCCCTTGGGCAGTTCAAGTATAACTTCATGTTTTACACCTGGAAGGACTAAAAAGCTAACTGGCTCTACCTTGGTTTCTTCTGCCGTTTGTAAATCCATAATTGTCAAATAAACCTTGCAATCTAAAATTTGGTCACCCATATTCTGAACCTGCGCGCAAACACTTCGACTACTATCTTCGTCCGAAGAAAAATATTCTTTTAAATTGCTGATCCCACCTTTTAAAGATGTGTTCGATGCAGGAGATTGCAGGATATAAATGGCAATGTTGGGACTTATCACAATACCCGATTTAATTGACTTGTCGGCCACAACTGCACTGGTTTGTTCAACTGCCTCGCGAACCACAAGCATGGCCCATTTTGTGTTTATTCCCGAATCGGGAACGTTTATGTTGATGGCCACTTTAATCGATTCGTTTGGGCCAAGGTCGAAAAAAGCTGGCGAAATATTTACCCAATCGACACAGCTGCGCTTTGGATTTGATTCGACATAAGTGATTTCCCCCTTTTCATCCACAGTCCAGTCGCGAAGCTCAAGGATGTAACTCTTTTTAACATCCGATTTGTTAATAACTGAAAGCCGTTGTGTCCCTGACTGACCAGGTTCAACCATATATCTTAACTTTGATGGCGACACTTCAAACTGTTGTGCAAATAATTGAAATGAAGCAAATACGAATGTTAAGATCCCCAAAATTGTAATTTTTATTCGTCTCATTGAATTATAAATTTAATTATTTTTATTGAAATTAATTTTTCTTCCTTTCTCTTTGAATATAAAATTCAACCTTATTGTTGGTTCATGATTTAAATCTACTACAATGTTATTTTTAAGTACTTCCATTTTTGCTCCAAATGGATTAACTATTCGAATCGTGTAGTTGCTGTTTTGAGGGACATATAAAATGTAATTCCCATTTCTCCCTGTTAATGAACTATACTCTTTACCTTCGGCAGAGGTGGCAATAATTCGAATGTTTTCGGGACTTACCAAACCCATTGACGAATATGCATCGCGCTTAATTATAAGCTGTCCAAATATCTTTCCTGCTTTTTCATAAGGGATATATACAGTTTGGTTAGCATCGAGTTGGAAACTTTGTTGAGTGCCTGTAAAATTGAAATAGCCTGATAGGTTTTGAAAAGCTGTAATATTGATATTGTATAAGCCTTCGGGCATGTACTCCATTTTTATTTCTCCTTTTTTGTCGCTTGCCAGTGGGATATATTTAAAATTATCAGATCTATGACCACCATTCGTAGCGTTTTCTTTTCCTGGTAAAGCACCTGTTTTTGTTATCCCAGCCATCATATTTCCAATTCCCGATTCATCATTGTCCTGTATTCCATTGCCATTTTCGTCTTTAAAAAACTTAATTGACACATCGTAATATTCAATTTCGCTCCGAGAAAAGGAAATACCTTTCGAAATCCCCAGTTCTAAATTTGCCAGCTTAGATCCGGATAATGTATAGCTTTTCACCAACTGGCAATCAATACGACTTGCAAAATGGATTTTCCAATTATTTCGAAGTAATCCATCAACCCCAGCAATGAAACTAATTTTACCTTTGTCAATTAAGAAGTTATAATTGTATTGCGCATTTGCTGTAACTGTTAGGTTATTCCGAAGGAGGCTTTTCTTATAATATGGGCGCATGGATAATTTTTGCTCAATGCGTTGCTTCACAGAAAAGTTTCCACTTTCGATGCCATCCTGATACTCTATCTCCACTCCGTAATTCGAATTGGTCGCGCTTGTCTTAATTTTGATATTCGGTCTTTTTGGGGCATTATTGTCGTCGATATAGCCCAAGCTTAAATTTGATTGATAATTAAGGTATCTCCTTGTAATTCGGCCATCCAATAGTAGGTTGTACATTTTTATTGTACCGGACTGAACGGTGTTTTGATCAGTTTCCAATTCTGATTCCAGCACGGTGATCGAACTTCCAATTCCATAACCTACAAAGCTGGCACTTGGGCTAGTCAATCTAAGTACGTACACATCCTTTTTTACATTATTTTCAGGTAATCTTTCTCGATTTTCATTATACAAGGTCGGATTAAGCAAAATATTGTTCCAGGAGGCATGAAGGGAATATAAAGATTTTAAGAATACGTAATTTAAATTGGAAGCGAAATTTTGCGAGCCTCGCTCAGAACCCGGAAAGTTCGAGCTTCCCAATCGATGGCTTGCCCATACCCTTAACTGCTTTGTAATTGGCAATACATAAGAGAAGATATGAGAATAACCTTGTTCCTGATATTGTTTCTTTGAATAGTTTTCTTCCCATACACCAGATATTCGGTAATTAAAACGTTGATTATGCCGTAATAAAAATTCACCTTCCTCTTTAATAGAAATATTATCTATTTTTGATTTGGTACCAATACTTGCTCCTAATGATGATCCAATAGTATACTTTTCATCTTTGTAAAAATGCCCAAATCCTAAACGCGTTTCGCCATCGAATGGGGAAACAGAAGCAAATCCAGAAAGGGTGTACAATGAATCATAAACATAATTGTATTTTGCATAAAAGCTCTCCTGATAACTAATATCACGACCCAGGTTCGAACTGCCGGTTCCGATACCCCCCTCGAAAGATTTCGTTTGATAATTAAGGTTATATTGCGATTGTTCTTTAAAGTTTTTGCCATTGCTGAGATCATTATTGCTGAAGCTATAGTTAATGGTTCGATCCTTATCTGTTTTTATTGCTCCTTTTGTGAGCAACCTGTACCTTGCCAAATCCGATTGAGGACTCATGGCTGTTAGCTGAATGAAATTTGGGGTGTGCTGATCACGGGTGTAGTTGTCGTATTCAGTATTCAGCCGAACAAAACTAAAATTGACAGTTTGTTCCCGACTCGCAGAAGATATAAAAATCTTTAATGTACTTGAGAAATTCTGATTTTTGAATTTTTTGTCATAAGTAACAAGTATTTGGATTTCCTTTTCGGCCATTGCTGTTAATACCATAGAAGTATCAATCAGTATGCTGTCCACCTGAACTATCTTCAACTCTTTTCCGATCTCGAATTTTACCTTCAACTCTTCTTGTACATTTCCATTATTAGTTATTTTAAAGAGTGCAGAAACGATGGATGAATCACTTTGAATAAATTTCATATTATTATACGCACTTACAGTCCAATCGCTTTTTGCCAAAATCTGAAAGCGACTTTTTACAACTCCAACAATTAGGTTGTTCGAATCGGAAAGTTGAGCTTCGATTTCGTAATCGATATTGGCAAGGCTTAATTTTGAAACATTGGCTCTTATGGGAATTGCTTTTGTAGATTGAGGTTGAATTAAATAAGTTGTAAGTGTAGAAATAAGCTGCCATTGATTGGGAAGTATTAATTTTGGGGAAATTTTAATAGCAGTGCCTGAATTATTCCGAATTCGCAAAATATTTACATAAAACTCATCAGGATCTTGCACAAAATCATTCTTCACAAAATAGGCTTCGATAAAATCAAAATCTGAATTTTGAGCAAACAATCCTATGCCACAAACCAATGTGAACATTATACTTAATACTATTTTTCGAGCTACTGTCACTACTATTTTTCCTAATAATGGCCTTCTTGCCTATACATTGTTAGCCAAAGCTTGAGACTTGTACGGGACAATGGAAAAATGGTTTATGTAAAAATCTCAGAAACTGAAAATTTTACAGCACTTCGCGAAGAATAAAATTTATCGTTGTTTGATATATCCCATGTGCATAGCCAGCAGTTTGAAAATCGGTTGAGTTCATATTTCCGTTATCGGTACCCATTTCCCAGTAAAAAATAAAAGCGTTGTCCAAATCATCACCGGCATTCGATTTGTTTTTGTTTTTAGGCTCCAACAATTTATATTCAGTTAATTGCAAAGCTTTGGGATGATTCTTGGCATTATTAGTCAAATCACCGTTCCCATAGTTTCCAACCAGATCAACCTCAATTCCCACCTGATTAATTGGAATTGTATTCATACCATTATTGTGCACTAAATCGGATGATGCGTAAATGGCCAATTCCCAGGGCACATTTGCATCTACACTGGCCGAAAAATAGTGATCATGATTTGCACCTATCCCATTCTCGTAATCCGAAATAAAATAAAAATCAAAAACTACTTGAGTTGCATTAAGTGTAAGCGAGACAGAAGAAACCGTAGTGGGAGACGGTGAAACAGAAGGACAAATAATCGTGCTTTCGTTGGCGAGTTTGGGTTCGTTTCCGGCAACCAGGCACACAGGCAACAATAGCAAAAATAGATTTAAAACTGTACGCATATTTTTTATCCAATTTGGTATCAAATATAATCAAACTGTACAACAAAAAAAGACCCTCCTGAGAGGGTCTTTTTTTTGTTGTAATTCTATATCGTGTGTAAGTCGATTATTGAACCAATTATTGGTTGTTAGTTTGGCTACTGAATATTTCAGTCAGGGTGAAATTAACAGTTTGCTGGTATTGACCTTTTCTGTAGTTGGCCTCAAATAAGCTGGTTCCATTCATGTCGCCAGTTCCTGTTCCCATTTCCCAATAGATAGTAAAAGCGTTTTGAGCATCTGTACCAGCATTGGAAACACTTGTTGAAGCAGTAGTAAAGAGATTAATAGGATCAGTAGTCAAGGGAACAATTGAAGTAACTAAGTTAGATGTGTTTGATGCATAGCCTCCATCCATTGTGCCTTTTAAACCTACTTGGTCAATTGGAATAGTGTAAGAACTTTCCTCTTGATGAACCAATGTTGCACCTGCAGCTGCACAATCCAGTTTCCAGTCACAAGTAGCCTCTACACCACCAGTCATTGTTATGTCACCACCTGCCCCAACGCCATTAATGTAATCAGTAAGTTCGTCAAAATTGAATACAACCTGGGCATCATCAATTGTTAACTCTAAAGCATGGTTCAAATTAGCGACCAAAGTGGTTACTCCGGCATCGGTGTCAGCTGTTTGAGCATTTGCCTGGTTAGAAACTACAGTTAAAGTTAAAACTGCGATAGCGATCAATGTTAAATTTCTTAATGTTTTCATGTTTTCTAAATTTTTAAGTTGATACTAATTTGTTTATTTTAATTTTTAAAGTTTTTTCGTTGAATGACCTATTTCAATGCACGTGCCATGAACTATAATTATTTGAATATATGACACTTATGCAAATTTCATTGAAGCCATATAGTATGGTGAAGTATCTGATTTCGAATAGAGGAGAGGATTTCGGTATGTTAAATTCATAAACAAACATTTCATATACAGTATCTTGCGCCAATATTATTCAATATCGAATAGGGTCTTCGATTTCGAATAGTTGAAAATTTGTGCATTGATTAAGGGAAATAATTTTCAAAAAAAAAATGGGATAGCTAATTTATCCAATTATAAAAGATTGATTTTATTTGCATTACGGGGCAATAAAAAAGCCAGAAATAAATCTGGCTTTTTAACATTATAAAGTGGAAAAAAAAATGCAAACTGTAACAATACTGAGTTTCGATTTTTTTGACCAGGATTAATTAAGCTGAAACTTGGCAATCTTGCGGTGCAGGGCATTCCACGAGATATTCAGCAACTTGGCAGCCTGGCTTTTGTTGTTGTCAGACTTTTCGAGGGCTTTCAATATCAGGTTGCGCTCGTTTAGTTCAAGGTCGAAAATTTCAGTGCTGTGGCCGTTCCCGCTCCCATTTTTTGGAAGGATACTGGGGAAGTGCTCGGCCTTTATTGTTTTGCCTTCCGAAAGGATGACTGCCCGTTCGACAAGGTTTTTAAATTCTCTGACATTACCTGGAAATTTGTAGTTGTCGAGCACATCGATTGCCTTATCTTCAATGTGGCTTATTTCCCGGTTCATCTTGGCAGCAAACATCGTCGAAAAATAATTCAATAATTCAGGGATGTCCTCTTTCCTTTCACGAAGGGGTGGTATGTGAATGACAAAGGCGCTCAGGCGATGGTAAAGGTCGAGCCGAAAATCCCCACCTTTGCTTTGTTCTTCAATATTATGGTTGGTGGCTGCAATAATCCTGATGTCAAAATCAATCGGTTTTTGGGTCCCGACCTTGGTATATTTTCGCTCTTCAAGTACCCGCAACAATTTCTTTTGAAGGATAACCGGCATATCGCCAATCTCATCGAGAAAAAGTGTGCCTTTATGCGCGACTTCGAACCAACCTGCCTTATCCTCTGTTGCCCCTGTGAACGATCCCTTTTTGTGTCCAAAAAATTCGCTCTCGAAAAGATTTTCAGGAATGGCCGAACAGTTGACAGCATAAAAAGCGTGGGCCTTTCTTTCGCTAAGTTGATGGATGCCTTTGGCTACCAATTCTTTTCCTGTCCCACTTTCGCCTGTAATCAACACGGAAGTATCTTTAGCCCTGGCCACCTGTTCCATCGAATGTAAAACACTGTCCATTAGTGGGCTTTTGCTGATTATTTCGACCCCCTCAAAGGAATTCAGTTTTTCCTTCAGAAGGCTATTGGTCTGTTCGCTCTGGTTCAATTTGCGCCGCACCACAATATATTTTTTGGTGCGCTCGATTGCCATCATAACTGTTTGCAGGTTGATGGGTTTTTTAAAATAGTCGATGGCCCCTTTGCGCATGGCTTCAATAACGCTTTCCATTTCGCCATGCCCGCTAATCATCATAATTTCTATGTGGGGGTATTTTTCTTTTACCGTTTGAAGTAGGCTCAGGCCATCGGTTTCGGGCATCTTAATATCAAATATGGCAAGGTCGATGTCATGCGAATCGAATAATTGCAATGCTTCCGATGGCAAACCTGCTGTGAATACTTTAAACCCATTCAGCGATAGGAACTCATCAAGTTCTTCGCGAACATACTTTTCATCATCTAAAACCAGGATATTTAATACGTCCATGTAATCTTTTTTGCTATTGATTCTTTTCAATAGCTTCTATACATGGCAAGGCTGCGTTTTGTTACAGAATATTGGCTCTTTAATGATGAAAAATTCGGATCAAAATAAGGAAAACTTATTCATCATCCTTTTTCTTAAATGGCTCGCGCAACAATATGTTGTAGATGAAGAGCACCAAAATGGCGGCAATGAATACCACAAATAGGGTCTGCATGATTTTCCAGATCACATCTTCCAGGTCGATCAGGCCCCAAACCGAAAAGATGGCGATGAAAGTTGAAATCATTACAACTACTATTAGTATGTAGCTTGCTACTTTTTTTACTGCATTATCCATGATTATTCTGATTTAAGGTTTTTAAAATGATTGAAAGTTCGTATATCGAATGGCATGTTGTTTTCTTTTCTCCGTTTATCAATACCCATGTAAACCCTTTTTCAATTTGGTTTATTGTGACGGATAGATCAGCAGATAAGTTACAATCGATTTGAAATCCCAATCTTTCGAGGGCCTTTTTGGTCCACTCGGCCTCTATGCCTTTTGCTTGAAAACAAATAGTTAGATTTTGCTTTCGGGGCATCTTAAAATTACCTGTCACGAAATCAAATTCAGCCTTTCCCTGTCCAAACACCTTTATGATAGATTGATTGAGGATAAGGTCTTCGGGTGCACCTTCAACAATGCTACCCGCAGAGGCCAGCCATATTTTATCGGCTTCCTGGAGGGCAATGTTCAGATCGTGGATGGCAATGATAATGCTTTTCCCGAATGTCCGGCTTTGTTCCTGAAGAAGCCTGAAAATTTCGTATTTGTGGGGCAGGTCGAGAAAAGCCGTAGGTTCGTCGAGAATAATAATCGGGGTATCCTGGGCGAGGGCCCGGGCAATCATGGTCCGTTGTTTTTCCCCGTCGCTCAGTTCGTTCATCTTTTTATAAGCCAACGATGAAATGCCAACCGCTTCGAGGGCATTATAAACCACTTTTTTATCATCCACCCCAAGCTTTCCTGTCCAGGTTGTATGCGGAAAACGGCCCAAGGCCACCAGATCGAATACCTGCAAATTATTGCTGTTGATTATTTCGGTGGATACAAAACTAATATGACGGGCCAGGTCTTTTTTGGGCCATTTTCCCAATTCTACATCATTCAGCCTTACCTCGCCCGATAACACCGGCTGCAAACGGGCAATGCTGCGCAAAAGGGTGCTTTTGCCCGAACCATTCAACCCAAGCAAGGCAATGGTCTCCCCATTTCGCACCTTCAAATTTACGTTTTTTAGAACAGAAATTGAATGGCCGCCCTGGGCAAACCCAACGCTCAGGTTTTGTAGTTCGATGCTATGTGGGTTTTGGTTTTGCATGTTTACAAGATGGAAGAAAGTTTTTGGTTTTTAATGATTAGGTAAATTACTACGGGAATTCCTATCAATGCTGTCACAGAATTTATGGGCAGACTGCTTTGCGATCCGGGCAACTGGGAAATAATATCTCCGGCCACCATCACCACTGCACCTAATATCATGCTTGCCGGCATCAATACATGATGATTGGCTGTGTTGAAAGCCATTCGGGCAAGGTGTGGCACTGCAATGCCAATAAAGCCAATAGGACCGCAAAATGCAGTAATGCTGCCAGCCAGGATACTGGTGCTGAGAAATATGGTAAGGCGCGCCAGACGGATGTTAAGGCCCAGGCTTTTTGCATAATTTTCGCCTAACAAAAGTACATTGAGAGTTTTACCTGAAAACAGGGAGATTATCAACCCAATCAGGATAGTAGGTACCAAAACCTGCAATTGCGATTGGGTCACCCCGCCGAGGCTACCCATGGTCCAAACAATAAAGGTTTTTAACATCGACTCGTTGCTGAAATACTGGAGGATGCTCACAACAGCCGTGACCGCACTGCCCACCAGGATCCCGAGGATGAGGATGGTCATAATATCGCTTACCCGCAACGACACTACAAAAATTAGTGCCAACACAGCCCCAGCCCCCAACCAGGCCACAATTGCAATCAGCCAATTGCCCCCGATATCGAAATAATTAAACGAAAAGAAAGACGCAAAACCCATCACCAATAGGGCTACTCCGAGGCTGGCACCTGCGCTAATCCCCAACACATAGGGCCCGGCAAGGGGATTCCGAAAAATGGTCTGCATCTGCAAGCCACTTACAGAAAGGGCTGCCCCGGCCAATAGGGCCGTAAGTAATTTGGGTATCCTGAATTCAAAAATAATATTACCCCAACCAGGCCTTTGTGAACCCTGCCCCATCAGGATTTGAAAAATATCAGCAAAAGGGATTTTTACCGAACCCAGAAAAAGATCGAGAAAAGAAAAAACCACCAGCAATATCAACAGAGCACCAAATACAAAATACATTCTTCGCTGCATGGATTTTCGGGTGATATTTGTTTGTTGGTCTGTCATTGATGTCGGTTTCGGGTTTTGTGTTTCGGGTTTCGGGTTTCGGGTTGACTGACGGGGCGTGAAAGGGTTGCGGGTTTGTCGTTGCGGGTTTACAGAGACGCGATAAATCGCGTCTCTACTGTTGCCGGTTGCCGACTGAGAACTGAAGACTGCCGACTGAAAAACGCCTACGGTACCCCAACCCTCAAACATTCAGGCAGGATTTCAAACTCGAAGGGGCTTTCGCCACACACTTCACCATCCAGTTCAATTTTTATTTTAGGTGAAGACTCTATTTTAATTTTCTTTGCGCGAAGAGCATCTATTTTGGGATGATCGATGATTGAACCGTCATATAAGCGTTTTATATTGCGGATCAATTCGAACTTGCCCATATTATTGATTGTGGTAATATCGAAAAAACCATCGTTGGGCACTGCATTAGGCAGTTGCATCATACCTCCGCCATTGTATTTCCCAATTCCAACGCTCATGCTGAAAACCAATTTGGCAAATTCATTACCATCGTAGGTCATGGTTACATCAGTCGAATTATATTGGAACAAACAGGTAAGCAAATTCCAGAGATAACTAAAGGACGTTCCTTTGCTTCTTTTCAAGCTAATTTTATGGGCCACAAAAGCATCGAATCCCATGCCTGTCACATTTATAAAATACCGGCTTTGCTTCTGCCCGTCATTATAAAAGCTAACCTTGCCTACATCCTGATAGATGAAATTACCTTTACTGATAATCTCAAAAGCTTTTTCATGCTCGAAGGGAATGTTAAAAGTCCGGCACCAGTCGTTTCCTGTCCCCACCGGGATAACCGAAAGGGTAAAATCTTTTGAATCGATTTTGGATTGACCCAAAATGCCATTGGCCACTTCCCACAAAGTTCCATCACCTCCAATAACAATGAAATCTCGGGCACCCATACTGATTTGTTGCTGGCAAAAGTCAATAGTACTAGTATTTTTTTCTGTTAAATAAAAAGTAAATCCAACCACTTTTTCCTTCAGCAATGCTTGAACGGCTTCCCAGCTCTGCTTCCCAGCTCCCCTTCCTGCAACCTGATTGATAATTATCGTATATGTTTTTTCCATATTCATAGCTACAATAATACAATTTTGCTTGCAATTATTCAGGAAGAATTGAAGGAATTGAAGAGTACGACCCTATTTTTCAAATACCGGGTTTATATAAACCATCAAAGGGTGAAAAATTGCAATGTGTGAAGACTATACGAACTTTAGACGAAGACTATACGAACTCTATACGGACAAAGAAGCGGGTTTTGTGAAATTTTATGGATGAAATAATAATTTTTAAAAGAATGTGTTAGTCTTTATAAGACTATAACAACATTACCAATTCTAATTACCAATTTAACCTTAAAGTTATGGCAGTAGTAAAAAAGAACATCATTACGGAAGGGTTGAGCGGGATGCTTGGTCATTCGATTGTTTTCAGGAATGTGGGTAGCCGCACCATAGTAGCTTCGCGGCCGAGTGTAAACGACAACCCCAGCGATGCCCAGGTTGCCTCACGTACTAAATTCCACGAGGCAGTAATCTATGCCAAGGCGCAAATGGAGGATGCGACCAGCAAAGCGGAGTATGCAGCACATGCCGAAGTCAGGCGGATGCCAAGTGCGTACACGGTAGCTATTGCCGACTTCTACCATGCCCCTGATATTAAGGATGTAGACCTGAGCGCTTACAGCGGGGCTGTGAACGATAAAATCGGGATGATTGTGACCGATGACTTTAAGGTTGCCAAAGTGGAAGTGGTTATTTTTAACCCCGACGGCCCCCAGGTGGAAGGCGGCGAAGCTGCCTTTGTGCAGGGAAATCAATGGGAGTACACAGCCACTGTTGCCAATCCGGACCCTAGCGGAGCCAAAATCATTATCCGGGCTTATGACCGGCCAGGCAATGTGGCCGAAAGCGAGAGTAATTTGCAAACGTAGGACGGGCTGGAAAAGCACCGTTTTTGTTTACCCTTCGCAGCAGAATGATATTAAAAAAAGAGCGTTTACCAAAATTACCTATATCGACAATCACAAAAAATTTAACTTTTTTACTAAAGGCAATGACTATAACGAGCATACTTACAGATATATACAACTGCAAACAAGAAACATGTTGTATAACATGTTGTCTTCAGGGTTATAATCGGGGGCATTTTTACACTAATACATTGAAGCAATATTATTAAACTAAAAAACTTATGACTATGAAGCACATTATCTCTATTGCATTTGTAACGCTGATGGCCAGCTACTGCATTGGCCAGGACACTTTAATCCATTCTGCACAAGATTCTTTAATGGATAAGTTTGGTTATTACTATCATACGGATGATATTAAAATTCCGATAGATACCAGTGATAGCAAGGCAAATTCGTTTCCCAATGCTGTGGTTGCAGGCTTTTTCAGGTTACATTTTTATGATAAAATTTATAGCACTGGTATTGGCTTTGACGATCAAACCCAGGCCCAAGCCCCTTATTCTTCCTATACAATCGGGGAATTAAGAATTGAAGTAATAAAGAGGGTATTTGAAGATTTATGTATATTGATAAGACCTAACGGTGAATTACCTGATCCATACCCAGATGAATACTATGCTATGCTACCTAATGATTATTTTCCAAATTCAAGATATGTTGAAATTGCAATTTTGGAATCAGATTCAGGACTTACCACTACAGGATATTTTAACAATGTCTATTTAATTGGTGACTTTTTAGCAATAAGTAGCCCATTTTATTTTAATGATGAATTATTATATAGTGGTGTTGTTCATAATGAGATTTGGGAATATATCAATGCAGGTTATGATACCCACGACTTTGCAAGGAACTTCACTGGTTATGATAGTATCCCATATTCTCAAATTGAAGTATTACCACATGGGTACTTAAAATTTAATTTTTATAAACCAGAAATGGATACTTCAAATATTGATCTGTATTTAAATACACCACAATACATATATGACTTGTATACCATATGTCTGCATGAGGCAGTCCATTTATTAGGATTTGTTTCATTTTTCGACAATACAATTTATTACATGAGTTTTGGATATTGCACTGCATGGTATGGCACGAGCAGTAATTGTCCAGGTCTTTTTACTGCTTATGATCATTTATTGCAATATGACAATAATTTTGTGGTAGAGAGCACGGATTGCTACACAAGTGTGGCAGATTCTGCACTATTATCAGCCGATATTGTATATAGCTGTAATAATGAATATTTAACATTTTGGGGGATTGACAGTCAATTGGTTTATACAAATTCTACGTTTGCACCAGGGGAGAATTATTGTCATTTTAATTGTACACCACAAAGCGGATATGTGATGAACCATTCCTACGTAGAGCAAACTAGATCATTACATTATAAAGAGGTTCAAGCACTAAGTTTATTGGGCTATAGTGTTACTGGAGAATTTGGAACTGGGATGAGTTGGTGCGGCCAAAACGATTCAATTGCGGCAATTACTTATACTTGCCAGGTGGATACTCAAAATATTGTAGCCGGTTGCCATGATTACAGGTATTATTCGACCGATCATTTAGGTAGTTATTTATTTCCAAATCCCAGTAATAGCAAAGTCAGAATACCTGTTGCAAGCTTATTGGCAAATGATTATAATGCCGATTATATATGTTGTTTTGAAAAACTGGATTTTTACAATGCCTTAATAAATTTTAGTGTAATCACAGCAACATCTACCTTGGATTCATTGACTTCCCATGATACTATTACCATCGAAATACCAATATATGAGCCCTATGTTTATTTATTTCAGTATGTGCCCAAAAACAGTTTTGGAAAAAGAGGAAACCGTACGCTTGTATTTTTCAGACCTGAAAATTTAAATATTTTATACTGTTCCCAATATAGTAATTGCGACAACTTGATTTGCCATGGCGATTTCGAAGATTTTGAGAACCTGCAACAATTTAATGATGAATTGTTTATTACCAAAAATAATGATTTTCCTAATTTTGCCAGGAAAAACAATTATCCGCTTTATCAATATCTTTCAAGCACGGAAACGGTTTACAGCGGAAGTCCATTTTTAAATAGTAATCTTTATGTTTCTTTAAACCCAATTTTTAATCCGGCAAATAATGGTGGTGAGAAATTTGGTTTTTTCCACGGAAGTGCATCATTGACATTTAAAACAAAACAAACTATCGATCCCAATGGGCATTATAAGATTACATTTATTGCAAGAAACAAAGAAGCAAATGTAACTACAAATATCAGGTTCTGGGGGGGTGAAACCCAGCCCTGTTGCAAAGGAAACGCTACCATTGTAAATACTACATTAGGTAGCACTACGAGTTGTGGTGCCTGTGGGTTACCTGACTATACAACAAATTTCTCAAATTCAACAATTAATGTAACAGATACAATTTGGGTGGAATATTCTTTGGATATCTTACCAGGTGATGCTATTGGACCAGTTAATTATTTATCTGTGTTTTCTTATGGTACTTTTGGCATTGACAACATCGAAATAGAAGAAGTTAAGGATTTTGATATCAGCATTGGTAATTTATCGGATACCACTCCATGTATCGGGGTGCCATTTTCCTGCGAAATTTATCTGTGCAACAACGACACATTTGATAGTGCCGATAGTGTGACAATCTTTATTGAACTGCCTCCTTTTATAGAAATTGTACCCAATGCTTATTTCGATGCGTCCGGTACGTGTATTGTCCCGGCTGATTCGCTTGTGTCGCAGTTTTGTTACGAGGTAAGTGTTGAATTAATGGCGAACGAATACTGCATCCCCCATAACACCGTTTTCCTGCCTGTTAGCCTATCCTCAGAAAGTTGCTGGCAGGGAGAGTCGGGCATTAGCTTTGTGCCGAACGATAATACTTTAAGCATTACCAAAACGGTAGTTGGGGATACTATAGGGTACAAGCCCGGAGATGAGGTTGAATTCCTAAACACAGTAATCAACAACAACGATGTGCCGGTAAATAATGTAATTATTCAGGACACACTGCCCACCGGATTGATTTATTCACCCAACAATACAGAATTTGACTCCCTTTCCATTTCCGTCTGTCAATTGACTAATCCATTGCTATTGGCCCCTTTCGATACAATTTCTTTTTCTTTTTTTGCAGTATTTTCCGATACAGGTACCTGCAACCCTCCCTGGGTAAACACAGCATGGATCACCGACGCGGAAGAGATTTGTTATTTACCCACTGGCGATTCGGCTATGGTTTACCAGAATGGTTTTGGACTAAGTTTTACATCGACCAGTATGTGCAATCACGACAATGATATTGAAGTTGTCCCTGTGTCTGTTGCCGGGCCTTTTGATTTCTTGTGGAGCACGGGGGCAACAACACAAACAATTACAGTATTTGGGGTTGGGGAGTATTGTGTAACAGTTTCGAAGACAAACGACCCATCGTGCTTTGCCACGGGGTGCCATAGCAATGTCCCTGTAATCAATGATTCTGTCATGACTACTTCATCGCAATGTAACAATTGCCTGGGCACTGCCACTGTGTACCCTTATGGGGGAATTTCCCCTTACTCCTATTACTGGAGTACCGGTGATTTTACACAAAGTATCGACAGCCTGTGCAGAGGGGACTATCCTGTTATTATCTGGGATAGCTCAAATTGCTTTTTTTTCGATACAATAAGTATTGTGGACAGTCTTGGTTTCCGCTTGATAGGCTTCGATGCCAATTGCCCCGGCGATAGTTCCGGTTATTTCTCAATCCTAATGTTTAATCCAGCCAACCCTACCACTTTTTACTGGTCAACCGGAGATACTTTAGTGCTCACAAGCGGTAGTTCAATCCTTTATCAAAACTTACCGGCCGGGGTATATTCGGTTACTATTACTGATAACAACGGCTGTGTGGGATACGGTACCGGCACCATTTCGAACCTCTATAATTTTTATGCTGAAGTCATTAATATCACAAATGCCACATGTGCTGATACCTGCAATGGAAGTATGGTGGTGGAATTAATTAACTATAACCTGCCATTGAATTTTAATTACAACCTGTCAAACGGACAATCAATCTACACGTCAAGTATTAATCAATCATTTCAGGATCTTTGTACCGGCATTTATTCCCTTACCGTATCGGATACTATAGGCTGCACCCACATCATCGATTCCATAGAGGTGGACGTCGAAACCTTAGACTTTTTTTATACTGTAGTTGCCCCCTATTGTACACCAACCGGTGCAGGAGAAATTGATTGCTTTTTATCAGGTTGGGTGCCTCCATATAGTTATTCATGGAATACAGCAGCAACCACCCAGGATATCTACCCAACACAAACAGGAACCTACACTGTCATTGTTACTGATGCAATGGGATGCAAAGATACATTGCAGTGCGTCATTGAATCACAGGATATCATCCTGTTAAATGAAAATGTAATATCTCCCACTTGTGAGTATTATCTTTCGGGGTATGCATCTGTTTCTGTTTCCGGAGGTCAGTCTCCATATAGTATACTATGGGGCACAGGAGAGAACTCTTTTGAGTTAGTACAGCTATCAACAGGAGGATACACGTACACCGTAACCGATGATTATGGTTGCACAGGAGAAGGGGAAATAATAATTACAAATGAAAATCTTTTATCTGCAACATTGGATGGCCTTCCGCCATTATGCGACAGTTCTGCATTAGGGTCAATCCAATCCGAAGTAAGCGGAGGTATTTCCCCTTACCTTTACTATTGGAGCAATAGCGAAACAACATCCGAGATTAATAACCTTACGATAGGAACTTATTCCCTTACTGTGGTGGATAGCATTTATTGTTCAGATGTTGTAAACTATGAGTTCCCTTATCTTTGGCTTGGTTTGGATACAAATATCCTAGGACAAGGCTGTGACGGCATTTACAACCACCCTTCGGTTTATCTGACCAATGGGGAGATACACATAGAGGCAACCGGTGGTACCCCTCCTTATGAGTATATCTGGAACAACGGTTTCCCTATAACCGATTTTTATGAACAATCAGATAGCACAGCATACACAATTACAGTAAGCGATGCAAACGGTTGCCAGGCAACAGCCCTAATAAGGGTAGGCTCCGACCAGGAAATATTATTAAAATACAGCTGGTCACTATATTCTACTTATATAACACCTTTTGGAAATCCATATATTTCTGAAACCTTTATTGCACAGGGTTTGGAAAATGAAGTTTTAGTTATTAAAGATGGCAACGGGAATATTGCTTGGTGGCCCGATGTTAATTACGATCCACATATTGCTTATGCTATAGGTGCTGGTTATCAAATCAAAATGAACTCAGAACAAACATATTACATTAAAGGACACTTGGTATGCCCGGAAGATAATGAAATGAACTTAAGCCCTAACTGGAACATCCCTGGCTATTTACGAACATCTGCCAGCCCAATTACTACCGAATTTTCATCCTTTTATCAGGATATAATCATAATTAAAGACGACAGCGGATTGGTATACTGGCCACAATACTCATTGTTTCAGTTTAACGATTTGCTACCTGGCGAAGGCTATCAGTTGAAGGATTCGAGTGCCCATAGTTTTTATTATACTTCAAATTCAATCTTGTCCGGAACAAAAAGCCATATCTGGAAATCTCCAGACCAGTTTCATTATTTTATTGATACGTCCAATTTACGCACCGGTACAAATATGATATTGATGCTGCCTAACGAATGCTGGGAAGAAGTACCTGGAATCGGTTCCGAAATTGGCATAATTGGCGAAAATGGACAGTTGACTGGCAGGGCTATTTTTGATGGACAACATACGCCTGTGCTTATTTACGGCGATGATATTACAACGCCAAATGAAGAAGGATTAGCGGAGGGTGAAAGTTTTACAATCTCTGTTTGTGAACCGGCCAGCAAAAATAGTAAGTCTCTAAAGATAAACAGATGGATAAAAGGAAATGATATTTTCTCGGAGGGCAAGGTAAGCATTGCTGGAAAAAATAATGTAGTGGATGTTCTGGATAATAAAGACAAGGAGATTGTAATTTTATTTCCCAATCCTTCATCAGGTACTTTATGGCTACAAATGCAATTAATGGAAAACCGGCAAGTTAGTTATCGCATATATAGCTTTGAAGGTAAAAAAGTCTATGAAATGGCTAATATTGATATGTTTCCCGGTGTTCATGAGTTTGAGGTAAACCTCCAATTTTGCAACTCTGGCACCTACACCTTACAACTTATTATGGATGATGTTGTAAAACATGTTAAATTTGTGGTAATTAAATAATGGAGCAAAATTATGCAACAAAGTAGTCATATTTTTTGTCAGAGAAGAAACGATAATTTATTATGAGAAGTTTCCTTTCACTTATGCTTATATTAGTAAGCTCCATAATACTTAAAGCACAGCATGAAGCCGATAACTGGATTTTTGGACTTTATGACAATATGATGGTATTTACCGATACAGGGGCAATTTTGGTAAATGCACCACCAAATATTTCAGGTGCTGTGGAGTTTTTTTTCTGTGGAGGGGGTGGTAATGCTACTCTAAGCGATAAAGATGGAAACCTCCTATTCTATACTGATGGTGAAACTTTATGGAATGGAGAATATGATACTATATCCAATCCTCAAATACCATTAGCAGGAACTACTAAGGGTACTAACCTGTTTATCCCCAGACCTGGGCATGAGGATCGGCGTTTTGTATTAACAACCTCATATCCAAATATGTTATGGGGCCTATTGATCGCAGAAATTGACATGAACCTAAACAATGGGCTTGGTGGGCTTGTACCGATATATAATTATCAACTGTCGGGTGACATGGTCCCTAAACTTGCAGCTACCTATCATGCCAATGGGAAGGATATTTGGGTCGTAGGTCATGATAGATATTCCAATGCATTTAAGTCATTTTTAATCACAGAAGAAGGCGTTTATTTTGCAAGTGGGTTACAGACCAATGTTGTACCCGTAATTAGCAATGTTGGACTTTCACAACAGGAAACAAGCCCATTGCCTGATCCATTTAACAGGAACGCATGGGGCCGAATGAAAATTTCTCCGGGTGGTAACTATATTGCCATGAGCAGCAATGGATTGAATGCTGTTGAACTTTTTAAGTTTGATATTTCAACAGGTATTGTTTCAAATCCTGTTCAAATGACAATAGAACGCCCATTCGATGTTGAGTTTTCTCCAGATGGCACATTGCTATATGTTGGAAGGCATTACAATTGTTATTATTCGGGGTGTAATATCACGTATCCTGGTGTAACCCATGTGCACCAATTCAATTTGTTAGCTGGTGACTCTGCCGCCATTGTTAATTCAAACACACCAGTTTCAGTTTATAATCCAAGTTATTGGACAAATTGGGGCAATCTTCTCCAGTTGGGTCCAGATCAAAAAATTTATTGTACAACGAATTGTCAATATGGAGATGAATTTGATATAAATGTAATTCATAACCCAAATCAAGTTGGAAGTGGATGTAATTGGGATTTGTATGGAGTGGAAGATTGGGCAGGTTATTTTGGCGGAGGTCCTGTAGCAGGTTTTCCAGATTTTTTTGTCCCTTATCTCGATAAAAACATTTTATTTGAGAACAAATGCTATGGGGATACTACTTTGATTTACACGCTAACCAATACGGCAATGGATTCCATTCGTTGGGAATTTACTGATCCTCAAATTGGCCTTGTAAGTGTCCTTGACCAGGATTCGGTTTATCATATTTTTACACAACCGGGGAGCTATGAGATTAGCCTTAAACGCTACCGAAACGGAAACCTGGATGAACTGAAGAAAATGATTTACATAAAGCCCAGCGTAGAAATTAACCTACCAGTGGATAGTGTGCTTTGTGAGGGGCAGGAAATCATACTGCCTTTCAACTACCCTTATGTGGATTTTGCCTGGATAAACAATAATGGCAGTGATACCGTATTTGGTGATACGGTCATCATTCAGGGAACAGGGAACTGGTGGCCCGTGATTACGAACTTTGATGAATATTGTGGACATATTGACACAATCTATATAAGCCTTCATCCCGATTCGCTTGATCTGGGCGATAATGTTTCGGGTATTTGCATCAGCAACCCAGTACTATTAAATGCCAGCATCGACAGCGCAAGCTATGTATGGTCGACCAATGATACCACCGCCTCTATCCTGGCAACCGAAAGCGGTGTATATTGGGTAGCGGCACAGCAGGGAAACTGTACATTCTATGATACTGTGTTAATAAATTACGATGATCCATTGACAGTAAGTTTGCCCGATACGGTTTACCTTTGCGATAGTATCCCGGAAATGATCCTGGCGGGGGATTTCCCGGCTGATTTCTTATGGTCGCCAACAGGAGATACCACAGCCGATATTGTTATCACACAGCAAGGCATATACAGCGTAACAGCCAGCAATGCCTGCGGGGATTTTACCGATTCAACTCTTGCTATGTACCTTCAAAGCCCGGTATTTGATCTTGGAAACGATACGGTTATTTGTATTGGGGACAACATTCTTTTGAATGTCTCGGATTATCCATTGACAGACTACCTGTGGTCGAACGGGGCTACAGATACATTTATCATAGTGTACGACCAGGGCTTTTACTCTCTGTCTGTGAGTAATGCTTGTGGAAATGCCTCTGATACAATTTACCTGGAAACACACGAAAATAACTTCTTGTTTTCGGATGATTCAATTGGCCTAATTGTAGGCGAATTGGCAATCATTGATGCCGGGCTTGGTTTTACAAGCTATTTATGGTCAACGGGTGAAACAGGCCAGGCTATTACCACAGGCATCTATGGCTTCTATTGGATAACAGTAACAGACAGCATTGGATGTAGTGGATCCGATTCAATATTGCTTTACATAATTGATGCAATACCTGAAACATCTGTTTTTACAATTATAAAAGTCTACCCAAACCCGGTAAAGGATGAATTGATAATAAGCTGGTTTTCCAAAAATGTCCCAGGTGAAATGGTGTATTCCCTCTATAATTACATGGGACAAAGATTGGGGCCGGGCAAGGCCGCCTGCATTGCCGGATCAAACGGCAGTGCAGGTTTTTACCGTATTGATTTTTCAGGCTATCCCAAAGGGATTTATCTGCTTGGCATACAGCAAGGGAATGAAAGGAAGGTGTTTAAAGTAGTGAAAGAGTAAGCTTATTTAGGACACGACAATACAATTCACAAATGAAACGGGCCAGGTTGTGCAGTTGCTTAGGCTAAACTCACTGACAAGCTACAAGCCAGAACAATACAGGTTTTTAATCCCAATACATAAAAATCAGCAAAGAATAAAATTGGAATATTCGTGAAATTAAATGAATTTTGCGCTAAATCAAATTGAGGAAAATTATGTCGAAAGTCATTGCTTTAGCCAATCAGAAAGGCGGCGTGGGAAAAACCACCACCGCCATCAACCTTGCAGCCAGCCTGGCTGTGCTCGAAAAAAAGGTGTTGATTGTCGATGCCGACCCACAGGGCAATGCCACATCGGGGATTGGATTTGATGTAAGGCATGTTAAGGCCAGCCTTTACGAATGTTTGATAGATGGGCAAAACCCTGCCGATGTAATCCTCAACAGCGAAACCCAGGGCATGGACATTATCCCATCAAATATCGACTTGGTAGGTGCCGAGATTGAAATGCTGAACATGCCCAACCGCGAAAAGATCATGAAGCAGGTAATCGACAAAGTGCGCGACAATTACGATTTTGTGCTCATCGACTGCAGCCCATCGCTTGGCTTGATAACATTGAATGCCTTAACAGCAGCTGATTCCATAATCATTCCCGTGCAATGCGAATACTTTGCCTTGGAAGGTTTGGGCAAGCTGTTGAATACAATAAAACTTATCCAGGGGCGTTTGAACCAGGATTTGCAAATTGAGGGATTCCTGCTGACCATGTACGATTCACGCCTGCGCCTGTCGAACCAGGTGGTGGAAGAGGTTAACAAGCATTTTCAGGAGATGGTTTTTAAAACACTGATACAACGAAATGTGACCCTGGGAGAAGCACCCAGTTATGGAAAACCGGTGGTGATGTACGATGCGTCTTCGATAGGGGCTAAAAATTACCTGAACATGGCCAAAGAGTTGCTTCAGAAAAACAACATGACAAAAATTGATTCGAACCAAAAAAAAATAGATTAAAATAACATGTCAGCAGCGAAAAAAAGTGCGTTGGGAAGAGGATTGGGAGCATTGATCAGCGATCCCGAAGAAAAAGAGGTTAAAAAGAATGACTCCATCCAAGAAGTTGAATTGGATTTGATCGATGTGAACCCGTTTCAGCCCCGTACCAATTTTGATGAAGAAGCCCTCGAAGATTTGACCAATTCGATCCTCGAACTGGGGTTGATACAGCCCATCACTATCCGTGAAATGGACAACGGGCGCTACCAGATTATTTCGGGCGAGCGAAGGATGCGGGCATCAAAAAATGCAGGCCTTACCAGTATCCCAGCCTATATCCGTAAGGCTAACGACCAGGGCATGTTGGAAATGGCACTGGTCGAAAACATCCAGCGCGAAGACCTCGATGCCATCGAAATTGCCATTAGCTACAACCGGCTGATGGAAGAATGTAACCTGAACCACGAAGAAATGAGCAAGCGGGTGGGCAAACGCCGCTCCACCATTTCGAACTACCTACGCCTGTTGAAACTGCCGGTTGAAATCCAGAAAGGAATCAGGAACAAAAAAATCGGGATGGGCCACGCCCGCGCACTGGTTGTGGTCGACGATGCCGACCTGCAATTGAAAATTTGCCTGCGCATAATCGAAGAAGACCTGTCGGTTCGCAAAACCGAAGAGATTGTAGCCAATTACATAAAAGGCCAAAACGAAAGCCCAAAACTGAAAACGGTTGCTCCTCCCGTTCCAAAAGAATATTCCGAACTGGAGCAGCACCTGATCAAGTACTTCGATTCGCCTATCCAGTTTAAGCGATCGAAAGCAGGAAGGGGACAAATCATCATTCATTTCAATTCGGACGACGACCTGGAGAGGATTGTGGGGGTTTTAGACCGTTTAAACGAATAAGGGACCAAATTTGAAACGAGCATTTTCATTCAAAATAATTATTCTACTGGCTATACTGATTGGGCTTTTCCTCAATGTGAAAGAGGTACATGCCCAATTGAGGGGCGATACCATAATTATAGATCAGCCAGAAGAAGCTCATTCGCCGAGGAAAGCCACACTCTATTCTACTTTTTTACCAGGCCTTGGCCAGGTGTACAATAAAAAATATTGGTATATCAAAGTCCCCATCATCTATGGTGGTTTCGGAGCACTTATTTATTCTGCTTCGTGGAACAATACGGAAATGAAACGATTCAAGAAAGCCTATAAGGATTTTCCAGATAATGAATTTGAAGGCATCCCACAAGACCAGCTGATCGATTACATCGACTATTACAGGCGATACCGCGATTTGAGCGTAATCGGGATGGTAATAGTTTGGGGGCTGAATGTTATTGAAGCCAATGTAAGTGGCCATTTTTACAATTATGATATAAGCCCCGATTTAAGTTTGAAAGTTGAACCTTTTTTCAGGAACAATCCTATAGCACCGCCCGAATTAGGGATCAAGTTAGCCATCAATTTTTAACAAACACATTAGAACTACATGAACAAACTGTTTTTTTTCATCATATTATCAACTCTTCTTTTATTATCACACACAGGTTTTTCTTTTTCAGAATACAAAGACACCGTGAAACTCGACTCGGTCCAAACTCATGAAGACTTGAGTGACTTCTTGTTTTTCAGGAATCTCGACAGTCTAAGCAACCTGTTTTATGTGCAACAATCACTATCGATGCGCCACCTCGATTCACTCACGACAATAGAGGGAGACAGTACCAGCATCCCAACTTTTCCCGATTCGGTGTACATTGAAAGGCTGGCCAGGATCCCCTCGGTATTCGACCTTTCGTTCAACGATAAAGTAAAGGCATACCTTGATGTGTATACCAAAAAGAAGCGAGAGAAGGTGGAAATCATGCTTGGCCTTACGGACTATTATTTTCCCATTTTTGAAAGAGTTCTTGATGAATATGGGCTGCCCCACGAACTGAAATACCTTCCGGTAATCGAATCGGCTTTGAATCCGCGGGCGGTTTCGAGAGCCGGGGCTACCGGGATATGGCAATTTATGTATTCCACAGGGAAACTCTACAAGCTGGAAATCAATTCGTACGTCGATGAACGCCGTGACCCCATTGCTGCAAGCTATGCTGCGGCCAACTTTCTCCGCGACCTGTACCAGATGTTTGGTGACTGGACACTGGTGATTGCAGCCTATAATTGTGGGCCTGGAAACGTAAAAAAAGCGATCCGACGCTCTGGGGGAAGGACCAACTACTGGGATATTTACTATCGCCTTCCCCGCGAAACAAGGGGTTATGTACCAGCCTTTATTGCCGCCACATACACCTTGAATTATTATAAAGAACACAACCTGGTACCCCAGCCAATTGATATGTCGATGGCAATGGCCACCGACACCTTGATGATTTCGGAAGAACTTCACCTGAAGCAAGTTTCTGAAGTGCTTGGATTGCCCTTGCAAACAATCAGGGATTTGAACCCTCAGTATAAACTCGACATTATCCCGGCCATCACCAAAAGCTACGCGCTAAATATCCCTGTTGAATATGTAAGCCCTTTCATCGATTTACAGGATTCAATTTTTACATACAAAGACAATGAGTTTTTCGATCCTGATAAAAAGCTAAAAGCACCTGAAAAATATACAGCTTATACGGCAGCACCGCCAAAAAACAGTACCAAGCTTACCTATCGGGTAAAATCGGGAGATAACCTGGGGTTCATCTCTGAATGGTATGGTGTGGGTTTGTCAGACTTACGCTATTGGAACAACATACACCGCAACCTGATTAAAGTGGGGCAAAACCTGGTGGTATACGTACCCGGTGACAAGAAGGAAAAATACGAGAAAATCAATAGCATGAGTTTTGCACAAAAACAGGCTACCCTTGGGAGATCCACGCAACAGGCCAGCACCGCTCCTACCAAAATATACAGTGACTCGGAATATGAATACTATACCGTAAGAGGTGGAGACAATCTTTGGACGATTGCCAAGAAATTCCCCGGTGTAAGTGCCGATAATATCAAAGACCTGAACAACATTACCGATACCCGCTCGCTTGCCCCAGGTCAGAAATTGAAGATCAGAAGGAAAGGGTAGGTTGAGCAAGGTGAGTAGGTGAGCTGGTTAAGCAAAATAACGAATTCAACTTTTATTGGGACAGAAGCCTTTACTACAATGCCTTAAATAGATGGAGGGTGGGCAACAACCGAAATATGACCAAGTTTTCCGAAGTGTAACTTGGGCACACACCACTCATCCGTTTTGGAGTACACCAACCAATTATGGGTGCCGAAGTTTGGCTCATGGACATCGGTGCCGGCTGGGTCGGCCCTTTGAGCTTGATGGATATTAATACAAAAGAGTTTTTCAAAGTGATATTGTGCAGGAATTGAATGAAGGATATTCAATGTGAAATCCAGCACCTACCCTAACAAAATATAGTGTGTTTTGACCACTGGATGGAAATAGGATAATCAACCTATTCTCTGGAACATGAACGGTTTAAATCGAACTAAAAAAATTAATCAAGAACAGCAAAATAGAATAGTATCAGTTTTTTATATAACTTTGCTTGTGAGAACAGGTAGATTAAACTATTGACTAAAAAATAATATATACCATGGAACAGGTTCATTTAAATATGCCCCTTTCAAATATGCAACTAGAACTTTTGAAACTCTTTTCACGCAATCTTGATGAAACGGATTTAATGGCTTTAAAAAGAATGATGGTTAAATACCTCGCACAAAAAGCAACAAAATTGGCCGATGAGGTATGGGATGAAAAAAAATGGACAGAAAAAGATATGGATGATCTTTTAAATACACACGAGCATAGCCCATATAATCCCAAATAATATGGCTCTTAAGATTGTCCTCGATACAAATATTCTTCTTGTCTCTGTCTCCCCATAGTCACCTTACAGATGGGTTTTCGATGCTTTTGTAGAAAGCTGGAAAATTATACCAAATAAAACCCACTGATTATCCAAAACAAATTGGCTTGAAAGTATGTCTAAAAGAACCTACAACTGACATATTTGGCAACCAAAAAAATAAGTATCTTTGAATTATGATTCAAGAGAATGAAATATTGGATAAACTGAGGGAATTGAAACCAACTTTGCAGAAAGAATTTCACATTAGTGAGATTGGTTTATTCGGTTCATTTTCGGACAATACAAATACAAAAGAAAGCGACATTGACATACTTGTTGAATTGGAAAAACCAATCGGTTGGAAATTCTTCACACTTGAAATTTACCTGGAAAAAATCTTTGGTCGAAAAATAGATGTCGTGACTAAAAATGCCTTAAAGGTGCAAATTCGGGACAGTATACTGAAACAAGTAAAATTTGTTTGATATGCGAAAGGAGGATCGGACATTTATAATGTATCTGGAAGACATACAGTTAGCAATGTCCAGAATTGCAGAATATATTGCAGCCTATACCCCTATCCAGTTCAAACAAGACTACAAAACCGTTGATGCAGTTGTTCGCAACTTTGAAATAATCGGCGAAGCCTCGAAAAATTTACCTAATGAGATTAAAGACAAATATCCAGATGTTCCCTGGCAAGAAATGTACTTTTTAAGAAATAAAGTTTCCCATGAATATTTTGGAATTGACTACGATATTCTTTGGGATGTAGCATTCAATTATTTGCCTGAAAATAAAATGCAAATTGATAGTATCATTAAAAATGAAACTTCAATCTAATACCTATTACAAATTGCAGGGGTAATTATTTAAACATACAAATCTTACTCCAAAACTCTCCTTACCGAATCAATCACAGTTCCATCCACCCATTTGATAGCGGCTACGACCTCTTCTCCAAATTTTTGCTTTTGAGGTACGCCACAAATCCGGTCGGCTTCGGCTTTTAGTTCCTGGATGGTTTTTATGGGCAGGCCGGAACCTTTTGCAGCTTCTATTAAATCTTTGCGCAAGGGGTTGATAGCAATGCCCCGCTCGGTGACAATTACATCGATCAGTTCGCCGGGGCCGCAAAGGGTGGTCACTTCGTCGATAATAATAGGGATCCGGTCGCGGAAAAGGGGAACTGGGATGATCACCGTTTTTGAGAACAAGCAATTCTGCCAGCCACCAATTCCGTGAAGCAAAAGACCATCAGAGTGAGTTACCACATTGGCGTTAAAATTTATATCAATTTCAGTGGCACCTAAAATCGCCACATCGACTAATGAAGCGAAATTTCCTTTTCCATGGTAGTTGTAGCTTGTAAACGGGCTGGTCCAAACATGTCCTGGATTTTCAGCCATGGAGCGAACACCTTCAAGATCGAAAGTTTGTCCATCGAGGATGTACTCTACCAATCCTTCTTCCAACATCTGAACGAGGTACTTGTTGCTACCTCCCCTTGCAAATCGGGCCTTGATGCCCTTTGCTTTCATTATTTGCTTGAAATATTCACCCACTGCCAGGGAAGTCCCACCTGCCCCACTCTGGAAACTAAAACCATCGCGGATAATGCCGGTCACTTCACAGAATTTGGCTGTCATCTCGGCCAATAGCAAGCGATCAGGGCTTTTTGTAATTTCGGTGGTCCCTGAAACGATTTTTTCTGAAAGACCTACCTTGTCCATTTTAACCGTAAAGTCGACATGGTTTCCCTGAATTTGCCATGGCACACAGGGAAAAGGAACCATATTGTCGGTCACCACGATCACTTTTTCAGCATACTCCGAATCGGCCAGGGCAAAGCCCAACAAACCACTTGCCGATTGACCATATAACCCATTTGCATTACCAAACGAATCGGCACAAGCCGCCCCGATCACAGCAATGTCAATTTGCACATCGCCGTCCTGCACAGCCTGGTAGCGCCCACCATGCGAACGAAGAATGGCTGTCCTGCTCATTTTTCCGTAAGAACAGAACTTGCCCAAAGCGCCATTCATGCTACCTTCTATATGCGAAATGGTGCCATCTTCAAGATAAGGGATCAGATGTTCGTGGCAAGGAAAAGAGGCTGATGGAAACCAGCGAAGGTTTTTCACTCCTAATTCGTGGGCAATATCAAAAATCAAGTTAGCTAGCAAATCGCCATTGCGGAAATGGTGGTGGGTCGAAATGGTCATGCCGTCTTTTAGCCCAGCCTTTATCAGGGCATCTTTTAGGCTCTCAACCTGCTTGTTACCGTCAGCCGGGTAGTTGGCATACGATTTTATGCTTGGAGCATGTTTCTTCCCAGTTGGAATGAATTTCCCCACGCCCATGTATGGGACTTGTTCAACTCCATTTATAGTTTTTGGGACCATCCGTCCCGCTGCATTCTTTATAAGGTTATCTGATTTTTCCATTTTTTCCTTTTTTGTTTTGATCTGTCCAACTTATTATTGGTATCCGGACAATCTTAAGTTAAGCATTAAATTCTTCTCGCCAATTTTCATCCAACAAACCCAGTCGAAGGGCGAGATGGATTGTAGTTTCTGCCCTTTTCACAACAGGAGGGTCGATCATTTTTGATCCCAGCGAAACTACTCCAAGGCCTTTTTCAGAAGCTTCCATAAAAGCATGTACAATTTTTTTGGCCTTGTCGATTTCATCGGCTTCGGGGGCAAAGCTCTCGTGGATTACAGGAATCTGGCGCGGGTGGATGCAGCCCATTCCCTCGAAACCAAGCGATTTCGAAACTTTGACATTCTCTTTCAGGCCGTCCATATCGCCCACATCCGAAAATACCGAGTCGATAGGCTGGATACCTGCAGCTTTGCAGGCATTCACCAAACGAGTGCGGGCATAAAATGATTCGGTCGCTTCTTTGGTCCGGCGTGTGCCCAAATCGGCAGTAAAATCTTCGAGGCCAATAGCCAGGGCAACGACATTTTTCGATGCAGTAGCAATCTCAAAAGCCTTTTCAACGCCCAATGCCGATTCGATAATAGGCATGTACCAGGTGGGCATTGTTATCTTATGAGCCGATTTTATCTTTTCGATTTCGATGTCTAATTGCTTAATATAACCAGCACTCTCGCATTTGGGAACAAGGATCAGGTTTACATTTTGAGGAATAATGTAAGCCAGCTCAGCAATACCCATATCTCCCTGATTGATCCGGACCATCCGTTCGGCCCCATACATATTTAAAGCCCGAAGAGCATTGCGGACTAAAAAACGGGCTTCTGGTTTTTTGGCAGGGGCCACCGAATCTTCCAAATCAAGGATGAGGCCATTGGGTTTGTGGATGCCGGCATTGAGCATCATGCTGGGCGTGTTGCCCGGTAGGTAAAGCCGTGAAAAACGAAACTGCGATTTTTGCGAACTTGTTGTATTCTCCTCAATCATTTCGGGTAGAAATTCTTTCTCGCTTTCGATAAGTTGTTTGATGGCCGCCTCAATCCGTGCCATAATAACCCAGGGAAGCGCACCTTTATCATCAATAAAAAACTCGGCATTTTCGATTCCAAAAAACGCCAAGGCCTTTTTACATACAGCCAAAATATCATCTCCAAACAAAGTTTTCACTTTACTTTGAACCTCGATATGTAAGCCTCCGCTTTCTTTTAATTCGAGGGAAACAAAACAATCCGATCGTATCTTGTCGCCATCATTTCCCGCTGTTGCAATTTTCTTTGTCATGGTCGAATATTTTAAAAAGACAAAGATAATACAAGTTGCTTGTGGCATGTATCCGGCGATCAAAATTAAAACATGTTTTAAAACAATTGGGCAGTCTTTAATATCCTTAATAATGCATAGGTTAATCTTTAATGGAGCAATCATAATTAACCCAGATTGGATCAACCTGAAGTTTGATTTCTGAGAAGTTGCAATTTTACAAAATAGGGAGGTTATTTCGACCGATTCTCTAAATTGAAATTCGATGAGATTGTGTTATAGAGTTTTCTTCACTCCTTTAACCAGTCGTGTTAAAACAGATTTATTTCAGCCAGGTTTTCAAGGCATCAATAAATTCCGCTTGCTGGTCTATGTACACACTATGGGAACAATTGTCGAGATATTTTACATTGCCTTCTGGTAAAAGTTCTTGCAACTCCTTTACCTGAGCAGTCGAATACAGTCCATCATCCTTTCCATACAAACCATAAATGGGGATTTTTTCAGATTGCAATTTTTTCAGGTTTGAAGTCAGGTCAATTGAAGTGTACCTCTCATTTGCCCAAAAGCCCTTTGGTGCCTCATAAGTCATAACAGCTGCATTACGTGCAAGGATTGGATCGGTCTGAAATTTCATATATATTTCCTGGGCTTCGATGCTCGGGTTTTCGGGACTGTAAAAACCATTTTGCATGGCGTGCATAAAACAATACGAGCTATACTCAAGGCTGGCTGTGTCCATTTTTTCCATCATCAAAATATACTTGAGATTAGTACTGTCGTTTTTCGATTCATAAATCATTTGCGAATTGGCCCGAATGTTTTTAAATGATTTCTGCAATGAAACGGGGGCGCCCACCAGCACAAGCGCTTGCACCTTTTCAGGATATTCTTCGGCAAAAAGAGTGGCCAGCACCCCTCCAAAACTATGTCCGATCAAGGTAGCTTTTTTCAGCTTGTATTTCTTGTAAATTGATTTCAAGTCTTTGAAACTTTCAGCAAATGTAAAACTGGCCTTTTTGTCTAAACTCCTTCCTTCACCCCTACGATCGTAAACTACAACAAAAAAACCCTGGTTGGCGAGGACATGTGCTGTTGTGATTTCAAATGTGGAGCAGTTATAACCGGGGCCTCCGTGAAGAAAAATGAGTGCTTTGCCATCTTTGTTGCCAAAAGTCCTGATATATAAGTCTTGACTATTGCCCACAAGTACCACCATCAATAGGAATGTTGAAAAAATGCTTGTTTTCATTTGTAGATTCTGTTTAATTGAGGTGTATAACAAGGTCCTAGCTCACTTAGTTCAAATAAAAATTACGGCATCTCATTTTTAGGATCAAGTGTTTTGAAGTATGACAGGGCAATTCATACTTTGCGTATCAACGAAACAAAGCTATTTTTGGGCAAATTTCCGGTTCAAAACAAATCGCTTGTGAGAGACCGGTGTAAACATTAAAGCTATGGAATCGAAGTGGGTATTACTGATAAAAAACAACATAGAGAAACACAAGGAAACAGTACATAAGCGGGATGTCCGTTTTTTTCAATTCGACCAGTTGGTGCGGATTGCCGAGAGACTTGACAACTTTGAAAAAACCTGCCCGGAATGTAGTGGGCATAAGGGGGTTTTAGAAGAAATTTCATCCTCATTGACCCAGTATGTCAATACATCGCCTTCGATGAAAAGGGAATTTGAGAAGAAAACCGACCGTATTAAAAAACACCTTAAAACAGCCCATCAAATAATCCCGGTGTACTTCTTCCTTTCCTTATATTCCTTCCTGGGGCTTGCTATTGGTGCGGGTGTAGGTGTTATTGCCGGCTTAGCGTTTTATTCCTATTTCATCAATATTATTGTGTTTTCAACAATTGTAGGATTGACTATCGGATATATTTTAGGCTCGAAAAAAGACTGGAAGGTAAGGCTCGATAAGAGGCTGCTTTGAGGCAGTCGGCAGTCCTACTAAGCTAAAGCTTGCTTTGGATAACCTGGAATACGCAGTAGTCTTCAACTCAGAACTTTTCAACTCAGGACTTTTCAACTCTTCAACTCATCAACTTTTCAACTCTTCAACTCTTCAACTCTTCAACTTTTCAACTCATCAACTCATCAACTCATCAACTCCGAACCCTCTACAGCGAGAAATAGAACGTTGCCCCTTCCCCTTCTACACCTTCGGCCCAGATTTCACCTTTGTGTCTATTTACAATCCGCTGCACTGTTGCAAGGCCAATGCCGGTACCAGGAAACTCTTGATCGGAGTGTAAACGCCTGAATACTGCAAATAACTGGTCGTAGTATTTCATGTTGAAGCCAATTCCATTGTCGCGGACAAAGACCACTGTTTTTCCATCTTTCATTTCTGAACCAACGGAGATTTCAGTAAGCTCCCTTTTCTTGGTAAATTTCCAGGCATTTTCAATCAGGTTGCGCATCATAAACTCTAACAGGGTTTTGTCGGCGTGTATTTTAATTTCCGGCTCGACACTGATCTTCGATTTTCGATTGGGCGAGGCTTCCCGCACTTCTGCAAAAATAAAATTTGCCAACGAACTTGCATCGATTTCCCGCACTTGCAGCTCCTTGCGGTTGATCCGCGAAAGGGTAAGGATGTCTTTGATAAGTTCGCCCATGTGCTGGCTCGAAAGGCGGATCCTGTCGAGGTAATGTTGGGCAGTTTCATCGATATTTCCTTTCATGTGATCGAACAGGGCACGGCTAAATCCATCGAGGCGTGTGAGTGGGGCTCGTAAATCGTGCGATACCGAATACGAAAAAGATTCGAGCTCCTGATTCAGTGCATCGAGTTCTTCGTTGGCAAAGATCAAATCTTTCCGGGCCTCGTTCATATCTTCCAATAAAAAGGTCAATGCCTGTTGCGACTCCGATATTTTCTTGGCTTGGAGTTCCAATTCGTCGGTGCGTTGTTTTACCATCGACTTTAGGTTGGTTGAATAATCCCTGACTTTCTTTTCCGACTTCTGAAGGTTTTTATATAATTCGAGATTATCCAGTGCTTGTGCCAGGCGTTGGCCCACCTCCTTGATTAAGCGCAATTCATCTTCTGTCCATCGGTGTTCTACCGTGGTTTGGTGCAAGCCAAGCAACCAAGGCTTTCCAATTTTTGTTTCGACCTTTACTGAAAGTTGTGCCTTTACATTGTATTTTTTAACTGTTTCGCTTTCAAGGGCCTCTTGGCTGTCGGCATAAGCAACGACTGGTTCTCCTTTTTCAGCCTGTTTCATTAAATTACGAGAGAAATGGTCGAGTTCAATTTCATTGTTCATCATTTCGAATTTGCTTTGCTTGCCCTTGTCGTAATTATATCGAACAAAGTGATTTTCGGCTTCCGGCTCACAAGGGTAGAGCAACCATGTCCTTTCGCAATTAAAAAGCTCTGCCACTTCGGTAATTACGGCCTGGATAACTTCTTCGTTAACCATCGACTGGTTCAACATCTTTGATATTTTGTCGAGGTTTTCAAAATAACTCAGGTTTTCTTTAAGCGTTTCTTGTGCCCTTAAAAGCTCCTGTTCTGCTTTCTTACGCTCGCCGATATCCCTGACTACAGAGAGTATTGCAGGTGCTCCTGAATATTGAACGGATCGGGCACTAACTTCAACGGGCCAATTGTCCCCCTTCGAATCCCGATGTATTGTTTCGAAAGAATGGGACCCTTTCTCCTTAACTATTTTAATCCTGTCGGGAACCCTTATCGCTTCCTCCGGCGCATCAATGTGCGCTAGCCCAAGTCGAAAAAGCTCCTCCCTCGAATATCCATATCTTTCAAGAACCGTGTCATTAAATTCAACAATCTCCCCATCTTCTTTATGGATGAAAATAGAATCGTTGATTGTGTTAAAAATGGTCCGGAACTTATCTTCTGATTCTTTTAATTCCAGCTGGGCCTTTCGGTACTCTGTAACATCTTTGGCAAATACCAGTAGTCTATTGTCCGACATTTTTACGCAACTTATCAGGACAAATTTGATTTCCCCATTTTTATTATTTAGGCTGAGTTCTGCTGTTGCTTTGCCATGTTGCCATACCTCTCCAAAACAGGTTATCGCTTCTTGTTTGCTATCGTCGGTGACCAAATCCAAAAAATTAAGAGTCAGAAACTCCTCCTTTGTATATCCTGATATCTCGATGGCTTTATCATTGATATCAATATATTTTCCCTGTTGATCGATTACAAAAAAGCCATCAGGCAAATTTTCAATATAACTTTTGAATTTTTCCTCAATCTCTTTTGTCTCAGAAATATCTTCAATCGTGCCGTCGATAAAGGCAATAGTTCCTTCACCATTATAAACAGCATTATAATCTGTTTTCACCCAAATAACCGAACCATCCTTTTTAAGCTCCTTTGTGATAAAACTTTTTACAAACCCATGTTTTTTAAGTTGGGCCAGCATTTCCTCCCTATCGCTAGTGTTGGAGTAATAATTTTGAGCGGGTTGTGCAAGGAGTTCTTCTTCGGTTTCAAAACCATACATCTTCACCATTGCAGGATTGGCATAAAGTACTTTGCCCGATATGGTTGACCTGAAAATTCCAAGAGGGATATTGTTATAATGGTACTTGTACTTTTCTTCGCTTTGTTTTAGTTTCCTTTCTGTTTCAACGAGCCGAATAAGTGGCCGCAGCCTGGACAATAGATCATTTTTTGTAAATGGCCAGTTTACAAAGCCATCACCATCGGCTTCAATTGCCTTAGTTTGATCTTCTTCGGAATATTTTATAGAGGATACTAAAAGTACAAGAATCCCTTCGAGGGTTGGCGTGGATTTAATATGTTTACAGACTTCGTAACCCGATTCGCCTGGCATCACAATATCTAATAGAATGATATCGGGTTTATCATTCTCAATCATTTTATATGCCTCCTTACCCGACAATGCAGTAAAAATTTTGAATATGTCATCTTCAATCATTTTTAATTGAAGCTTTAAAATAGCTTGATCGTCGTTTACAATGAGAATTTTAATTTGATTATTCATTTGTTTTGTTCTGATAATTTTTCTTCCAATTTTTTCACTTTGTCACGTAGTTCTTTTATCCTGAATTCGCGACCTACAAACAATTGGTTAAAGCGTTCTAGTTCAATATTTTTTTCAATAAGTTCTTTATTTTTTACTTCAATTTCCGCAGTCCGTTCTTTTACCATCTCTTCAAGTTTTTCACGGTATTGACTGAGTTGCATTTCTGCTTCTTTTCTATCGCCAATATCCTTGAAAACAGTGAGCATGGCCGGTTTTCCAAAATATTGAAAAGGCACACCTGCCACTTCCACAAATATGATAGTCCCATCAAAGCATATAAATTTTTCCTCAATTAATTTGGCAGGTTCATTATTAAGCTGGCTTGATTTAATTCGCTCTATAACCATTTCTCGCGAATCAGGGTGCACAAACTCAAATACAGATTTATCCGTGAAGGATTCCTTCCCTGAGGCTTTCATAATTGAAATAGCCGAATCGTTGCAAAAAACGATTTTTCCTTCACAATGCACCACCACACCTTCAGGTATCATATCCACCAGATTACGATATCGTTCCTCACTTTCTTGCAAAGCCCTATTTATTTCTTTGTTTTCAGTAATGTCAATGAAAGAAACCAATACTCTCGACAAACTAGACTCGTAACCCGGGGTAACAGCCAGCCTTAGATCAATAAATTTTACATTTCCTTTAAAATCAAGGATCCTGATTTCGCAATTGAACTCCATGCTACCTTCTGCCAGAGCAATAAGCTCATTTTTGAAGGCTTCGAGCGAATCCTGATCGAAAAATCTGGGGAAGCTATTCAATAAGTCCTTTTTTGAATCTGAATTGAAAAGTTTTAAACTTGCTTCATTCACATCAAGAATCCTCACAAGCCCGATGCACTCGTTTACTTTGTCGGGGTAAGAATCGAAATATTCCCTAAAATCGACAACACCCACGTCTTTCAGGTTATCGATCAATGCTTTTACCTCCGAAAAATCCTCTTCAAAAATAGGGATGGCTGCATTTTCGAATAGCGACTTATAGCGCGTTTTGCGATCTAATAATTGTCTTTCGACTTTTTTACGCTCAGAGATATCCCTTATTATAGACAAAAAAGAACCATCACTGATCTTCGATGAAGTCATTTCGACAGGAACAATTTTCCCACTTTTGGATGTCAAATTTCGTTCATGGGTTATCGATCTCCCTTTTTTCAATATGTCGTACCGCAATGGCTTCTCAGCCATTTCCACATCAGAAAACAAATCCGACATGCGCAAATGCAATAATTCCTCCCTAGAAAAACCGGTTAATTTACAGGCTGAAGTGTTGACCTGAATGAATTTACCATCATGATCGCCTTTTACAATAGCATCACTGGCTTGCTCCACCAGTATCCGATAATTACTTTCGCTGCGTACCAGTTCTTTTTCAAGCTGAGTTTTCTCGTCAATCATTTTGTTTGCCTCTTGAGCTAACAGGCGTAGATCGGAAAATACAATCCCATCGGTATCAATTTTTTTGTTCAACAGCGTAAACCTGTTAAAGAAAACCTTGAATATGGAAAGCTCGCTGCTCAAAAATTTCACAAAATGATTGGCAAACAGGATCACTAGAATACTGGTCAAAATAATCACAGAAATCCATAAGATAAGGTCTTTAACCAGTTCCGAATAATACTCTGCTTCAATTAGTGCCAATTCATGTTTTATGTCGTTTAAGTAAAACCCTGCCCCAATTATCCATTGCCATTTGTCATAGCCTTTCATAAAGGATATCTTGGGCAATAAGGTATCAGAATCAATGGGTTTAAACTGATAGGTCATAAATCCTCCTTCAGGATTATTATACGCCAGCATTTCGAGGTCGAACAACCGCTTTCCATCGGGGTCGGTCATTTCCGATATATTCTTATAGCCTTTTACTATTGATCCATCAAAAACAAGAGCCTGTCCCTGGAAGGTATTTACAAAAACATAACCGCCATGATCGAACCTGATGTGTTGGACATATTCCAATATATTTTGTTGAATCAGGCTGTCTGATAAGGCCTGTCCTTTTTGTCTTGAAAATTCTATGAAATCCAGTACACTCTCAACCCGGTGCCGGAGTACATCTTTTTGTTTCTCATCCGAAGATTGTTGTAGCATTTGCTTTTTTTCTTCAAACTCGGCCTTTGTGTCAATTATGTAATGCAAGATATATAATCCGGAAATAAATATGACAATAATTATTAGGATTGAATGTAAACCCGTTTTAATACTAATATCTTTTATTCTTCTCATTTCCGTTTTATTTTGCCCTTTGTCATTCCACCCTATTGCCTATACTCAATCCTTATTTTTCATTTGATTTGCGAAGTCGATGCCTAACTATTCCGCATTTTCTCTTCAAGCTCTTTCACCTTATCTTTCAATTCCTTGATCCTGAACTCGCGTCCCACGAACAACTGGTTAAAACGGTCGAGTTCCTGATTGCTCGCCACAAGCTGTTCGTTGGTAGACTCCAATTCCTCGTTAATAGCGGCAAGCTCTTCGTTGGTGGTCTCCAATTCTTCGTTGGTGGCAGCTAACTCTTCGTTTAGGGTAGCCAATTCTTCGGCCCTCTCCTGCACTAAATCTTCCAGGTGGTTTCTGTATTTTTCAAGTTCTATCTCTTGCTTTTTCTTTTGTGTAATATCCATAATCTGGGAGAAGAAAAATTCAGGTTGTCCCTCATTGTCCCAAACCAGGCTCGAAGTCACCCAAGTTGTAATAACCGATCCATCTTTATGGACATACCTCTTTTCGAATTCGCCCTTTTTAATTTCATCGTTTACTATCCGTTTAATAAATTCGGCGCCTATATTCATGTCGTCAGGATAAGTTATATCAGTAAATGTAAGCTCCTTCAACTCATCGAGGGTATATCCGATAATTTCACAAAATGCCTGATTTGCTTGTAGGAATTTTCCATCCATTCTAACCATTGTAATACCAATAGGTGCATTCTCGATAGCCATTTCAATTTTTTGTTTGGCTAATTCAACTTCGTTGGTTCGCTCTTTAACCATATCCATCAAATGGTTTTTGTAGGTATTCAGCTCATCAACAGCATTATCGAGTGCCTGAATAATATTTCCCGGTTTAACCTTTTCTCCATCCTGTTGAATGTGCTGCACAATTTTTTTTAATGGTTTATTTATCGACACAAAAATCCAGTAGGCTATTAATAAAGCAATAAGCAAGGTTGAGATTAGATAAATATAGAAATCTTTGGTCGTTTGAGAAATTATTTGCTCCGACTGATTATTGAATTCTATTGCTTTGTTATCAGCATAATCTAAAAGGATTTGATTCTTCTTAAACAATTCTTGGAGCAAGGGAAATCCTTCGGAATTAATTATGCTGATGGCCTCGGATTTGTTTCCCTGGGTAAGCAGCCCAATAACCTTGTTCCGAATTTGTTTTGAATCTTCGTATCTATTTATTGCCTGTTTTACCGATTGTTGGTCGCCCAGGTACCTATCTGAAACAATTTGATATTTCGACTCAACCTGATTTTCGAGCTTCCTTATTTCTAGTACTGTGTGATCAAATTGTTCCTTGTTTTCGTATCCCACGAGAAAAGACATCTTTCGATACATGTCGCCTAATTGCAAACCAATATCTTTCAGACTATTGCTTACCGTATAAGGATGCTCGGTAAGCTCGTGTACGACCTGGTTTATCCCGTAAAAACTTCGAGATAAATACAGGAGTGAAATTGCCAATAGGAGTATCAAGAATGCAAATCCGAAGATAAGCCTGACCATAATATTGGGGTACTTTTTTTCCATGATTATTGGTTATTTATTTTCTTTTCCAGCTCTTTTACCTTGTCGCGCAATTCTTTTATCCTGAATTCGCGGCCCACGAAAAGCTGGTTAAAATGTTCAAGTTCTTTGTTTTGCGCTTCAATTTCGGCAGTCCGTTCTTTTACCAAAGTTTCGAGGTTGTTGCGATGGTTTTCAAGTTCAACTTCCACTTGTTTTCGCTCGGTAATGTCCTCGAAGGTAGTTGCAAAATATCCCTTTTCGGGCGAATAGGCACTAATATGAAACCATTTACCAAGTCCCTCGCTGTAGCTTTCGAAGGCGATTGACTTTCCTGTTAGTGCAACTTTCCCATACTTTCCGATCCAATCGGCAGGATCGTTTTCTGTACCTGGAATTATTGTGTTTACTTTTTGTCCAATTACATCTTCCCTTTTCAGTCCAGTCATATATTCGAAGGCTGAATTTACCTCAATAAACTTATAGTCGATTGGTTTCCCATCCTCATCGGTCAAAATTTCATGATAAGCAAAGGCAGAGTTCATGTGGTTGAACAGGCCTTGCAACTGATCCTTGTTTTTCTTCAGCTCTTCTTCTATTTCAATCAGCTGGGTAATGTCGGTTATTAAACCTACGGTACTAACCACCTCACCAGCTTCATTATAAAGTAGTGATCTACTGATTTGAGTCCAGATAAAGTCTCCATCTTTGCGTTTTAAACGAATAATGTACCTGTCGGTTTTATGAGTGGCCCGTTCATCGTTCTTAGCTTTTATTTTGTCTATATCTTCATTAAAGATTATTGTTTCATACCCAATTTTACCAATCAATTCTTCCTCACTATAACCAAGCATCTGGCAAAGTCGTGGATTAACAAACTGAATTCTATCATAAAGATCAGTCTGCATAAGGCCTTCGTACATATCGTTGACCAAAAGCCTATAATTCATTTCACTTTTTTCCAAGGCTTCAATGGCTTTTTTTCGTTGGGTGATGTCGACCAATGCTCCTACTATGGCCACTGTTTTCCCATTTTCAACAATGGGAGCCTCACGTACTTCGACCCAAATTTTCCGACCCGATTTATTTTGTAGTTCTAATTCGTAAGGTGGCTGGGCCATTCCTGTTTCAATTGCCTTTACAGTAAATTGAAAACCAGTTTCGTTTATTGGATGTTCGGTTACAAAATTGGTCCAGTTCATTAGGGCTTCTTCCTGGGTGTAGCCCAAAATATCTTCAACCTGTGGGCTTACATAAGTTAGGATATGGTTTGTATCGTGTTGATAAAACATGTTGGTGCTGTATTCTACAATATCCTTTAATTTTTGCTGGCTTTCATTCAATGTAATCTCAGCTCTAATCTTCTCAATTATTAAAGAAACCTGCGAAATGAAAGCTTCAATTAAATTAGCATTCAACATTGGTGTCTTTGGATTGGTAATAAAAGTCACGTTGCCAAAAATATTCTCTTTTTGTCTGAATGTGATACAATAAAGCTCTTTGATTAAAATCATTTTCTGCAAAACGGGTAGTACCGATTTAGAAATCCTGCCTTCGGTCAACTCCGAAAGATCAGCTGTAAGCCGGGTCAATTTTCCATTTTTGATATTATCGTAATACTTTGTTTTTACATTGCCTTTCAGATTTTTCAAATCAAACCCTACCAACTTCGTAATTTTATCGAGGTGCCTGTTTACCCCTTCAAAAGCCATTACTTGCCAATAATTGTTCCTGTTGTCGAATTCGGCAATAATTATAATACCTTCTTTATCGATCAATAGATACAACTGCTCCGCCACGTATTTATATATTTCGTTCAGGTTTTTACAATTAACCAAATCCAATGCTGTATTGGCTAAAAACGCATTTTCCTTTTCACTTTTCGAGAAATTTTCCTCCGCCAATTTTCTTTCGGTCACATCACTTATAGTAGTCACAATTTGGGCAATCTTCCCATCAACGAGTTGAGGAATAATCCAACCATTCTGCCAGGTATATTTTCCGGCAGGCGTAGTCACGTTCACCTCGTACCAAACAGGTAGACAGGTTTGTTTCGCTTTAGAATAAAATCTTTTGAACTCCGATATTGTCTTAGGTGAAAAATCGACCATGACATTTTTCCCAACTATTTCACTAACAGGTATCCCGGCAATTCCAGCCATGCCTTCGTTGGCATATATAATAATGTCATCAGAATTGCTTACCCAAATTCCATCCTGAATATTGTCCAGGATATTTTCATAAAACTTCAAATCAAATTCCATCGCTTAGGTTTTAATCATTCAGCCATTTTCAGTTTGCCGAGTCTTCCACATTCAATCGTTGTGATATTGGATATAGACCGGGGCATAAACCTCCCATATTAGTGTAACAAGTATAATTATCAACAAATTGCACATTAAATTTAAAAGGGATTAGCTCCATTTTTGTCCAATTAATATATTGTCATATCTGCTTTGTTTATCCCTTTGAAAAATAGAGATTTTACTTCAAAACAACAAATATCGATTTAATTGTTGGCTGGAGCCACTCATGGGCATGACCGGAGATGTTTGATTTCGGGTAGTGCTGAGGACTGGGTGCGGATTGCCGGATTGCAATGTGACACTGATTAGGATTGAAATGCAGTAATAGGAAATATAAAAATATCGAAAATCGAAAATTCAATACTGAATATCGAATGAGAAATATGGATGGTTGGTGAAAAAATACTTCCAAATTCTATATTGGATGTTGAATGTTCGATATTGGATATTTATTTTTGGTTGAGACGCGATAAATCGTGTCTACGTAGAAATTTAGGATCAGCAAAAGACGCGATAAATCGCGTCTCTACTATTAGCAAACTGAGACACCCGGTTGTGGGTTACCTGAACCTTTGAGACACAAACCTTGCATCTCTTTGAGGACCAATTGAACTCTGCCCCACCAAGCTAAAGCCTGTCTTAGTCATTAGGCAGGCTTCGTAGGGTAAACCGGCTGCAACTGAAAAAATGTAAATAATCACTACCTTTGAGCATAACTTTAGAACTATGTTGAAAAAAATTCTCCGTATCATTTTTAGCTTATTACTAATAATAATAGCTATTATTCTTGTGCGCACATTCTCACTCGATTCGAAACAACTGAACATTTCCCCTGTCGAGAAAATTGCTATTTCCGATGAAGTGGCAAACCGTTTATCCAAAGCCATTCAGATCAAAACCATTTCGTATGAAGATTCAATCAATCCTCAGGTGTCCGCTTTCGACAGCTTACACAACTTTCTGGTAAATGAATTTCCTTTGGTCGATTCCATACTGGAGAAAGAGGTTATCAACCGATTTAGCCTCTTGTATTTTTGGAAAGGAAAAAATCCTGATTTAAAACCAGCCATTCTCTGCGCCCATCAGGATGTTGTGCCGGTGGAGGAAGAAAAATGGGACTTCCCTCCTTTTGATGGGATCATTAAAGATGGAATCGTTCATGGTCGTGGCAGCCTCGACGACAAACTGAGCGTGCTCGGGATTCTCGAAGCCACTGAAATTTTGCTACAAGAAGGATTTTCTCCCGAACGAAGTTGGTACTTTGCCTTTGGTCACGACGAAGAATTGATGGGGCAAGAGGGTGCTATGCAAATTGTAGAATATCTCTCAGGCAAAGGCATCGAGGCCGAATTTATTTTAGATGAGGGCTTAGTTGTAACGGAAGGCATGGTGCCCGGCATTGAAAAACCTGTGGCCCTCATTGGCATCACCGAAAAAGGCTATCTTACGGTTGAACTAGGCGTTGAAGCCGAGGGAGGCCATTCATCCATGCCAGGAAAGGAGAATGCCATCACCATTTTATCGAAGGCTATTTCACGTATTCACGAAAATGCCTTCAAGCCTCAAATATCCCCACCCGTTGAGCTGTTCCTCGATTATATTGGCCCCGAAGCTCCGTTTACCCTTAAAATGGCATCGGCCAACCGTTGGCTTTTGGAACCAGTTGTGATAGGTTCGTACCAGGCCACAGCGGCCGGAAATGCACTGGTCACGACCACTTCGGCAACCACTATTTTCAAATCAGGGATTAAGGAGAATGTAATCCCCACCGAAGCCAGGGCTGTGATAAACTTGCGGCTCTTGCCAGGGGTAACTTTTGATGCTGTGCTAGCCCATTTCAAAAAATCGGTGGATGATGAAAGGGTGAAAATTGAAATTATTGGTTTCCCAAAAGAAGCCTCACCCGTGGCATCGCTTGATAACACAGGTTACCTAGCCATAGAAAAAACCATCCGGCAGGTTTTCCCCGATGCCATTGTTGCACCCTCACTAGTTTTGGCCACAACTGATTCGCGACACTATACGCCACTTTCCGCCAATATCTATAAATTCCTGCCAGTCCAGCTTTTCAAAAAGGACATTGATGGAATCCATGGAATCAACGAAAAACTATCGGTTGAAGGCTACAAAGATTGCATCCGGTTTTATTATCGGTTGTTGAAAAATGGGGATTAAAAAAAGGCGATTGTTGGATGTCTGGAAAAAGTCGGGGGCGCAACTTCAAGTCGCACTCCGACTTGGAATCATTTAAAGGATCCAACAATAGCTTAATTTTCGACAAAGAATCTTCATTTTCGAGGATTGAGCTGGCGAAACCTTAGCTACAATCACATCAAAATAATTATCATCGAATTAAACGATAAAAAAAGTATTTAAAGTTGAGTTTTCACTCCGATACTTTTTTCTTTGCATATCAATTGAACAAGATTTGACATGCAAAACGAAATCATCATAAAACAGGCTTCTGAGAACAACCTCAAAAACATTGATATTACCATTCCCCGAAACCAACTGGTTGTGGTTACTGGTGTTTCCGGCTCCGGTAAATCAACCCTGGTGTATGACATTATTTATAAGGAAGCCGAACGTAAATTCATGGAATCTTTTTCATCCCATGCCAGGCAGTTATTCGGCAAATTGACCCGCCCCAATGTAGAATCTATTACTGGATTGTCGCCAGCTATTGCTGTGAACCAGCGAACCATGGTGCGAAACCCACGCTCCACCGTCGGAACGCTTACCGAAATATTCGATTACCTGCGGTTGCTTTTTGCCCGTTTGGGGGATGCACCCATAAATTTCTCCTATAAAATCGAACGCCGCCTTTTCTCTTTCAACTCACCACAGGGAGCCTGCCCGCACTGCAAAGGGCTGGGCGTGGAAGACCGTCTCGACCCTAACCTTCTTGTGGAGGACCCAAATAAAAGCATCCGCGAAGGGGCTCTTGTAATCACTGCTCCCAATGGGTACATCATCTACTCGCAAGTTACCATGGATGTAATGGAGGAGGTTTGTCAGTCGGAAGGTTTCAGCACCGACATTCCGTGGAAAGACCTGACCGACCGACAAAAGCACATTATCCTGTACGGCTCCGACAAAATAAAAATCCCTTACGGAAAGCACACCCTCGAATCGCGCATGAGATGGAGCGGCATCACCGCCAAACCCCGCGAAGAAGGTTATTACAAGGGCATACTTCCGGTTATGGAAATCATCCTGAAACGAGATCGTAATAAAAATATACTTCGGTTCGTGCGGACGGCAGAATGTAGCTTGTGTAACGGGAAACGATTAAAACCCGAAGTTCAACAGGTGAAATTTCTCAATTTAGGCATCTCTGATTTTCTTTCTCTTTCTGTGGATGAAATCCATACTTATTTCTCAACTATTCAATTCAACCAAAATGAAGAGCCGGTTGGATTGCCCATAAAAAAAGCTATTTTGACCCGTACTACCCTGCTTCGCGATTTGGGATTGGCTTACCTTACTTTAGACCGCGAATCGACCACTTTATCGGGAGGTGAGGCACAACGAATCCGGCTGGCAAACCAGGCAGGTAGTGGCCTACGAAATATTCTATATGTCTTGGACGAACCCTCCATTGGCCTTCACGCTGAGGAAAAAGAAAAGATGCTCTCCCTTTTAAAATTGCTCCGCAACAACGGGAACTCTGTCTTGGTGGTCGAGCATGATGAGGATTTCATGCGGGCTGCCGACACCCTTGTTGATGTAGGGCCACTGGCAGGAAAATTGGGCGGTGAGATCATGTTTTCAGGAAAATTAGCCGATGCCCTTTCCGCAGAAAATAAATATGAAAATAGCCAGACTTTAAAATACCTGAAATCGGGAACTGTTCTCCCTGAGAAGAATATAGAGGGCAATTCAAAAGATGAAAAAATCAGTCTCACCGATGCTCACCTTTTCAACCTAAAAAACATTTCTGTTGATTTTAAATTGAGGAAATTCAATGTGGTGACAGGCGTTTCCGGGGCTGGAAAATCGACCCTTACCCACCGATTATTAGGTGAATGGTTTAAAACGGGGAAGCTTCCAAAGGGGGTCAATTCTATTTCTTCGGAAGAAAATATTGATAGGGTGATTGAGATTGACCAATCGCCCATTGGCCGCACGCCCCGAAGCAACCCGGCCACCTACACCAAATTGGCCGACCGTGTCCGCGACTTATTTGCTGCACTGCCCGAGACCAAAGCAAAGGGCTGGAAGAAAGGCCGCTTTTCCTTCAACATGACCGGCGGACGTTGCGAGCATTGCGAAGGAGCCGGCTCTATTCAGGTGGGCATGCACTTTTTGGGAAATGTGGATGTGCTATGCAGCCACTGCCATGGAAAGCGTTTCAACGAGGAGACTCTTTCCATCCTTTACAAGGACAAGAATATTTTTGAAGTCCTCGAAATGCAGGTCGACGAGGCCCTTGCTTTTTTTGCTGATGTGCCGGCTGCAAAACACATCCTCGAAACCATGAATGACCTGGGTTTGGGATATATTGCCCTCGGTCAAAATTCCACAACCCTATCGGGGGGCGAGGCGCAGCGTATAAAACTGGCCACCGAACTGGCCAAAAACACGCGTGGCCATGTGCTTTATATTCTCGACGAACCCACTACCGGACTGCACCCTTATGATGTAGAAATCCTACTGAAATCAATAAATGGCCTGGTCGAAAAAGGGAACACAGTGATTGCCATCGAGCACGACCCCAACTTTATCCTGGCCTCCGACCACATCATCGACCTGGGGCCTGGCAGTGGCATAAATGGAGGGCAAGTCATGGCCATGGGCAGCCCTTTCGAAATCATGCAATCTGCAGAATCGCTGACAGGAAAAGCCCTGCGCGAAAAAACCAAACTCAATAAACCTCTAGCTGAAAACACTACTAGAATTTCAAAAAAATTAGAAGACCCAATCAGTTTTAAAAAAGTATCGACCCACAATCTGAAAGGGATCGATGTGGCTTTCCCGGTGAATAAACTCACGGTTGTAACAGGTGTTTCCGGTACGGGGAAATCATCGTTGGCTTTCGACACCCTGTTTGCAGAGGGTCAAAAACGGTACATCGAAAATTTTTCGGCCTACATCCGCACCCTGATCAGCCGGAAATCGGATGCTGAATTTGAAGAGGCTTCCGGCATTATGCCAACTATCGCCATCAGCCAAAAACAAATTGCACGAAACCCCAGATCCACCGTGGGAACCATTAGCGAGTTGTACGATTTTTACCGCTTGCTCTATGCCCGTGCCTCGGTGCATGAAAACCCGGGTGTTGAACGCTTACCCGTCTCGGCTTTTTCTTTCAACAATGAAGAAGGAGCTTGCGAACAATGCAAGGGGCTTGGTTCATTGACCGTTTGCGACCCTGAACAACTGATCACTAATCCAGAGAAATCCTTGTTGGATGGTGCTTTGGATGGAAGTAAAACTGGTAAATTTTACGGTGATCCTTTTGGCCAATATGTCGCTACTTTGCAGGAAGTTGGCAAAACCCAAAACTGTGATTTCTCGAAAGTCTGGAACGAGCTTTCGGAGCAAGAACAATACATTGCCATGCATGGAACCAGTGATCAGGAATATTCGGTAACCTGGAAATATCAGCGAAAGGAACGAAGCGGCGAACATCATTTCACCGGAAAATGGCCCGGTTTTGCAGGGCACGTAAACGAAGAGTACCAGCGTAAACATGCCGACAACCGGGGCGATGCCATGTTGCACTTGATGAAATCGGTGGCTTGTCCGCATTGCCAGGGAAGCCGCCTAGAACCGGAGATACTGGAATGGAAATTTGCCGGGCTTTCCATCGCGGAATTAAACCGACATTCGGTAAAGGAAAGCATCGGTTTTTTCAGGAAAATAGAAAATGGAGACTTGCTGCCTGCCCCTACCCTATCTTCAGAAGAAAATAAAAACCTACTGCAAATTGCAAAACCTATCCTTGCTGGTATTTTTTCGAGGTTGAAGATAATAGAAGATCTTGGCCTTTCCTATCTCAACTCGGCCCGCTCCTCTTCTACCCTTTCGGGGGGCGAATCGCAACGCATCCGACTGGCGGGTATGTTGAATGCCGGACTAACGGGTGTTTGCTACGTGCTGGACGAACCTACGGTAGGCCTACATTCATCGAACACTCAAAAACTGATTGCTACTTTGCAACAGCTTTGTCAGGATGGCAACACAGTAGTGGTAGTAGAACACGATGAAGTGGTTATCCGGGCTGCCGACCACATCATCGACCTGGGGCCGGATGCCGGGGCAAAGGGTGGTGAAATCCTGGCTCAGGGAAACCTGGCGCAAATCATGGAATCGAACAGCTTGACAGCCCGCTACCTGAACAAACTGGAAAGGATTCAATTTACACCTTCAAAAATACTTCAACAAGAAGGAATTTATATTGAAGGGGCAAGGGCCAACAATCTCAAAAATATCAATGTTACGATTCCGGTAAATGGCCTGGTGGTGGTTTCGGGTGTTTCGGGCAGTGGAAAAACCAGCCTGGTTTTCGATGTGCTGCACGATTCGGCCAAAGCGAACAAGCCAGTAAATTGCGTAAAGATTTCCGGCCTGGATAAGTTCAATGATATCATTGCCATTGACAGTTCTGCAATCGGCCAATCCACGAGTAGCAATAGTTTGACATACACGGGTATTTTTACGGCCATTCGCGAACTTTTTGCAAATACCCCGGAAGCCCGGCAACAGAAGTTCAGCAAAAACCATTTCTCCTTCAACCAAAAAGGCGGACGCTGCGAAACTTGCCAGGGACAAGGCCGCATAAAGGTTTCGATGGATTTCCTTTCGGATGTTTTTGTTACCTGCGATGACTGCAAAGGGCAACGATTCATCCCCGAAGTGCTTGCCTGTAAATACGAAAGCCGGTCTATTTTCGATATTCTTGAAATGACCATCGAAGAAGGCCGGGAGTTTTTCAACAGCAATCCAAAGTTGAACAAAGCCCTTTCCATCCTTTGCGAAACCGGGTTGTCGTACATAAAAATGGGCCAAAGCCTAAGTAGCTTCTCAGGGGGCGAAATCCAACGCCTAAAAATGGCCAACATCCTGATTTCATCAAAAAGCGGCAAAAGCCTTTTCCTGATGGACGAACCCACCACAGGCCTGCATTTCCACGATGTGAACCGACTCTTGAAAATCGTCTCACGCCTCATTAAAGAAGGCCACAGCGTACTAATGGTCGAGCACCACCCTGACATTATCCGCCTGGCTGACCATGTAATCGAGTTAGGCCCCGAAGGTGGCGATGGTGGAGGACGGGTTGTTTTTGATAGAAGTTCCACTCCCTTAGTCCCCCGCCAGTCCCCAGTGCATCGGGATAGACCAGGGGATATCCTCCGAGCTACCCCAGGGAGGTAAAATAAAATATCTCGTTGTGATTATTGAAAATAGAATTCCCTTCTGATGCTAATCCTATCGAAGTTTGCGACAGGGGACTGTCTCCCCTGGGGTGCTTGTCCCGATGCAATCGGGAAGAATAAGCGGTGGGAATTAAAGTTTGCGACTAGGGAGTCCAATTGTGCAATAAAGTGAAATAGTCGTAAATGAAAGATCTATAAAGTGGAGAGATGCAAAAGGGTTAACTGATACGGAGAAGGTTTCGCATAGCCTACTCCATTTCATGCCATCAAAAAAAAAGCCCCGGCGATTGGCCAGGGCTTTTTTATTGCATACTTTATTGCTTCATAATCACCATCTTTCTTGTTTCACTATAACCAGGCGTTCCCAACCTGTAATAATAGGTTCCAGCCTGGAGCGTCCTGGTTTTGTATTTCACGCTGTGCTTGCCGGCTTCCATTTCTTCCATTAGGAGAGTTTCGACTTGTTCGCCCAGCATATTGAAGATCGTAAACTCAACATACGTTTTTTCGGGCAGATAAAATGAAATATCCGTCTCATTGGTAAACGGGTTGGGCACATTTTGATTTAGCTGGTAACCCAAACCATCAAACTCAAAACCCGAAACAAATTTGGCAATCGCAATCTTATTTGTTTCGTAGCTACCATCGCCTTCGAGGTACTCCAAACCTGTCAGTTTTTTTTCCAAACCAGACAGGTTTCGGTACTCCCATACCGTAAAAGCCTCACCGGGAACCAAACCATCTTTTTCGGGTGTGGTTTCATCATCGCCCCAAAGGGTGATAGCCACAAAATCGCCATTAACCATAGCAGAGCCAACTAACAAACCTTCCGTATCGAACATGCCGATTTCTCCTGACATCCAATCTGGCAACCGAATCCCCAAAGTCATATTGTTGCCTGTATTTGCTGGCATTCCAAAATGACCAGGTGGTGGATTGATAATAGCAGGCTTGCTCACATTACCTGTATTGGCCGGGTAAGTGAGCGTGCACGCTGCACTGGTCTTTATCTGGTAGCCTTCGCCGGGAATCATGTTGCCAATCATGTTTACCCCAAATTGAGGCCAGTAAATATTACCTGCTCCATTTTTTATAATAATGATATCGGAAACTGTTGGACTTAGCATCGTCACAACCGATGCAGGGGATTGACGCAAATAGCCTAGGAAACTCCAGCCTAAAGGTATTGATATTGGTGTATTTTCAGGAATAATTGCTACCCCAGCCACAAACATGGTTTGGGCCGAAGCCATTTTGATTTGATATCCCTGGCCAATCAAAATATCGCCAATGAAATTAAGACCATACTGGGGCCAATAGATTAGGCCATCCCCATTTTTGCAGATAATAACTTCCGAGGCAAACGGTGCACAGAGGCTGTCGATATTCGGTTCCGTGGGATCCATATAGGAGGAGAAAAATCCCCAGCCCATCGGTAAATTGATAGCCTGTGTCTGTTGAGCACCTCCTACCGTATCCTGATATATGACGCTGCAACCATACGAATCAGCTATGGAGGCATAATAGAATCCAGGCACGAGGTTCGCCAGATCTTCTGAGGTGTCTCCAGTCGACCACCAAAATTGATAGGGTGGCATACCTCCGTTTACTGTCACTTGAATCTCCCCATCAGGACAGGTAGAACAAGAGGCATTGGTTACTATTCCACTAACCAACAAAAAAGGTGGGTCTATTAGTTCAATATTCAGGGAATCGGTATTAAGATTTGCATCTATGACTGTTACTGAATAGGTTCCTGCTCCAAGCCCGCCAATCGATTGCCCGGTTTCCCCATTGCCCCAGAGGTAGCTAAACGGAGGCATTCCCTGGAGAACCAACACCTGAATTGAACCGTTTGCATCGCCATTGCATATAGGATGTGTGTTGTTTGCTCCAATAGTTAGCTGTGGATCGGTAGCGCCATACTTGGCCACAAACAAATCGGACTCGCCCGGATTTGCATTGATCGTTTGCCATGTGTCGAACATGAGTGTCTGGCTTTTATATGACCCGGCCACAAAAACATTTCCCAGGCCGTCAGCTGCACCTCCATTAACAATATCTTCGAGCGAAGATCCAACGTGTTTAGTGATCAGCACACTTCCAAAAGTGTTATAACTTGTCAGGAAGAAATCGTAAAAACCGGTACCTGTTACTGATTGGTTTCCGAACGTTAAGACAGGGCTGTTGTAATTTCCGATCAGGACAATCTCATTGCTATTCCGGCATACTATTCCGGTTGGTTGTTCATATCCTGTCCCTACGGGTTGGTTCGACCATAGATAGGATCCTGAAGATGTCAACTTAGAAAAATACACATCGGAACCACCGGAAATTTCAAAAATGGAATCGCCCAGTTGGAGTTCAGTATCATAGAAATAGCCGCCCCAAAACACATTTCCAATGGAATCTGTGGTCACGCAGGTGCCATAATTATTCTGACTCAAGCCTGGTTTTTTAGTCCATAGTGCATTTCCTGAAGCATTGAACTTTGCAAGAAATGAATTGGGAGTCCCTGTTCCGAGATGCGAAAGTGTCATGCCGGGAAACTGAAGTGCTGGGCTGACAAAATACCCTGTCATGTACGTTTCGCCGGTTGGGGTAACTACAATTTGCGAGGCCTCGTCCCATTCGTTGCCACCGGCTTTTTTAGCCCAGATAATGTCTCCATAGGTATCCAATTTCAGAAGGAAGATATCGGCAAAATTGATGTTTGTATTGGTGAGCGTAACATTTCCAAAAGATATTGTTGAACTCAGGAAGAACCCCGATACAATGACATTGCCATTGCCATCGACACCTATCCCGGTAGCTTTATCCTGACTGGATCCACCATAGGATTGAAGCCAGAGCAAAGTACCGGATGGGCTGAATTTAGCCACAAATGCATCGGTCCAGCCATGCCCAACTGCCAATTGACCTGATATTTCAAGATTTGAACTTTGGAAAGATCCGGCCACGAAAATGTTTCCCGCCACATCGGTAGCAATTGCCTTGCCTTCTGTCCAGCCGTCATTTTGTGACTGCCTGGCCCAAAGCACTTCTCCATTGGGTCCGTATTTAGCAATGAACAAGGAATTATTCCCAGTGTTTGTTAGTGTTATGGTATCGAATAATAAAGTTGAACTGGCAAAGGTTCCACTTGCAATTGCATTGTTAGCAAGATCGGTTGCAACACAAAGCGCAGCATCCTCAGCTGAACCACCGTCTCCAGACGACCACAGCCAACCAATGGAAGGAATAATTTCCACGATTACCCACATATCATCCGAACCCGTGCAGCCATTATTATCGGTAACCTCCAGCGTATATAAAGTGCTAACAAGCGGGTCGGCAATGGGTTGAAGAATCGAAGTATCGCTCAAACCCAACGACGGGGACCAGCTTTTCGAATAGGGTGGAGTTCCTCCCGAAATTGCCGCATTGATGGTAACGGGTGTTCCGGGAACCATCACAAGATCCGGTCCTGCTGATACAGACAAGGGCTGAGGTGAAACAGCAATGCTCCCATTGGTATACACTGTGCTTATAGGTATGCCTGCGCCATCGGCTATTTCACAGTTCCCCGATGTCTGAACATCAAAAGTCAGCGCAGTGGTACCTCCTGCTGAAATAAAATCCAGATACAAAAGGTAGCTTGAATAAATTGTTGCAGGGACAGTGGATGCCCAACTCACAAACAATTTCCCCGATATTGAATTCGATATTAACAAGCCGCTCGACAGTTCGGAAGACAAATTAGAAACCCCGGTAAATGTCAACAAAGCCGGATCGAATTCAATCGCAAAAGAAAATGCACCAACTCCTGTAAAATTATAAACAGAGACAGGGATTGACATATTCGTCACACACTGGTTCGTAATAGTAGGCAATGCGACAGTAATTACCTGTGTGGCAGGAACCACTGTCAATACAGCTATATCGGAAGTATCGGTAGGCTCACAGCTTCCGTTTACCAGGCAGCGGTATTCATTACCATTCATTCCAAGGCTTACCCCTGATAAAGAAAGATTGTGGTTATTTGTCCCAATGCTTGTCCAGGTTGTGCCATTGTCAATGCTTTCCTGCCACTGATACCACAAGCCAGCACCTGTTGCAGTAACAGAAAATGTGGCAGTTTGCCCGGCCTCTTTTGTCGTATTCTGAGGTTGTGAAGTAATAACCGGAGGTTGCAATAGATTCAACGAACCATTTGTGTAGGTGCTTTGAATGATCGCTCCACTTGAGGTCGAAAACTCACAATTTCCCGGCGTAGAAACATCCCAGGAAAAACTACCTGTACCACCAAGATTCCCGGAAAAAATTAGCTCGAAAAGAACAGCCGGTGTCGGTGTGATATTCGCAGTAGTTTGGTTTGCCCAGCTTATGAAAACCTGATTTCCTGCAGCATTGGCCACCAACATTCCCTGATTTAGGACGGTTTGCTGATTTTGTATCCCCATAAAAGAAACCAATGTGTTTGGAAAATTCAATCCTAAAGAAAAGGATCCGACACTATCGAAATTAGATACGGTAACCGGAATGATAAGCTCACCGGCACAGCCTGTATAGTTTCCGCAGGTTAATCCAATAATCTGAGGCGTTGGGATCACAGTTAACATGGCCGGGTCAGAAATGGCCACAGGAGAACAATATCCTTCGACAACACACCGATAAAGATTGCCATTTAAAGCTGTTGAAACATTGGCGATGTGCATATTCGCTGTTGTTGCCCCTGAGTAGCCGGATGTATTTGTAAGATTAATCCAATCCAATCCATTATTTGTGCTTACCTGCCATTGGTAAAATATCTGTGTCCCGCTTGCCGTAATCGAGAAGTTGGCCGTTTGACCAGCATCTATAGTAGCATTTACCGGTTGGCTTGAAATTTCTGGAGGATATTTAATTTGAACACTACTACTAGTGAATGTAGAAAGGATAGTACTTCCAACTGTAGAGCTGAACTCACAATTACCCGGTGTTTGGGTGTCCCATGTAAAGGTTCCAGTGCCACCACCCGAGGCTGAAAACAATAATTCAACAAGGAGTTCTTGTCCCGTTGAAAAAGTGGCTGGATTCTGAGCTGCCCAGGTAATATAAATTTTATTGGCGGCTGCATTGATCGCAACAAGGCCCTGCGATAGGAAGCTATTCAGATTCTGTGTTCCGGTAAAATCGAGGAGTACTCCATTGTAATTCAAGGCCAAAGAAAAAGCGCCTACATCGTAAAAATTGCTGATATTAATGGGAACCACATAGTTTCCGGGACATTCGTTGATTGATCCACAAGAAACCGAAATTTCCTGCGGAGGTGGATTTACAGTAAGCAAAGCTGCATTGGTATAGACAGGTACTGGACAAACCCCGGAAACCATGCATCGAAAAAGATTTCCGCTTTGCGGAAACGAATCGACAGAGAAACTAAGAGAAGCCGAAGAATAACCCGTGTATCCCATGCCCGGCATTATAGTATCCCACACAAGTCCTCCATTCATGCTTATTTGCCACTGGTAAGCCAGGGCAGTTCCGGTTGCCTGAACCGAAAATGTTGCCCCCTGCCCAATAATCAGCGAAACATCCGAAGGCTGGTTCACAATCGCAGGTGGTGCATCAACTGTAATGCTCCCGTTGACATAAGTGGCAGCCAGGGCAAGCCCGCTATAATTGCTGAACTCGCAATTCCCAGGTGTCTGAGTATCCCAATTTAAACTGGAGTATCCGGGCACTGTTGAAAAAACAAGTTTCACAAGCGTATCATTTCCAATATTGGCTGGACTGATATTGGCCCAAGAAATGAAAACCTTACTGGCTGCCTGGTTTATTATCAGCAATCCATTATTTAACGCCGGATTTAGATTTTGATACGACTGATAGGTCAACACCTGGGAATTGAATCCCAGGGCCAGGGAGATGCCACAAACACCGTTGCAATTCGTTACGGCTATTGGCACCACAACTGTTCCGGGGCATACCGTTTGGCTGCCCACCGAGGTATTTATTACCTGTCCCAGGCCGCCCTGCATGAGGGCAGCGCTGAGACATAATATGAAAATTATTTTTCTGATCATCATGGCTATAAATTTTAATGATTAATAAGTAACTAAAAACTAAGTCACAATCATCAATTTATCGGCTAATGACCATCTTGTTCACCCGGAAATAATTTCCACTTTCAGTCGAGATATTCAATCGATAAAAATAAATCCCCTGGTTTAAGTCCGAACAATCAAACCTGACTGAATGCTCACCAGCCTGTTTGCTCCCCGAATCAAGAATTTTCACACACTGCCCGATGGTATTAAATACGGACAAATCAACATTTGCATTTACAGGAAGGATATAAGTAAGCGAACCGTCTATCCCAATAGGATTTGGATACATCTCGCCCATTCCAAAGCCGGGCAAATCATCGCTCCCGATTCCGGTAATGATGTTGGCCACCAATTCGGGTGTATTCATGGCTATTTCAAGAACTTCACCATTTTCGTCTGCCAATTCAGTATTTGCATCTATCGAGAGGTTGAGTAGAATCCCGCTTGGTGCTGAGGTTACCAAAAACTTCAACCAAACCAATTCATCTTCCATATTCAACAGAATGGGTGTGATATTCGACCACGCAATTTTTATATTTCCATTTTCGGAATTCGTAATAATAGATTGGTTTGGATTGGCAAAAACAGCTTCCTGGAATTCGAGGAACTGGCTTGGGTAATTGATCGAAAGTGATACTGCTGAAAGATCGGCTGCCTGCATGATAGTAAGAGGAACCAGAATCTCCGAACCTGCCACCAATTCAATTTCTCCTTCATGCAAAAGAACAGGGGCACTCTTTGAACCTCCGGGTGAGTACGAACCGTTTACGTCGCCCATCCACAAGAAGCGTATATCGTTGTAAACCGCCGTATTTGTGATGGTGTAATCGTTCAGGTAGTAGAAATAATCGCCAGCCGGGAAAGAGTTAATCAATCCTGCATAACGTTGCATCACAAGCATGGCATCGGTTCCGTTTACTGTATGGCTGAGGTTTGCATCGCCAACTGTAAACAAGTGCCCTTCAAGAGTGTCAAGGTGAGCAAAATGCTTTAAGATGAATAAGGCATCGGTTGAATTCACCCCGCCCCAGGTTTCAGGTGCAGTTTCAAAAGAATATTTATAGCTGTCGCGGTTTACCTGTGCCATGGAAAATCCGCCAGTGCCGTTGGTTGTTGCTGAAACTGTATCTGTGGAAGAATTTAAACTCACCAGATCGTTGCCCATAATGGACAGGGAACCATTTGCATACTGTAAGTTTCCGGTGTGGCTAACGCTTTGATAATGCGTGAATGGAAAATCGATAAAGGGAAACAGGACAATTTTCCCCTTCGCCACATCATCGTAATAGTCGAAATTCATCAGCCCAATGTTCACGCTGTCGATATCGCCCCAATAATTGTAACGGGCATCAATCACCGAAGCGGAGTTGTTGTACACATTATAAAGGGTGTTGCTATACAGATCGTTCCCGGTCGAATCGGTGTTGCCGAGGGTAAGCGCGGAGCTTCCATCCACATAAATTCCATACGCCGAGTTATAGGCAATGCGCGAACCCCTTATTGTGAGGGAGGTATTCGAGATATTAATGCCCTTTGCCGAATTCCTGATAATCGAATTTTCGAGCAAAGGGGTTGTTGTACTTTCGCAATTTATGTTGGCATCCAATGCTTTTTCGATGATACAATAATCGAACGCGGAACTTGCGCTATAAGCATCGGAATAATTGTGGAAATAGAAACCTGTCCACCCACCGGCCATTCCATTCAATGAGGTAAAGGTAATCATGCTGTCCATTGTGCCAATGGCCGAAATTGCCCCACCAAAAGGGTTGTACCCCGACTGAGAACGGCCCAACTGCACTCCAAATCCTTCGGCAAACTTAATGGTAATACCGGGTTTTACAGTCAATTCGCAGAAAGAAGCATGTTTAGCAATAGTTAATGATCCGAGAAAATTGTAATCTCCACCAAAGTATTTCCAAGTCCTGTCAGCGTCGAGCGTTCCCCCTTCGGAGACCAGACCATTGAGGCTGTTCCCCGAAATGGAAAGATTTGTATGCAAAGGAATATACAAAGGATGGTTGTAATATAAGCCATAGCTGCCATTGTTTATAATTTGGAGATTATTGAATACTGAAGTGGAATTATAACAATTTATCCCAATCGAGTCGGAGTTTTGGACGGTTGAATTGGAGAGGGTTGGCTGATCCGTGTTTTCACAATAGATATTGTATGTATAGCCTTTCTCAACCAGGCAGTAGTTCATGGTTGAAACAGAACTGTAAGCATTGCTATGATCATGAAAATAAATACCATTCCATCCACCTATTTGTCCGTTTAGTGGCGCAAATGTAATCATGCTATCGGCAGATCCAACTGCGTATAATTCACCTCCAAAGGGGTTGTAGCCAGACTGAGATTTTCCAATTTGCAAGCCAGTCCCCTCAAAAAACCTGATGCTATTTCCAGGGTCAATGGTTAATTGACAGGTAGAAGCGTGAACACAAACTGTAACTGATCCAAGTAAATTGTAATTTCCACCAAAAAATTTCCATTCTCGGTTTACACTTATTATACCTCCCTCGGATACTACTCCATCGAGGCTATTACCGGAAATGTCCAGATTGCTTAATTCAGGAATATAATAGGCATTGTTGTAGTATAATCCATATCCGGCATTATTTATTATTTCGAGATCGGATAAAGAAGACATAGAATTATAACAATTAATCCCAATCGAGTCGGAGTTCTGGATTGTAGAAAACGAAAGGGTCGGCTGGTTCGTGCTTTCACAATAGATGTTATATGCGTTTCCTTTCTCGATAGTGCAATATTTTAGCGTTGATGTGGCATTGTATGCTTCGCTATTGCCATGGAAAAATATTCCTTCCCAACCACCTGACAGCCCGTTCAGGGATGTGAAAGTGATGATGCTATCGGCAGTACCAACAGCGTACAACCCTCCACCAAATGGGTTAAAACCTGATTGATGATAAGCAATTTGCAACCCTACCCCCTCTGGAAATCTTAGGGTATTTCCCGGATCAACAGTTAATGTGTTGAATGATCCGCTTATACCCACTTTTGCTGCGGTCTCAAATAAATAGTCAATGCCGTAATTCTCCAGGGTAAGATTGGAGCTCAATGTCCCTCCAACGTATGTGAAATAATTGTTTCCATTGCCTGTAAATGAACAAGCAATCAGGTTGGGTTTACAGTAATTGGTGCAATAAACCGGATACCTGTCGTTGTTTTCAAACTGACAGTCGTCAAGCAATGGCACCGAATTATAGAATTTACACCCATCGGTAAGCGAGTTTCTGAATTTGCTGTTATAAATGGTTGGGGAATTTGTATTCTCGAAATAGACATTATACTCATTTCCATTTTCAAAAATACAATAGTTCATCGATGAGATAGCCCCATAAATGTCACTATAGTCATGAAAGTAAATACCATTCCACCCTCCGGGCTGCCCGTTCATGGCTGTAAACAGAATAGTGCTATCGACAGAACCTATAGCATAAATTTCACCACCAAAGGGATTGCTGCCCGATTGTGGAAACCCGACTTGTAGCCCGGTACCTTCGGCAAATTTAAGCGTGTTGCCAGGTTCAATAGTCAAACGACAAGTTGAACCGCTAACACCAATCTTAATGTTACCAAGAATAAATATGTCTAGTTCAGGGTCGTTCCAATGGCGGTTCGCATTTATGGTTCCACCCGGAACAGCTTTCCCATTATAAGTATTATTTATAATTGAAACTGTGCCATTTAATAGAGCTATATCCATGTTGGGCGTTGGGTAATAACACCCGTACAAATTATTCTGAATGATGCAGGCGGAAAAATTGGGGGACGAAAGGTTGTCCTCAAATTGAATACCAGCACCTGCATTTCCATCAATAGTGGTAGAAATTAAAATGGGGTTTGAGTTTACCAGTGTGAACCCCGATTCTGTATTCCCTGAAATCAAACAATTATCAACAGTAATTGCTGCTGTGCTTAGATTAATCCCCATTCCGTCGGCTTCTTGTAAGGTGCAGTAGTACAAATAAGGTTCCTGGGTGCCATTGCACCTGAGGTTCGCATTATTGGTTCCATATCCGGCTTTTTCAATAGTCACATAATTCATGTCCGATGAAACTCCGTTGTCGCTGTTGCTATTAAAATATACGCCGTTCCATTGTCCTGCCTCATTGGTATAATAGGTAAGGGTGATTGGATTCAAAGCATTCCCGTCGAACAACATATTGGCTTGTCCGATTTCGAGGCCGGTGTTGGGCGAAAACAAAATGGTAACCCCTGGTTCAACATAATGAGTTCCGGCAGTAAAAGTAATGTTTCCGGTAGCCCAGTAGGGACTGTTGACAACCTTTAGGGTATCCATTGCATTTAAATTTCCACTAAGCTGTGTTCCCTGGATAGCAAGCGTAACATCGCTAAGTTGAGCTGTTGCGGTACCTGTCCCGCTATATTCAAACATGTACTGGACATATTGTTTAAATTGATTGATCAACTCGGGATTTGCAGTAGCTGTTACCCAATCGGACCAAACCCCGTCGTTTCCGGCCAACCGGTAATACATGGTTAAGGCTGACGAAGGTGATAAGGTGGAAGTAAGTGAAAGGATGTTTCTGTTGTCGCCTAATTGATAAAAGGGGTATGAAATAAAAGTTCCGGTGGTGGCAAATTGGGTACTGGAAACTACGGTCGAATATCTTGCATTATAGCTTGGATAAGCCGCCAGGTCAAGCCCACCCTGGTAGGAAATAAGACCGTTGTTCGAGTAAGCTTGCCCGTCCTTGGTAAAGTCGTATAGTGGATCGGTAAAAAGTGTCCAGGCAAGGGTGGGGAAATTTGCCATATCGGTGTAATACATCTGATTGGAAAGGGTGGGTGTCCCGGCCACATCTTTCTCGCCCGAGATAATAGTCAAAAGCCCATTGAAACAGGTCGAAGAATGATTGCTGACCAAAACCGGAAGGTTGGTGGCAGTTTGCCAGGCATTGGCAGTTCCGTTGTTGTTGAAACTGGTATAATAAACGATGTTGCTTTTGATGCCCGAATTATTGAAACCTCCCATCACAATCAGCTTGTTTCCATATACTGCCGAGGAAAACCCGTTACGGGGTTGGGGAAGTGAAGTTGTTGCCTGGATTTGGCTTATAACCTCGTATGCATCCACTGTGGCCACATAAACATTGCTTATGGCAGTTGAGGAACTAGTACTCCCCGAACCCCCTACAATATAAATATATCCATTTGCATAATGGGCAGCATGTCCCCAAAGAGCCATGGGCAACTGCACCGAACTGGTTTCCCAGGTGCCAATTGTGCCATTGCTTGCAAGAGTAGCATAATAAATCTGGTTTGATGGAACTCCGTTTAAAAGACCTCCAAACACATAAATAGTATTTATCCCTACTACAACTGCCGCATCTTTCAATGCAACCGGAAGAGCGTTCTGGACAGTCCACCCACTGTTGCCGGTGCTGTTCAAAGTAGCTTTGTAAACCGAGCTTACATCGGCTATACCATTGTTGCCACCCAGGCAATATAAGTAGGTATTTTTCCAGGTTACCATACTATGGTTACTAAGTGCCTGTGGGAGTACTGTAGCCGTAAGCCAGTTGTTAAAACCAGTCCCTTTTGCGGGGAGCGAAACATAATCACCCGGGACTATCACATTTTCCAGGTGACCCAGGTTAAAGTCTGCCGCTACAGTCTGGGTAAAAGTAACCTGTGCATTCGATGTCAGACTTATAAACCCAACAAGGCATAATGCACAAAGAGTAACACTAAAGATTTTTTTCCATTGGTTTGAAGTCGTAAAAGTATTCATAATACAATTTATTAATTTGCTTACTCATAAACCTTTCAGCATACGCCCCTACTCTGTTATGGCTTTTCGGGATGGGCCATATATTTTAATTAGTTTTTCAAGTGAGAAGTAAAAGTATAGATATTTTAATTATTAAAAAAAAATAGTTTTACATCTTTCATTATTGATTAATTATCACTATGTCAATTAGATTACGAAAAGAATTTTCATCCGAAAAATAGTACTCCATTACCTAATTATAGATATTTGGGTTAACGAATAGGTCTTTACACAGATTAATTCCTACCCCATTTCATGATGAGATGCTCAAAAAATTCAACCTATCAAAAAATTACTTACATATTTTTTATAGGTATGTAAAATAAGTATATATTTGCCACATGAAAATGAACGATTTATATAAAGGGACACTCGAAAGCTATATTTTTCAACTGCTCCAGATGAATGGTAGGATGTATGGCTACGAGATCAGCAAAAAAATAAAAGAGCTGACCACCGGAAAGCTGGCATTGCCCGAAAGCAAATTATACCCCACCTTGCATAAGCTCGAAGCCGACGGTCTGTTAGAAACCGAAATGGAACAGGTAGACAGCCGCTTGCGCAAATATTACAAACTGACTACCAAAGGCCAAAAGGAATCGAAGAATTATCTCGACAACCTTAGGGAGTATGTGGCCCATCTCGAAAGTTTAATCAATCTAACACCCGCTGTGAACCATGCTTACTAAAGAGCAAATTGACTGGATCCGGACTAACATCCGCAACCGGGGCATCGAAACCATCGACCTGGAACACGAAATGGTCGACCATATCTCGACTGCCGTAGAAGAAAAATTGGTGGAAGGTATCCCGCTCCGTGATGCTTACAAATCGGTAGTAAATTCGTTTGGCCCCTTTGGCTTGCAAAAACTACAAGACCTAAAATATGCCAAGTTGAGGAAGAAAGGCCGCCGGATGATTGTTCGAAACCTCAGAGTGTATTTAAACCCGCCTAAAATTGCTTTAACTTTAATGCTAACAGTTGTTATCTACGCATTGTACTCCTTTAATATAGATAGGATAAATATCTTTTATCCGGTTGTCTTTATTGCATTAGTAGCACCAATGTTTTTCCTTTTAGGATTTAAAGAAAGAATCAAAGCACGAGAAAACTATTCAAGCATGAAGGCCTTATTTCAGATTCATAGTATAATAAATTGGTCAATGATAATAGTTATTATGCCGGTGCTTGCAAAGATAATTGAGACTTCTTCCATTTACATGGCTGTAATTATTACCATCATTCCGGTAATTGTGTGTCTTGCTTTTTCCCTTTCAATCAAGCAATGTATGGCAGAAATTAAAACAGAATTTGGTGAACTTGCATTGGCATAGAAATACCGAATAAAAAACTTCTATAAAGTAGATATTACATAGGAATCAAACTAAAACTAAATGCAACATGCTTACGAAAGAACAAACCGACTGGATCCGGACCAACATCCGCAACCGGGGCATCGAAACCATCGACCTCGAACACGAAATGGTAGATCATATTTCATCGGCTGTTGAAGAAAAACTGGATGAAGGAGTAGCGTTTCGCGATGCTTACAAATCGGTGGTCAATGAATTTGGGCCGTTCGGGTTAAAGAAATTACAATATTCAAAGAATATAAAACTCAGGAAGAAAGGCCGTCGCATGATTTTTAGGAATATGAAAGCCTATCTTAAACCACCAAAAATTGCACTAACATTACTGATAGCTGCCATCCTTTTTACATTGTATTCAATTATCGATATAAGATATTATGTGTATTATTCGGTAATAGCCATTTCCCTTTTTGCGCCAGTAACCTATTTACTTGCATCAAAACAACGCCGCCAACTAAAGGAAAAATTCACCTGTATAAAAGCCATGTATCAAATAAATGATAACTCCATCTTTTTATACTACATCTTCTATGTACAAATTATCATAGGAGACAAGCCAACTTCAATTGCATGGATGACTATAAGCTCTATGATCGTGATTATTCTCTCTTTGGCATTTTATGCATCGATCAACCAAAGCATTGCTGAAATAAAATCGGAATTTGGAGAGCTTGAATTGGCTTAACAAGACTTTGGAAATAACTTCGCAGAATTAGCAATTACACAGAAGTAAAAACGGGAATTGCATGGATATTGGGTCTATTCTTTTTTGGAGGAGTAATTATACCAATATATGTAATTGCAGCAAATAGTGATAGAAATACATAGAAAGGCTGATAGTGTACGTACAAACTTTTGAAGTGTATGCGTAAAAGCAGGATCAATAACCCCGTTCAATGGAGAGATAAATCTCTTTCAAGGAATAACTTAAAATGAACATGTTGCTATGGAAATTTTATTAAGCTATATAAATGCGAATCAAAGGACGAATGCACTTATCAATATCTTAGGAAAAGCCCTGAAAGGGTATGATTTGAATAACCGTGGGTAAAGCCCACGGTAGAAGGACATAGCACAACCCAGCCCCGAAGTGGGCTGAACATTGATAAATTAGTTCAACCACATTGTGGCTGAATTTTTATGACATCAGATTCCGTGGGCTATCACCCACGGTTATTGAGATTTAGTCACTTCGTGACAATTGAATTCCAACCCTTGATTCGCATAGTAGGACAATAAATATAGTTTTGTTTACTCATATTAACTCTTTTTTGAACAAAGATATTAGTCATCTGTTTGGTGGTTTAAACATATTCAAGAAATGAAACGAATTACATCAACAATACTTCTGGTCTTACTTACAGCCCCATTCTTGTTTGCTCAAAAGGGGCAAATCGAGGGAAGGATTTTCAACGCATCGAATAACCAGCCTCTTGCCTTTGCTAATATAATTGTTACGGGAACCAACATCGGTTCCACTTCCGACCTTGATGGGAAATTCATTTTCACTGGCATCGAACCGGGTTTTATAAGCCTGACAGCTACCTCCGTAGGATATGAAACCAAAACCACCATGCAGTTTCAGGTAAGCAATGCCAAAAAAGAATACATCGAGATTGGCCTAAATGAAAGCAACGAAGTAATCGAAGAAGTGGAAGTAAAGGCATCCCCTTTTCGGCGGTCGGTCGAAAGCCCTGTTTCGCTACGATCGATCGGGATCAAAGAAATTGAAAAAAATCCGGGTGGAAACCGGGATATTTCCCGGATAATCCAGTCGTACCCGGGTGTGGCAAGCACCCCTAATTTCAGGAACGATGTGATTGTTCGTGGTGGTGGGGCCAGCGAAAACCGCTTTTATCTTGATGACATCGAAATTCCCAACATCAACCATTTTGCCACACAGGGTGCATCAGGCGGGCCGGTTGGGATAATCAATGTGGATTTTATCCGGGGGGTCGATTTTTATTCGGGAGCCTTCCCTGCAAACCGTGGAAATGCCCTTAGTTCAGTCTTCGAGTTCAAACAAAAAGATGGCAACCCCGACAAGCTAAAATTCCGGGGAACCCTGGGAGCTTCGGATCTGGCACTTACCATGGATGGCCCGCTAGGCGATAATTCATCGTTCATCTTTTCGGTACGGCGATCCTACCTTCAGTTTCTGTTCAGCCTTTTGGAATTGCCTTTTCTGCCTACCTACAACGATTATCAATTGAAATACCGTTGGCGGATAAATGAGAAAAATGAATTTTCAATTATCAGCATTGGGGCACTCGATCAGTTTGCTTTGAACAAGGAGGCGAACAAAACAGAGGAACAGCGATTCATCCTCAACAACATTGCTGTAAACGAACAGTGGAACTATACCTTTGGAATGGTATACAAGCATTTTTACGAGCATGGCTACGACACCTGGGTTTTCAGCCGGAATTACCTGAACAACCGGGCCTATAAATATCTGAACAACGACGAAAGCACCGAAAACAATAAATTGCTGGATTATTCATCGGACGAAATTGAAAATAAATTCCGATACGAGCATACAAGCCGCTATGCTTCGGGTTTCAAGATTAATTATGGGGCAAGTTTCGAAAAGGTTAAATTCATTAACTCTACCTTCCGGAAAATTTTCATGACAAACGACCTGATCACACAGGATTATCAAAACGATTTGCAACTCTATAATTATGGGGCTTTTGGCCAGGTAAGCAAGGACTTTCTCGAAAAACGTCTTTTCCTTTCCCTGGGTTTGCGCATGGATGGGTCGGATTATTCTGATGAAATGGCCAATCCGATTGAACAGCTTTCGCCCCGTTTTTCGGCTTCCTATTCCATCACCGAAAAGCTGTCGGCCAATTTCAACAGCGGACGGTATTTTCAACGGCCCTCCTACACAACGCTCGCTTTCCGCGACAATGCCGGTGTTCTGGTGAACCGCGAAAACAAGATCCGATATGTTCAGTCCGATCACTTGGTGGCAGGCTTTAGCTATTTGCCCAACGAATCATCAAAAATAAGCCTCGAAGGATTTTATAAGATCTATGCCGACTACCCCTTTTCGGTGAACGATTCGGTGGCACTGGCCAGCAAAACGGTCGACTTTGGCATATTTGGCGACGAGGAAGTAATCCCGATAGGAAAAGGGAGGGCCTATGGTTTTGAAGTTCTTGGCGAATGGAAAGATTTGTGGGGCATCAATATGCTGTTTTCTTATACCTATGTGCGCAGCGAGTTCAAGGATATTCGAGGCGACTATGTGCCCAGCTCATGGGACAACAAACACCTGTTCACGATTACAGCCACCAGAAGCTTCAAACACCATTGGGACATTGGCTTCAAATGGCGCTTTGTGGGTGGATCGCCTTACACACCTTACGATCTTGATAAATCAGCTTACGTGCAGGCCTGGAACTCTAACGGCGGCCCCTTGCGCGATTACAGCCTCTTCAACCAAAACCGACTGGGGAATTTCCACCAATTGGACATCCGTGTCGACAAACAATATTTTTTCGACAAGTGGTCGATGATGTTTTATCTTGATATCCAGAACGTCTATAACTTCAAGTCCGACTCGCAGCAAGCCCTCACCAACGAAGACGGGCAGGGCAATGTGCTTATCGTAAATCCCAATGCCGATGCGAACGAGCAACGTTATCAGTTACGCAATCTGGATACTGACGGAGGCGGAACAATTTTGCCTACCATAGGTGTAATGATCGAATTTTAATCTAATTTTGAAGGATATGAAAAAAAACAAGAAAATATATTTCAGCGTATTGGCAGGTATTGTTTTTCTGTCGGCTGGTTTGCTTTCGTTTTCATTTTTAGTGGAAGACAACAAAACGGAGAAAATCATCACCAACCTAAATGGCAAAGGATTGCCCTTGCTTTTTGAAATTCAAAAGGGAAAAGAATACAACCATCCTTCACTTGCCATCTGGGTCGAGGATTTGGAAGGAAATTACATCCAAACCCTTTATGTGAGCAAAGCAATAGCAACAGGCGTTTTCGACCGGGCAAAAAACAACAAAGGCAAATGGGAAGCTGGCAATGTAAGACGGCCTGCCGCCCTACCCTATTGGGGCCACAAACGAAACATCCCGGCAACCGATGGTTTGTTTGTACCGGACGAAACAAGCCCGGTGCCCGATGCGTATAGTGGGGCAACTCCGCAAGGAAACTTCAGCCTGCAAACAAAACTTGATGATAAAAACCCCCAGAAGTTCCGGATCCTCTTAGAAATAAACCAGCCCTGGGACTGGAACGAATACTGGACCAACACCAAATTCGCCGACAATGATGAATATAAAACTTCGTCGCAACCCTCGCTGGTCTATGCTGTCACGGTTGACATGGCAGATGTTTTTTCGGACTATTGCCTCAACCCAATCGGCCATGGCCATTATGCAGGGGAAGATGGCAACTTGTACACCGACCTCACAACTTTAACTACAGCATTGCAAATCCTCGATAAGGTTTCGGTAAGCGTACAAGCAAAAAAATAAATGGATGATCCTTCTGAAATAATTTACTACTCATCGCCCATTGGCACTGTCGAAGTAACTATCCGGGAGGAGGCTATTATTTCCATCTATTTTATTGAAGAATCGAAGACAAGCAATCAACCTATTTCCGATTTCGGAGAAACTGTTTTGCTTCAACTGAAAGAATATTTTGAAGGCAACAGGCAAACCTTTGACCTCCAGCTAAAACCCGAAGGAACCGAATTCCAACAACAAGTCTGGTCTGAATTATTGAAAATCCCTTTTGGAAAAACCATCTCCTACATCGAATTGGCCCGGCGATTGGGCGATGAAAAGAAAGTGCGCGCAGTGGGCAATGCCAACGGGAACAACCCCATCAGTATAATCATACCCTGCCATAGGGTAATTGGCAGCAACCAAAAATTGGTTGGTTATGCCGGAGGCCTTTGGCGCAAGAAGTTTCTTCTCGATCATGAAATGAACATCAGCCTGGATGTTCGGCAATTGGATTTGGGGTTTTAATGCTCCGATGACTTGCATAGTATCTCTAAGATACTATGCAAGTTCGAATTACTTACTTGGTTCTTTCGGAAGTTGATTCAAAAGTCTATACCATTACTATTTCGTTACTTTCCACAATGCCTTTTAATATTATTAATTCTTTACACAGCGAACCGCAAGGCCAAATAATTTTGATTCTGCAGTACGGCTTACGCCTATATTATTCTCATTGAATGTCCGAATCCATGTATTAGCACTGTTTTCTGTAGATGTTGCATACGATCCAAACCTATTGATTGATCCTGCTCCAAAAAATGCCCCACTAGGTTGATAGAAAATGCCACTATAGATAATTTCCAGACCACTGCTACCACCTGTCATTAGTTTTGTAGCCACATCCGTCCCTCTGTATCCTGTTGCGGTTGGGTCGTTCACGGTGTAATCTACAAAATTCTCAAGTTCATACCATTCGGTATCGCTTGGCACATGCCATCCAATTGGGCAAAGCCCCTGTGATGATCCCAAGGTATCGTATTGCATGATTTCGTCCCAAGTGTACAATCCCCCAAAAACAGAGCACTTGGCAATATTGTTTTGATAGCAATATTTTTCGGGGATCAAATTACCTGATTGCCCCTGAGTGGTTGATACATAAGTACCGTAGTTCAGGTTTTCGGTCATCCAACATAAACCATTTATTTCCACTGTTCCATACGCTTGCCCATCACGGTAATCAAAATAAGTATTTCCACAACTAAACAAAAGCGTATCCACAAAATAAACCATCATTGCATCGGACTTCATACCGCATGAATTTGTGATTGTCCAAACCAACTGATAGGACTCACCCACAGTGCCATAAAAAAATGGATTGTGTAAGGTCGAATCTGAAAAATTTCCACCCATGCCGGATGCAATAGACCAAGTTCCGGTTCCAATAACTGGGAAATTTGCTAAGAGTTGGGTTGAATCGTTTGCAAGTATTGTTTGATCGGGACCGGCATCCGCCAGAGTTGGCTGTGGCAAACAGGCAAAACCGATTTCAACAGTATCGCTTGTGCTGCCACAATTTGTTGAAATTGTCCAGGTCAAAATATAGGTTTCATTTGTCTGTCCAAAAAAGACAGAATTTGCCTGATTGGAATTCGAAAAGCTTCCTCCATTTCCACTTACAATTGTCCATTGCCCTGTTCCGTTTATTGGGAAAGAGGCGCTCAAAATAACTGAATCGACAAGCATAATACTTTGATCGGGTCCGGCATCGGCCAAAGTTGGCTGTGGCAAACAAGCAAAACCGATTTCAACAGTATCGCTTGTGCTGCCACAATTTGTTGAAACGGTCCAGGCTAACAGAAAAGTTTCACTTGACTGTCCAAAAAAGACAGAGTTTTCCTGAATGGAATTCGAAAAGCTTCCTCCATTTCCACTTACAATTGTCCATTGCCCTGTTCCGTTTATTGGGAAAGAGGCACTCAAAATAACCGAATCAACAAGTATGAAATTTTGATCGGGGCCTGCATTGGCCTGGCTCGGTTGAGGTGCACAGGAAGGTGCTGGCAAGTCATTCAGGCATCTTACGGCTGTCGAATAAAGCTGTGCACCAGATTCGCGAACAACACCGGTTTCATTTTCCTGGAAAGTTCGGAACCAACAATCGTATGGTGCATAAATGCTCGATGTGGCATATACCCCAAAATTGTCGACATAGGGGTTTTGCCCGTAGAAATTGTTGCTGCCTGCATATATTCCCGAAAACAGTATATCCATGCCGGAAGTGCCACCTGTAATCATTTGGGTGTTGGCATCTGTTCCCCTTAACCCCACCTGGTTTGGGTTGTTGATACTGGTGTCGAGATAATTTTCAAGCTCGAACCATTCGACATCGGAGGGTATGTGCCATCCAAACGGGCAAATACCCTGGGTCGATTCAGTCGTAGTATATTCCATCAATTCGGCCCAGCGATATAAACCTCCCTGGCTTTCACAATTCAGGATATCGTTGCCGTAGCAATATTTTTGGACTATGCCATTGTTAAAGGGATTTTGGCTCGATGGAATCATGGTTCCATAATTCAGGTTTTCGGCCATCCAGCACTGGTCGCCAATTTCAACCGTTTTGTAAATCCTGTTGTCACGTGTATCAACATAATTGTCACCACAATAGAATCCTGAATTTTGAAAGAATACGATGGTAAGGGTATCGCTTGAAGTACCACAATAATTGCTGATGCTCCAAACAAGCTGGTATGTTTCGCCAAAAGCACCTGTAAATACCGAAACAGGGTTACTGCTGTCGGCCAAATTGCCGTTTGTTCCTTGCAATATGGTCCATAACCCGGTTTCATTGTTAGGTTGATTGGCTGCCAACTGGGTGGTGGTATTATTCAACACAAATTGATCGGGGCCTGCATTGGCTTGTGTTGGCTGAATAAAACAAGGATTTGCATTGTTTGCCAAACAGCGTACCGATATTCCATAATATTTTGTATCGAAATCGCGCATCACGCCAACCTCGTTTTGATGGAATATACGCATCCAGGTTTTGTTAACATTCGCAACATTCGTAGTAGATGAAGCATAATATCCGTAATGGGGAAGGTTCGGTTTTACTCCGTAATAATTATTGTTTCCGGCATAAATTCCCGATAACTGAATATTCAATCCTGAGCTTCCACCAGATACTAATTTTGTTCCTGCGTGTATTCCCCTGAATCCGGTCGAGGCCGGGTTGTTAATTGAAGTATCGACAAAATTCTCAAGGATAAACCAATCAGAATCGCTTGGGATATGCCAACCATCGGGACAAATTCCTTGGGCTTGTTCTACATTGTTGTACTCCATCAACTCGTTCCAGCGATACATCCCCCCAAGAATTTCACAATTGGCTTCCTCGTCCTCATAACAATACTTTTCAACAATACCATTATTCAACGGATCAATGCTTCCATCAATAAAGTTTCCGTAATCGAGGTTGGTAGTCATCCAGCACTGGTTGCCCAATTGAACAGTCGGGTATACGGAGTTATCACGCAAATCGGGGAACAATCCACCACAAACCATGTCGGAGTCATTCAAAAGGTAGATCATCATAGAATCGGAAGTAGAACCGCAGTTATTGGCTACTGTCCATGCAAGTTTATATGTTTCGCCTAAAATACCAGTAAACGAACTGGATGGGTTAGCGGACTGGGCAACAGTCCCATTTTGACCTTCCACTATAGCCCATTGGCCGGTTCCATAAACAGGGGATTCAGCTCCCAATATAACCATTTCATTATTGATGTTTATCCTGTCTTCGCCTGCGTTTGCCTGCGAAGGCTGTGGAGCACACGAAACCGTATCGTCGGTTATGCACCGTACCGATATTGAATAATACTTTGATGATGCCTCCCGACCTATTCCATTTTCATTTTCAAACAAGATGCGCCGCCACGCATTATTGATATTCGCCGGATTTTCTGTTGATGAAGCATAACTGCCGTGGTTGGGCACAGTAGGGTTCATCCCGTAGAAATTTCCACTTCCTGCATACATGCCGGCAAACAGCAAGTCGAGGCCCGAACTGCCACCCATAAGTAGTTTAGAGGCAGCATAGTTGCCGCGAAAACCCACCGCATCTGGATCGTTAATTGTCGTATCAACATAATTTTCGAGGGTGTACCATTCTGCATCCGAAGGAATATGCCAACCATTTGGACATAACCCACGGTTTCCTTCTACAGTGCTATATTCCATTAACTCACCCCACCGATATAAACCACCATAGCTTTCACAAAGGTTCAAATTATTGTCGTAACAATATTTTTCGGGGATGCTGTTATTGTCTGCCTCAATACTGTCTGATATAAAATCCCCATAATTAAGGTTTTCGGCCATCCAGCACTGAAAGCCAATCTCAACTGTGTTGTAATATGTGTTATCGCGTGTATCTAACCAGGGCATGCCACATTCGTAATTGGCAGGGTCGTAAAAACTTACCACCACAGTATCGCTGGTACTTCCACAGTTGTTCGACACGGTCCAAACTAATTGATAAGTTTCACCCTGATTTCCAAAAAAGTAAGAGCCGGGTGAAAGGCTGTCTGAAAAATATCCACCCATGCCAGAAATAACTGTCCATTCGCCGCTTCCCTGCGAAGGGGCATTGGCCTCGATCAACACCGAATCGGCCACGACATTAAGAATATCAGACGGTGCCACGGCTTGGCTTGGTTGAGGCGAGCAGGGCAAGTTTTGATTGGCAGGATAAGAATAAATTGCCGAACTGCTCAATTTAATCAGATACCCTTCTCCAGGATCCATATCGCTTATCTGATCAAGGTTAAATTGAGGCCAGAAAACCTGCCCTGCATCATTCTTACAAATAATTATTTTATTTATGATAGGTGATAAGAGTGTGGTGAGGTTGCCAGGTAACTGGCGCAGATAGCCTAAAATGCTCCAACCAAATGGTATGTTGATACTTGTGTTTTCGGGAATGCTAATGGTCCCATGCACAACTATCGAATCGGTATTTTGCATTTTCAACTGATAACCCTGGCCAATGCTTAGGGAGTCGATCAGATCAACCCCAAACATAGGCCAAAACACGGCACCATCTCCATTTTTAATTATGATGATATCATTCATTACGGATTGGAAAAGATTCTCAATATTATTGTCATCCGGGATAATATAGGTAGAGATAAAGCTCCAGCCCTGCATAAGCATCAAAGCTTGATAACTATTTACGGCTGTGGTGAGTGATTCCAGTCCACTAATACCATTTACCGTATATTCACCACCATTGGCAAAGGAGTAATTATAAACCGGCACTGCGTCATACACTGTATTGTCAGATATCCTAAAAATTTTCCACTGAAAAGATTCACCTATGGCAAAACCATCTTTTACGGGGCTTCCTGGGTCATCCCCCCAGGCTGTAATATTTGTATTTTGGTTAGGATTTACAATTGTATAGTAGCCCCCGCATTTTATTTCCGTACTATCATTGTAAAATACCCCGACCATATCACCGGCATTTAATCCAAGCCCATTGACAAAAACAGTATTCACCGGAAGCAATATTACATGATTATTACCCGTGTTTGTATAGTTCCATTGAACATTCGAAACAACCGTTGTAAGGCTTGTTATCCCACTGATTCCGTTAACAGCATACGTATCGCCATTTGAGAAATTAGTCCCATAAGTAGCCACGGCTTCATACGTAATTCCTGTTGAAGACTGAAAAATTTTCCATTTGAAAACCTCTCCCACATCAAAACCTATTTTTACGGTACTGTTTATATCATTTCCCCAAGCGGCAATTGCATTGGTACTGGATGAGTTTATGATAGTTATAAAGCCACCACACATCAATCCCAAATTAGAATCAAAGAAAACACCCACCTTATCGCCTGTACTAATGGGCTGTCCTTGTATAGTTATTGAACCTGCCGGGAGCAAAATGGAATGGTTATTACCGGTAATCGTATAAGTCCAGTTAATTCCGGTACTAATAACAGCGAGCGATGTCAATGCACTCAAACCATTCGTTTGATAGAATTGCTGGTTTGGTAGCCCTGCACTATAGCCAGCATCGGCAGTATATGTTAGTCCTGATGTGTCACGATAAATTTTCCAGATTAGCTCCTCGCCCTCGTCAAATCCATCTTTATTGGTTGTAGCCGGATCGTCGCCCCAGGCGGTAACTGTTATGTTAAGCAAGGGATTTGTGACCTCGGTATAGCCACCGCATTTATGTGTCCCGTTTTTTAAATAAAATACCCCAATTTTATCTCCGGTCATAATTGGCTGTCCATCAAAACTCACCGAATTAATAGGGATAAATATTGTATGGTTGATACCGGTTGTTACATACGTAAATGTACTACCCGAATTTGTAGAAGTAGCTACTGCCATTGTTTCCGTGCTCTTATTGACTACAGATGGAATGGTTGAAGATTGAATAAATGAGGTTTGTTCTATATCCAATTCGGGCATAAATTGCATTTGTGCATTTGCAACAACAACGAATAGGATAAATGGCAAGAGAACTAAAATACGATTAGTGAAAAGGTTTTTCATGACAGTCATTTTTTTTGTTTGTACTGATTTGCAAGAATTACCAAAATTAAAATTCTTTTTTCTATAACTTGATAATTATGTTGTAATATTATTTGAATTTTGATGAATGAACTGATTCCTTGGTTATCAATCCTTTTTTTGTCCACGAATTCAATTTCCTCCTAGAGGATTACCTGTACATGTCAACAGCAATGCTCTTTCATAAAAACTCCATATTTTTTAATTAATGCTTTGATGTTATCAGTGCCACGGTTCCGCGAGGTGGCACGGGTATCTGGAACCACTGCACATACCTCGGATCCTTCACAATCGGCAACTTCGCCAGCTTTTCGGCGGTAAGGCTGGGGAAGCCAAACTCTTCGGTTAGGGTGCAGGGAATTAGGTACACGCCGTAGCCTTTGAAGGGATAGTATTTAAGGCTGTCGGGGAAATGTTAGAAAAAACTACTTATACTCCAATTTGTTCCTTATATTGAGTAATTCGTCTGTTGTCAGTGTAAAGTCATAACCCTTTTCGAGCAATCCTTTTCTTAAAAGTTTATCCCCTGTCCATATTTTCAATCCAAACTCAATTGAATAAGCTATGTACGGTGTGTCTTTGGGGTCAATATCTTCAACAATTTCATTTGCCTTTCGCCAATTACCAATCGAAATTTGTTCTTCCCCTAAAAGCAAAATCTTCTGAAATATCCTGAAGTGTATCCTCTCGACTTCATAAAGAGATTTTCCTGTGATAAGTTGAATTTTATTATGATATTTCAACACCTCATACACCATGTAATCTGGAGCAATAAAATCAATGATTCCCTCTGAATTAAGCAACAGGTCACCTATTTTGCCACTTGTATTCAATATGGCACTGAAGGCAATATTTACATCAACAATTATTTTCACTTCAGAAATCTGTCTTTATTATTATTCCACCAGTTTTCATTTAGTTCGTCGGCTAAATTATCGGCATCCTCCTGGCTTGCTTTTGAATTGGCAGTCATCTCAAGGTACTCAGCATAATCCATTAGTCTCTGAATCCCATATTTATCTATGTTTGGCGAAATCTTGAGCAGTATTTCTTTGGATGTTTTTTCTAATATCATAATTTCATTTCTGTAAAATTTCATGTAAAGATAAAAAGAAAACGACAAAATGATACTACTGCCTAAAACCTTACACATACCTCGGATCCTTAACAATCGGCAACTTCGCCAGTTTTTCGGCTGTGAGGCTGGGGAAGCCGAACTCCTCTGTCACGCTGCCGAGGAAGAGGTACACGCCATAGCCTTTGAAGGGATAGTATTTAAGGCTGTCGGGGAAATGCACCGAATCGAAAAACTCCTAATTTAGTGGATAATAAGAAGTGCCTATCCAAAAAAAGAATTATCTTTGTGAAAGGTAATGATTGAGATTGGAAGTTTAGCTTGGATCAATATTATAAACACTCCTTTAATGAAAAGAATAGTTGAACTTTTTGAAAAGAATATCATAAAAATTGCTGTTATTCTGGCTATTTTCGGATTTATCATAATTGTCATTTTTTCAATTTTCCTACCTTTTAACGATTGGTCATTTCAACTCAATTCTGAACTGTTTGGACAATATGGTAGTTTCATAGGAGGATTGGCTGGTTCAATATTTTCCTTATCTGCCATGTTCCTTCTTTACGAAACTCTTAAGTTGCAAAAACGGACTGTCGATATTGAAGACTTTGAAAGAACTTTTTTTAACTTGCTTAAAACTCAGCAGGAATTAACAGAAGGGATAAGAGTTTATAGTTTTACTTTGAATAATGATTTCAATAAGGTCAGTCACAAAGCTTACGGTAGAGAGTTTTTTCAATTTGCAAGACATGATTTGAAGTTTATTTGGAAAAACCTCACAAGCAAAGATTATTTAGGGATGTTTGATGGTGTAGATTCAGAAGAGTTTCAATACATTTATCATAAATTAGAATTAATTAAATCATCAGATGAAGTTCCCAATTGTGATAAAGACTTGCAAGTAAAAGAAATACTAACAAATTATAAGCTTAAATACGCAAATTATTTTTACGGTTTTTCGAAAGAAAAGCATGAAGAAGCAAATTTAGAGGATATTGATGACAAAAGAAAAGTAGAAATATTATACGAATTATTCTTTCAGGAATATCATTATGCAATTGGTCATTATTTCAGACATTTATATAATATTATCAAGTTTGTAAAGCAGAATGAGGAAAAGCTTAAAAGTGCAAAAGTAGATTCTATTACTTATATTGCTTTTATTCAAGCTCAAATGTCATCATACGAATTAATGTTAGTTTACTATAATGCTTTTTTATTCCTAAAGCTTAGGCAATATATTATTGATTATGATTTTCTTGAAAATTTATCTATAGAAGATTTAATTGATGAATCACATAATAATATCTATGGAGTAAAACTTAAAAGGAGGCAGGAATTTACTCAATATTAAGAAAATAATTAACATCTTGAAAGCAATTGAATTTCGCAAATGTGTCTAATACTTAAATAGAATGATTATGAAGAGTTTAATGTTGATTATGTTCATTCAGTTTTCTTTGTTTTTTTTTGTTTCAAACGAAGATAAAGTATATTACAGTGCATCAGGTATATACATGAATCTATTAGATGGGAATTTGGAATTAGTAACATCTGTCCCATTTGGAAAGAAACCAAGTATAGTTTATGATAGATTTTTCAAGAAGTACTATATTGAATTCAAAGATGAAAAAGATGAACTAAGCTATGTTGAATTTATCTTTTTTGGATATACACAAGAAGGATATATGAGATTTAAAGATCCTAGTAATGCAACTTATTGGTTGATTGATATGTTAAAAGAAAATTCAACCTTGACTTTTGTAAGTGAAAAGCTTACAGATAATGGTCTGGTTTCTATGCTTGTTATAAAAGATATAAAGGAAGTTGATAAGTAATTCATTCATTATAAATAAGTTGATAAGATAATAGTAATATTCAATTAAAGCATGAAGAACTACTACTATATTCTAAGCATCAGTCCATCGGCTGATTTAAAAGAAGTAAAAGCGGCATATCGTAAGCTTAGCCAAAAGTTTCACCCAGATAAAAACTCGGACGATGTATATTTTTCCGAATATTTCAAAGAGATAAATGAAGCATATCCAGCTATTCCTAATCTGAGTAATATTAGAAACCCATTTGGGATAAGCGCATAAATTCCCTATTCAGTGGCTTACGCTACTGTCAAGATTCGTTTATGTTTGGTTTACATGTTGCCTCCTTTTTGGTTTATTTGGT
>JAIOYV010000011.1 GCA_021740905.1 Bacteroidales bacterium
ATATGTCCGAATATATCATTGATATTGAAACACATATACAGATCGAAAAATACGATGGGTTACCAAATAATCTATTTCTGGCAGTAAAAAAATTAGGAGTTAATTATAGAAAATAAAGTGCCCGCGAAAATCGGTGTTACATAGAGTTCATCAATATTGAACAGGTCTGAAATCTCTCTCACAGTAAAACCTTTTTTCCACAGTTTTAAATTAAAATTATGATTCTTACAAATTTTGAAATACATGGGAATGGAACGAATAAGATGATTATATTGAATCAAAGTAATTTGAGGCATCTTGAAGATCTGTTGAATACTAAATTAATTAATAGTGGTACTATTTTACATATGATTAATGATATACAGGAAATTCAGGTTAATTGGGGTAGTTTGAGTTCTATTGTAAATAGCAAATATAATGGGTTCTGGGATATTGAAATATTGACAGAATTTGGGGTTACTGGCACGTGGTTTACATTTGCTGGTTACCCAGAAGCTATTATATATATATCTGTTGATAATCAAGAGGTTTATATTGAAAATGAGTGCTTCGAAAGTCATCCCACTACTGTATTGTCTGTTACTGATTTTATTTCTGTATTAAATCAATGGAAAGATATTTGATCCTCTTTTAAGCTTTCCATATTTTTTCACCTAAAACAGCAATTATAAATACATCGGTAATAACGCGACGATACTACCCGACACTATCATCGGTTCTGAATAAGGTTGATCTTCCAAAACCTTTGGAATTCCTGGAGGATTAAATCCAAGAGCTTTTTGAGAAAATTTATTTTAAAGATTTACAATATAATAAAAGCCCCTGTGGGGATGCTGCTTATATAGCTTTTCATTAGTTTTACCTAACAGGTTCGATTATGAGATTCCTGAGATCGGAGTTTTTATAGTACTTAATCCGGATGTAGGTGGATTGCAGTTGTCATGGCTGATCTCCCTCCTTCTTCTAAATGGTTTTTAAGGGTTCTATATGCAATTAAACGAAATGTGAAGGCATCACTTAATCAACCCATGTTCCCTTAATGTATTTATCACAAAAATCTCGTCAATGTTGAAAAGGTCTGAAATCTCTCTCACCGTAAAACCTTTTAATTCATACAATTTGATGATTGTTTCCTTTTGGGTTTCAATTTTCCCTTCAATTTTCCCTTCAATTTTCCCTTCAATCTTCCCTTCAATCTTCCCTTCCCGTTTTAATTTCATTGCTGTTGTCATGGCTAATTTTCCTCCTTCTTCTGAGATTTTATTTAAGGTTTTTGTTATTTCATCTTTCTCTATCTCAACATTGTAGAATAAATAATACAATGTTGTAATCAAATACTCCCGTCCGGCTTCGGTTTCAAGCAAGCTTTCGAGGTTCCTGTATATATCGGATAATTTAATCTCCAGTTCATGTTCGTAGAATATGTTCTTCATTAAGCGCAACCCAATTTGTACGGATACTTTATTGAAGAGATTTTCGATTTCTTCATCAGAATAAGTTGACAGATCTGCCAACAAATAGTCAAAGCCGGGTAGGAACCTTGTCAAAAATCCATCACTTACTGGAAAATACTCTTCAAATTTTTTGTGCTCCCACTTTTTCTTTCCATGATAAACAATTAGGGGGACAACAGGCACAAGCGGCTGCTTTTGTTTGATGTTGGAATCCCATATCCCCAGGCAATATTTCAGCAATTGGAGATGGGGATGAGCGGGCACTTTGCTTTTATGCTCGAACAGCAAAGCGATTTTAATGGAAGATTTGCCAGCATATTGGCAATTGTACACCAAATCGGAGAAGCTTTCTTTCAAATCCTTGCTGATGTATGAGTTATTGTCGGGTTTTAAAGTCGACAGGTCAAGCCTTTCCAAAAGATTTTCAGGAAAAACGTGGCTGATCAAATCCATTGCTTCTTCTTTCTTCGAAAAAGTTTCCTTGAAAAATCTATCGTGTGTGTATGCCGGTTTCATCAAATAGCATTTATTGGATCAAAAATACAAAATGTTTTGCAATGTGCCGGGAATATAAAAAATCCTGAACGAGAGAATGTCCAAATTTTGGTATTTTGCGGGCTTGAATAAAAGTCAAGCCGGAAATGAAAGTCTATCAATGTATTGGATTATTTGTGCTCGTTCTAAGTTTTGCTTCCTGTAAGCAAGAAGCTCATTTTATTTCCGATCCGGCCTACCTTAAGCTGGTCGTTGAAAATTTTCGGCTGCAAAAGGAATTTGCCAAAGAACGAGGCAAACAGCTTTTTGAAGTTTTTAATCAGGATTTAAGCCAGGAAGAAGAAGAAGCCCTTAAATTTCTTTATGCCTTTATGCCAATGGGCGACCTTGCAGATTATGATGGAAACTATTTCCTGTCGATGGTGCGGGCGAGCCTGGAAGCGCGAAAAGCAATGCCCTGGGGAAAGGATGTCCCGGAAGATATTTTCCGCCATTTTGTGCTGCCTTACCGGGTAAACAACGAAAACCTCGACACTGCCCGACTGGTATTTTATCGCGCCTTGAAAGACCGGGTTTCAAATTTATCTATGCAGGATGCCATCCTTGAAGTGAACCACTGGTGCCACGAACATGTGACTTACAAAGGGGCAGATATCCGCACCTCTGCACCCTTGGCAACCTTGCGGACTGGCACCGGACGGTGTGGCGAGGAATCTACTTTTACAGTGGCAGCCTTGCGATCGGTGGGGATTCCTGCGCGCCAGGTTTATGTACCACGTTGGGCACACAGCGACGACAACCACGCTTGGGTTGAGGCATGGGCCGATGGCGAATGGCATTTTTTGGGTGGCTGCGAGCCTGCCCCTCAACTCGACCAGGGTTGGTTTTCAGAACCTGCCCGCCGGGCTATGCTTGTCCATACAAAAGCTTTTGGAGCCTATTCCGGCCCCGAAGAAATTATCCACCAAAACAACCAATACAGCGAATTAAATGTGTTGAGCCGATATGCTGAAACGAAGAAGATTTTTGTGAAAGTTCACAATAAAAAGAATACCCCAATTGAAAAATGTCAGGTGGATTTTGGATTGTACAACTATGCCGAATTTTTTCTTTTGGCCAGCCTTTCGACCGATAAAAGTGGTTTGTGTGAATTTACAACAGGGCTAGGCGATTTGATGATTTGGACCTCAAAGGATGGGCTATTTTCTTGTAAGAAAATTACAGTGGCTGACACGGATACATTGACTATAACCCTGGATGGGAATCAAGATCTTAGTCAAGGATTTGAGATGAACCTGTTTCCCCCAAGCCTGAAAGCACCAATAGAAATTTCAGAGGATGGTCTGGATGTTTGCAAGGCCAGGCTGATGTATGAGGATAGCCTTCGCAATGATTATGAAAGTGGTTTTATTTCGAAAGGGGAAGCTTTTTTGAAGGCTGAAGCTTTTATTATGGACAAAGAAGAGGTGTGGGAATTTCTTGAAAAGAGTAGAGGAAACTGGGGTGAGCTTCTTTTCTATCTTGAAAAAGGAAAGGACAATCCAGAGGTTTTATCTTTGCTCGAAACTATTGCCGACAAGGATTTGCGTGACACTCCTTCGGAAATTTTGCTCGACCACCTTGGCCATTTCAAGAGAAATAATTTGGATGCGATTTCAGAAGAAGAAATTATGACCTTTGTCTTAAACCCCCGAATCAAAAATGAAATCATAGTACCCTATCGTTCCTATTTTCAGGAAAAATTTGAGGAAGACTTTCAAGCGAAGTGCCGACAAGATATACATGTTTTGGTCGATTGGATCGATCAGAATATCGTGATCAACAATGAAAAACAATATTACGATTTGCCTATCACGCCCATTGGGGTGTATGAGTTGAAGCGATCGAACACCGAATCGCGAAACATCTTTTTTGTTGCTGCTTGCAGGAGTTTTGGCATCCCGTCTCGATATGATCTTCCTACACATCTTCCACAAGTTTTAGCGAATGGAAATTGGGCGGATGTTTTTTTCAAAGATGAAAAAATAACTGCCCGGAATGTTTCCATTTCCTTCAACTTAAAAAACGACCCTGGTTTTACCCCCGAATATTATATCCATTTTACACTTGCTGCCATTCATGATTTTGGCTATAAAACATTGGAATTTGACTACAGCGAAAAATGGAACGATTTTCCTGATACCTTGAAATTGTTTCCGGGCAAGTATCTGTTGTCAACGGGCAACCGCTTGGAAAATGGAGAAATTCTTGCCAACCTCAATTTCTTTGAATTGGAGGATGGAACACATGAAAATGTCGACATCAACATTCGGACACAAGCTTTGGAAATACGCACAATTGCAGAATTCAGCCTTGAAGGTCTGATTCAAATTGAAGCAAACAAAGAAGTTCTGATTTCAGAAAAAGAAGCTTTTGTGGCTATATTTATCGACCCTGACAAGGAACCAACCAAACATGTTTTTGCCGACATGGGTAATAAAATAGAGGATTTCAATAGTGAAAACATCCCCTTCTTTTTTATCCTTCCGGCTGAAACAAATCTAGCTTCTTTTTCAACCGAGAAATATATGGATGTTCCTGAAAAGTCAACATTTTGTTTAGATCGTGGAAATAATTTGTCCAAGCTCGAACTTCAGTTTAAAAAGAAATTAGGGCGTGACTTGCCTGTGATCCTTGTTTTCATACAACAGGGAGAATTGGTGTATTTATCGCATGGTTACAAGATTGGATTGCCCGATGAAATCTTGAAATACCTGAAACAAATGAATATTGATTAATTGTTATTGATTAATATCCTTTACCCTGTGTTTAGCGTAACTTTCAAAATAAATCCCGCAAAATTGTATTTTATTAATCTGCGAATCTGTGGCTTTAATAGCCCTTTGAAAAATGCCACAGATTCACAGATTAAAAACATCACACACTATTGGCTCAGATTAATCAATCTGAAGAATGATTCTGCGCAATTACTAATTTTGAGCAAGTTATATAGACATTCTCACTTAGATAAAAAGCCTATAAATAACCGGGAATAATTGCATACCCAAAATCAGTATAATAAAAACAACAATAAGGATATTTCCCAGCCAGTGGCTGCGGATTGCAATGAAATAATAGCTCAACAAAAAGGATAGAGGGATTGCAAAAACCGGCAGCATTTCGATTGAGGCTGACGAGATGAAAAAATATAGTACAAGGATTGTGGCAAAAACAACGAGTAAAACCCGCATGTATTTTCGGGTACTTATTTTACTGGTTTGCAGTTCGCCAGCTACTTTAAAACTTGCCAAGATAATCATCAACAACAAAAATAGGAAAAAGACATAATCGGCTATATTTAAGCCAGTACCATGATTTTTTAAAAAGAAATTGCTTTCGATTGTGTCCAAAAACCACATCAGGTTATTGCCTACATAAAAATAGCTCAAGCATAAAAAATAGGGCAAAAGAATACCTAATATAGTAAGTAGCCAATTCCTAAACGAGAAGTTCCCAAGCAAAACCATGCCCAGCCATATAGCGACAATAAGGTATATCGAATTGAAATAAAACAAGCTACTGATAGATATTAAAAGACCCGCATCGAAAAAATTGGTGAAACGGGAATCTTCTTTGTAGGTATCGAACAATTTGTCGAGGGCAAAAAGTAAAAATACGGCCGCTATCAATCCTGGATGTAAACGGTTCATGGGCAATAGGGCACTTTGCAAAACGATCAAAAAAAAGGCAACCAGATAAGACCTTGTTTCGATGATCATGTATTTTTCGTTGATGCGTAGGATCAGGAAGGCCATCACAAAAACCAGAGCAATGGCAGGCAGATTATAGAAAAAGGGATAATCGTTCAGCAAAAGGTGGATAAGGTAATACAAGGGCATGGGATTTTTGTCAAATACCTGCCAGGTAATTTCTCCCGAAATAAATGTCTGCAACCACAAACCAATCCCAATAATGGGGAGCAGCACAATGTAGGAAGCCCTGTTGCTTCGGATGTAATTTAGCAGCATATTTATCTGTTTTTATAAGTCGAAACCAATATCCCTTCTATAATTCTTTCCTTCGAATTGAATAATCTCAGCATTCTTGTTCGAGGTTGAAAGAGTTTCGTCTTTGTTTCTTCCATAAGAGCTGATTGCGATTACCCTGCCCCCATTGGTTAGGATTTTCCCAATCTGCATTTTGGTCCCTGCATGAAAAACAAGGCTGTCCAAAATGGAGTCAATACCTGTAATCTCTTTGCCTTTTTCGTACTCGCCAGGGTAGCCTTCTGAAACCAGCATGATGGTGGATACCGCCCTTTCATCAAATTCAATGGAAGTATCCGAAAGTTTTCCTTGTGCAGCAGCTACCAGCAAATCGAGAAAGTCACTTTTAATTCGGGGAAGAACAACCTCTGTTTCGGGATCGCCCATGCGCACATTGTACTCGATCACAAAAGGGTCGCCCGCCACATTCATCAAACCAATAAATACAAAACCTTTATAATCGAACCCTTTTTTTTGAAATCCGGAAATGGTTGGTTTGATAATGCGATCCTCGACTTTTTGCATGAATTCTTTATCAGCAAAAGGGACTGGCGAAACAGCACCCATGCCGCCGGTATTCAATCCGGTGTCGCCTTCGCCAATTCGTTTGTAGTCCTTGGCTTCGGGGAGTATTTTGTAGTTTTTTCCATCAGTCAAAACAAAAACAGAAAGTTCGATCCCTTTCAGGAATTCTTCGACAACCACAGTGGCACTGGCATTCCCAAACTGCCCCTTTAGCATTTTCAGCAGGCTGCTTTTTGCTTCCGCGATATTATCGATAATTAAAACCCCCTTCCCGGCTGCAAGACCATCGGCTTTTAGCACATAAGGGGCATTTATTTCTTGCAAAAATTGGTAGCCCTCTTCAATAGTTTCGAGTGTGAAATGTTTGTATGCCGCAGTGGGGATATTATTTTCAGACATGAATTCCTTGGCGAATTGCTTGCTTCCTTCGAGCATGGCACCGGCTTTATCGGGACCCACAAAAAGGATATTTCGTAAGTCTGGGTCGTTTTTGAAAAAATCGCACAGCCCTTTCACCAAAGGATCTTCCGGGCCAACAACAACAAGCCCTATTTTATTTTCCAGTACAAATTTCCGGATGCCCTCAAAATCATCCGCATTGAGCGGGATATTTGTTCCCGCCTGGGTTGTTCCGGCATTTCCGGGGGCAATATAAAGTTTGTCTAGCTGCTTGCTTTGTGCTATTTTCCAGGCAAAGGCATGTTCGCGCCCACCCGATCCAAGTATCAATACATTCATGCTTTTTTGTTTTGCCTGCGAAATTAGTAAAATATTGGGGGGCGGGGAAGAAAAATGCAGGTAAGCTATTTTTTAGCCTCCTATTGCATACTTCCTTAGCCACTCAAAAGGGCTAAGGAAGTAGTTCAAATTCACCTCTTCGCCTCCCGCTTTTAGACGGGACAAGTTATCGGCACTTGGCCTTGAGAAGGGGAAGCCCGGTTTGCCAAGAGTCGTCCATAAATTTACTTTGACTACACTTTCAATAGATCCTGTCTCCCCTCCCCGACGGGAGATGTCGACAGACAGAGGGGTGAAAAAAAATGATCTACTCCACCACCATTTTCCAAACCCACTTCATTTCTTTTTGCTGAACCATCAGAAAATAAATTCCCGGCACAACTTTGCCCAGCCCTATTTCTTCTGATAGCTTTCCTTCTTTGGATGATATTTCTTTCCGATAAATTTCCTGCCCGGTCGAATTGAAAATGTGCAAATTCAAGTCATCCTTCGATTCCAATCTTCCCGATAGGTAAAAGTTACCCTTGTTTGGATTTGGGTAGATCTGAATTGGAAACTCCCCATCCATTTCTTCAATATCAAAAGTGAAGATTTGCAATGTTGATGTATCTGATCCACATTGGTTGGCGGAAACCAAAGTTGCAGTGTACCACATATTTTGGTTTAAGACGGGGTAATCATGTTCGGGGTTGGCCTCGATTGAAATGGGCGAACCATCGCCAAAATCCCAGAAATAGTAGTAGGCATTCTGCGACTGGTTGATGAAATTGACATGGTTGAAGGCCTCGAAGAAATTGAAAGCGGAGCTTACCGGTAGCTGGTTCGTTACCCAAACAGAGTCGACGGTGATGCACCCAAGAGTGTCGGTAAGGGTTAAAGTGTAGAGACCAACGGAGTCGATTATTGAGTAATCGTTGTTGTAGCCATTGCTCCAGGAGTAATCGTAGAAGGGGTAATTGCCGCCATCAAGTGACAGGTTTTGGTTGGGGCATTTGGTAGTGTCGGTGGGGAGGATGGAAATTGGTAGTGGATAAAAATTGATATATAATTCCACTGTGTCTTCAAGTTCGCAATTTGAAGTAGATACGGTAACCTGATAGGTTGAAGTACCGGAAACACTCAACCAATTGTTGCCTGATCCGTTTGACCATTGATAATTAAATCCGGGATTGAAATCAACAATAATTGTATCATCCTGGCATATCGTGGTATCAAAGCCTGGAAAAAAAACCAATTCCTCATAGTTCACAGAAATAGTATCGAACCAGTTGCAAAAGCTATCGGCCAATGAAATCTGGACAGAATATTCTCCTGGTTCAGTAATATGCAAAGCCGAATCCAAAATCCCTGTAGACCAGTAACCCAAAATATTCTGTGGCAACTGCAACATGCAACTTTCATTTGGGCAAAGTAAAGTGTCATCTCCTATATCTAAAACAAAATCATAAGCATATTGAACATCTATCCCAACTATTTCAATCCCACAATTGGTATAAGACTCACAAGTGAAAATCCCTGTTGTGTCTGCATTGAAAGTTATATTATTGCCTGTTTCTATCAAATTACCTGATGGATCAAACCATAAAGGGTTTAATGGGTTGTAACGCAAACAATAGTTTTTGGCATAAAATGGTGTTTCGTTTAAAGAATCTAACACATAAGCAATAGTCCCATCTGCATTTTGAATCCCGGATACCCCATAGCCATAGCCCCATAAATGACAAACAGGACCATCAATAATATTTACATCAATTAATCCAGAGCTTTCATAAAGTACTATTTGAAAGTTACCATGCTTTGCAGTACAGGAATAAAGGCTTATATCTAAATAATTTACAACCAATTTCCGCAATGGCGCATTTCCTGTCACATAATAACTAATAGAACCACTTATTTCCGGGTTCCAATCGCGGTAAAGTGCTAATATTGCATTTCTGGGTCTGGCAGGATCTGGGTTGGGAAGAGGTTCTGTTGACCAAGGATCTAAGCCGGAATTAGACAAAGGAGAAAAGCTTATCCACCCATTCGAGCCTGCATAAAATTCATTCACGGTGTCTCCAAAAAAAGCAAAATCGAATCCGATAGGAAATGGTCCCCAGTATTTATCATCCTGCCATTGTGTTGTTACGGGAGTGCCCTCAATCAAGCTATCAGGATTGAAAGAAGGGAATTGAATATCGTAATACAAACCAGGAACAGAATTCGGATGTGTTAAGAAAGAAGCATTTCCGTTTATCGGATAACCCGGGCAATAAGCTGTACTGATGGTGGCATAGAGAGTATTCGGAAGGTATTGAATCATGAATGAATCGGTTGCAACACATCCAAAAGTATCAACAATTGCTAGTTGATAGCTATCACTTGGCAAAAACTGAAAAAGGCTGTCGTGGATAGGAGAAAGAAAAGTGTTGCTATTGATGCTTTGAATATAGATGCTGTCCAAGTATTCCTCTTGTCCCATACTAACAATGACCTTTCCTGTTGAATCGCTACAATAGGCATCGGTAACAGATAAAAAGTGAGAAACCGGATATTGATAAGATAAAGTTACCGAATCAATAATTTGATCACATAAATCACTTACTGTAAAAGAGTAATAACCGGGTGTAAGACCAGTGATAAAACTCTCTGTACTTCCATTCGACCACAAATAATTAACCGGAGGGTTTGAAGCAATTATTTCAACCCCGGCAAACCCATTGTTTAGATTCACACAATCATAAATATCCATACTATCAAGGAAAACAGATAGTGGAGGAAATTCGGGGATTTCAAATTCAAAATTGGCATAGCAAAGATTGGAATCAACAATAGTTAGTGTATATAAACCAGGCAAAAGACTGTCAACATTCTGGGAGCTTTCGCTATTCGACCAAGAATACGTAAAAGGGGCAGTACCATTTGACACGCTAATATCAATTGCTCCCGGGGTTTGTGAACAGGGATCGGTTTGGATGATATGAGAAATCTCGACAAATAAACTTGTGTCTTCAACAAAAATAAAACTATCGGCAACAACACAGCCCGAACTATCGGTTACTTCAACCCAATACTCACCAGCTTGCGTAATTAGCTTTTGGCTATTGGAACTACCATCCCACCAATGATAAGTAAATGGCTGATTACCTCCAATTAGCATTGCTTTGGCCAGACTTGGCAAACATCCATTTGTAGAATAATCTATATCAATATGCAAAGGGATTGGATTGACCAAAATACTATCAGTATGTACACATCCTATCGAATCGGAGACAGTAACATGATATTGCCCTGCAAGCATGGAGTCTATAAATAAAACGGACACACCCGTACTCCAAAGAACGGAATAAGGAGGGCTACCGTTTTCAATTTCAAGGTACAAAGAACATATACTATCCGAACAGTGAATATCTTCAATAATTTGAGAATGAATTGGGTCGGGGCCGGATATCGACAGTGTTGCCGATTCAGTACAATTAAGATTACCTGTTACTGTCACACTGTATGTTCCCATAGTTAATCCCCCAATATCTTCGATAGTTTCACCGATATTCCAAAGTATTGAATAAGGTGTAACCCCACCTGTAATAGCAAGGTCGATGGCATCGTACGAACAAGAGTCGTGCAGGTGAGTAAGCAAAATATCCATTATTGGGGAGATGCTTACCCAGATAGAATCGGTTTCGAAATACCCATCAACATGGGCTATGGTAACTGAATAGATCCCAGAAATTGGAGTATTTCCAGTGAAACTTATCGAATCGGCGGTACTTCCATTGCTCCAATTAAAGGTCAACATTGAATCGGCAGCGTTTGCATAAGTATGTACTGAAATAGGACTACCGTCGCATATCATAAAGGTATCAAGATTAATTCCTGCATTAAGCTCATATACATCATTAATGGTTATGGTCATTGGCTGGTATCCATGAATACACGAGTCGTAAAACTTTAAAATCAAATCCTCAGAAGGTTCTACCAAAGTGTCAGCCAAAATAGAAATAGGATAGTTATAGGACATCGCCCCTGAAGGTAGGACAAGGCTGTCTGGAATAATAATATCAATAACCGGTGATGCAATACTTAAGGTATCAACTTCGACATAAACAATCATCGGAGAACTTAAAAATGTGCTATCGCTTCTTGACAAATGGAACCATGCCGGGTAATCTTCAAAAAATTCTCCATTTCCACCATACGCTGATTCTACATCAACTATAAAGTTTCTTTTCGAGTTATTTTGATCTTTTACACAAAAAAATAGTCCGCTGTCAATTTCCCTGTCTACAAGCTCTCCAATAGATGCTGAAACAAAGTATGTTTCATTTGGGACTACAGGTATCGAAATAGTAATAACATCCGTATATCCATCGTATTGGATAGCCTCATTAGAGGGGGTTGTACCGTTCCCATTGCTGTTGAAATATTGCACATTACTTATGCTATTAACGGTATATGCACCAACAAAAGATGAGGATCCAGGTAAGAGAGCAACATTTTGTTGGGTATAATTGCCCCCAAAAGGTTTTGGACCCCAAATAAATATTCCACATACATCAGCCAGATAATATCCTTCATATTCTGGATATTCATCCGAGGCATAAACAAATGATAAGGAATAAACCGTGTCGCATGATACAAATCGAAAATTACAACTTGAAGCATCCCATACAGGACCGGAATAAAAGTTACTTAAGGTTGTTCCTCCCAACTTAGAATTGTCTGTACTAATCGCCTCCGAATCATTTGGACCAACCGCATCAAAAGCATTGCCTGTAGTTAACAATATTCCCCGTTCGAGTGGAAATGTTGTGCCCGATGCATTAAATGTTGCATAGGAATTGATCTTACCAAAAAACTGAAGGTACTCAATGCCAGTATGTTTGTTGTTAAGAGATTCAACCGCATTCTCATCAAAAACTTTGATGGCAGGATTAACACTTATTGACTGAGAATAAGATAGATTAAATCCAGCAATGAAAAAGATAATTAGAATGATATAATATTTCATAATATGTATCATTAGTAAGCTTTGGCCGAGACAATTTTTTTCTGCATTTCGTTGTATCGCATTCAATTTTTTCTTTGCGAACCTTGCGGTTTTCTCTTTGCGCTCATTGCTTTTTTTTTAACCGCAATGTACGCTAAGGTTTTTTACAAAGTACGCAAAGGGTTATTCCATCACCATCTTCCATACTCACTTATTTTCATTTTGCTGAATCATCAGAAAATAAATCCCCGGTGTGACTTTGCCATACTTACTTAGCATCTCCAAGATGCTTAGTAAGTTTACCTCCTACTCCACCACCATCTTCCACACCCACTTATTTTCTTTTTGCTGAACAATCAGAAAATAAATCCCCGGTGCAACTTTACCCAGCCTTATTTCTTCTGATAAATTTCCTTCTGTTGATGATATTTCCTTCTGATAAATTTCCTGCCCGGTCGAATTGTAAATGTGCAGGTTCAAGTCATCCTTCGATTCCAATCTTCCCGATAGGTAAAAGTTACCCTTGTTTGGATTTGGGTAGATCTGAATTGGAAACTCCCCATCCATTTCCTCAATATCAAAAGTGAAGATTTGCAATGTTGATGTATCTGATCCACATTGGTTGGCGGAAACCAAAGTTGCAGTGTACCACATATTTTGGTTTAAGACGGGGTAATCATGTTCGGGGTTGGCTTCTGTTGAGATGGGTGATCCATCGCCAAAGTCCCAGAAATAATAGTAGGCATCCTGCGACTGGTTGATGAAATTGACATGGTTGAATGCTTCGAAGAAGTTGAAGGCAGAGCTTACCTCGGGTTGTTCAGTAACCAAAACGGAGTCGATACTGACACAGCCATTGTCATCTGTTATAGTTACAGTTAGCAAACCCAGCGAATCAATAGCTACCGTACTTGAAATATTTCCATTACTCCAAAGATATTCATAAGTGGGTTCATTTCCTCCGTCAAGAATCAAGTTAGAATCGGAACATTTTGCGGTATCTGAGGGGAGAATGGTAACAGGAAGTGGCAAGAGAACAGGCGACAATTCGAGCGTATCTTCGAGATTGCAATTAGGTGAAGAAACGGTTAAATTATAACTTACCGGGCCAGAAATTTCAACCCAATTGTTGGTCGATCCGTTTGATCATAGGTAAGAAAAAGCTGTGTCAAGTTCAATCAAAATGTTATCACCCTCACAAATCATAGTATCCAATCCGGCATAGTAATTCATGTTTTCAAACGAAATCTGGATGGTATCGAACCAGGTACATAATCCATCAGCAATAGAAAAATAAGCCGAGTATTCGCCCGGCTGGATTACTTCAACCATATTGCCAGTTGTACCGGTAGACCATTGTCCCGAATAATTTTGGGGCAGTTGCAACAGGCCTGTATCACCAGGACAAAGAAGTTGATCGGGGCCAAAGAATTGTGGATAGTCATTTAGTATCGGAACACTTATCTCAACACTTTCAAACCCACAAAAGGTTTGTGCTTCGCAAAAGTAAATTGTGCTCGAATCAACATTAAAAGTAATTGTATCCCCTTGCCCTATTAGATTGCCGAAGGAATTGTACCAAGCAGGTTTTTGTGGATTGTACCTGACAGAATAATTAAAAACCTGAAAATTGGTATTATTAAAACCGGGTGGGGTGTAACCAATAGTCCCGGAGGCATTTTGAATACCCAATACGCCTTTACCCGAATTCCAGTTCGAACATGACGGTCCGGCAATAATATTCACATCGATAATATCCGAGCCTTCAAAAAGGACTACCTGAAAAGTGCCTACTATTGAACTACAAACATAAAGGGGAACATCGATAAAATTTATCACGAGTTTCCGGCTGGGTGCAGTGCCGGTTATGTAGTATTTTATTGAAGTGCCCGAGCCGGGTTGCCAATCGCGATATAAGGCAAATATCGCATTACGTGGCCGGGTTGGATCCTGGTTTGGAATCGAGTGGGTTGCCCAAGGGTCGTAAGTGGTGCTGGACAAGGGAGAAAAGCTCACCCAACCATTTGAACCAACGTAGAAGTTTGTGACTGAATCACCAAAAAAATTAAAATCGAAACCAATTGGAAATGGCCCCCAATAATGATCATCCGTCAAGGTTTCTGTAACAAGAGTCCCGCCTGAAAGTGACTCCTGATGAAAAGGAAGGATCTCGGTATTATAATTACTTCCGGGCACAGGATATGTTGGCAATTGAAAGACAGTGCTTCCGGTTACCGGATATCCCTGGCAGAAAGCCGGACTAATTGATGGCGTCAATAAACTTGGAACCAATAGAATTTCAACCGATTCGGTGTATGAACAACCAAACGTGTCTATAACGGTGTAAGTATAGCTGGCTTCGGGGAGTGACTGAAAAATTGATTTTGCATCAGGAAAATAAATATCCCCAGTTATACCGTTTTGCAAATACATGCTATCTATCATATTCGTTGGATATATTAAAGCTTCAACCTTACCCAAAGAATCGTAGCAATAAGAATCACCTACCTCAAGGGAAACTGACAATGAATACTGAATGTCTATGAATACAGAATCGACTTTTTCCATACACAGGTCACCCACTGTTACATAATAGATGCCTGAAGAAAGATTCTGAATCATGCTTTCGGTTCCACCGTTCGACCACATATAACTCACTGGTGGGGCCGCCGATAAAGCAAGGACCTGGGCCGAGCCATTACCAGTTGTCTGACAATTGGTAACCGGGCTTTTATTTATAGAATGTAACAATGTGATTTCGGGAAATGCCGGCACCGAGAAATCATAAACAGAATAACAATAATTGGCATCGGTTAAAGTAAGTGAATAATCGCCTGGAAAAAGACTGTCAATGTTTTCAGTGGTTTCCCAGGTCGACCAAATGTAAGTAAAAGGAGCCATGCCATTTGTTACACTATAATCAGTTGTTCCAGGAGTAGGTGAACAGGGATCGAGAATTAGATTTTCGTTTACTTCAAGAAAAGCGCTTGTGTCAGCAACCACGGAAAATGTGTCAATTATTGTACAGCCCATAATATCGTGCACTTTCACCCAGTAAAGTCCTGCCTGTCCCAGTATAGTCTGAAAACCATAATTTGTAGTTGACCAGTATGCACCATAAGGTGGCGTACCCCCTATCATTTCAACACTTGCCATGCTCGGGACACAACCTGCAGTTGAATAATTTATATTGATATCGAAATAGATTGGGTTAAAGCCCATGAAACTGTCAGTCGAAACGCAGCCAAAAGCATCGGTAATTGTGACATAGTAATCGCCTGCAGGAACCGAATCAAGAATTGCCTCGGTGCTCCCGGTATTCCATAGATAAGTGTATGGAGGAGTGCCGTTGCTTACATTTACGGCTAGCCGTCCAAAGGAATCGTAGCAATGAAGAAGATTGATGATGTTTGCAGAAATTGGCACGTAAGGTTCAATCACAATAGAAGCAACTGTATCCAAACACATATCACTTATAGTTACATAGTAAATTCCAGGGCTAAGATTTTCTGCAATACTGTCGGTACTTCCTGTAGACCAAAGAAAACTAAGAGGTGGGGCAATTGTAGATGCTGATACCACTGCGCTTCCATTGCTCAAGCCCTGGCAATCGGTCACAGGGTTGGTGGTCAAAGTATATGAGATTGATACCCCTGGTACTGGCTGATTGTAGAAGTTGGAAACAGCCCAGCAATAATTGCCATCAGTAATCGTAACCCTGTAGTAGCCTTGTACAAGACTATCAATTTCCTGGGTTGTTTCCCCGTTCGACCATAAAAAAGTAAAAGGTGAAAGCCCATTGGTGATATTAATACCAAGCGTTACAGGAGTAGGAGAACAAGGATGTACTATAATGTTTTGTGTAAATTGAAGAGATATGCTTGGGTCGGCAACAATAGTAAAAGTGTCAGTTACATTACAACCCAAAGCATCTTGCACTTTTATCCAGTATGTTCCGGGTAAAATATGTATTTCAGGCGTATTGTAATTATTACTCCAAAGATAGGTGTACGGAGGGCTTCCTCCACTAACTTCAACATTAGCATAGCTCCACATACAACCTGCGGTAGAATAATTTAGTGCGTCAATCGTTAAGGGTTCGAGATCCGGAACGAACAAGCTATCGGATGCCATACAACCACCGGAATCGGTAACTATAACACTGTAATTCCCGCTACCAATCGAATCGAGAATTGCTTCTGTGCTTCCATTGTTCCAGAGATAAGAATAAGGCGATATTCCATTGTTCACTTCCACAAACAAACTTCCTATTGAATCGGTGCAGTCGATGTCAGGCACAATGGATAAACTGATGGGGATCGGAGGGTTAATTATTGCAATGTTGATAAAGCTGTTGCACAAATCACTCACGGTAAAGTAGTAAATACCAGCCACAAGATTTTGTATGATACTGGTTGTATCACCTGTCGACCATACATAACTAACCGGCCCATTTGACGACTGAATTAGTATTTCAGCCTGGCCATTATCTAAAGTCAGGCAATTGGTCACATGGGTTGGAATAGAACTATATGTCAATTCAGGAAAAGTTGGAACATTGAAACCACTCGTCCAATAGCAATAATTAGCATCAGTTAGACTCACGCTATAAAAGCCGGGTGATAAGCCATCTATATCTTCAGAAGTTTCATAATTCGACCAGGTATACGAGATGGGGCTTAAGCCATTGTTTATTGTAAGGTCGATTGAACCTTGATTCGGAAGACAACCCGAATTTATTTCTGATTCAAGTTGTAGAAAAGTGCTGGAGTCGGCAACAATAGTAAAGCTATCAACATAAGTACAACCAAGAGAATCCTCCACTTGCACCGTATATGTGCCTTCTTGCGAAATAACGATTTCAGGACCAAAATTGCCAGACGACCATGTAAACAAATAAGGGGCTACGCCAGCTACGGGCTGTGCACTTGCCAGGCTTGGAAGGCATCCGGCGGTGGAATAACTCAACTCCAGGCCTAAGGGTATTGGGTTAAAGGCAATGATGCTGTCAATTTTAGTGCATCCCAGCGAGTCGGTGATTGTAACATAATAATCACCCGATGGGATAGAATCAAGCTCAGCTAAAGTATCGCCAGTGTTCCATAAATAGGAATATGGTGGAGTGCCATTATTTGTAGTTAAAAAAATGGTACCAAGAGAATCAGCACAAAATATTTCAGATGAAAAACTAGTTGTCATTGGATCAGTTGAATTTATGGTCTTCCATTTAATTGTTTCACATCCGAAGCCATCAGTAACAGTAAGTTGATATGCTCCAGAGCTTAATCCATAAATATCCTCGGTAGTTTCCCCTGTGTTCCATAAATAGGAAAACGGTCCTGTCCCCCCCGAAATCTGACTATCAATGCCATCGAATCCACATGAATCGGATAATTGAACAGCATTAATTGTAGGAGAATACAAGACTTCAACAAATACCGAATCGACAATTGAATCGACATTGTTGTACGTAGCTGTAACATAGTAATAGGATGTAGAGAAGATACTGGCATTACCTCCAAAACCCGAGTAGGTCAATCCATTGCTCCATAAAAAACTTACAAAAGAACCTGTAGCATTGACTTCACAATTTAGAAAGATAGCATCACTTCCGCAAGCCGTAATCGTATCCTGTACAATCTCGGCAGTAAATACATATTCGTCTAATATTTGAGCTTTGATCCTTTTTTTGCTATGCTCACAGATACTCCAAAAACTAATATCAAACCATTCGTTGATTTCTTGAATTGAATCGGCATACGTAATTAGAGGAATATCAATCCAACCAATCCCAGTTGGTATAACAATGCTATCAGGTAGAGTAAAATCTACACCCATAACCGCATTAGTTGGATTACTATTTTGCTCAACATAGATTGTATATGGAGAATTATTAAAATTACTCGATTCAATTCGATGAAAATGAATATGTGTGGGGTACCCTTCATAGATTTCACCTATTGATTCCCCATAACCTCCACCCCAGCTTCCATAAGGAGATAAAAGTATGGCAGTGAAATCATTTTGATTGGCTGTTTCCTGATTTACCCAAAATAATATACCGCTATCGGATATAGAGTCGCCTACATCAGCTATCGCAACATCAATAGTATATACTTCGCCCGGGACTATTGGGATATCAGCATTGATAACTGCTGTTAAATTATCATACCCTAAAACCAAAAAATTATTGAGAAAGTTCGCATTTGTAGTACTATTTATAGTTTCAATATTAACGGGTAAATTGGTCCCGGGAACCAAGGCAAAGTTGTGATTCTGATAGTTGCCACCCAAAGGATTTGGCCCACTAACAAATATTCCACAGACATCAATAAATGAACTACCTATTAATTCAGGATAGCCCTCTGAACCAAATACAAATGATAGGGAGTAAATTGTATCACAAGAAATAATATCGAACGATAGCATGGAGGCATCCGTTGTGGCCTGATTGCTTATTGAATTTAATACTGGACTACCCAATCCTGTATTATCAAAACCAACATTTCCCGAATTCGGCCAGCTTGCATTTATAGCTTTTCCAGTAGTTAGAATAATACCTGCACCATAAGATACGCCAAGACCTGGCATTTCATAAGTGCCATAAGAAACTGAATCGCCTGTAAATTGTATGTTTTGCACACATGACATAGAAGTACGAAGATAGTTTTCTATTTGAACCGTATCGGGGTTCGGGGTTAAAACAAACTGAGCATCAGCGAATATTGTAGCTAGTAAAAAAATTATTGTAAGGAAAGACTTTGTTTTCATGGTAGTCGATTATGTTTAATTTCTATTCAGATTTTTTCTTCGTGTTCCTTGTGATTTTCCCTTTGTTGCGCATCAATAACATCTGTCCTGTCCGATTCTAATAAGTTTTCAATTTCGGTTGTGGTCAACAACGAAGGAGAACTTATTTGAATGGATTGCGCATACCCGGTTATACATAAAAAAAACAGAATGAGGAAAGAGAATAATAGAGTCTTCATAGCTTTTGCAAATTTACAATTGGTATTAGACACAAAAGACTTTAATATAATTTAAAGGTTGCCTAAAATTAGAGGCTTTGAATTATAAAATTCAAAATCAACAGACAATACTTGACCCGAAATAGACGGGAATCAATTTATCACTCCACCACCATCTTCCAAACCCACTTATTTTCTTATTGCTGAAGCATCAGAAAATACAAACCGGTTCTACTTTGCCATACTTACTTAGCATCTCCAAGATGCTTAGTAAGTTTACCTCCTACTCCACCACCATCTTCCAAACCCATTTATTTTCTTTTTGCTGAACCATCAGAAAATAGATTCCAGAAGCAACTTGCCCCATCTCTATTTCTTCTGATAATTTTCCTTCTGTTGATGATATTTCCTTCTTATAAATTTCCTGCCCGGTCGAATTGTAAATGTGCAGGATCAATTCATCCTTCGATTCCAAACTTCCCGCTAGGAAAAAATCACCCTTATTAGGATTGGGATAAATCTGGATCGGAGATTCCCCATCCATTTCCTCAATATCAAAAGTAAAAATTTGCATCATTGAAGTATCCGAGCCGCACTGGTTGGCTGAAACCAAGGTGGCCGTGTACCACATATTTTGATTTAAAACCGGATAATCATGTTCGGGGTTTGATTCGTTTGAAATGGGTGAACCATCGCCAAAGTCCCAGAAATAGTAGTAGGCATTCTGCGATTGGTTGATGAATTGGACATGGTTGAAGGCCTCGAAGAAGTTGAAGGCGGAAGAAACATCGGCTTGATACGTTATCAGAACTGAGTCGGTAATAGAACATCCGTAAGCATCGCTTTTATCCACAATGAAAAGACCTGCTGTATCGGTTGCCAGAATTGCATTAGCCGAACCATTATTCCAGAGGTAGGCGTAGGAAGTACCCCCAGCATCAATTTCGAAGGTATCGTTCAAACACATTGTTGTGTCGGAAGGAAGTATACCCAAAGGCAATGGGCGCATCGCAACTTCAAAGGAATCGTGCCATTCACAATTGAGCGTTGAGACAGTAACAAAGTAATTGCCCGATGCTGAGATCGGAAAGATCGTATCGCTGCTTCCATTGTCCCAGAGATAGGTATAATCCTGGCTTGTATGAAAGAGGATGGTGTCGCCTTCGCAAATATTTGGATCATAGTTGTACTCGTTTGTGTTTTCTTCGTATGCTATACTTGCTTCGGTAGACCAAATACAGATGCCTGCAGCTACACTTACGGAATAAATGCCGGCTCCGGGGATTTGGATGCTCTGCGTACTTGCCCCATTGTCCCAATGGTAATAATCCCATCCCGGAAGGCTGATGATAAAATCCTGGCCTTCGCAAACTGCATTTGGGATTATTTCGGTTGTTAATGCCGGGTTGTTAAAAATAATCACAAATGAGTCGGTTTCGAGGCCGCAATAACCATTGTACTCGGTGTAATAGATTCCGGGCACTTTAGCCGGAAAACTAACTTCTTCGCCTATTCCAACCTGAGTGCCCGATGGATCGTACCAGTGGATATGAGAAGGAGTAAATCGCCAACTCTCGTTATAAGCTTCCCAGGGTGTTTCGTTTCTTCCGGGGACAACATAAGCAATTGTCCCTTCATCGTTTTGGATGCCACAAACACCCTCCCCACCCCAACCCAGTGCGTTAATGCAAGTTGGTACACTCGTAAGGTTAATATCCGCATAGTGGCCATTTTCATAAACGACAACCTGAAAATCACCAAAAAGAGTGGTACAATTATACAAGGCTATATCTTTCATGGTGACTACCAGTTTCCGGTTGGGAGATACACCAATGGTTTCGTAAAAAATCCCTCCACCCGGTAAGAATTCGGAAGGCATCCAATCACGAAAAGCCGGCATAATGGCAGCCTTTGGATACTTTGGATTGGAAGCGGGAATTTCAGTGATATCCCATGTGTCGCCCGAACCAAAGGGGGGGACAAAACAAACCCAGCCATTGCTTCCTACATAAAACTCGGAGTATGTGTGATTAAAAAATGTAAAGTCGAATCCTATGGGCAACGGCCCGCTTCTTTGTTCATCAAGTAAAGCCGACAACCTGATTGCATTCGATGAAACAGGGATTGTATCGTATGCAATTTGTGCTACTTCGTAAGGTGATCCCTCATAACCAGCATGAAGCACTACTTCGTCTCCGGGACAATCTACAGAAATCATATTGGTGTCAAGCTGAATAAAATCGTCTATCAATTCATTAATAATTTCTGCCGAATCGGTGCATTGTAACCACCCATAAGTTACATGTAACATATAGTTTCCAACAGTCAACGAATCATAATAGGAAAGGAACTGCCCGGTAGAAGAATTTACCACATGAAATTGAAATGGTTGTGTACCATTAGGGTATATTCTAATAAATCCAAGCCCATCATTGCAATAGGAATTTCCTTTTTCAATTATATAGTAATTAGCTAAACTATATTCAATTTCGAGGCTGTCTTCGATTATGTTGTTGCAAGCATCAGATGCGGTATAATAATAAATTCCCGGAGCGAGTGAGTCAATGCTTGCCGTTGTATCACCTGTCGACCATTGAAAAGAGTAGGGAAGTGTGCCTCCACCAGGAGTAAGAAAAATAGCTCCGTTTATGTAGGTTGAACAATTGGTAACAGGGACTATCAATTCATCAACAAAAAATTGGGAAATCTCAAGGATTTCAAAACTATCGGTTTGAAAACAATAATTTTCGTCAATCACTGTCACTGAATAATTTCCTGGTGATGCCATAATCAAATCCTCGGTAGTTGCCCCGTTCGACCAGTTAAAAGTATATGGAGATGCCCCGGTTACAACAGTGATGTCGATTGTTCCGGGGGTTATGGAACATGGGTAAATTGTAATATTGTCGGCTATTTGCAGAAAGGTACTCGAATCGGCAACCACCGTAAAAGTGTCAACCAGGGTACATCCTGCTCCATCCTGAACCGATACCCAATAATCACCAGCTTGTGAAAGTATTGTTTGGCTGCCATAATCCATGTTCGACCAATATACCCCATAAGGTGGAGTACCACCGTTTACATCTGCAATGGCAAAGCTCGGGATACATCCAGCAATTGAATAATCTACTTTCATGCTTAAAGGAACAGGATTGAAACCAATCAAACTGTCTTCAATAATACAGCCTAAATTATCAATAACTGTAACATAATAATCACCTGCCAGGACGGAATCAATAAATTGAGTTGTAGCACTGGTATTCCAAAAATAGGAATACTGAGGATGTGCGTTTTGAACAAAGAACCCAATGGAGCCAAGTGAATCATTACAAAAAGCTTCAGCATAAAAATCCATAATAAATGAGTCATTTGAAATTAATACATGTACAGAATCCACCATAAAATAGCCACCAACATGGCTTATAGTAACATAATACATATTATTAATTTCTGAATCTCCCTGAAAGAACAAGCTGTCCGCCGTACTTCCATCACTCCAGAGATAGCTTACCATAGAGTCGGGTGCATAAGTATAGGTATTTATAACAGAGGGGGCACCAATACAGTTTTCGAAGGTGGGTTGTAAAATTCCTACCGTAAAAACTAGGGAATCCAAAATATTAGATTGAAGTATTTGTCCCCCATGACAATATGCAGTATCGAAAACTATCGAGAGCCATTCATCCGTTTCAAGTATAGAATCTGAAATAACATCGAATGGATAATCAAAACTCATTACACCCGCTGGAATGGTAATGCTATCGGGTAAAACTGAATAATCGGGTCCAGGTGTGGCACTCATTGAATTATTGCCTACTACAAGGTAGGTCGTTAAGCTTTGATTGAAATACAGAGAATCTGTTTTTTCGAAATGCAAGCTGGCAGGAAAACCTTCGACCAACTGATTGGGATTAGAATAGGTAGATACAAGAGAGACAGTAAATTCACTTTGAACTTGGGTATTAAGGTCGCCAGATACAAAAAGGCCACTGTCATAACTACCATTGCCTACATTGGCAATGGCAATCTTTACATGGTAAGTTTCCCCCGGTACAATATCTACCTGACAGTTGATAGGAACTGTATAACCATCATATTGAAGGGCATCATCAGTAGTATAAAATGGCGAAAAATTATTAATAAAATAATTTGCGAAAAAAATGTGATTAATAGTATTATTACTTATCGGAAAAAGAGTGCCTGGTATAAGCGCAAAATTATAATTGTAATAAGGTGGGTTAATAGCCGGGTTGGGCCCGGAAATAAACACGGCATGGATATCGTGCATGGTGCCAATCAATTCAAGATAATTCTCGGACCCATAAACAAGATTTAAATGGAAGGTATTGTTACATGAAATAAAATCGAACTCTAAAACTGACGCATCAGTTGTTGGGTTAGTAAGCAATGCGTTAAGATCAGGATCACTTGGCCCTGTATTATCATAGCCGGTACTTAAACTATTGTTTGGCCCGGCTGCATTTGTGGCTTTACCTGTTGTCAAAAGTAGGCCACGGGGCATATCAAAATCGGAATACCCTTTTGTAAAAACACCATACGAAATCGGATCGCCCGAAAACTGAATATTAAACACTTCAGTGTAAGGATTGGCCAGAATTTCTTTTACCAACATGGTATCGGACACCAAGGATGGATATACATTTATTGGTTGAGCAAGGGCAAAAAAACTAAGGCTCAACGAAAATAGAAGTAAGGTTATAACTTTCATGGTACGTTTTTAAGATGTCAAATCAAATCATTTCGGTGTTTCAAAACCCACATAACATTTTTACTCAACCACCATCTTCCAAACCCAGCTTTTTTCTTTTTGCTGAATCTTGAGAAAATAAATGCCGGGGGCTACTTTGCCCATTTTTATCTCTTCTGAAATGCTTCTTTCTAATGACGATATTTTTTTATTGAAAGTTGGCTCACCTATCGAATTAAAAATCTGAATACTCAAATCATCCTTCGATTCTAAACTTCCCAAAAGGAAAAATTTACCCTTGTTGGGATTGGGGAAAATCTGGATCAGAGATTCTCCATCCATTTCTTCAATATCAAAGGTAAAGATTTGCATTGATGATGTATCCGAGCCACACTGATTGGCTGAAACCAAAGTGGCAGTGTACCACATATTTTGGTTTAAGACGGGGTAATCATGTTCGGGGTTGGCTTCTGTTGAGATGGGTGACCCATCGCCAAAGTCCCAGGAAAACCAATAGGCATTCTGCGATTGATTTTGGAATTGGACATGGTTATTGGTTTCAAAAAATTGGAAAGATGAATTTACCAGGAGCTGGTTCGTAACCCATACAGAGTCGATAGTAACACAACCAAACGTATCAATAAGGGTTAAAGTGTACAAACCTACCGAGTCGATAATCGTGTAGTCGTTGTTGTAACCATTGCTCCAATAGTAATCGTAGAAGGGGTAATTCCCGCCATCGAGGGCCAGGTTTTGGCCGGGGCATTTGGTAGTGTCGGATGGAAGGATGCCAACAGGTAAAGGAAGCAAGGTCAGGTTTATTTCAACAGTGTCGGCCACGGTACACGTTGCCGATGAAACGGTTACGTAAAAGAAACCGGAACTACTGGTTAAAAAAACATTGGAGGTATTGCCATTTTCCCATTCATAAGAAAACATACTATCACAAACTATCCAGGCAGTATCTCCCTGGCAAATTTCAGAATCAAAAAATAGATCAAATTCCATATTCTCGAAAGAAACCGCAATGCTATCCTGCAACATGCAGAATTCGGTGGAAACAGTGACAAAATAATCCCCGGCCTGGTCAATTGAAATCGGATTTGTTGTTTCGCCTGTACTCCACTGGTAGGCATATCCCAATGGCATTTGCAAATAACCTGACCCATAAGGGCAAATTTCAATTTCGGGCCCTAAGTCGAGAGTTTGAATTACCTCATCTAAGTAAAGATGGAAATTAATTTCTTCATTGCCATAGGGTGATTGAAGGTGCCCTGTGTAAGTTCCTCCAACTAATGGGACAAAAGAAACTTGATTTCCAGAACCAATGAAGTTTGAGTCAGGATCGTACCAATTTAAATGTATTGGACTATACCTATAGGATGAATTACCAGTCATGAAATAGGTATTATTGTATGCCTGATCGTACAAATAGGCTATTGTGCCGGAATCATTCTGAATTCCAATTACTCCATTTCCATTGTTCCAATAAGGATAGGTATCAACTAATAAATGGTTCATGAAAATGTAATTTGTGGATTCCTGTAAAACGATTTGGAAGGAGCTTGAAAAAGAACTGATGATACCATGTAATGGAATCTGTATAAAGCTAATCACAAGTTTACGATTGGGAGCTACTCCTGTTGTATAATATTTCACATTTCCCCCCTGGCTCAAATCCCAATCGCGATAGGCGGCCATAATACAACATCTGGGATGTGTCGGATCCGGGTTTGGAATTGCCTGCGTCTCCCAGGGGTCGTAAGATGGATCACTTAAAGGTTGAAAACTAATCCATCCGTTTGAACCCACATAAAATTCATTATACGAATCACCAAAAAAATCAAAATCAAATCCAAGTGGGAAAGGGCCAAAATAGGCATTGTCAACATGAATCCCGGGGACTGAAACCCCCAGAGTAGTGTCCTCATAAGTTAAAGGGAGGAGAGCAACATCATAGTAAAAATCGTTCCCAAAGTCGGGGTTGGTCAATAAGTTTGTAAAAAGCAAAACCGAATCACCCGGGCAATTTACCAGGATCATGGTGTCGGTTGCCGGGACAATATTCGACTGATAACCGATATTTACATAAGATGTATCGATACATTGAAAGCTATCCATTATCGAAAGTAAATAAGATCCGGGGCTTAAATTCCAGTTTGCATTTTGAAACCCCGAATTAAGAATTTGCAAGGATGATAGGTTTTGAACCTGGGCCGTACCGAATTGACTTGGAGGATTAAAATTTACTTCTATGCTTCCTAAGGGATCGGCATAACTTGCATCTGTAACTACCACATTGTAATCGACAGCATACTCATATTCCAGTTGAATGGAATCAACTAAAACATGGTTACAGGCATCCTGAATGGTGAGATAATACATGCCGGGCTGGAGGCTATCTGCCGTAGCTGTGGTATCGCCGTTCGACCACAAAAACGAATAGGGGGCCGTTCCGCCGATAACTGAACAAAGAGCCGAGCCATTGTCAAGGTTATGGCAGTCGGTTACATTCAGTGGAATTATTTCGGCGCTTAACGCTCCCGGGCCTGGCAGGTTGAAATCCCGTACCGAAAAACAGGAATAAACATCAGTTACCGTAAGGAAATACTCTCCATAAGGAAGGTCATACACATCTTCATTTGTCGATCCGTTCGACCAGTTAAAAGTGTATGGGGGCAAACCCGAAAGAACATAAATTTCAATATTTACAGGCAGGTTGTCGCAATAATTATAAAAAATACTGTCGATGACATCCACATAAAAAGTAGAATCGATTGCGATATTGAACTGTTCGTAAAGCTCGCAACCATAAGAATCAACCACAGAAACCGAATAAGGGCCGGGGGTTGGTATCGTAATTTGATTGGAAGTTTCTCCTGTTGACCAAGAAATCTGGACAGGATGGTTTGCACTATCAAAAGTAAGATCTGCATGACCCGGGACACAAGAAATATCCTGATGAAGTAAAGATGCCGAAAATGGAAGAGGATTAAAGTTGATGATACTATCGGAAACCTGGCAGCCATTGGAACCGGAAATAGTCACATAATAATTGCCAGCTACCACAGAATCCAACTGATTTGTGGTTTCGCCCGTAGCCCACTCAAAAGAGTAAGGCCCGGTTCCGAAATATGCTGAAGCAATCAGGTAGCCCAAGGAACTGTCGCAGTAGGAATAACCTGTAATGCTATGAGTAAAGAGTCCGGGTGAGTTCACTTCAAAATCGGAAATTGCAGTGCAGCCAAATACATCAGTTACTGTTAGGGAATACGGCCCATTGCTAAGGCCTGAAACATTCTGTGTAGTGAAGCCAGTGTTCCAGCTAAAACTGTAAGGAGGATAGCCCCCGTTTACATTAACAGATACCGAATCGGGACTGCATGTGTCTGGAAATAGCTCCACCTGCACTTCCATCAAAGCGGAATGGTTTACCAGAACGCTGTCGGTAATTGTAAAGCCATCGCTGTGTGAAATGGTAACCGAATAATATTGAGAAAAGCCCCCAGCCTGGGCAACAACCATATTATTTGTTGTGCTGCCGTTGCTCCACAAATAAGTTAGCATGGAATCGGCTGCATTTGCCGTTGCTTCGATATAAACCGGCCCATTGTTGCAATTGTGGATCACTTCGGGTTCGATGCCGCCGATAAGCTGATAGCTGTCAGAAATTTCAGCATCGATAAACTTGCTGTTATATGGACAAGAAAAACCAGTTTGGATCAACAGGTTTTCAATACCCTCTGCCAAACTATCAGCAAAAACATTAATGGGCAAGGTAACTGACATTTGCCCCGGAGGAACGACAATGGTATCGGGCAATGCCGCATAGTCGATTGCTGACACAGCTGTTCCTGAGTAATTCATTGCCACCTTGAGGTAATTGTTCAGATTGACTGAATCGAGCTTTTCAACCAACAAATTGGCTGGGTATCCCTCAAACAACTGATTGCTTAACCCATAGGGCGATTGTATAGACATGGAAAAATTGTCTAGGTTAAGGCCTGTTTGTAAAGCACGAAACAAAACACCACTATCTAAAATACTATCCCCGGCATCGGCTATTGCAATAACAATATGATAAACTTCGCCAGGTATGATTGGTTTTCGACATGTAATAGCTGTTGTATAGCCATCGTATTGAAGTGCCTGGTTTGATGGGCTTGACCCTGTTCCATTGTTGACATAATACATCGTGTTTGCCACATTGTTAATGTTGTTGATGCTAATCGGAATAAGTGTACCGGGGATAAGCGCAATATTCTGATTATTATAATCTGGATATGCGGAATTTGGATTTGGTCCCGAAATAAAAATCGCAAACACATCATTGAACGAAGTGCCCACCCATTCCAAGTACTCATCGGAGCCAAAAACCACCGACAATTTATACACACTATCACATGACACAATATCGAATTCCAAAATAGAGGCATCATTTGTAGTTTGAGGAATAAGTGCATTTAATAATTCACTACTTGGTCCGGTGTTGTTATAGCTGATAGCTCCGGAATTATTTGGACCCTGCGCATTTGTGGCCTTACCACTTGTTAAGATAAGTCCGTAATTTAATGAGAAGCTCGTGTCCGAATTCGAAAAACGACCATAAGCCAGGGGATCGCCCACATAACTTAGGTTGCTTACCTGGGTGGCCGAATTTTCGAGATATACCGAAGGATCGAAATTTCCAAAGTTTGTAGAGGGCGTAACCAGTATCGGCTGGGCATGGCTTGCTATAAAAGAGAATCCAATTATTAGAATTGAGAATAGTACGTTTTTTTTCATAGCAATTGAATTAATGGTAATCAGTAAAATGCAATTCCAAACTTAGACAAATTATTGCTCATTTGCGTTGTATGGTTTAATCCCTTTTTTGACCTTCCTTCTGCATACTTACTAAGCATCTCCAAGATGCTTAGTAAGTTCACATCCTATTCCACCACCATCTTCCACACCCACTTATTTTCTTTTTGCTGAACAATCAGAAAATAAATCCCCGGTGCAACTTTGCCCAGCTTAATTTCTTGTGATAGTTTTCCTTCTGTCGATGATATTTTCTTCCAATAAATTTCCTGCCCCGTGGAATTGAAAACACTCAATTGCAAGTTATCTTTCGAGTCCAAACTTCCCGATAGGAAAAAATTACCCTTGTTAGGGTTGGGGTAAATTTGAAGCGGAGATTCTCCGTCCATTTCCTCAATATCAAAAGTAAAGATTTGCATCATCGAAGTATCCGAGCCACACTGGTTTGCGGAAACCAAAGTGGCGGTGTACCACATATTTTGGTTCAAGACAGGGTAATCATGTTCGGGGTTGGCTTCTGTTGAGATAGGCGAACCATCGCCAAAGTCCCAGAAATAGTAGTAGGCATCCTGCGACTGGTTGATGAAATTGACATGGTTGAAGGCTTCGAAGAATTGGAAGGCGGAGCTAACCGGTAGCTGGTTCGTTACCCAAACAGAATCGACGGTGATGCAGCCAAACGTATCAATAAGGGTTAAAGTGTACAATCCAACCGAATCAATGATAGTGTAGTCGTTGTTGTAACCATTGCTCCAATAGTAATCGTAGAAGGGGTAATTACCACCATCGAGAGCCAGGTTTTGGTCGGGACATTTGGTGGTGTCGGTAGGGAGGATTAAATATGGGGATTGAAAATTATCAATTATAAAATCAATTGTATCAGGCACATCACAAATTCCATTCGATACGGTAACAGCATAGGTGGTGCTACTTGACAGGCTGAGCCAATTGTTAAACGTAAGGTTTTCCCATTGGTAAGAGAAAGCGGTGTCGAAAAGATAGAATACGGTGTCGCCCGGACAAACTATGGTGTCGTAAGTATTCTGGTAATTAAATTCGTAGTAACCGACAAAAACTGAATCGTACCAGTTGCAATTGCCATCGGCAAGAGAAAGATGAACGGAATATTCTCCTTGCTGCGTGACACAAAGACTCGAATCCGTTAAGCCAGTTGACCATTCTCCCACAAAATCCTGAGGTAAATCCAATTGAAGTGTATGACCAGGACATATTATGGTATCACTCCCAAGATCGAGGGAAAAATTATAAACATAAGGGATTTCAAACTCAATAGATTCAAGCCCACAATAAGTAGTTTGTTCGCAGGCATAAAATCCTGGAAGTATGGATCCAAAATCTATGGTCGATCCCCGGCCAATAACAACTCCTGTGGGATTATACCAGGTAGGTGTCAATGGTCTGAAGCGTACAGAAAAGTCATAGATCTCAAAATTTGTATTGTTACACCCAGGCACTGTATATGCAATAGTACCACTGGCATTTTGAATTCCAATAACCCCTCTTCCTGAGTTCCAGCTTGGGCAAGTTGGCCCGTTTACGATATTTACATCAACAAAATTACTACTTTCGTGAAGTACTACCTGGAATGAGCCATAAATTGAATCGCAAATCGAAGAATATAAGCTAACTTGGTAAAAATTAACAACTAATTTTTGATTAGGTACAGTACCAGTAACTTTATATTTTATATGTCCATGTATGCCGGGATTCCAATCACGGTATAAAGCAAAGATTGCATTGCGTGGATTCCATGGACTTGTATAAGGAACAGAATGAGGAAGAAAAATGTCATTGGATGGGCTTACTATTGGGAAAAAGCTTACCCAACCATTACAACTAACATAAAACTGTGATACCGTATCACCAAAATATTCAAAATCGAAACCTATTGGAAATGGTCCATAATATACATCATCAGATAAATATGATATAACCGACGTCCCTCCAGCAAAAGGTTCGTAATTAAAAGACGGATATTCAAGTAAATAGTAAGGATAAATATTGGGATATATCTGTGATTGACTATTAGCTTCACCAGAAACGGGGTAACCCGGGCAATATGCAGTATCAATATCAACGGCAAGCATGTTTGGAAAAAAATCGATATGAACACTATCATAATTGATGCAGCCTAAAGTATCGTGTGAAGTCAAGAGATAATCGCCGGCTGGTAGTGAATCAATTGGGTCATTGTTACCAGGGTAATAAATATAGTTGGTTGAATCAGCCAGGTTTGTCAGAAACATACTCATCGGTATTGATGACCATGGGTAAAAAAAACCAACAGAGACCATTCCTGTTGAGTCATTGCAATAAGCATCAGTTATCTGTAAAAAATGACCTACCGAAAATTGATATTCAACCTGTAAAGTATCTACATATTCGCACCAACTATCACTTACCGTAACATAGTATTCACCTGTACTTAGGTTATTAAGTATACGAGTTGTTTGTCCTGAAGACCAAAGAAACGCTACTGGTGAAGAAGCGGAAACATTGAATACTATTGCACTTCCATTATTAAGGTTATGGCAGTCTGTTGCTGGGTTTGCGTGAGATGAAAAAATAAGGCTGGGATGCATATTAATAGATATCGAATCGATTTGACTGAAACCATTAACATGACTAATTGTAACATAATACATTCCTGTCATCTGACCTGTCATTGTAAACGAAAGACTACTACTGGTGCTACCATTGCTCCACAAATAAGAGACCAGACTGTCGGCGGCATTGGCGAATGTAGTAATAGTGCCAGGACTTCCATCGCAAATAATAATACTATCCTGGTCGATACCCGCTTCAAATACATAATTATCGAAAATCCGCGCTTCTATTTCCTGCCCTCCGTAAGGACATGTATCCTGGCAAGTAAGATATATCCACTCATCATTCTCCGGCAATCCATCATCAATAATAGTTAAAGGAAAATCCATCGTCATGCATCCTGCCGTGATAATAATACTATCAGGTAATGCAATATAGTCCATACCCGATGTGGCACTTAAAGTATTGCTGCCAACTACAAGTGGAACAACCATCGAAAAATTCAAATCGGCACTATCGAGCTTGGTAAAACGCAACGAGGCAGGATATCCCTCGAACAACTGGTTGACAAATCCATAGGCCGATTCGAGCGTCACGGAAAATAAGTTTTCGGTAAATGCTTCGGAATTGGCACAAAAAAATATGCCACTATCGATAATGTGATCACCGGCATCGGCCACTCCAACAAAAACATGATAAACTTCGCCAGGAATTATTGGAATATGAACATCCATCACCACCGTATATCCATCGTACTGAAGTGTATTGTTTGAAGGAGTAGAACCCGTTCCATTTGAAACATAATAAATGGAATTTGATTGGGCATTAACAGTATGTGCAGTGACAGAAATATTTGTTCCTGGGACAAGTGCGAAATTTGTATTCACGTAATTTCCGCCCGATGGATTTGGCCCGCTTACCAAAATTCCGAATACATCGTTGAAAGAAGCATTAACCCATTCGGGGTATTCATCCGAGCCGAACACGTACGATAAAGCGTACACGGTATCGCAAGAAATTATGTCGAATTCTAAAATGGAGGCATCATTTGTATTTTGCGGGATCATTGCATTTAATTCAGGGCTGGACGGGCCTGCATTATTATAGCTTATGCCTGATGCATAGTTAGGGCCAATTGCATTTATTGCTTTTCCACTTGTCAATAATATACCACTGTGAAGTGAAAAATTAGAGTTGCCCTTTGTGAAAACACCATACGAAATTGGATCGCCTGTAAATTGAATATTAAAGACTTCTGTTCCCGAATTGTCAAGTAGTTCCTTTATAAGCATCGTATCCCCAGCCAAAGAAGTATTTACAGTAATTGGCTGCGACCAAGATTGAAAAAAGAGGAACAAACAAAAGATTGAAAATATAAAACGATATTTCATAGCACATATTTTTAGAGGTAACTTTCGATTATATAATCTCAGATCATTAATATTAATTCCGGGTTGTTTGAAAAACTCATTTTCTTTACTCCACCACCATTTTCCACACCCATTTATTTTCTTGTTGCTGAACCATCAGAAAATAAATGCCCGGTGCAACTTTCCCCAGCTCTATTTCTTCCGATAGCTTTCCTTCTTTGGATGATATTTCTTTCCGATAAACTTCCTGCCCGGTTGAATTGAAAATGCTCACCTTCAAATCGTCCTTCGATTCTATATTTCCCGACAGGAAAAAATTACCCTTGTTAGGGTTGGGGTAAATCTGAATAGGAGATTCCCCATCCATTTCCTCAATATCAAAAGTAAAAATTTGCATCGTAGAAGTATCCGAGCCACACTGGTTTGCGGAAACCAAAGTGGCGGTGTACCACATATTTTGGTTCAAGACAGGGTAATCATGTTCGGGGTTTGCTTCGTTAGAAATGGGTGATCCATCGCCAAAGTCCCACAAATAGTAGTAGGCATTCTGCGACTGGTTGATGAAATTGACATGGTTGAAGGCTTCGAAGAATTGGAAGGAAGAATTGACAGGGGCTTCCTCGCTCACCCAAACTGCATCGACGATTTGGCATCCTAAAATATCGGTGATGGTAACCAGGTACAAGCCAAGTGTGTCGATGATAGCCGTGTCTGTAAGGAAACCATTGTTCCACGTGTAGGAGTAGGATGGCTCGTTTCCGCCATCTAACAAAAGACTTAACCCAGGGCACTTTGTTGTATCATCGGGGAGGACTGTTACGGGGAGCGGATAAAATCCTGGCGACAATTCAACGGTATCTTCCAAATCGCAATTTGCATTTGAAACGGTAACTTGAAAGGTGGAAGGTCCGGAAATACTCAACCAATTAGTGTTCGATCCATTGGTCCATTGATAAGAAAAAGCCGTATCAAATTCAACCACAATGGTATCTCCCGGACATATCATAGTATCGAGGCCGGGAAAGTAATCAAATACTTCATAGTTGATAGAAACTGTATCGGACCAATTGCAGTAGCCGTTGGCCAGGGAAACTTGCACCGAATATTCGCCCGGCTGACTAACCCACAATGCCGTATCAGTAAGCCCTGTCGACCAATCGCCGGAAATTGTTGGGGGCAATTGCAATAAAACCGTTTCGTAAGGGCAAAGCAATTGGTCGGGTCCCAGGTCAAGTGTGAAATCATAAAAAAACGGAACATCTATTTCAACGGTTTCAAGTCCGCAGCCAGTATAAGCTTCGCAAGTATATGTCCCGGGAAGGTATGTGCCAAAATTAACTGCATCGCCTTCTCCAATAAAAGTTCCTATTGGATCGTACCACAAGGGTTTTTGGGGATTGTACCGCACCGAATAATTGGATAACTGGAAATTGGTATTATTATAACCTTGTACAGGATAAGCCACAGTCCCATCAGCATTTTGAATCCCCAATACTCCATTGCCACTGTTCCATGAGGGGCACGAAGGACCGTCAATAATATTCACATCAACTATATCGGAAGTTTCATAGAGTACCACCTGGAAAGTGCCAAGACTATTTGTACAGCTAAACAAAGGAACATCAACATAATTTACAACCAGTTTTCGAAAGGGGGCTGTTCCGGTTACATAATATTTGATGGAGCCATTCCCACCAGTTCCAGGATACCAGTCGCGGTACAAGGCAAAAATAGCATTGCGGGGTCGGGAAGGATCGGGATTAGGTATAGGCATGGTTATCCAGGGGTCATAAGTTGAACTGGATAAAGGCGAAAAACTGACCCAGCCATTGGAGCCTACATAAAATTGTGTAACTACGTTTCCGAAGAAAGAAAAATCGAAACCAATGGGAAATGGCCCCCAATAATAATCATCGATCAAGTTTGGTGTTATGAGTGTACCGCCCATAAGTATTTCGTGATTGAACACAGGGAATTGGATATCATAAAGCGAACCAGGCATTGAATTTCCCGTGACCAGCACAGTAGCATTGCCAGTTACCGGATAACCCGCACAGTACGCCGTGTCGATGGTAGCACTTAACAAATTGGGGAAATATTCGATTTGAAGAGGGTAGGTCACCGAACATCCAAAGGTATCGACCAAAGTAAACGTATAATCATCTTGTGGAAGCCATTTGAAAAGGCCACTGGCATCGGGATAAAACAACCCGCCGGTAAGATTGCTTTGAAGGTACATGCTGTCCAAAAATTCATACGTGTTCAACAAAATCTGAACAGTACCTGTAGAGTCGCTGCACAAAGCATCGGTGACATCCAGCGAGAAGGAGGTGGGAAAAACAACCCCGACAAATACAGAATCGGTGGCAGTACATCCATACATGTCCACTATTGTGAATACATAACTGCCTGATGGAAGAAAATGAAAGATGCCGGTTGAATCAGGGTAAAAAATTCCGCCGGAGAGATTATTTTGCAGGTACATGGTGTCCAGTAGTTCAACCGGGTTGACAAAAACCTGCACACTTCCTGTAGAATCATTGCAATTCGCATGGGTAACATTTAGGTTGAAAGAAGAAAGAATTTCAATCCCCACAAAAACAGAATCACTATTTGCGCATCCAAAGGTATCGACCAATGTGAAAAGGAAATTGCCCGAAGGAAGCGAATAAAAAATACCGGACGAATCGGGAAAATAGAATTCGCCACCGGAAGTGTTTTGCAAAAACATACTATCCACTAAACTTGGAGGATTCACTGAAACGCTAACCGTTCCCACCGAATCGTTGCAATGGGTATTGGTGCTGGCAAGGCTTAAGGCAAGAGGATTTTGATAGACGATATTTACAAAATCCACAAACTCTTCGCATTGATCGCTGATGGTAACATGAAAAATACCCGGGCTAAGGTTTTGGATCAGGCTGTCAGTACTTCCGTTCGACCATTGGTAATTAACCGGAGATACTAGCGAAAAAGCAGTTGCCACAGCCGAGCCATTGTTCAATCCAATACAATCGGTTGCCAGAGTATGGCTAAGGGTATAACTCAGCGTTGTGACTGGCGAAACGGGGATGTTGAATTCGTACACGCTATAGCAATAGTTGGCATCGGTAATTGAAAGCGAATAAGAGCCTGGCGCAAGACTGTCCACATCCTCTGTTGTTTTCCAGTTCGACCACAGATAAGTAAATGGAGCCGCCCCGTTTACTATTGAAATGTCGATTGTACCGGGGGTAGTGGAGCAAGGGTCGAGGATAATATTTTCGCTGATCTCCAAAAAACTACTCGTATCGGCCACTATATTGAAAGTGTCGATAATGGAGCAACCGGTTAAGTCCTGCACTTTTACCCAGTATTCTCCGGCTTGCTGAATCAGGGTTTGAGCTCCATAAGTGTTAGTCGACCAAAACACCCCATAAGGAGGCGTACCGCCACTTGCCTGAACGTTTGCTACACTGGGAATACAGCCTGCGGTAGAGTAGTTTAGGTTGATTTCGAGGGGAATAAGTGAATATCCTATTAGGCTCGCAGTTGCCATGCAACCATAATCATCAATAACAGTAACAAAGTAGTCACCACCTGAAACCGAATCGATCTGAGCATCTGTACTTCCGGTATTCCAAAGATATGTGAAAGGAGGGGTGCCATTATCAATATTCAGTTCTAAATCCCAAGTACCTGCAAGGCAATCGTCATCGGGAATAATTGCTATAGATAGGAGGGCAGGTGGTTCAATGATAACTGAATCTAAAATCACACTACACAAATCACTAATAGTAAAATAATAGGTTCCGGGTGATAGATCATCAATCGAGGCAAGTATACTTCCATTCGACCAATTATAATTGACCTGGCCATAATGAGATTGTATAAAAATTTCTACAAATCCATTATTCATAGTAGCACAGTTAGTTACTGATGAATAATTGAACGAGTACGACAAGTTGGTCAACGGATCGATTGTGATAGGAATTTGCGACCAAAAACAATAATTGGCATCGGTTACACTTACGGAATAATTATATGGCCAGAGATTTTCAATATCCTCGGTTGTCATAAAATTAGACCACTTGAATGAATACGGACTGGTGCCATTTACAATTGTAAGGTTTATTGATCCGGAGAAAGGTGTACAACCCAGACCAATTTCATAATCAATTTGAAGAGACAAGCTGGTATCTTGAACAATGAAAAACGAATCGGAAACAACACAACCACTGGCATCTTCAATGGATATCGAATAGATTCCATCTTGTGTAATAACTTTATTGTTGTCGGTTTGTAGGCCCGGTATCCATTCGTACGAGTAGGGTGGTGTTCCTCCTGTTGCTGTAGCGATTGCCACACTTGGGATGCACCCGGCATTTGAGTATTCAAGACCCATGCTTAATGGAATAGGATTAAAATTCACTACACTATCAACGGTTAAACATCCCGAATTATCAAAAACTGTTAGCCAGTAATCACCAGCAAAAACCGGGTTGAGAATAGCAGTAGTGGCACTTGTACTCCATTGAAAAAGATAGGGAGGGCTGCCATCAGTAGCCATAACCGCAAATATTCCTGTGGTATCAATACACGACTTTTGTATCGCAATACTTGTATTTACCTGACCAGAGAATAACTCGTCAGAAACATAGTCTACCATCGAAAATCCATCGACATGAGAAATCGTTACGGAATAGGTCGATAAAAAAATGGAAACACCCGAAACAATTAAACTGTCGGCTGTACTTCCATCGCTCCAAAGATAAGTAAGCATTGAATCGGCAGCATTGGCAAAGGTGTGAAGGGTAACCGTATTGCTAATACAATTTGAATACGTTTCTTGTGCAATACCGGCATCAAACATAAATGCGTCCTGAATTATTGCCTGGATAATTGGTCCACCACTTGGACAGGTATCACTAAAATTAACCGACAACCATTCATTGGGTTCACTTACTCCATCTGCATAAATTGTAAGTGGATAATCGAAAGTCATCGACCCAGCCGGAATGACTATACTCCCGGGTAATGCTTGATAATCTACACCAGGGTTGGCATTACCTGCATTCGTAAGAACCTCCAGGTTAACCACAAAGTTGTTGTTGAGAATTGCACTATCTGTTTTCTCAAAATGCAAATGTGCAGGATATCCCTCGAACAATTGATTGGCGAAACCATAAGGGGATTCTAATGAAACCGAATATTCGCTGATATGCAAAGTGCTTTGATCAGCACAAAATAAAATGCCACTGTCAACATTACTATCTGTTGCATCTCCAATAACCACAGCAACATGATAAACTTCACCAGGTACAATCGGTATCTTGCAAGTTATAGGGATTGTATACCCATCGTACTGTAAAGCTTCATTATTTGAAACATAACCATCTCCGTTAAAGAAAAAATAGTCAGAGTTGGTAGTATTATTAACATTATTAATGCAAATCGGTAATGTTGTTTGCGGGATTACGGCAAAATTTTGATTAACATAAGGAGATGAATTTGGATTTGGCCCAGAAACAAAAATACCACATCCATCATTGTAATTACTATTTACACTTTCTAAGTATTCTTCCGAACCAAAAACCAATTTAAGAAGATAAAAATTATCACACGAAACAAAATCGAATTCCAATACCGAAGCATCATGTGTTGATTGAAATAATAGGCCATTAAGTAATAAATTATCAGGGCTGTTATTATTATAAAAGATACCGGTAGAATTATTTGGTCCCACAGCATTTATTGCCTTGCCATTTGTAAGGATGATTCCCCGTGGTAAATCAAAATTTGAATTCTCTTTGGTAAAAATTCCATACGAAATCGGATCGCCGGAAAATTGAATATTAAAAATATCGGTGTAAGGATTGTCCAGGAGTTCCTTAATAAGCATTGTATCTGTTGCAAGGGATGTATTAACAGCTATAGGTTGAGCTATAACATTATAAGAGACCAGGATGCAGAATGTAAACAGGGTTAAGGTATGTTTCATGGCTTCAATTTTTTATGTGCGCTAGTCAAATTAATTTCGGTGTTTAAAGGTACGGAAAAAAGTATTTAAAAAATGTACATCAATATTGTTTTTCGTCTTGGTACTTTTAATCGCATAAAACCTTTCAACAATTAAATAGAGCCTGGAAGCGGTAAAGGTTGCATGTAAAAATGGTTTATTTTTGGGATAGGAGTGCAGGCTTAACACCGAAGTTCCTTACTACGTTACCAATGACAGTATTTTGTAAGGGGCAGGCTGGTAGCATGTATGATAAATTGAATTCAGAATAAGGATCAAGGATTTATGATTTATGATCTGGTGGGCCGCACCGAACATCGTATATCAAAAATCGTTGATCTTAAATCATAAATCAATTCCAAAATACCATCTTTTCCTTATTGATAGGTGGATGAAAACCAAAAAAAAGGCCACCCTCCCAGGTAGCCTTTCGTTTAATTTTTCAGGCAATTACTTGCCAGGAAGCTTGTCCTACTACTTCTCAACTTTCTTCAATGCAGGGTTCATCACTTCCTTGATCTGGGTACTCAGGTCGTCCATGTATTTTTTTACCTCGGTATTTTCTTCCATCGAGAGTTTTGAAATGGTATAGGTATATCCGTTATCTTTCAAATCGAAGCGAATGGTATAACCTAAAGTGGCACCCGATTTCATGGGCACTTCAACATCCACGCCAACCAGATTTTCATCAATCTCACGGGCAGTGACTATTCGGTTTTCAGTGCGATAGTATGTGGTCACCCAGGTGTAGGCACGATTGTGCAGGTCGGCCAAATTCGTTTTTTCAACCACAATGCTTTTGGTCAGATACACCTCATTTACTTTTACCTGGGCTTGCACCGCGTACGAAAAGCTAAGGACAAAAGCCAACAATAGAATTCCAGAAATTTTTTTCATCGTTTTACATTTTAATTTTTTACGAAATTAGTTTAATTCATCTATACTTTCAAAGTTTTTAACAGGGCTTCGGCAATCAATAAATCCCCGGGGGTAGTTATTTTTAAGTTTTCCGGGTTTCCATCCACCAAAAAGACCTCTTTACCATAAGCCTCCATTACAGTGGCATCGTCGGTAAAGGCCGGTATATATGTTTGTTGATAAGCAGACTTAATCTCATCTGTGCGGAACACTTGAGGGGTTTGTACAATTTTTATCTGATCACGGTTGAAAGCCGCATGGCCACCACTATTCACAATCCGCACCGAATCGTTCATGTTGGTAATGGGGACTGCATTCCCCAGTTCATCGGCTTTCTGAAATACGAGGCGGATTGTTGATTGGGAAACCAGCGGCCTCACGCCATCGTGTATGGCGACAAGGCCTTCGCTTATCAATTTCAATGCGTTTTGTACCGATTGAAAACGGGTTTCACCTCCTGGGGTTAGATTGTGGGGAATGGAAAATTGATACTCTGTGCAAAGCTTTCTCCAGAAATCGAATTGGCTTTCGGGCAAGGCAAGTACCATGTTTATGTTGGGGTTGTATTTGTAAAATGCCTCCATACTGTGCATCAATACAGGCATATTTCCCAGAACTAAAAACTGCTTGGGAATGTATGACTGCATCCGGGTTCCACTTCCGCCTGCAACGATGACGACATTTTTTTTCATACGCCTAAGACGGGAGTTATTGGTTTTGGTTGCTAGTGGAGAGTTGGATAGTTCTGAGTTGAAGAGTTGAAAGTTGAAAAGTTAATTGATTTTAGGAGGACAGTGGCCGTTCCGGATAGTAGAGACGCACGGCGTGCGTCTGTTCGAGCAAACTTGTGGCGGAGGCAATAATTGAGACGCATGCCATGCGTCTCTACTAGACTGTTAAGATCTACTACCCCGTAAGCAACATCGAACTCCCCAAGCTTTTCCCTACAAAACTTTGGCATAGTAGGGCAGAACTGTTTTCAACTCCGAACTCACCAACTCCGAACTTTTCAACTTTTCAACTCATTCCACAATTTTTTAAGCTGAAATTAAATACTAAATTTGCAGCTAATTTTTCAAAAATCAAATTGATTTTAAAGTATTTAAATATAAACCAATTACATTATGGCAAATAAAAATGTATACACTTTTGGCGCAGGAAAAGCCGAAGGAAAAGCTGACATGAAAAACCTGTTAGGTGGTAAAGGTGCTAACCTTGCCGAGATGAATCTTATCGGTGTTCCTGTTCCTGCCGGGTTCACTATCACAACCGAAGTTTGTACCGATTACAATTTACGCGGCAAAGATGCTGTTGTGGCAACCATAAAGGCAGAAGTTGAGGCAGCTGTAAAGGCTACCGAAAAAGTAATGAATGCAAAATTTGATGCAAAAGATGGTTCATTTCCTTTGTTAGTATCTGTACGTTCGGGTGCCCGTGCTTCCATGCCAGGTATGATGAACACCGTACTCAACCTGGGGATGAATGATGACACAGTAAAGATTGTTGCTGAAAAATCGGGCAACCCGAAATTCGCGTACGATTCGTACCGCCGTTTCATCCACATGTACGGCGATGTAGTTATGGGCGTTGAAGCGGAAGAAGGACACCACAATCCATTCGAGGTAGTACTCGACGAAATGAAAGAAGCCAAAGGTTATAAAGTCGATACTGAATTGACCGTTGAAGACCTAAAAGACCTGGTTGAGAAATACAAAGCTGTTGTACGCAAATATGCCGGGGTTGATTTCCCGACCAATCCCTGGGATCAACTATGGGGAGCTGTTTGTGCTGTGTTCGATTCATGGAATACGCCCCGCGCAATCCTTTACCGCCGCATGGAAAATATTCCTTCGGAATGGGGAACTGCCGTAAATGTTCAAGCCATGGTATATGGCAACATGGGCGAAACTTCGGCAACCGGTGTTTGTTTCTCGCGTGATGCTGCTACTGGCGAAGATATCTTCAATGGCGAATATTTGATCAATGCACAAGGTGAAGATGTAGTTGCCGGTGTCCGTACACCTCTTGAGATTACGTTGGAAGGATCAAAAAGATGGGCCGAACGTAATGGAACTTCAGAAGCCGACCGCAAAGCTAACTTTCCATCATTGGAAGAAGCCATGCCTGAGTTGTATGCTCAATTGAATGAAGTTCAGCAAAAATTGGAAAATCACTACCACGATATGCAGGACATGGAGTTCACCATTCAGGATGGTAAGCTTTGGATGTTGCAGACCCGTAACGGAAAACGTACTGGTGCTGCCATGGTAAAAATGGCTGTCGATATGTTAGAGCAAGGTTTGATCGATGAGAAAACCGCCATCCTGCGTCAGGAGCCAAACAAACTGGATGAGTTACTTCACCCAGTATTTGATGGGGCTGCCATTGCTGCTGCCAAAGAACTTTCGAAAGGTTTGCCAGCATCTCCGGGCGCTGCAACCGGTCAAATCGTTTTTTCTGCCGACAAAGCTGAAGAATGGGCTGCTACAGGCAAAAAAGTAATCCTCGTCCGTCGCGAGACTTCGCCAGAAGATTTAAAAGGGATGTACGCCGCTGAAGGTATTTTAACCGAGCGTGGTGGTATGACCTCTCACGCTGCTGTTGTGGCCCGTGGAATGGGAAAATGTTGTATTTCGTCAGCCGCAAACATGACTGTTACCGGAACCACAATGACCATTAAAGGCGTTGTTTACAAAGAAGGCGATTTCATTTCGCTAAATGGAACCACAGGAATTGTCTACGAAGGTAAAGTAGCAACCATCACCCCAACTTTGGATGGTGACTTTGGCAAACTCATGGACTTAGCTGAAAAGAACACCAGAATGTATGTTCGCACCAACGCCGATACTCCTGCCGATGCAAAAGCTGCCCGTGAATTTGGGGCAAAAGGAATTGGCCTTACCCGTACTGAGCACATGTTTTTTGAAGGCGACCGTATCTGGAAAATGCGTGAGATGATCCTTGCTGAAGATGAAGCGGGTCGTAAGGCTGCACTCGCAAAATTATTGCCCATCCAGCGCGAAGATTTCTACGGAATCCTGAAAGCTATGGACGGGTATGGCGTAACCATTCGTTTACTCGATCCTCCTTTGCACGAGTTCACACCAAACGATGTTGAATCTCAAACAGAAATGGCCGAGAAATTAGGTGTCGCTTTTGAAAAAGTGAAAGCCGAAGTGGAAGCCCTCCACGAATTCAACCCTATGTTAGGGCACCGTGGTTGCCGTCTGGGAAACACCTATCCTGAAATTACCGAAATGCAAGCACGTGCTATTATTGAAGCTGCCTGCGATTTAAAGAAAGAAGGATTAGATCCAAAGCCAGAGATTATGGTTCCGCTAATTGGTACTATGAAAGAATTCACCATGCAGGAAGAAATCATCCGCACCACCGCTGCTGCCGTATTTTCAGAGAAAGGTGTTAAAGTTGACTTCCTTGTAGGTACTATGATTGAAATTCCACGTGCTGCATTAGTAGCCGACACAATTGCCAAACATGCCGAGTTCTTCTCGTTCGGGACCAACGACCTGACCCAGATGGGCTTTGGATATTCCCGCGACGATGCCGGAAAATTCTTACCTATATACATCAACAAGGGTATCCTAAAGCATGATCCTTTCCAGGTATTAGACCAGGAAGGAATTGGCCAATTGGTACAGATGGGTTGCGAAAAAGGAAAAGCTGGCCGTCCTGACCTCAAAATAGGTATCTGTGGCGAGCACGGTGGCGAACCTTCATCCGTTGAGTTCTGCCACAGGGTAGGAATGGACTATGTAAGCTGTTCACCTTTCCGTGTACCGATAGCAAGGTTGGCTGCCGCACAGGCAAACCTGCGATAGTTAATTACTGAATAACAATCAATATACTTAAAAAGCCCGGTGGAATTTTCTATCGGGCTTTTTTATAGGTCAGCCTTTAAATGAGCTCCACCAAGGGCTTCGCTTGGAGCGAAACCCTCGGTAGCTCCAGAGTACTTTCGCAAGAGATGCCAACACTAATCCAGGATCCCTTGGCTGGTGTGCAATTGTACCGAAAACTGTAATTTAACTATTGAAGTAGATTTGAAAACAAAGCCTGTGTAACAAAAGCAACAGAATGATAAGAATCATATCTTTTCTGTTGTAGAAATAATAATTTTGTCAGTATAAACGACAACTCAAACACATAGACAATTAATTATCAATATACACCTAACACAAAAAAAATGAAACTATTTAAACTACTATTAGTTGTTGCAGTTCTTGGCATATTTATGTCGTGCGAAGAAGACGAAGGGAACACGCCATCATCAAACCTTGTAGGAAACTGGCGAATGACAGAGCTGGAGTACTCGGGTGAAAACATGTATGATCCGCCAAGTGAATTTACCCCAAGCTCAACCTTTATCGGAACGGGTCAGGATATCGATCTTGTTATGACTTTCTCAGAAAACCCACATCAATACACATCCACCGGATCTTATGTTATTAATGTGGCAACCACAATCGAAGGGTTTCCAACTATGTCTATGGATCAAACATTCACCGGCTTTGCAGCTGATGGATCATGGAGCCAGTCTGGAAATCAAATAACTTTTACAACACCTGACGGTGATCAAACTGGAGAAATTCTTGAATTAACTGCAACAAAGCTTGTGCTTGGCGTGACCGCGATACAAGAAACCACAGGAAGTGGCATTACTCTTACCACCACCGTTGAGGGTTCCTATACATTTGAAAAAGAATAAGGTAAAATAGGATAAATGATCATTTTTTATTGCTGATTAATTTGGAATAGCAATTCGTATTCAGCATTAATCATTTGTCATTAATCATTATAAAATAAAAAAGGCCCATCGAATTTTCGGTGGGCTTTTTTTGTTGGCTCCGAGCTTATGCAGCTACCGAGGGCTTTGCTCGAAGCGAAACCCTCGGTAGCTGCAGGGAGACACCGTCTAAGGGTCTGGCCAGCGTCGGTGTCGCTTCGAGCGACGCCGACGCTAGTTTTGACAATCAATTTCAGTCACCCAATCCACACGAAAGAATTTTCCGAAATTCGGGACAAACTGTGCGGTAGCCCGGGGGCTGAGGATACACCATGATAATTGAATTAAAATCTAACAATGAACTATTATTTTGTCATGTATTATGTCGTATATACCGAATTAAACAACACATAGTCGGTGGTTAAATCGGTTCCCCATCCTTTTGAGTTGGCTTTGCCGTTGTGAAGATCCAGTACAATCTTAAGGTGAGATTCCCTCAATAGTTTTTTGATGTAGTTGGGGTCGAATTCCAATGGGGTTCCTTGTTCCAACACCTTTATCGATTTTTTATCAGAACCAATATAAAGATCAATTTTTTCATAATCAAAAGGAAGGCCTGCATTACCGGCTGCACTTATAATCCTTCCCCAATTGGGGTCGCGGCCAAACATGGCTGTTTTAACCAGCGAGGAATCTGAAATTTTCCGGATCATTATCCTGGCATACTCTTCGGTTGGCGCGTTCACTATTTCATATTCGATAAACTTTGAGGCCCCTTCGCCATCTGAAACGATAAGCTGGGCCAAGTGGATCATCATTTCTTCCAGGTGTTTCTTGAAAATAGCATAGACTTTTTCTTTTTTAGATTTAATGATATCGTTTTGAGCCAAACCATTGGCCAACACGATAACCATATCATTGGTCGACGTGTCACCATCCACAGTAATCATATTGAACGATTTGTCAACCGTTTCCTTTACCAGTGTTTTTAAAAGCTTAGGTTCAATAGCGATGTCCGTAACAATGAACGCCAACATGGTGGCCATATTGGGGTGGATCATTCCAGAACCTTTCGCAATTCCTCCCATATTAATTTCACGGCCATCCACCTCAAACTCGACAAAACCTTCTTTGGCAAAGGTATCGGTGGTTAAAATCGCATTTGCAACAAAAGATCCTGCATTGGACCTGTTGGTCAGATTTTTTGTGTTTTCCCGGATGCCATTCACAATTTCAGTGGTTGGAAATTTGACCCCAATAATACCGGTGGAAGCCACCAATACCAGCTCTTTATCTATTTTTAATTCTTCGGCCAACGATTGGGCCATGGCTTCGGCACCTTCCATTCCTTGTATTCCTGTGGCGGCGTTTGCGTTTCCCGCATTAATCACAATGGCTTGTGCTTTTCCATCTGCAATATGTTTTCTTGACAGGGTAACTGGCGCAGCAACCACTTGGTTTTGGGTAAACACCGCTGCTGCACTTGCCGGCACCCTTGAGAAAATGATGGCTAAATCCCTTTTCATTGACTTAACACCTGTATGTGCGCCCCAACAAGTTATCCCTCTTACGTTTGTTATATTTTTAATCATTTCAGTAAATTTTATCGTTTGTTCAATTTTCGCCTAAATTAATTATTAGGGGTTTAAAGGTATTAGATTCAGTCCCTGGGTTTCGTCCAGGCCAAACATGATATTCATGTTTTGGACAGCTTGCCCGGCTGCTCCTTTGATAAGATTGTCTATAACGCTAACAATAATCACCATATTGGTTCGCTTATCGTAGGTTACATATAAATCGCAGTAATTGGTACCTCTGACATCTTTTATGGCTGGCACTTGTTTTCTTAATCTGACAAAAGGTGCATTTGCATAAAAGCTGGCGTAAAGTTCTTTTAGTTTGATGTCATCCATTTTTCCTGTAGGACGTGCATAAATAGTGGTTAAAATACCACGGTCTACAGGCAACAAATGCGGTGTAAACTGAATCAATGTTTCTTTTCCCGAAACATCATCTAATATCCCTTGAATTTCAATAGTATGTCTGTGATATTTTAATCCATAAGCCTTGAAATTATCGTTTACATTCGAATAAAGGTTTACCGTTTTTGCTTTTATTCCTGCCCCGGTAACACCCGTTTTTGAATCGACAATAATGCGGTCTATTTCAATCAGGTTGGCTTTTAGTAAAGGTGCGAGGCCTAAAATAGCACTCGTTGGAAAACAGCCCGGGTTGGCAATTAGGTTCGCATCTTTAATTTTATCGAAATACAATTCAGGACTTCCGAATACAGCTTTTTCAATTCCTTCAGGATAAATGTGATCTATTTTATACCACTCCTCATAAACTTCTTTTGAACTCAAACGGAAATCGCCGGAAAGATCAATAATTTTAAATGATTTGTCTTTGAAACGTTTCGCAAAATCCATGGAAATACCGTGAGGCAAAGCAAGAAAAACAAGGTCCAGTTCGTATTCATCGATTTGATTTATCGACACCAATTTTTGTTCTGCAATTCCCTGTAAAAAAGGATGCACATCAGAAAACAATTCTCCTGCCCGACTTTCAGAAGTAATCATGGTGATCTCAACATCGGGGTGATTGGTGAGAATACGTACCAATTCTGATCCGGTATAACCCGTTGCACCTATAATTCCCATTTTCTTTTTAGTCATTGTCTTGTATTTCTTTTAATGATTTTTTTAATACTTCCACTGCCTTTTCCAAATCTTCGTAACTTATATTTAAAGGGGGTACCAGGCGTAACACCCTATCGGCAGTAGCATTTGCCAGCACCCCATTTTCAAGCATTTTCTGTACTAAAGGTTTTGTCTCAAAATTAAACTCTATGCCAATCATCAATCCTAAGCCCCGGATTTCTTTGATGTCTGGATTATTCATTGCTGAAATTTCAGCCTTTAGCCAATTGCCTTTTTCTTCAGCTTGTTGCAACAGGTTTTCAGTTTCAATAACTTCGATGGTTGCCAACGAAGCGGCGCACACCAATGGATTTCCCCCAAAGGTTGTTCCGTGATCCCCAAATTCAATGGCCGAACTTACTTTTTCATTCGAAAGAATGGCCCCGATTGGAACCCCTCCGCCTAATGCTTTGGCCAAAGTCATAATATCCGGTTCAACCTCAAAATGTTCTTTGGCAAACATTTTCCCTGTTCGGCCAACACCACACTGAATTTCATCGAAAATCAACACGATATGTTGTTCATCACAAAAGGTTCTCAATGCTTTAAGAAAAGTTTTATTCGCGAAATTAACACCACCTTCCCCCTGGATAGGTTCAACAATAATGGCCGCTGTATTGTTGTCGGCAGTTTTTTTAATGGCTTCCATATCATTAAAAGGCACCTGGAAAAATCCCTGCGGAATAGGTTCAAATCCTTTTTGATAGGCTTTTTTACCTGTTGCAATAGTGGCCAATGTACGTCCGTGAAAGGAGTTTTCAAAAGAAATGATATTTCCACCGCGTCCAACACTGTGCGCATATTTACGTGCTATTTTAATGGCGCCCTCAACAGATTCCGCACCGCTATTCGCAAAAAACACCCGATCTAAACCGGATAATTCCACCAGCTTTATAGAAAGCATCACCTGTGGTCTGCTCAAATAAAAGTTTGAAATATGAATCAGTTTGGCTGCCTGATCCTGGATGGCTTTTACCACTTTTGGATGACTGTGGCCAACGCTATTTACAGCGATGCCGCCCAACATATCTATGAATTCGTTGCCTTCCACATCCCAAATATGGGAGCCATTTCCATGGTCAAATGTTAAAGGGTGGCGTTTGAAAGTTTGTAAATAATACTTCTTATCGAGATCGTTGTATGTACTGTTCAATTTATGTGTCATTGTTTGTATTTTTAAATTATGCGCTGATTGCTGTTCCAACTTCTTTCTTTTCAAAAAGGCTTGCAATCTGCTCTGGGACTGTCCCATTGATGATTCGTGCCAGTTTGGCTCCTTTTTCCAAGGCAATTTCACACGAATCAATTTTGGGGATCATCCCGCCCTGGATACATTTTATTTCTTTTAGATGATTTATTTCCGCTACTTTAAGTTCATGGATAAGGGAAGCCGGATTGTCTTTATCAAGTCTTAACCCGTCAACATCAGTTAAAATAATGTATTGTTCTGCACTAAGAGCACCAGCAATATGACCGGCAAACAAATCCCCGTTAATATTATAATCAATCCCCTTTTTATCGGAAGCAATACAAGTGATTACCGGAATGAAATCATTTTCCAATAGCAATTCGATTAAGGAAGCGTCAACGTTTTCCACGTCACCAACCTGCCCCAAATCGACCAGTTCTGTCTTACCGTTTTTTGTATGCTGATGCAAACGCTTTTTTGCTGTTACTGTATGTCCGTCTTTGCCTGATAAACCAACCGCTTTATGTCCCATGGCATTGATTATGGAAATTAAGCTGCCATTCACTTTTCCTTTAAGTGCCATTTCTACATATTCCATGGCCTCTGGTGTAGTTTTTCGCTGGCCGTCGATAAACTCAGAATCTATATTCACTTTTTCCAAAGTTTGCTTGATAAAAGGACCTCCTCCATGAACAATCACAACCTGGTATCCTTTATCTTTCAAAGAGCAAATATTTTCTACTATCTTCGATTTAAGATTTTGATTCGTCATGGCATTGCCACCATATTTGAATACTATTATGTTTTCTTTCATTCTTCGTTTTAGGGCTTAAAAAAGCCCTGATTATTTATATTTCTAATTCATCTTGCTTTCCAATCAAGACAACATTGTCTCCCACTTTCGGTTCATATATTTTTGCACATTCTACTATTATCACATTCTTTAGTGCCTAAAAATAGCCACAACTACAATCTGGTTATCAACAACATAAACTCTGGCTGTAATGGGAAATCACCCAAGTATTTGGAAATATTTTTGATATTCAATTGGTTAGAGTCGAAAACCAAAATTATATCTTATTATAAATGCAAAGGTAATCAGATAGTTGGGATTTTCAATAAAAAAACTGGATGACACCTTGTCGCTGTAAAATTCCGGGCCTATTTTATCTATGAACAGCGCCCTCTACCCACATGAAAGGATTTCCCGAAATTCGGGACAAGCTGTGAGGTAGCCGGGTCTAACTTAGAACAATTTTAACTACTTAGTTAAACTTTTTACTTAAAACCTTTGGTAAATAAAAAAACTGCCATATATTTGCACTGACCAGATGGTTAAACTATTTGCTTTAATAATATGGATAATACAGAAACAAAAATCATTGATGCCGCCCGTAGGGTATTCGTTGCCAAAGGACTCGATGGAGCACGGATGCAGGAAATAGCCGACGAAGCGGGCATAAACAAAGCCCTTTTGCATTACTACTTTAGGTCGAAACAAAAACTGTTCGATGCCATTTTCGAGGAGGCCTTTCAGCAATTCATCCCTACAATGGGTGCTACAATAGCCTCGGGGAAAAACCCACAAGAGATTATCACTATATTTATTGATGCCTACTTTAGGGTACTGGAACAAAATCCCTTTCTGCCTCAATTCGTAATTGGTGAATTAAACCGCGACCCATCGCGCCTGGCCACCTTTATGGCCGAAAAAATTGGACTTACCTCATTGGTCGATAAAGCTATGTCTCTCTTTCAAAACGAGGGCTTCAACCTGAAAAACCCACAACAATTCATGATCTCCTTGATAAGTATGATAATATTTCCTTTTGTGGCGAAGCCTATATTACATCACATAATCTTTAAAGGAGACCAGCTTTTGGTCGATCAATTTTTTGCTGAAAGAAAGAGCTATGTGACCACCTCTGCTCTCCAGCTTTTAGCATCTTCTTTGAACGAAAACAATTAACACTATGAGAACAAAACTTTCAATAATCCTGATTCTTTTTCTTAGCTATGGAGCTAATGCCCAGGAAAAAATCGAATTGTTTGACCTCTTTTCCCAAGCCAAACAAAACCATCCCTTAAAAAAACAGGCCGATTTGTACCAAAAGCAATCGGGCTTAAACCAGCAGGCATTGAAGAAAAACTACTATCCTCAACTAAACCTGAACGGGCAAATGAGCTACCAGTCGGACGTAACAGAAATCAACATCCCGGTGCCTGGCATTGCCCTGCCAGAAATTGCAAAAGATCAATACAAATTGAACCTCGATGCCAGCCAATTGATTTATGATGGGGGCATCAACCAATCGCAGCAAAAACTGGAGGAGCTGAAAAGCCTGGCCATGAAAACAGGCGTGGACGTGGAACTGTATAAAGTATACGACCAGGTTAGTAATATGTACTTTGGGATATTGCTGATAGATGAAAATCAAAAAGCCATCGATGAAAGCCTGAAAGAACTGAACAAACGAATTGAAGTGGCCGAAGCAGCTGTACAAAACGGGGTGATCACACGCAACAATCTCGATAAACTAAAGGCCAGCAAACTCCAACTGGATGCCAAACAAATCGAACTAAAATACAAGCGTACCGGTTTGCTGAAAAGCCTTTCGCAGCTTACAGGGCAGGAATATTCAACAGAAATAAGGCTGGATTATCCCAAAGAAAACAAAACCCTGCCAACAGGATTTGCCCGGCCCGAACATCAGTTGTTCGCAAACCAGCAAGCATTGAACCGGGAGCAAATCGACCTGCAACAAAAGACCCGACTCCCAAAAGCGTATGCCTTTGGCCAGGCAGGATATGGCCGGCCCGGTTACAATATGTTCACCGAAGATTTTGACGACTACTATATGATTGGCCTGAAACTAAGCTGGAACATTTACGACTGGGGTCAAACCCGCGACAGAAAAGATGCACTGGCCATCGAGCAGGATATCATCAACAATAAAAAAGAGGCTTTCGATTTGAACCTGAAAATTGTCCAAGGAAACTATTTGACCGAACTCGAAAAGCTGGATGCCCTGATGCTGAACGAAGCCCAGATTGTACAGATGCAGCAGGAAATCCTGGAACGGACTTCTGCCGAATTGGACAATGGGACAATCACATCGGTGGATTACCTCAGCGATCTCAACAACTTTGCCCAGTCCAACATCCGCCTCAACACCCTGATGGTCCAGAAGCTGCAAACTCAGGTGAGTTTATTGATCCTTAGTGGAGAAATTGAACAGTCGGCAGAATACAGTCGGCAGTAAGCAAGAAAAGCCCCAAAGGGGCGTAATCATTAGCACAGGGTGAAGCCCTGTGAATATAGGACATAATGAAAGACAAGCCCCAACGGGGTGAAATCAAAAAAGATAAAATAAACGTAACTAAATAAAACATGAACACACGAATATTTCTAATTGCAATCATTGCCCTCATAGCTACATTTTGCAACTCCGACAACAACCAATCGGTGGCCTATGGTAATTTCGAATCCGACGAACTCTATGTCTCAGCCAAAGGTAACGGCGAATTGCTCGGTTTCCAAATTGAAAAGGGACAAGAATTAGTGGCTGGGCAGATAGTGGGCTATATCGACACCACCACCTTAAATCTACAGGTAGATCAATTGCAAGCAAAGCAGTCGGCCATTCCAATTGCTTTGGAGGAACTGAACTCACAGCTAAAATTACTCAACTTGAAAAAGGAAAACCTGCAGATCAATTTCAACCGGATATCTGAATTGTTGAAAAAAGAGGCTGCCACCCAACAGCAGTTCGACAACATGAAAACCGAACTGGAAGTGGCCGAACAACAGATTGCCCAAATAAGTGTAAAACGAAAAAGCATCCTGCATGAATCCAAAGTCCTGGATAAACAAATCGACCTGATCCGCCACCAGATTTCGGAATCGAAAATTATCAACCCAATAAAGGGGGTAGTCCTCGACAAATTTATCGAAGAGCACGAACTCTGTGGCATGGGCAAGCCTATTTACAAAATTGCGAACCTCGACCAGATTAACTTGAAAGCTTATGTGAGTGCCCGACAATTGGCTGGGATTACAATAGGACAGCAAGTAAAAGTCGCCATTGATGGCCCTGATGAAGGACTGATTTTTTACGATGGCACAATCTCATGGATTTCGCCGGAAGCCGAGTTTACCCCCAAAGTAATCCAAACCCCTGAAGAACGACTCAACCTGGTGTATGCCATAAAAGTGAAGGTTGAAAACGATGGAAAGATTAAAATTGGGATGCCGGGGGAAGTGCACTTTAATTAGTATCGAGTAATTAGTATTAAGACATAAGACTCAAAAATAAAATGTAATTTCAATCTAACTACTCGATACTATGTACTTGATACTTTGTACTTGATACTTCATACTAAATATTAAAAATGAAAATAGCCCAAATACATAATCTCTCAAAATCCTACAGCGACACACAGGCTTTGAAGAATATCTCGCTTGAAGTGGAACAAGGCGAACTGTTTGGTTTGATTGGCCCCGATGGAGCCGGAAAAACCACCCTGTTCCGGATCCTGGTAAGCCTATTATTGCCCGACAAGGGCGAGGTATTTCTCCTCGGAAAAGATGTAAAAAAGGACTTCAAAGAACTACGCCAGCACATTGGCTACATGCCCGGTCGGTTTTCTTTATATGAAGATTTAACCGTTGAGGAAAACCTGTATTTTTACGCCACCGTATTTGGCACCACCATTCAGGAAAACTACCACCTGATAAAAGATATCTACCAACAAATTGAAATGTTTAAAACCCGCCGGGCAGGGAAACTATCGGGAGGGATGAAACAAAAGCTGGCCCTGTGTTGCGCCCTCATCCACAACCCCGAAGTAATTGTTTTAGACGAACCCACCACAGGTGTTGATGCTGTTTCCCGGAAAGAGTTCTGGGACATGCTCAAATCCTTAAAAAAACAGGGGATCACCGTATTGGTTTCCACACCCTACATGGACGAGGCTTCGATGTGCGACCGGGTGGCCTTGATTCAAAAGGGAGAATTGCTATCAGTAGCTCCACCTGCACAGATCGAGTCAGAATTCGAGGGCGACTTATTCGAGATCAAAGCCGATAATCTTCATTCATTAAAAAACAAGCTGAACGAAAAATATGGAGAACACTCGGCCCACCTTTTCGGACAAAGCATCCATTTCTCAAATCCCAATCAGGAAATTTCAGAACAAGAACTTAGCGATTTGATAGAGCAGGAGGGTTTTCACCCTTCTTCAATTAAAAAGATAAAAGCTGGAATTGAGGACTGTTTTATGCACCTGATGACGGCGAAGAAAGGAATTGAGTAGTTAGGAAAATTAGGGAATTAAGGAGATGGGAAATTAGGGAATTATTGGACAACGAAAAAACCCGAAAGGAGTTGAATATCAATAACCCGGTATGGAACTCGCCAAAGGCGAGTGGAATGTCGGAGAGAAAAGCCCCAAAGGGGTGTAATCATTAGCCCAGTCTGTAGCGAAGGGCTGGGAATAGGAGGTGCCTATGAAATCGCCGGAGGTGACAGGTAATAAGATTGACAAAAGATTTTCCCGGCGAAACATGGAGAATAATGGTAGAAGGCGGTTAATACAAGTTATATAAATGAAAGAACAAGACGATAAACAAATAATCATCCACGTCGACAACCTCGTAAAAAAATTCGGCGACTTCGAGGCCAACAAAGACCTATGCTTCGATGTGTACAAAGGCGAAATATTTGGCTTCCTCGGAGCCAATGGAGCCGGGAAAACTACCGCCATCAAAATCCTCAGTGGCCTCTCTTCACCCACTTCGGGCATTGTTGAGGTGGCCGGTTTCGATGTATATAAAAATGCCGATGACATAAAACGCAACATCGGCTACATGAGCCAAAAATTTTCGCTTTACGAAGATTTGACCGTGAAGGAAAACATCCGCTTTTATGGAGGCATCTATGGAATGAGGGCGAAACTAATTAAGGAACGCACCCACGAACTTCTTTCCCGATTAGAGATGACAGATTATGCTGATAAGTTGATCGCTGAAATCCCATTAGGCTGGAAACAGAAACTGGCCTTTTCTGTGGCGGTATTACATCGGCCTAAAATCGTTTTCCTCGACGAACCGACTGGTGGCGTTGATCCTATTACCCGCCGCCAGTTTTGGGATTTGATCTACGAGGCCGTGGAAGATGGTATCACCGTTTTTGTCACCACACACTACATGGACGAGGCTGAGTATTGCCACCGGGTTTCCATTATGGTGGATGGACGGATTGCTGCCCTCGACACACCGGATGGTTTGAAGCAACAATACGGGGCAGGAAGTATGAATGATGTGTTTTTGAAATTAGCACGTGCATGAAATTGGAAAATAGAAATTTGAAATTTGGCAGGAAGGATTAAAATCAATCCAAATGATGAATAGTTGGAGTTTAAAATACAAAATTGATTTCGCCCCGTTGGGGCTATGGAACCTCCTGTCAATCCCTTTACACAGGGCTTCACCCTGCGCTAATTATTTTCGCCCCGTTGGGGCTTTTCGTCAAACAAAAACCAATTTGGAGTCTGGAATCATATTAAGTATTAGCCCCAAAGGGGTGTTATCATTAGCCCAGGGTGTATTTTTCGGCGAAGTCGAAAATAGCCCTGGGATATCAATCGGCCTAAATAATATTAGCCCCATCGGGGCGAAATCAATTAAATTCGTCACAGGGACTATGATCCCACCCACTAAATCAATTTAATAAAGATGAACCGATTCTTCGCTTTTGTAAAAAAAGAGTTCCTGCATATTTTTCGCGACTACCGGACAATGATCATCCTGTTTGGGATGCCCATTGCCCAGTTGCTCATTTTTGGTTTTGTGATTTCCAACGAAATCCGCGATGCCCACATTGCCATTCTCGATCATTCGAAGGATGAGCATACCCAAAAGATTACAGAGAAGCTGGTTTCGTCGGGGTACTTTATTTTGTCCGATGAGTTGAAAAACGAGAACGAAATTGATGCCTGTTTCCGGGCCGGGAACGCGAAACTGGCACTGGTATTCGAGCCAGGTTTTGGCCGATTGCTCGAAAAAACAGGCAAGGCCAACCTGCAAATCATTGCCGATGCATCTGACCCTAACTCTGCCGAGATGTTGAGCAATTATACCCAAGCCATTATATCAGCCTACATTAAAGACCTGAACATGGCTGGATATGGCAACAAGATTATCCGTGCCGAAACCCGGATGCAATTCAACCCGGGACTGAAAGGTGTGTTCATGTTTGTGCCCGGCACAATGGCATTGATCCTCATGCTCATTTCTGCCATGATGACCTCCATAACCATAGCCCGCGAGAAAGAAACCGGAACGATGGAAGTATTGCTCATTTCTCCCCTTCGGCCTATTCAAATCATCCTGGGAAAGGTTGCCCCTTACTTGCTCCTTTCGTTCATTAATGCCATTGTGATCCTTGCCCTCGGATTTTTCGTTTTTGGACTTCCAATACGCGGTAGCTTGATTTTATTGTTGGCCGAAAGCATGTTGTTTATATTGATGGCCCTAAGCCTGGGCATCTTGATTTCTACGGTGGCCAAATCGCAACAAGTGGCCATGTTCATCTCCATGTTTGCCCTGTTGCTGCCCACTATGTTACTTTCAGGCTTTATCTTTCCCATCGAAAACATGCCGGTAATCTTGCAATACCTAAGTGCCATTATGCCGCCACGCTGGTTTATCGTCATCATAAAAAATATTATGCTGAAAGGAACAGGTTTTCTATTTGTGTGGAAAGAAACCCTCATCCTTACCCTTATGGCCATTGCCTTTGTAGTTGTTAGTGTAAAGAAATTTAAACTGAGACTGGAGTAAAAAATTTTCAAATAATATATCTAAGCAATGATTTTAAAAGTAAAAAATAGGGTCTATCTTAATGACAATTTGCTACGAAGCACTATCTCCCCTTGGGGGGAGACTAAGAGGGGGGAGTTCCTGCTAATACCTCCACCCCCTAACCCCGCCAGTCCCGACTACATCGGGATAGACTGGGGGACATCCTCCGAAATATCAACCACAAGTACGATTGATTTCTTGCAATTATTATATTTTCAATTTGCTTAATTCAATAAGAACTAGTCTTATGCGCACGATCCTATACATTTTACAAAAAGAATTCATCCAGGTTTTTCGTAACAAGACCATGTTGCCCATCATTTTTATATTGCCCCTGGTGCAGTTGATCATATTGGTGTATGCGGCTTCACTTGAATTGAAAGACATAAAAATGGAGGTGGTCGATTTCGACAACAGCAGCATATCACGCGAAATTATCAGCGGCTTTCAGGCATCGCCATTCTACACCATCACCGATTTTAAACATTCAGTTGATGAAGCTGAAAAGTCGATAATAGACAACACGGCAGATGTGGTGATGGTGATCCCGGCAGGCATCGAGAAAGACCTGTTGAATGGGATGTCGCCGGGGGTTCAATTTCAGATTGACGCCATAAACGGAATGACGGCAGGCCTGATCAATTCCTATTCCTCCCAGATTTTGATGGGCATAAACACAAAGCTATCGGCACGACTGATGCGCTTTTCTGACCAGGTACCTCAAATGAAGCAAATAGAAATAAGCCGCAGGTTTTGGTACAATGCCGGGCTTAACTACAAACATTACATGGTGCCCGGTATCCTTGTTATTTTGGTTACGGTGATCGGCATGTTTTTGACAGCCCTGAATATTGTGCGCGAAAAAGAAATGGGCACCATCGAGCAAATCAACGTGACACCCATCAAAAAATATCAGTTTATGATGGGAAAGCTGATCCCCTTTTTGATAATCGGACTATTCGAACTTGCCCTGGGTTTGACATTTGGTTGGATCGTTTTTGATCTTCCGTTCCGGGGAAGCCTTTTGGTGCTGTTTGCCTTTGCCTTTTTGTATTTGATCCTCGTACTAGGCTTTGGCCTTTTGCTGTCCACCATTTCGAACACCCAGCAGCAGGTCATGTTTATGTCGTTCTTTTTCTTGCTTGTTTTTATATTGATGAGCGGGCTTTTCACGCCCATCGAAACCATGCCCCACTGGGCACAGCAAGTCAACATCATCAACCCCTTTGCTTATTTTATGAAAGTGAACCGGATGGTATTGCTGAAAGGGTCGGGCTTTGCCGATCTGACCAAAGAATTTTTGTACATTGGCATATATGCAACGGTGGTTTTATCGTTTGCAGTGAAGTATTATCGGAAGACGGTTTAGCAGTATTCAGTCCACAGTCGGCAGTTGGCTATTGGCAGTCTTTAAAATTGTGAAGAACATAGAATGAAATTGGAAATTAGAAAATTGAAATTAGGCAAGTCGGGAAGTTAACTCAGAACTTTTTAACTTTGAACTCAGAACTATCAGAAATGAAAACCTCTACCCAAATAGTAATCTTAATTCTTCTGATAAACCTGATGCCCTATCTGGTTTTTGAGGGATTTTCGCAAGAAAATAAACGCCCCAAAATCGGCCTTGTGTTAAGTGGTGGCGGGGCCAAAGGCTTTGCCCATCTGGGGGCCATCAAAGTGCTCGAAGAAGCGGGCATCCAAGTCGATGTTATTTCTGGAACCAGCATTGGTAGCATTGTCGGAGGGTTTTATGCCATGGGTTATCCGGTAGAATTTATCGACTCGTTGGTACGACATGCCAATTGGCAATATCTTTTAACCGATGAAATCAACCGGAATGATATGGCCTTGTACGAAAAGGAAATCCAGGACCTTTACTTTTTTCAATTGCCCTTTAGCGAAGGAAAATTTAGTTTGCCGGGTGGTTTGATTGCGGGTCGCAACCTTCTCAATTTCTTTACCCGCTACTCCTTTCCAGTCCACAACCAAGAGGATTTCACTCAATTTCCACGGCCCTTTGCCTGCATAGCTGCCGATGCCATTACCGGCGAAGTGGTGGTTTTGGATCATGGTTATTTTCCCGATGCCATCCGGGCCAGTATGTCGATCCCCACACTTTTCGACCCCGTGGAAATGGATGGGCATTTATTGGTCGATGGGGGCTTGATCAATAATTTCCCGGTGCAGGAGGCCATCAATTTAGGGGCAGATATAATTATTGGAATTGATGTGCAGAATCCAACTTTCAGCACAAAAGATGAAATACTTGCCAATCCCACCCGTATCCTGACCCAGGCCGGGAACATCCTACGTCAACCTTTGTTTGATAAAAATCTGAGGCTTTGCGATTACTACATCAGGCCCGACATCGCAGGTTTTAGTTCCTCTTCTTTCCAAGATGTCGACACATTGATAAAACGGGGGGAAGATGCAGCCCGAAAAATGTTGCCGGTTTTCAAACAACTTGCCGAATCGCTCAACCGGATTTCTCCCCCTGTCATTTCTCCAAAAACAAAATATCCTGTAGATTCAATCCTGATAAATCACGTAATTATTTCGGGGTTGAATGAATTGGAAATAGAGCAGTTTCTATCGATCATTGAAGTGGAGGAGGGCCATTCCTATTTGATCGCTGATATCAGCCATAAAATAGACCGTGCCTACCAACACATTCTCTATCAAAAAATCGATTATCGTTTGCAGGAAAACACAGAAGGCGAAGGCTACGAATTAATTGTCAAGGTTCTCCAAAACTCGACCCATGGATTCAATCTGGGACTGCATTTCGATAATTATTTCAACGCTTCGGTGCGTATGAATGTGGTGTACCGCAACGTGACCCGGCGAAACGGGCGCCTGTCGTTTAGTGGCGAGCTGGGCGAAAACCATTATTTCAAGGCCGAATACCTGAAAGACAACGGCTACAAGCCGGGCTTGTACGGCAGTCTGGGCTACGACCGGCGCGAGTGGCTTTTATACAATGGCAAGGATGTCACCACTAGTTTATACACTACCCGTTTTTGTGCCAACCTGGGGGTGACGGCATTTTTCCGGGGAAACGGGATGTTCCGTGTGGGCTTCACACCCGAATTTGTGAACCGGAAACGAAATATAGGCTTCGACCTGTTGAGCGACCCCAATAAACAGTATTATAGCTACTATGGACAGTTTTTGGTCGATACCTACACCGAAGGATATTACCCCCGGAAAGGCAACCGGGTGTTTGGATCGGCAAAAATAATAACTGACAATTTCTACGAATTGGAGGGTGGCGAACCCATCCTTCAACTGATATTAAGATACAACACAGTTATCCCCATCAACAAAAAATGGAATGCCGGATATGGCTTATATGCTGGTGAGATTTTGGGCACTAACCCGGAGGCGGGCTACTTGAACTTCAGCATGGGTGGTTTTTGGGATGAGTACACAAGCACCAATTTTCCTTTCTTTGGCCTGGCCCTGATGCAGGAAACTGGATATTCATTACTCGCCACACGCCTCGACCTAAACTACTACCCCAGCTTTAACAATGTCATTTTCTTAAGGACAAATGTTGGAAAAGCCGACAGCAATTTCGAAAACATCTTTAATGGGGATGATTATATTGGCGGGCTTGGACTTGGCTATGGCTATAAAAGTATTTTCGGTCCTCTCGAAGCCTTAATCACTTTTTCGGAAGAAAACGGGTTGGGCTTTGTGCTGAATTTGGGGTATACGTTGTAGGGGATTTTATTATTGAATGTCTGTTGTTTATATATTTATTGATGACCTTATTCCAGTTCAATAATTCCCTGCCTAAAATCAACAGTAATTTTTTTATTTCTGAAGAAGTCTAATCCTATCAATCCGTCAACATAAGTTGTTACAGGCAATTTGTGTGAGATTACTTTGAAGTTTTGTCTTGTCAAACCTAATGCTCTTATTGAAGATATTTTATACAAATGTGCTTGTTCTATTTTACTTCCGGTTGTGATGCTTTTTTTTCACGAATATCAGCCTGATTATACCCCAAACTCTCCAACACATCAGGATTTACTAATGTTTTGGTTGCTCCTGTGTCGATTGCAAAAGTAAAAGTCCCGATCCCAGTTCTGCCTTTTATCGAAACATGGATTAAAACCAGTCCATGTTTTCCGTTAAATTGAGCTGGGCTCATAGCACATAAACTTCATTAACTGGCAATTTCCCCATATAAAGTACCGCAAAATTTTTATCCTTGCTTTCATCCTTTTTCAGGGCTTCGTAAACTTTGCTTTTGTCTTTGTCAAAGAAAATCAACTCGCCTTCAACAAATTTGTTTTGCTCCGAATATTCAGGGTTATAAATCAATGCCCAAGCATCTCCGACAAGTTTTTTTATCTGACTTGATTTCATTTTTTCACTTGTAAGTATCATGTTTGTTTTTTTATCAAAATTAAGATTATCAAAGGAGATTGTCAAATCTATAATTTCCAATTGAGAGGATTGGTGATAGGATCAAATGTGTTTTCGATCCTTGGAAGCCATCATTGCATTTACCGAAGACAACGGGTTGGGCTTTGTGGTGAATCTTGGGTATAAGTTGTAATGTTTTATGGATGGCCAGTAAGGGATCTCATAGCAATTCCATTTTAATTTAGTACTAATTTTATTGTCCAAATTGCTGGTCCACCGTTTCCGATTTCAAGTTTTAAATATATTTTTTCTTTTAAAATTTCGATAAGTAGTTCTGAAATTTCTGTGTTGTCTTTTGTTTCATTTCCAAGCCCGATTTCAATTACTAAGTTTTCAGTCAATAATGTTGTTGAAGCACAGTTTTTGAAATTGTCAAGGTTCTCAAAGTTTTTAAGTTTAGCAATGTCTTCGTCAGGAATACAACATGCGTGAAATTCAATTATTCTCAAAAATGCTTCTGCCGCTAGCCTGTCAGAGTTAAATGCCTTTATATTGATTGAATTATATATATCTTTATATTTTCCTGTTTTATCGCAATAATATTTAAATAATTGTTCTTCTAAAATCCCTGCAGTATTTTCTCTTGCAGACAATAATTTGTCTTGTTTGAATTCAGGTCTTTTTGTATGGATGTGATTCACAATTTGGTCAAAAGCTTTGGAATTACTTGTCAAACTGTCGGTTTCAGTTATGAACTGTTCAAGTTTGGTCAATTGATTTTCTGTCTTGTTGTTTTGGCAAGAAAAAAAACTCAATAATATCAATATGATTGTTAGTTGTCGTGTCATTTTACAATGCCCATAGTTCTCTATTTTTCAAGTAGATCAGAAGTTTCTAATTTTAACAATGGCAAGTGCCTCACGATTGTTCCCCAGATAATCTCATCGTCAATTCGGTCATAGCCATGGATTACTCTATTTCGCAGACTGATTATTTGCTTTTTACTTGAAATTTCAAGTGTAGGATCAATTTTCTCAATTCGGCTCATAGCTTCACCAATTATTTCAAATTCCCTTTCTACAGCCCTGCGGAGCATTTTATCCGACATGTAGACATTGAAATTGCGCTTCTCACCAAGAAAATTCTCAATAGATTCAATAGATTCAAGGATGTCAAACAAATACTTTTTAATTTCAATTTCCATAAATCAAGGTTTTTGTTTGATTTACCGAATTAATAAAATAGGGATTTCTCAACGACTTTTCGGTCACCAAATCTACGGGTCTATTGAATAGTTCTTCAAACTTCTCGGCTAAGTCAAAATAGCTGTCAGCATAATCCCCAAAGTCCATGGGATTAAACGAAATTAGCAAATCGATATCGCTTTTATCGTTAAACCGGTCCGTACATATCGAGCCAAAAGCAAATAAGTTCTTCACATTATAAGCCATACAGAGTGCTTTAATTTTATCCATATTATTTGCCAATAGTGTGTGCATACCAACTTTTTTACAAACTTACAATTAAGGCTAAACATTAACAAACTCTTTGAGTAAAGTCAAGTGTTGGTGTTTTCATTTTTCGTATTGGAAATGCCCAATAATTTTGAAGTTGAATAGGCAGTCTTCCAAAACCTGCCCGGCTCCAATATTGTGAACTATCAGGTTTCTTCCATTGGGCGATTTTTTGTTTGCCACAATTCCGATATGGGTTATCCCGCCACCCAAATCCCAACATACTATATCGCCTGGCAGATAATCTTTTGCTTCCTGCGATATTTTTTTTACGAATCCGTGCCTCGTAAAAAAGGTCATTAAGTTTGGAACCCGGCGGTGGTCGATGTTTTTGTCGGGTTTCGATAGGTCCCAGTTCTGTGGATATTTTCCGAAATTTGATATCATGTCCTCGTGGACTTCTTTCTGTAGGTCGATCCCAAGTTTTCGGTAGGCCCGGATAATCACATCGGTGCAAACACCTTTATCAGCCGGAATGTCACCGTTTGGATAATCGATCTGGAAATAGGCAGGATCGTATTGCACTTTCTGATTGGTCAACACAAGTGCCGAGTCGGCCAATTGCTTGTAAAAATTTTCCTGTCCAACAACTGTCGAAAAAGAGAAAATTAAAAATGTGATTAGAAGAGGGACTTTGGTCATAATATAGACTTGTTATTCTATTGTCTTATACTTTGTTCCGTTTTAAGCTTTAAACCCATCTTTATGAAGCTTTTGAAAAAATAATTTTGTTCCTAACCGAATCGGCTGCAAATAAAAGGCAGGAAGTAATGTCTTCTTTTGTGATGTTAGGATAGGCGGTAAGTAAATCTTCTATTGTGTCTCCTGCAGCTAATTTCTCAAGAATTAAATCCACAGGAACGCGGGTATTGATGATAACGGGTTTTCCAAATAACTTGTCAGGTTTCGATTCAATATGCTTTTTCCAGTCAATCATGTCTTTTTTTTTCAAAATTACAATTATTCTCCATTGAAAACAAGAATTGGAGTTCCCCAATTTTCTTTACATTTGACCTGCAAAAATAAACATAGCCATGTCAGTTCAGATTGATGAAAAAGATTTAAAGAAATTTATTGTGATTGGCGACCGGGTGTTGATCCGGCCAAAAAGCCTCCAGGACAGAACAAAGTCTGGGTTGTTCTTGCCACCTGGCGTGCAGGAAAAGGAAAAAATCCACAGTGGCTATGTGCTGAAAGTGGGGCCAGGCTATCCCATCCCGGCCATAAATGAAGCTGACGAACCCTGGAAAGACCGCCACGATGAGGTGAAATATGTGCCCCTTCAAACCAAAGAAGGCGACCTGGCTGTCTACCTTCAAAACAGCTCGTATGAGATTGAGTTCAACCGCGAAAAGTTGATTATTGTGCCTCACTCGGCTATCTTGCTCCTTATCAGGGATGAGGATCTATTTAAGTGAAATTTGAAATTGTTGGAACAAAGTGGAAATCCCGAGAGGAACGCTGTGTCCCGGCCATCCGGGGATTAGGGAAAAATTCGAAACCACCAAATATAAACTTTCCTTTAAACTTTGAACTTTTCAATTTCCTAACTCAGAACTTCTCAACTCTTCAGCTCAGAACTTCTCAACTAATACAACTGAACATTTACTAGCTGCAATCTGTTTGCTCTCGCATATTGAATTTTACAGATCATGGTCAAAGAGAAAAACAAGGAATTCCTATATAACACGATAGATAAAAGAGTATTGAAAGAACAATTGATGGCCGAGGATTTCAAGCGTATAACACTGTCGTTTTACAGGTATGTAATTTTGGATAACCCAGTTGAATTTCGGGACAACCTTTACCGGGCATTGGCCGCATTGAATGCCTTTGGCAGAATCTATGTGGCCCGCGAAGGCATCAATGCACAGATGAGCGTGCCGGAAGCCAAATGGACGGAATTCAAAACAATGTTGGATTCTTTTTCGGAGCTGAAAAATATGCCTCTGAAAATTGCCGTGGAAGATGATGGAAAATCATTTTATGTGTTGAAAATCAAAGTACGCCATAAAATCCTTGCCGATGGTTTGGAAGATGGAAGTTATGATGTAACCAATGTGGGCAATCACCTTTCTGCCGAAGGTTTTAACCAGGCATTGGAAAATCCCGAAACCATTGTGGTTGACATGCGCAACCATTACGAAAGTGAAATTGGCCGCTTCGAAAATGCGATATGTCCTGATGTGGACACGTTTCGCGAGGAAGTGGAGCTGGTTGTAAATACTCTTCAGGATAAAAAAGACAAAAAAGTGTTGTTGTATTGCACCGGTGGCATCCGATGCGAAAAAGCAAGTGCTTACTTGAAACATCATGGCTTCCGGGATGTGAACCAGTTGCATGGTGGGGTGATCGAGTATGCCCGTCAGGTGAAACTGGCCGGATTAGAATCGAAATTCAAAGGAAAGAATTTTGTGTTCGATGAAAGATTGGGAGAACGGATCACCGACGATGTTCTTGCAACTTGCCACCAATGTGGAAAGCCTGCAGATAGTCACACAAATTGCGCGAACAACGATTGTCATCTGTTATTTATTCAGTGTACCGAGTGTGCAAAAGAAATGGAAGGCTGCTGCTCGGCTGATTGCAGGGATTTTATCCACCTTCCGGTGGAAGAGCAGGATAAAATAAGAAAGGCCCAGTCGAACCATGCTGTAAAAGGCAAGTTTAAGAGTCGGTTGCGACCCGATCTGAAAAAGCTAAGGAAGGTGGGGTTTGCTAGTTGTGGAATGTAGTCTAATTTGAAACGCTAATTCATTCTCGGGCTTAAGAGGCTCTAATTGCTTTGGAATATAGGTTTGCCAATGCCTTAAACAAAAAAGTCCCGCATTTGGCGGGACTAAAAATCTTAAATGTTTACGCTACAATAAACTATGCTAGTTTAACATTGACCGCATTTAAACCTTTTCTACCTTCTTCTAAATCGAAGGTTACTTCATCATTTTCGCTAATGTTTTCTTTTAATCCATTTGCATGCACAAAATACTCTTTTGACGAATCTGCGTCTTTAATAAATCCAAAACCTTTTGAATCATTAAAAAATTTTACTGTTCCTCTATTCATTATTTTAATTTTAAATACGCGGCGAAGGTACACATAGTTATTGAGAAAATTCACTTTTTATGAAATGGCTTCAAATTTTTAGCCCGAAAGTCGCAAAATTGTGCTATCTTTGTCTTTTTCAGAACTTTTCGGGTAGTTACCTGTTAGAGTAATACTTTTCTAAGCCTTAATACATTTCTGGTTTAGGGCAAAAACGGTTCAGGAATTATAAATCAATTGAAAAAAGAGTGCAAAAAATTGATTGGTTTTTGCAAAAAGGGAATGCTCAAACAATGAATGTGTTGATATTAGAAACATCTCGAAATGATTGTTCACATTTACCTATAAGTATAAAGGGACGAATATTAAGTATAGAAATTTTTACGAATAAAAAGGAATCATAGTATGATTGACAGAAAACAAAATGCGTTTAAACCACCTGATACGAGAAAGCTTCAGGAGGTAATTATTGATCACCGGACAAGAATTTATATTGCCCTTGATGCTGATCCACAGAAAGCAAGGGAGAGATATTTTTCTCGGTTCGAGACAAAGAAGGCTTAATAATGAAGAGTGTTATCGGGGTGGAGGAACCTGTTTAGCATTTTAGCAATGAAGAATCACAAATGGATGTCTTTCTATTTTTTTTTTGAGAGCATTCATTTTCCTCCAAATTTTCCGTTTACCCCCGTTGACTTTCCAATTTCGACTAATTCATTTCTACGTAATTACTATCACAAACCATTCATTGGTAGATAAATAACCCCTACTCAAGCATTTTCAGATTGGAATTAACTTCTTCGGGTTGTACGACAAAATCCACCTTGTTTTTAGAACCACTATCTTCGATTCACCTGTAACAACCATAATGAACCTTAGTGATCTATGTGTCTTTGTGGTAAAATAAATAAACCACTGAGGCACTAAGAATACAAAGTAACACTAAGACATCACCTTCAAACAACAAACATTTTTCTATATTTATCAGCTCAAATAATACAGAAAAATGGAAGTACTTGGAATTGACATTGGCGGATCTGGAATTAAAGGTGCCATGGTAAATACTGAAACCGGCGAATTGGTGGGCGAAAGGCACCGTATTGAAACACCTCAACCGGCAAAACCACAAGCCATTGCTGAAACTATAAAGGCCATCGCCAATCATTTTGATTACAAAGGAAAAATTGGTTGCGGTTTTCCTGCTGTCATGCAAAACGGTGTCATTAAGACGGCCTCGAATATTCACAAATCAAATATTGATGTCGATGCCAACAAGCTTTTTAGCAAGGTAACAGGATGCGAAGTAAATGTATTTAATGATGCCGATGTTGCAGGATATGCCGAGCTAAAGTTTGGGAAATACCCTGATTTCAAAGGCATGGCCCTTTTTCTTACAATCGGGTCGGGTATTGGTTCTGCACTGTTCTATAAGGGGATGCTGATACCGAACACAGAGTTTGGGCATTTATTTATGGATAAAGGGCTAAAGTGCGAGCACTATGCTTCCGATGCTGTCCGTAAGAAAAAAGAAATGAGCTGGGAAAAATGGGGCAAGCGGTTCAATGAGGTTTTGCAATATCTGGAATTCATTTTCAGTCCCGAATTAATTATCCTTGGTGGTGGGACTAGTAAAAAATTCGATCTATTCGAAATGCAGCTCAAAATCAAAGCCCCTGTCGAACCGGCCAAACTTTTAAACCAGGCAGGAATTATTGGGGGGGCGATGCTGGCATAGTGAAAGTTTCAGAATAAGTTCACTTTCTCGGTTTCATATCTTCGTGCTGGAATCTGTTACTTTTATCTTGATCATTAATAAAACTTCTTTGTTAATTTTGGGGAAGTTATTTTGAATCTTTACTTTGTTCTATCACTAATACAAGTTGAAAATACGAATCATGAAAAAATCTACTAATTATCTATTAATCCTATTTGCACTTTCGTTGGCAATGTGCACAAAACAGAACAACAATCCGGTTTCTTATGTCGATCCGTTTATCGGCACCGATGGACATGGGCATACCTATCCCGGGGCAAGCCTGCCTTTTGGCATGGTGCAGCTTAGCCCCGACACACGGACCGTAAACTGGGATGCCTGTTCGGGTTACCATAGTTCCGATAATTCTATCCTTGGTTTTAGCCACACACACCTCAGCGGAACCGGTGCTATCGACTATGGCGACATACGAATCATGCCTACACAGGGCGAAGTGTTTTTGAATCCCGGTCCGGAAGAAAATACAGCCTTGGGCTATCGCTCCGGGTTCACTCACGACAGCGAAAAGGCAAGCCCCGGTTACTATGCGGTAAAGCTCGATGATTATAATATTGATGTAGAACTGACAGCCACCCAACGCACCGGTTTTCATAAATATACGATTAATGAGGGTGGCGAAATGGACATCATCCTTGATTTAAAAGATGACGTGGGCTTGAACAAAGTCCTGGAATCGGGGATTAGTGTTATCAATGACCATGAAGTTGCCAGTTACCGGAATTCGCAGGGCTGGGCAAAAAATCAGAAATTATTTTTTGTGATGCAGTTTTCAAAGCCTTTTCATTCTATCACCCTTGCAAAGAACGACAGCTTACTGACTGGTGAAACCGAAGCCACTGGAACAAACATAAAAGCGGCAATTCAATTTCAGACCAATCCAAAGGAAGCAATATTGGTCAAGGTGGGGTTGTCTGCAGTGAGTATCGACGGTGCTTTAAAAAACCTTGAGGCGGAAAACCCGGGTTGGGATTTTGCGGCTGTGAAAGAACAAGCCTCTCAAACCTGGAACGATGCCTTGTCTGCCATTCAGGTGGAAGGCAAAAACGAAAAGGACAAAACGGTTTTTTACACAGCATTGTACCATTCGCTATTGGCACCCAATATGTATTCCGATGTAGATAACCAGTATCGTGGAATGGACATGGAAATCCATCAGGCCAATCATCCCGTTTATACTGTGTTTTCGTTATGGGATACCTTCCGGGCAACCCATCCTTTGTTTACCATAATCAACCCGGCTTTGGTGAACGACCTGGTAAAAACCATGCTCACGAAGTATGAGGAAAGCGGATTGCTGCCTGTTTGGGAACTTTCGGCTTGCGAAACTGGCTGCATGATTGGCTATCATTCAGTTCCGGTAATTGCCGATGCTTTCGCGAAGGGGATCAAAGATTATGATGTGGAAAAAGCTTATGAGGCCATGAAGAAAAGTGCCATGGAAGATCACCTGGGTTTGGAGTTTTATAAAGCCCAGGGTTTTATCCCGGTTGATAAAGAGCATGAAGGCGTTTCCAAAACCCTTGAGTATGCTTACGACGATTGGTGTATTGCCATGGTTGCAAAAGCTTTGGGGAAGGATGAAGATTACAATTATTTCATTAAAAGGGCACAGTATTACAAGAATGTTTTTGACGGATCGACCGGATTTATGCGGGGCAAGGAGAATGGAAAATTTGTCGAGCCTTTCGATCCGTACGAAGTGAGTGGCGATTTTACCGAAGCCAATTCATGGCAATATACTTTTTTCGCCCCACAAGATGTGAGCGGGTTGATTGAGTTGATGGGTGGAAACGAAAAGTTCATCACTAATCTCGACAAACTGTTTTCAGCTGAAAACAAAGTAACTGGCCGCGAACAACCCGATATTTCCGGTATGGTTGGCCAGTATGCTCACGGCAACGAACCCAGCCACCACATTGCCTACTTGTACAATTATGCAGGAGCACCGTGGAAGGGCCAGGAAATCATCAAAAAAATTACTTCTGAATTATACTCCCCGGCTCGCGATGGTTTGTGTGGCAACGAAGATTGTGGGCAAATGTCATCGTGGTATGTGTTCTCGGCATTGGGATTTTATCCGGTCACACCCGGAAGTGTGGATTATGCAATAGGTACACCCAAATTCGAAATGGCGACTATCAACTTAAAAGATGGAAAAAATTTTACTGTTCACGCAAAAAACATCTCGGCAGAAAACTTTTATATCCAGACAACGAAATTGAACGGACAGCCCCTGAACAGGTCTTTTATAACCCACAACGAAATAATGGATGGTGGAAAGCTCGAATTTGAAATGGGACCGAAACCAAATAAAGAGTGGGGAAGCGCTGAAGAAAATAGGCCTGTTTCAAAAGTCGAAGATGAGGGCTTTGTCCCGGTTCCGGTTTTTATTCAAAGCAAAAAATTATTCCAGGGAACTACGCAGGTCGAATTGAATGAGGTTGTCGGACTTTCTCTCTTTTATAGCATGGATGGCAGCCCTCCCAATGAGAAATCCATTCCCTGGTCAGGACCTTTTGAGTTGAACAAAACAGCAAAAATAAAGACTGTTCATATTGACCAAAATGGGAACAAAAGCCCGGTTGTCGAAGCTGAGTTTTATCAAATCCCCGAGGGCTATTCCATTACATTGAAAAATCCCCACAGTCATATTTACACAGCTGGGGGCGAAATGGCTTTGATTGATCAGCAACGTGGCACTACCGATTTTCGTTCGGGGGCATGGCAAGGCTGGCAAGGCTCCGACCTGGAAGCCATAGTCGATCTGGGCAAAAAGCAAACGGTAAAAGAACTTGGGTTGAGTTGTTTGCAAACACAGGATATTTGGATTTTCCTGCCAACCCAGGTAGAGTTTTTTGTGTCGGACAATGGCACTGATTTTAAATCGGTGGGAGTAGTTGAAAATACAATTTCGCCTAAAGAAAGTGGATCAATAATTCATGAGTTCACAAAATCCTTCGCTGGTTTAAAAACACGTTACATTCAAGTTATAGCAACCAGTATTGGCAAATGTCCCGAGTGGCACAAAGGCGCAGGGGGCGATGCCTGGATTTTTGCCGATGAGGTTTTGATAAAATAGTTAAGTCCTGATTAGAATGCAGAAAGTGTCTGAAATAAAAATTTGGCAGTGGGATTACAAGAATCTAAAGATTGATTCTGTGCAATTGACAATCAGGAGAAGCTAATTGGGCAGTCTCAAGTAATCGTTTTTACCTTCTGCGTTTTTTAGCCAAGAAATCAACAATAAAATCCAAAATTGTTTTGTGGATATTTCCCGCCAAAGTGCCCTTAACATAGGATTTTTCTTTCAGGGTTGGAAAAGGATTTTGAAAATCAACAGGAAAAGTCCAAACTATTAGAGCAGGAGTATTATTTTTACTCGCTGATTTTTGTATTACGATTGAAAAACAAAATGAGTCATGAGAAAGCAAAACCATCTGAATATTACTGACACTTCTATTTTGAAGCTACTGAGAAATAGTGACATCCGATTAAGCTATTTTATCTTATTGCCTTTCCTAATCCTAATGATGGCCTGCAATCCCGATAATACCGGGCTTATGCCAAATGTCACGGGCAAGGCAGGTGAGGTGGTGATTGTAATTGATAAGCAACTTTGGGAAGGTCCGGTAGGCGACGCATTTATAAAGCAACTGGCAGGTGAAGTTCCCGCTCTGCCGCAGGGCGAGCCGATGTTCGACCTGATAGATATACCGAGGGCAGCTTTTACTGATATTTTCCAAACCCACCGTAATCTTATCCTCACCTCCATTTCGAAAAATGTGAAAGAGCCAATTGTGAAGGTAAGAAAGGATGTGTATGCAAAGCCCCAAATAGCGATTCAAATTGAAGTAAACAGTAAAGAACAACTGTTGGCTGTGATTGAAGAACGGGGTGCAGGGATACTCGACAAACTGGTAGAAAAAGAGCGGGAAAGGATTATCACCAATTACCGGAATTTCGAAGAACCTGGAATTTCGGCCAAATTGCGAAAGCTGCACAATCTGTCGATGATTTTTCCGCGTGGTTATAGCTACGATCTCGACACCACTAATTTTGCCTGGATTGCCCACGAAACCCCGGAAATTAGCCAGGGGATATTAGTTTACTATTACGATTACAAGGACACCAGCTCGTTCAACAAAGAAAACCTGATAAGCAAGCGCGATGAGATTCTGCAAAAATATGTGTTAGGCCCGGTCGATAATACTTACATGACCACCGAAAAAGACCTACCGATATCGTATCGCGAATTTATTTTGAACGAAAGGTACACCACCGAAATTAGCGGTCTTTGGAAACTGGATGGCCCGGCGTTTATGGGTGGCCCTTTTGTAAGTTTATCCACCGTGGATACCCTGCGTAACCGTGTCGTTACCGTGGAAGGTTTTGTTTTTGCCCCAAAACAAGATAAGCGAAACTATCTGCGTCAAGTGGAAGCCATCCTTTACAGCCTTCGTATTGTTGGACCAGAAGAAAAAGAATAGATATGCTCGAACCCGACCTATTAAAAGATCATTTGCGAAAACTGGACCAGGGGATTGTTTTACAATCGGAATTCCGGCGTGCCGACCTGATCCATCAAACGGCGCAACAAATCCAGAAAGACTTTGCCGAGTTTGGCATGGAGGTCACTTTTTCGGGCAAACTGGAAACTGCCTATGACGAACTTCTCGACCAGATGCACACCCACCTAAAGCACATGATAGCCCATGAATATCACAAACTCTTCAACTTTTTCTATCGCATCGACCTGAACGAAAAAACAATCGTAAGGACAGAGCTGGAATTCCCGGAGTATTCAAAAGCCGAAGTATTGTGCCACCTGATTATCCAGCGCGAAATCAAGAAAGTGCTGATCCGAAATTATTTTAAGGAAAAAGGGATTTGATCCTTATAGTGGTTTTGTGTTTCAAGTTTATCCCCATCTACCATTTGTATTTCAAGGCAAGGTCGGTGCAGGTTCTCCACAATTCTTGTTACAGGTAAAGCCCTTCCTTGTTTTAAAGAAAGGTTGGGATGGATGAATAAAAAACATTTTCATCACCCAATTTGCTTTTTTCCACCAAACTTCTTAATGGTAATGGGAACCGAAATCTTAAAATATAGGGCAGAACCTTTAGTGTACACATTATGCGTAAAATATTTCTGGTCGCGCCACATTTCATATTTAAAAAATTCCCAATTATAAAAGCCTTGTTCGTAAAATAATTTCAGACTGAACAATTCTCGCTTTTTCCAATAAAACCGGACTTGTGTCCCCAGAATAGCCGAAAAAGTGTTTTTATTTTCGGTGGCATGTAGCGATATTTTCTCTATATAAAAAGAATCCGGGTAAACATGATCAGGCATTGTTAGGATAGGGCCACCCCCAATTTCAGATGGCTCTAATGGTCCATCGTTTCTCCTTACGTAATTTATACCAAACAAAACAGAAGGGACCACATTTATTTTCCTGGCACTGTTAAAATTATTAAAATCATAAGAAAAATGCAGGGGCACCTTAGTTAATACAGGGCCTGTCTCAACGTAAAGACCACCCGGTGCCATAAATTCGTATGTTGAACTATCGATAGTTCCCCATCCATTCCATACCCTCGACTCCAAACGCATCATTGCGCTTTCATAAAATAGAAAACCTGTTTCGATATGAAACCTTTCTTTTATTTGGTATTCCAGCATAATACCCCATTGTGGCAGGTCCTCGTTTGTTGTTACTCGATTATACAATGAGAAGTACGGTGAGTATAAGGGTTTTTCATAAAATTTTGTGAACACTCCTTCTCCAAAAGAAGAAAAGCCTAAATGTTCCCCAATCTCCAACCTAATTTTAAGGGTTTGAGAATTGCATTGCAGGCTTAAAACAAGGGCCATTAAAACGAATAGTTTGAATTTCATAGTTCCACATATATATTATTGAATTTAAAACTACTATACTTGCCTCTCCTTACAGAAGGAGAGGCAAGATTTGAATGATCACGCCAATATATCAATTTAAATAATTTTATTATAGCAAGTAGGTATTGGCATCATAATCTATCGGAGAAACATCCGGAGTATCAGCCCATATATCATATCCGCACATGTGGGTGTGGTACTTGTATGTATAGTAAGGATAACCATCAACATATTTATTTCTAAATGTAGTAATAGGTGCTAGACTAAAAGCCGCTCTTTCCCAAGTGCTTACATTGCCTATTTTATAATCAACACCTATTCTATTATTGTGTATGGTAATAGTCCTTTTAACTCTAAACCAAACACCACAGGATTTTTTATATGGGATAAAGCATTGATTTGCCTTATATACCCGTGTTAAACCACCTCCACTACTAAACATACAACCAAATGCCGCATATAGCCTTTTTTTACCATTGGTTGATCTTTTTTCTAATAATTTACCCACATCAATAGGTGTAACAGATTTGAGTTGGTCATCAATTTGATATGTATTATCTTGTTCTACAAAATAGTAACCTTGCTCCTCAGTGTAGTATTCAAGTTCGTCTTCCCCAATTGTAAGAATTTCATTGTAGTTATCCATCGTAGTTAAAAGAAAACCTGAATCGTAGACTTTGTATAAAGTGTCATTAACAATAAATAAGCGGTCTTGATTCATTATTTCATACTGAGGAAGACCGATAAATCTTGTCTCGTACGTGTAACTACTATCGGCCTCTCGAACAAGCACCAGATAATCGCTGTAGGTATCAACATGGTCAAAAATCATAGTGGAATCATTGAGGATACTTGCAGTATCAACCATATCATAATAATCTGTGCAGATGATTGCCCAAGATGAGTATCCCATTGATGTTTCGAAGTCAACAAGGTCATTGTAGTCCATATTATTGACACTCTCAATAGTGCTTAATAAATCATCAGCATTATCAAAAACCAGAATCCCATTTACTCCTGCCACTTTTAAGTGTCCAATATTTGGTACAATGTTTTCTCCTTCAGGTATCATGTTAGTGTTTTCGTTTGGTTTCAATATGTCTTTTTTACAAGAAGTTACTGAAACAGCAAGCAAAATTATTATGCTTACTACAAATAACAAATATGTATTTTTCATTTTAGTCTATTTATTTAATTTGAAATAAAAAGTTGAATAAAATATTTGATTTTTTTTTTTCACTGTCCCACAGGCTACCCGCATAAAATTGGACGTATCTGGTTATTATACTGTAAACGGGATAAATTTTCGCATTTACCATAATGGGCTAAAGCCCATATCAACTTGTTCATCAATATACCCCGACCTAAAGGACGGGGCTATTGATATGTGGAAATTTATCCCACGTGATGTATAATTCCTATAATAGTACTTTGGGCTTACAGTAAAATCCCGAAGATTAAAAAAGCTGTCCAACTTCAAACGGGTAAGCGGGAATTTACTTTTTTTTGCTGCCCCGCATGAAGCCAACACAGGGCAGCAAATACTCCAAGTCGTTTTTACCAAGCATAAAAATGAATTTATTGGATTTGTATGCCTGGTAAGAATGAAAATGCTTCGAATAATTGCATGTGATGGAATAGGTTGAAATAAGCTTGAAAACCAAATTGGGGCAAACAAAGTACTTTTCAGTTGCATGAAAAAGCCAGTAAAAGAACAAGAGTAATGATTGAGTCTCTCTCCTCTCTCTCTCTCTCTCTCTCTCTCTCTCTCTACAACCACTGGGGTTTGGGCTTTATTGCCGGTCTTTTGGGGCATAATAGTTTTTTAGTTGCACAGGTAAAAGTAAGCAATTGTTTCTCAATATAAAAACAGGTTGGTCAAAAATTATAAAACTTAATATTGGGATGCCCGCAAGATGTGAATAGTACCATGTCGTGGTGTGATCTGCATAGGTACTTCAATTTTGGCAATGTCAGGTTTTGGCTAAAACAGGCTAATTCAAAAAACGGTATAGTCGAAATTATAATATGGTATAGACGGTATCTTGACTTTCCCTTGTTTTTGTATTATCTTAAGGTGATTATTCACTTTAAAAACTTACTATTCTGTTGAATTACAAATCAAGCCATTAAGAAAAATCAAAAAGAGGGCTGAAATCAAATTCCAACCCCTTTCAAAAAATATCTTTCGGAAATTTATTTTGTCATGTTCAACTTATCATAAAATAAGTAGAACTTCTCTTCGATTTCCTTTTGCAATTCTTTTTTCTGGTAACGCTGGGCTACCCTGACCAATTCCTGCATAAGGGCAAGAGAACGTTGTGCATCGGTCGAAATGGTAGCAAATTTCTTCGAGTCGAGGCTAAAGTAGAAATCTAATTCCTGCACCGACTTATCCAATAAGATCTTGATTATTTCATCGCCTTTTTCGGCCTGGTTCAAATTGTAATACACTTCGGCAATGCCAATGTTGAAATAGTTAAAGGGCACCCGCTCGTTGGGCATCAATTCCTGGCAACGGTCGGCTACTTTTTGCGCTCTAGCAGTATCGCCTTCCTGCAAAAGTTCCAATGCCAAGCGGCCAAAATTGCTGCGGAAATTCATCAACATGCGCTGGTTGTTTTCATCAAGATAAACACGCGGATCGTCAATGTTGCCCCACTTGAATTTGTTCATCATGTTGTCGTACATAATATCGGTGTCGATAAGGCCGATGTGCCCGCTTTTAGTGCTGGTTTTCACAGGTACAAGGCGGTAGGCCAATCCTTCGATCTGGAAAAAGTTCTCAAGTTTTACATAGCTTTCCCGACCAACGGTGATGGCAAAGTAGACTGGACGGTCCCAATTGAAAGTAGCGAGTAAATCGAGCACCATCAAATCGTTTTTCATCACATAATTCTTGTTCAAGTTCCAGTCGATATTATCGAGAATCCGATCGGCAAATTTTGGACTTACAACTCCCTTCGCCAATATTTTTTCTTTGTCAACGGGGATGCGTAATTTCTTCGCCGGAATGTAATCCAATTGCTCGCCGGCTTGCGGACTAACACGTGTCTTGGGCGAATCGCTTGCCACAAAATCCATTACCTGGCGGATATCCGTATAATCCTCAAACCGTTCATAAACCGGTACATAGTCACGGGTTCCCTGTACATATTGATCGTGGGTCATGGACAAGGGCATTGGATCCGAATCGTAAGCTTTGCGTTTCATTTGGTCGATATACCAATCGGTGCTGAAATAGCTCAGGTTACATACCCGTACATCGGTTCGTATTCCTTCCACTTCCTGGGCATACCAAAGCGGGAAGGTGTCGTTGTCGCCATTGGTAAAGAGGATCGCATTGGGGGCACAACTGTTCAGGTAATTATAAGCAAAGTCTCGGGCAGTGTAGCGGTACGAACGGTTGTGGTCGTCCCAGTTTTCGCTGGCCATAATACCAGGCACCAATATCAGGGAAACCACAGTAACCACCCCTGCACTAACTGTGGCAGGAGCCAGCTTCTTTAACCATTCCGATAGGGCCAAAACACCCAGGCCGATCCAAATTGCAAAGGCATAAAACGATCCGGTATAGGCATAATCCCGCTCACGTGGTTGAAGCGGGTATTGGTTGAGGTAGACTACAATGGCCAGTCCCGTGAAAATAAACAAGAGCGTCACGATCCAAAAATCCTTCTGGTTGCGTTGATACAGGAATATTAAACCGATCAGGCCCAACAACAATGGCAACATATAGTAGCGGTTCCGGGCCTTGTTGTTTTTCAGTTCGTCGGGCAGTTTGTCTTGCGGCCCAAGTCGGGCATCATCGATAAATGATATACCCGAAATCCAGTTTCCTTTATCTATTTCATCGTGACTACCCTGTATATCGTTTTGACGGCCTGAAAAATTCCACATAAAATACCGTAGGTACATATATCCAATCTGATACCTAAAGAAAAAGCGGAGGTTTTCGCCAAATGTAGGTTTTTCGATAGTCTCACTTTCGCCAGATCGGTTTATGGTCTTGATTGGCCTACCTTTAAAGTTTGACCAATATTTATATTCTTTGATGTGATTGTCCTGCGCACTGTACATCCGTGGGAAAAAAGTGCTAAACTCAGGATCATAATTGTACGATTCTTTTGTGTCGGATATCACATACTTGCCATCTTTTTGAATATATACTGCTTTACCTTCCGAGGTGGGATTTTTCCTATCCAGAGGAGAATTGAAATATTGTCCCCGTACGAGAGGACGGTCGCCATATTGTTCCCGGTTTAAGTACGAAAGAAGGGCAAATACGGTTTGTGGGTCGTTTTGATCCATCGGAGGATTGGCCAGTGAGCGTATTACGACCATTGTAAAAGTTGAATACCCTACAATGATTACCGTAATGGCCAGAAAGATCGTGTTCAACAGGTATTTTTTCTTCTGATAGGTATAATACAGGCTAAACACAATGACCCCAACTAAGAGGAAAATATAAATCAGATTTCCTGAATTGAAAGGCATGCCCATACTGTTCACAAAGAATAGCTCGAACCAGGAGGCAACAATCACGATATAAGGAATAATCACATACATGATTCCACCTAAAAGCACCAGGGAGACCAGGAAGGCAATAAAAAGACCTTTTCGGGAGACCTCATATTTCTTGTAGTAATACACAAAAACAATAGCCGGGATTGCCAGCAAATTAAGCAAGTGGATACCAATGGAAAGTCCCATCAAGTAGGCAATCAAAATAATCCACCGGTTTGCATGAGGCTCGTGGGCCACATCTTCCCATTTCAGGATGGCCCAGAAAACCATTGCCGTGAAAAGTGATGAACTGGCATACACCTCAGCTTCGACAGCCGAAAACCAAAACGAATCGGAAAAAGTAAAAGCCATTGCACCAACAAAGCCACTTCCGATAATTCCAATTAACCCGGCAGTGGTAATTTCACTTTGCTTGATCACTATCTTCCTGGCAATATGGGTAATGGTCCAAAACAGAAACATAATGGTGAATGCACTGGCCAGGGCCGAAAGGATATTGATCATTTTGGCGACATTAGTTACATCACCTGCAAAGAGGGAGAAAAACCGCGACAGGATCATGAATGTAGGAGCTCCCGGAGGGTGACCAACCTGGAGTTTAAAGGCCGTGGTAATAAATTCCCCGCAATCCCAAAAACTGGTTGTCGGTTCGATGGTCATAACATAAACAACTGCTGCAATCAGGAATGAAAGCCATCCGAAGATGTTGTTTAGTAATTTAAATTGCTTCATTTTCAAGAGCTTTACTTTGTATTTTAAAAGCAGCGAATTTACTACTTTTTTTGAAAAATAATTTTTACTGTTTCAGGGAATACACCTTTGTCGATTAAGAGTTCAATTTCGAAGGCCGGGATAGTTGGCAATGTCCTTTTATGCCTAAGAAAAAAGATATAGATTGTTACTTCCTCGATAATTGTGTCAGGCTATTTTTTAATAATTGTATTTCAGCATTATTCAAAATAGATAAACTCACGGGGGGGTATTTTGCGATCCCATTTTTTGTTTGCTGAATGAGGATAATGTCTTCGCGCAAACCCATTATTATATCTTTAACCTCGTATCCTATAAAGGTTTGCTTAGGGATTTCGATTGCATGATGGTCGAGAGTTGAAGGGACCAGCTTAAAATACCTCAATATTATCATGTTGCCGTCGTCGCTATATTCAATGTATGTATATTTCTTAAACATGTAAAAGACATAAATCAACCCACCCAGGATCAACACTGCAAGGGGGATTTCCTTTTGCTTCACGTAATCGGAAAAATAGAAAAGTGCAGCCACCAAAGCCACTGTAATGAAAGCGAACCCAAGGAAACGGGTTTTTATCGAATTGGCCCGCCGTTTTGTATTTATCGTCATAGTTTTCAGATTATAAAATTCATTACAAAGAAAAGCATAAAGCCAGTAAAAGTCAAGGGGGGATTATCTTATGCAAAAGCTGCACTGATTACAACAAAGGACTAAACAATCGGGCAAGCGATTCCAAAAATTTCTGTTTCAACGGACGGTTTTGGAATTTTTCAAAATCTACCCTTTCGCTGTTACTCAGGTCTTCAATAAAGGCCGATTTAATTTCGGCTGTTATATCTTCATCATAAATAAGGGCATTCACCTCGAAATTCTGGTCAAAACTTCGGATGTCCATATTGGTAGTGCCCACTGTAGCAAATACATCATCGACCATAAGCAACTTGGAATGGGTGAAGCCTTTTGTGTATAAAAAAACCTCCACGCCAGCCTCAATCAAATCCTGAATATATGAACGGGAGCTGTAATTTGTGAGCCATGAATCGTTTTTTTCAGGAAGTATGATTTTCACGTCCACTCCCGACAAGGCAGCGGTACGCATGGCTGTTAAAATACTTTCGTTCGGTAAGAAGTAGGGTGTGGATATGTACACATATTCGCTTGCCGTGGCAATGGCAGAGAAAAAGGTTTGCATAATATTGGCCCAATCGGAATCGGGGCCGCTGGTGGTAATCTGTATAAGATGTTTTTCATCAACATGGTGATCGGGAAAATAAATTTTGTCATTGATTATTTTGTTGCTCATAAAGTACCAGTCCATCAGGAAGATGATCTGGAGGTTTTTTACGGCATCCCCTTCAATGCGAAGGTGTGTGTCGCGCCAAAAGCCTTTGCCATCGCGGCCTTTCAAATAACGATCAGCGATATTAACCCCTCCCACAAATCCTACCTTCCCATCCACTACCAGTATTTTTCTATGATTCCGGTAGTTGATTTTGTTGGCAAAGCGATAGGTGCGGACCCGCATAAAACTGTATATCTCAACGCCAACATCCCGTAGGTCGTTCAGGTAATCATCGCTGAGGCTCCAACTTCCTACATCATCGAAAATTAGCCTGATCTTAACTCCCCTTTTTGCTATTTCGATGAGTTTGTTTTTTACCCGGTTCCCAATTTCATCATCTTCAATAATGTAATATTCTAAATGGATATGATGTTTGGCACGATCTAATTCAATAAAGATTGAATCGAAAGTTTCTTTTCCGTTGTTGAGCACCTTAACCAGATTGCCGATTGTTAAACGTGCCCGGCTGTTATTCAAAAGCAGTTTCATTAGTTTGAGCTTGCTTTTAATTTTTTCACTGCTGTTTTTTTCAACCTCTTCAATATCGATCCCAAATGGGTCGTAGAGTTGGCGGCTACTTTCGGCATCGGCAAATTCCTTGCGGGTGAATATTTTTTCCTTTCGGTAGTTTCGGCCAAAATATAAGTATAGAATAATTCCTACAATGGGGAGGAGTATCAATACCATAATCCAGGCAATGGATTTAATGGGGTTCCGGTTTTCGAATAAAATTACCACAAGTGGAAAAGCAATGAAGATAAAAATAATGGCACGGATGATAATCGCCCACATTCCTTCGATCTGGAACCAATTGAAAATATCATATTTTATGGCCTGCAAATCCATACCCCAATATTAGCGATTTTTGTAGACAAACAAACGGGCATCACCAAGAAAATCGACACTTTTCATTTTCATGTTTTTGCTCCAACCATCTGGGTTTACCGCCGATTGAAATTCTGGTTTTCGAAGTGTAATGCCAGGTGCATTAACACCAGCATGGAACATCTTGTTACCGATAAATTGCCTGATCTCATCCCATAAATTTTGTTGGATCAAGGAAGTCAAAACGATTTCCCCGCCCTCGACAATAATAGACTGTATCTCCCTTTCGTAAAGTTGCGCCATTATTTCATTCAAAAAGTTTGGGCCAAAATCTACCTGCACATATTCTATTTTATTTTCAACAGCATTCTTTTTGGCATTGAAAACCAATGTGGGCTGCCTGTTGTCGAAAAGATATAAGGCTTTCGATAATTGCAGATTCTGGTCCAGCGCAATCCGCAGTGGAGGCTTTCCTGACCATTCGCGCACGTTCAATTGTGGGTTGTCTTTCGCAGCAGTTAACCGGCCAATTAAAATGGCATCTTCTTCCGTTCTCCATTTATGGACCAGCGATTTCGAAACTTCGTTGGTTATCCAGGCAGGTTTTGAATTAGAGTCTCCCTCCCTGCAAAGGTCGATGAAACCATCGAGGGTTTGTGCCCATTTCAGGATAATGTAAGGTCTTTTTTTCTCATGAAAAGTAAAAAAGCGTTTGTTCAGGTCGCGGCTTTTGCTTTCCAAAATACCTGTTGTGACATCAACTCCTCCTGCCCGCAACATGGCAATGCCCTTGCCCGAAACTTCAGAATAAGAATCCTGGCAGCCGATAACCACACGTGGGATTTTCATTTCCAAAATTAGCTTTGAGCAAGGCGGAGTACGACCGTAATGGGCACAAGGCTCAAGGTTAACATACAAGGTTGAGAAAGGTAACAATTCCTTATTCTGAACAGCATTGATGGCGTTGACTTCGGCATGGGCCTCACCACATAAGCGGTGGTAACCTTCGCCAATTATTTTGGTGTTGTGAACAATGACACAACCCACCATCGGGTTTGGGGCTGTGTTGCCCAAACCCAAACTGGCCAATTCGAGGCAGCGCTGCATAAAAGTTTCGTGCATCTTATTACTTTTGTTAAATGAACACACCCGTAACCACAATACAGGATTGCATAAATTTAGTAAAAAAGGAATTACAAACAACTTATCCTGATACAGAGATCAGAAGTTTTATTAATCTCATTTTCGGGCACCTGTTCTCTTATTCGCCGTCACAACTGTACATAAATCAAAACCAGGCAGTTTCAACAAATAATTATGAGAAACTTGCCACTATTACTGAGGGTTTAAAAAAATATCGGCCCATTCAATATCTATTGGGGGAAACAGAATTTTATGGCTTGAAATTTAAAATCGGCCCGGCAGTTTTGATCCCACGTCCCGAAACAGAGGAACTTGTTCAGTGGATTATTGAAAGCTTCAGAGATGGAAATCCAACCATTCTTGATATTGGGACAGGCAGTGGTTGCATTGCTGTAAGCCTGGCAAAATTCATCCAAGGTTCAAAAGTTTTTGCTCTTGATGTCTCAACTTATGCCCTCGAAATTGCACAAAAGAATGCCCGGTTGAACAAGACAACAGTTTCATTTTATGTTGATGATATTTTGAAGCCTCAGACTAAAATCAATCTTCCCCTGTTCGATTGCATCGTAAGCAACCCGCCTTACGTGAAGGAGCAGGAAAAGGAACTGATGCAAAAAAACGTGCTCGACAATGAGCCTCATCTTGCCCTTTTTGTCCCTGATAACGATGCGCTGGTTTTTTACCATGCTATATGCAATTTTGCAAAGCAGCACTTAAAAAAAGGTGGCTGGCTCTATTTCGAAATAAACGAACAGCTTGGCGAATCGGCAGTGGAATTGATGCAAACGAAAGGCTTTTCGAATGTCGAACTCAAAAAAGATTTATTCGACAAGGACAGAATGGTGAGAGGGTCGTGGAAGATTTGATTCGTATTATTCCTTAATCACCCTTCTCGAAATTCTTCCTTTATTAGTTTGAATGGAAATAATATAAGCCCCAACAGGATAAGCCGAAATATCCATCATTATAGAAGAGTATGATGAATCAATCTGAATATTTTCAATTCGTTTGCCCCTCATGTTGTAGGTTTCAATTTCGGTGGCACGAATGGAATTCTTAAATTCAATAGAAACCATGTTGCTTGCTGGGTTTGGGAACATGCGAATGTCTTTTGCTTGTACTTCTTCATCAATGCCAATAACCACCGGGTCGCGGGTAACGATCCAATATTCCGGGTCGAAAATAATCTCGTTCACATGAAAATCAAGTTGAAAGTCGAACTGTTGATTGTTGCTGGTGTGGTGCATCACAAGCAAGGTATCCTCCGAAGTGCCGACAGCCAGCACCGGAATATGCAATTCGAAAAAACTTACCGAAGGGTGACTGGTGGTTTGGTTTAGGTTTATGTGCAGGGTCTGGAGGCTATCCTGGTTATATTCGAGTTGATAAATAGGGTAGCCTTCGCCATATAACCAGTCGGCAAAATATCCTTGTAAATTGGTATCGGCAGTGGCTTCCATCGTTTCGATAAAGTCGCTGCTTTCTGCGTAGCCAAAAGCCAGGTCGGGGCGGGCCAGGTAATCCTTCATTCCCTGAAAGAAAAGTGAATCGCCCAATTCCCAACGGAGGGTATGTAAAATCATGGAACCTTTGCGGTAACTCAAGCGGCTATCGAAAATGCGCAAAACCGAAGTTGTATCGTCCACGTACACTGCGCCATCTGGCTGACTTGTAACCGATCCGATTACTTGCGATAGCCACGGTTCCCAATATTGCGGGACAATGAACTCGTAACCCAGGCCTTGCACGTAGGTGGCAAATCCTTCGTTGAGCCAGATGTCGTGCCAGTTTTTGCAGGTAACATAATCGCCAAACCATTGGTGGGCCAATTCGTGAGCCGTAAGTTCAAAATTAAAACCAGTCATAAACGACATAGTTTGATGTTCCATTCCACCGCCACTTGTGAACATAGCATGTCCGTAGCGTTCGTCGATAAAAGGATAGGGCATGAAAAGATTGCTGTAAAGTTGGATTAAATCCCCGGTAATAGGAGTACTCGTCTGTGCGTAGGCAAGGCTTTCGGGAAATACGTAATTCAGTATTTCAAGTGAATCGCCATTGGGCAAGGGGGAGTAATCGGAGTAAACCACGTAATTGCTCACAGCAATGGCAATCAGATAAGTGGCAACGGGGTAGCGGTGCTTCCAGTGCATCGTACGTTGTCCACCAACAACCACATCCGACTGCAACATCCCGTTGCTGGCCGTGCGATATTCCTCGGGGCAGGTCACAATAATGTCGATCGAGTCGATCTTGTCATCCAGGCTTTCTTTGCAAGGCCACCAGTCTTTGGCACCAAAGGGTTCCGACAGGGTAGAGATAATCAACTTGGGAGGTTGCCCATGTACATCCTGCTTGAAAGAACCAAAACCGTTGCCCTGGTCGGGTGCGCCCTGGTAATAAACAATAACAGAGTCGGTATTTCCTATCGGGATGGTCTGACCTAAAGTGATCTTTAGTACATCGCCAAGATGGGTGTACGGTTTGCTTGTGCCGTGATACATAACCGAATCCACCTGGAGCAATTCGTCCATATCAAACACGATAAAGTCAAGGTTGTTGGTTGCCTCGAAATGAGTGTTTACAGAACCTTTGATATAGTAAATACCCGGGTCAATTTCCCATTTCATTTTATGATAGAATATGTCGTAGCCGTAATTTAGATAAGCTTTGGGTTGGTTGAATTTATTTTGAAAGGCTTTTGCTTCTTGTTCAGCGATTTTGCAACAAGTGTGTTTTTTAAAATCGTGTTGGGCAAACAGTCCCAGGTTTAATATCAGGAAACAAAAAATGAGGGTAAATTTTTTCATTGTTGTTCTTTTTTAAGATTAACAAAGATAGGGAGAAATGGGGCATATTTCATTTTTCGGATAATTCTTATCTTTTTAGATTTTATTTTTAAACCTACTTATTAATCGGAATAAAAGAAAATGACACCAAAGCATTAATTCGTTACATCTCTAATATCCTAATAAACTTATCAGGATCCTGTCTGCAATCCCAAATAGTAAGGATTTCGATAAACGAAGTTGATTCGCGATAGGTGAAGAAATAGTTCTTTATGATTTTTATCCGAACGTTTTCCTGATCTGTTCCGAAATTTCTTTGTTGGCCTCATCCTCTGTTAAATAATCTCCACTTTCAATTTGTGAAATAGCCTCTTCAATGGCCCCATTATGGCCCTCACTTAAATGAATCAGGTCTGTTTCTATATAGGAATCAATAAATTCTGAAACTTCTGAAAGCATAAGCTCATCATCAATTCGTTTGATCCTACCAATAATTCTGTTCTTTAATTGTAGAGTTGTCATCACTTCAAATTTTGTATAAAAGTACAAACTTTTAGGAAACAAAAATTTGTTTCTGAAAGTTTTGATCTTATCGAAATGATGGATATAACTGTTTTTTAGCCTCTCACTAAATAAATTTCAAAAAAAATCACAAAAAAATTTGCTTTTGTATTTTCAATTGCATTATCTTTGACCGATCGTTCAGTCATAAATATTTTAAACTTATGTCGCCACGAACAAAACAACAATTTGAAACGATACGGGAAGGCCGCAAAGACCAAATCATGCAGGTGGCTCTCGAACTGTTTGCCAATGAGGGCATCAACACTCCCATCAGCAAAATAGCAAAGGAAGCCGGCATTTCGAAAGGTTTGATGTATAATTATTTCGAGAGTAAGGATGAATTGCTGCGCGAGGTGGCTTTGTCGGGCATGAAGGAAATTTTCGATCTTTTCGATCCCAACCACGATGGAGTGCTTACCGATGAGGAGTTTGTTTACTTTATAAGCGAAACTTTTCGATTGCTTGAAAAAAACAGGGAATATTGGAAATTGTATTTCAGTATGGTGCTTCATCCAAAGGTAATGGAACTTATACAGGCTGAAATGATGGAAATGTTGCCCGGGTTGATGGCTGTCCAGGTGAAATATTTTGCGTCGAAAGGTAGCAAAGACCCCGAAACCGATGCCATGTTTTTCAACTCCATGATGGATGGAATCGGGATGAACTATGTAAATAACCCAGACTTATTCAACCTCGATAAAATCAAAAACAGAATAATTGAAATCTTTACCAAAAACCTTTAATCATGAAAAATAAAATCATTGTATGTTTCATGTGTTTTATGTTATTAGGATGGATTTTTCCAACCCTGGTAAAAGCACAGGAAATGACAGCCAAAGAAATTATTAAGGCTGCCGATGACAAAATGCAAGGAAAAACGAACTATGCCGAAATGACCATGAAAGTGGTGCGGCCCACCTGGGAGCGAGAAGTAAAATTCAAATCGTGGGGCAAGGACCGTAACTACTCACTCACCCTCATTACCTACCCGGCAAAAGAAAAAGGCCAGACCTTCCTGAAACGGGAACAGGAAATGTGGAACTGGAACCCCACCATCAACAGGATGATCAAACTGCCCCCTTCGATGATGTCGCAGGGCTGGATGGGCTCGGACTATTCGAATGATGACATCCTAAAAGAATCGTCGATTGTGGTGGATTACGAACATAGCATAATTGGCGCCGAAACTCTGGAGGGAAAAGAATGTTGGAAACTCCAACTCATCCCAAAAGAGGAAGCTGCCGTGGTATGGGGAAAAATCATCAAGTGGATCACGAAAGATGATTACCTGCAACTGAAATCGGAATATTACGACGAGGATAATTACCTCGTGAAAACAGATGTAGCCAGCCAGATAAAAATGATGGGCGATCGGGAAATTCCCACATACATAGAAATTATCCCTGCCGATGAGCCAGGCAAAAAAACCATCGTCACCATCGATAAAGCCGAATTTGACATTCAAATTCCCGATGATTATTTTTCGCAACAGTATATGAAGAGAGTCCGATAATCCTCAGTGAAACTCTGTGTCTTCTCTGTGTAACTCTGTGATATAGCTCTTCCTGGGGCGGGCAAGTATACCACAGAGTTGCTCAGAGAAAAAATATAAACTTAACCTAAAAAGACGATGTTTGAATATTTAAAAATAGCTTGGCGAAACCTCTGGAGGAGCAAACGGCGCACATTGATCACAGTTGCTTCGATATTTCTGGGCGTGATCCTTTGCACGCTGATGGCCTCGATGCAGGAAGGAGTTTACGCCAAAATGATTGACAATGCCGTGCGCTTTTACAGTGGCTACATCCAGTTACAGGATACCGCCTATTGGGATCATAAAAGTATCAACAATACAATGGCCTGGTCCGATCCTCTTTACAACAAGGTTAAAGAAACCCACGGAGTAAAATCTGTCACCCCCCGGCTGGAGAGTTTCTCGCTCATGTCGAATGGCGACAAAACAAAAGGTGGGGCATTTATCGGTATCGACCCTGAAAAGGAAAACGCGATCAGCAATTTATCGCATTGGGTGAAGAAAGGCGAATACCTTAATTCAAACGACGATGGTATTCTCCTGGCTGTCAACCTGGCTAAATACCTGGGGGTAGGGCTTGGTGATACAGTTGTCATGATAAGTCAGGGATATCACGGGGCAAGCGCTGCAGGACTTTTTCCCGTTCGCGGGATACTCGAGTTCCCATCCCCGACCATGAACAGTTTTGGCGCTTATGCCGAAATTTCTCATGCTCAACAATTTTTCACGGCCAACAACAGGATCACCTCCCTGGTAATAATGGTCGACGAGTACGACCAGGTGAACCATATCCAACGAAACATCAAGTCGCAAATTGGCGATGCTTACACTGTAATGAACTGGGAAGAGCTTCAGCCTGAGCTGGTGCAAATGATTGAAAGCGACAGGGGTGGGGGAGTTATCATGAAAGCCATCCTATATCTCCTAATTGGATTTGGGATCCTTAGTACCATCATCATGATGCTTTCGGAACGCCGGCGCGAAATGGGGGTAATGATAGCCGTTGGAATGCAAAAAGCAAAGCTATCCCTCATCCTGTTTTATGAGACCATCCTGATAGGGATTCTCGGTGTGATTGCCGGATTTGCCATAAGTATTCCGCTAATTTATATCTTGATTCAAAATCCGATCCCCCTTTCTGATAAAATAGCCGAAGCATATATTGAATTTGGCCTGGAACCTATCATTTATTTCGATGCATCATTACCTGTATTTACCGATCAGGTTCTGATTGTATTTATCATAACTTTAATTATATCCATTTATCCGGTTTTGAATGTGGCCAGGCTCAAACTTTCGAAAGCCTTACGTTCTTAAAAACATGAAAATATGGAGATTTGGCAAAAAACTCAGAACGCAGAACTTTTTAAACTAAAAAACTCTAATCATGATTAATTCAGTATCATGGAAAAATATTTGGCGGAATAAACTAAGAAGTATAGTTATTCTGGTGGCCATGACCCTGGGCCTTATGGCAGGGGTATTCTATATCGCTTTTTATTATGGCATGGCCGAACAGCGGATCAATTCCGCAATAAAAACCGAAAGTTCGCACATCCAGGTGCATCATCACGGGTATATCGAAAACAATGAAATTGGAAATTTTATCGCCGATGCCGGCACCATGGTAAGCAAACTAGAAAGTGTAGACCATGTCCAGGCGGTTTCGCGAAGGTTGATTGTTCAATCAATGGTTTCGTCGGCTGAGACCGGTGCAGGAGTAAAAATAATGGGAATAGATCCTGAAAAAGAAAAACAAGTAACAAATCTTTACACCAAAATAATTGATGGTGCTTATTTCGAAGAGGTGAGCCGGAATCCAATAGTCATTGGCAGTAAATTGGCCGAAAAACTGAAAGTAAAAGTAAGATCGAAAATTGTGCTTACTGTTCAGGAAATGGGAGGCACACTTACCGGCGGCTCGTTCAGGGTGGCCGGAATTTACAAAACATCCAATTCGATGTACGATGAAACAACTGTTTTTGTAAGGGCTGAGGATTTGGCCAATTTGCTAAAAATGGATGTAAATGATGCGCACGAACTGGCCATCCTCCTCGATGACAATGAGCAATTGGATGCATCGAAAGAAAAGATCACCGGATTATTTCCAAAAATGGATGTGCAATCCTGGATGGACCTAATGCCCGAGGTGGCTATTGTAAAACAAAGCATGAACCTGACCATGTACATTACCATTATCATTATTCTCCTGGCTATGGGTTTTAGTATTGTAAACACCATGCTGATGTCGGTGCTCGAACGGGTGAAAGAATTGGGAATGTTGATGGCCATTGGCATGAACAGGATGAAGATTTTTGCGATGATTGTACTCGAAACGGTATACCTGTCGTTGGTTGGGGGATTACTGGGGGTAATCCTGGGCGTACTCCTTTCAAAGTATTTCGGCAAGGTAGGGATCGATTTGGGGATTTGGGGAAAAGGGCTTGAAGCGTACGGGTATGATACCATAATCTACCCCATTATCCACCCCGATTATGTGGTTATTACAACCTTGCTTATCGTTGCTACCGGAATTTTATCAGCCGTGTATCCTGCCTACAAAGCCCTGAAGTTAAATCCTTCCGAAGCTCTACGAATCGATAATTAATCGAAGATAATGACACACGAAGTGTAAATGACCATGAATGACGCGCGAAGCGCAAATTACTGTAAGCGATAAAGAAAAAAATGAGAATAAGCAAGAATAAAAATTCAGAAAAAATATAGTCATGAGCGTAATAAATATTAAAAACCTAAAGAAAATTTACAACGACACAGGAGTGCCTGTAAATGCTGTAAATGGCATCGACCTCACGATAAACGAAGGTGAATTTACAGCCATAGTTGGCCCATCGGGTTCAGGAAAAACCACTTTTCTCAATATGTTGGGTGGTCTTGATAAACCGACCGTTGGAGAAATCCATATAAATGGGACACAAGTTGAGAAGCTAAGTGCATCTAAATTAATCAATTTCAGGTTGAACAATATCGGTTTTGTTTTTCAGGCCTACAACCTGATTCCGGTGTTAACTGCCAAAGAAAATGTGGAATTTATCATGCACCTCCAGGGCAAACCAAAAAAAGAAAGGGAAGCCAGAACAAAGGAATTACTGACAGCAGTAGGATTGGAAGACCGGATGGATTCCCGGCCCGGGAAATTATCCGGTGGTCAGCAACAACGGGTGGCAGTGGCTCGTGCCCTGGCATCAAGGCCCCGTTTCATCCTGGCCGATGAACCCACGGCCAACCTCGATTCCAAATCAACCGAAAACCTCCTCGATATGATGGAAAAGATGAACAAGGAGGAGAACATCACATTTGTGTTTTCCACCCACGATGCACGGGTAGTGAAAAAAGCTCGTCGCGTAATCACCATCGAGGATGGAAAAATTGTGAGTGATGAAAGGAAGAACTAAGAATGTACGATACAGTATGAATTCTAATTGATTCTCTGTGAAACTCTGTGGTTCTTTGTGTACCTCTGTGTAATAACTTACTATTTTAAAAGCTATGCCACAGAGTTGCACAGAGGTTTCACAGAGTTACACAGAGGGGAAAAAATAAACTGATGAAAATAACATCATCTTCAATAGTTTTTCTAATTCTAATGGCAAGTACGTCTTTTGGCCAAGACATGAAAAACTGGACCCTTTCCGGTTATGTGTCGAATATGGAATCAACAATGTTTGAGAAGGTTGATGAGAATTGGATTAGCGACAACCTTCTCCATAATCGCCTAAATTTTAACTGGTACCCAAAAGACTGGCTGACCCTAAATATCGGAATGCGCAACCGGATTATGTGGGGTGGCTCGATAAATGATTCAACTTATGCTGATATGATTGGCGCCGACAATGGCTACTTCGATCTGAATGAAAACCTTTTCTCAGGAAAATCATGCCTGATTAATTCAACTTTCGACCGGGCGTTTTTGGAAATTAACCGGGGAAAATGGAATATCAAAGCGGGTCGGCAGCGAATCAACTGGGGTCAGAATTTTGTGTGGAACCCCAATGATATTTTCAACTCCTACTCCTTTTTCGATTTTGATTATGCCGAACGGCCCGGTGCCGATGCCCTGCGAGTGCAATATTACACCAGCATGTCATCTTCGGCAGAAGTTGCGTTAAAAGCTGATAAGAGCGAAAACATAACCGCTGCCGGTTTGTACCGTTTCAATAAATGGAATTACGATTTTCAATTCCTGGGTGGAATGCTTAATTCGACTGATTATGTGGCTGGAATGGGCTGGACAGGTCATATAATGGATGCCGGGTTTAGCGGTGAGTTTTCGTATTTCAAACCAATGAAGGGAAAAACCGAAAGTAAAGAAATGCTGGTGGCAGGGCTGGGAAGTAACTACACCTTTAAAAACTCCCTGATGTTTCAACTCGAAGTTTTGTATAGCCAGGATGCTGGAAAAAATGTGGGCAATCTGTTAGAATACTACAACGAAGACCTATCTGCAAAAACCCTTGCTTTTAGCGAATATTCCCTGATGGCCCAGGCATCCTATACCTTTTCGCCTTTGTTGTCAGGAAATATTTCTGGAATGTATTATCCTGGAATCCATGGCTTTTTTGCCGGGCCCAGCTTGGAATATTCACTAAGCAACAACCTCTCACTTTCGGCTTTCGGACAATATTTCGATGTTACTCTGAATGGTGCACATACAACAATGAGTTTGCTTTTTCTTCGGATAAAAGGGAGCTTTTAGCCCTTGGAACAGAAGTATCTTTCAATAAAATTTTATCATCGAATTAAACGAATTGATCGAATTTCACCTGCCTTTGGCAGGCAATAATTCTCCGCATAAATGTCGTATATGCGACATGGCAAATTGCGAAGGATCAGGAGTCCTGAGCTTATTACGTGCTATGGATGAAACAATTCGTCCATTTTTATATTGTTCTGGATTACCCCTGTCGAGTAAATGTTTTGTTTCAAGCCAAAAGTTGTGATCATGGTGAGGAAAATTGACTTTTGGGTATTGGTCTCCCGGCGAAAAGTCCCCAATTTGTTCCTTAGCACGGCATCATAATTTTTATCGATAGCGAAGGGGCTTACCGAGTATTTTATTTCACAAAGGTTGATTATCTGGTCGCGACGGTCGATCACCAAATCCACTTGTGCCCCCTGTTCAATATCCTTGCTCCGCCACGACGATACGGTTGTTTGCACACCGGCAATGCCCAAAGCCTGTTTTATTTGAGGCAGGTGGTACATGCAAACTTGCTCGAAAGCATAACCGCTCCAAGCCCGGTGACTGGGACTGTCGATGGTGTTGATCCATGAGTTTTCGTCCATGGGTTGGGTGTCGGCAATAAATTTTAGGTAAAAGTGGGAATAGAAATCGACCAACTGATAAATGCCGTTTTTCCTTTTTTTCCCCCAGGGAATGTATTTCCTTATAAACCCATTTTCCTCCAATTCGTTGAGCAAACGAGTTGTGCTCCCGGCATTGGGGAGCTTTGTTTGATAAATGATTTCGTCGCGAGTAAGTCCCATCGACTTTTTGGCCAAGGCTTTTACAATGGTTTCGTACTTGTGGTAATTTTTAAAAAGCGACCGGTATAGGTTCGTGAATTCGTTCCGCAACAACCCGGTTTCATCAAAACAAATCCTGTCGATGTTCTGGGTGGCACTATAGCCTTTCTCTACCTGATCCCAATAGAAAGGGATGCCGCCAAAGGCCATGTACAATTGGACGATCTGGTACCGGTCTAATACCGAATTGCGTGTCTGCAAGAATTTTTCACACTCACCCAATGTAAAAGGAAGTAGCTTGATCCTTTTGGTAAGCCTGTTATGCAAACCTCCCTTATCGTTTATCAACCTGTTGACCATCCACGAAGTAGCCGACCCACACACAATAAGCACAACATCGTTTTGTGCCGAGGCCCAGTTGTTCCAGAAATGTTCGAATGCTTGGACAAACCCCGATTTTGGGGTATCGAACCACGGGAGTTCATCAATAAAAACTACCTTTCTTTTTTCTTTTGATTGTTCGAGGAACACTATTAATTGATGAAACGCTAACTGCCAGTTATTTGCCTTTTTTTCTTCGGATAGTGGGTCGGCCTTCTGTAGCTCAAGATGGAAGTTCATCAACTGTTGCCCGAGGGTTGAGTTGGCCATTCCAGTCATCTTAAACGTAAATTTGCCTTCGAATACCGTGTTAATGAGGAATGTCTTTCCTACCCGCCTCCTCCCGTACAATGCAACAAACTCCGACTTGCTTGACTGGTATATTGAATTTAAGGCATTTACCTCATTGTTTCTTCCTATTATCTCTAACATGACAGGTTTTAATTTGGCTGTAAATATATAAAATTACATACTTACAGCCAAATACAAGTACTATAATTGGCTTAATGTGACCGTAGTATTGTAGTTAAAGCCAAATATAGCTAAACTTAAAAAATCTTTATGATCTTAATCCCAACTCAATCGCATCAAGTATTGTGAGGATATTAGGAACAGATGTGTTGGGTGTTATCCGATTATCCTCAAAATGGATATGATGAGGGAAGTTTTCTAATTCTTTATGGTGAGGCGCGTTATCCCATCTCAGTATGAGCTTTTCTTTTTTATCCTGCCAGTGGTAACTATATTTTTTAGAAGATAGTTTTCCTTCATTTTCTTCCAAATATTCAAATAGCTCTATTGTGATTTCATTTTTCAATTTAACTGTCAATCGAATTTTTCCTTCCGAATATAATATGTCCCTCCGAAGAATTAAATACTCGGTATAAAGAGGATTTTCTAAAAGTCGAAGTTCAATTTCGACAAAGTATGCTTTAATAATTGAATTCATCCATTATTTTCCCTGAAGGTTCAGGATATATTCTTCTGTTTTCCTTTTCATCTCAATGGTCGATGACCATTCAATAAAGTCAATTTCGTCTCCCAACTCACCACTATCAAACTGCTGCTCAAAAGTCTTTGAGTCTAAATCATATTTTTCATTAAAATGAGCTAACAGATGATCAAAGCCCGCTATTTGGTCCTGAAGTTTATTTATCTCCCGGTGTAGAATTTTGTTAATCGTAATGTCTATTACCTGATCTTCCTTATCTTGATGGGCTATAAATTTCTCTAATCTCTTTATTTTACTTAATGTTGTTTGGGTTATTTCCATATTCGCTTTGTTTTACACAAAAGTATCACTTAATACTTCCATTCACAAATTTTAACACATACACAGTTTCAAATATAAAATACCAGGATATTAAAAAGCCCGGCATTTCACCGGGCTTAACAATCTGTTGCTACATTCCCCCACCTATTTGTATGTCGGCTTCTTCGCGGCGGCGTTGGTAATCGTTCAGGCGGTAACTTAAGCTGATGCGGATGGTGGGCGATTCCCCATCCATCGAAAAGTAGGAGTAGAATCTGTCGTTGCGCGTACTGGTTTTGTAGTAGTGGGTATTGAATGGGTCACGTACGTTGAGGCTGATGGATGCCCGGCGGTCGAGAAAATCGTGACGGAAACCAAAGGCGGTGATGAAATCTGCCTCCTTTTTCCCCTGCCCTTCCACATGTGGTGATGAATAAACTGCCGTGGCCTGCAAACGGGTATTTTTCCCCAGTCGGAAAATGGAGGTCAGACGTGTATCAAAACTCATCGATGCCTGGCTAAAATCTTCTTCGATCAACTCACCTTGCATATCGATGTAGAACAGGTTACCACTTAGGGTTATGGTCCACCATTTTTTTAGGTTTAGGTTGGTCATGAATTCCATTCCGGTAGCATCAATCCTACCAAGGTTTTCCCAGGTAATTATCAAATTATGGCCTTCCTTGTTGTCGATCGACATAAGTTTTGTGTTGCGGCTTTGGCGATAAAATGCGGTGGCCGACAACATCCCCATTTTTATCCTTTTAATATAATTGAACTCCAGGGCATCGGTGTCGGCAGGTTTAAGCAAGGGGTTCCCGGCAAAGGCATTGTAACTGTCGTTGTAGCTTGGGAATGGGTTTAAATCCCAGGGCTGAGGACGGTCGATGCGGCGACTGTAACTCAGTTGGATTTGTTGCTCTTTGGCCAATTGTCGCGACAGGTGAACAGTTGGATAAAAATTCAGGATTTCAAGAGGCCATTTTTGGTCAAGGGTAAGCTGTTCGAGTAGTCGGTCGGTGTATTCGGCCCGTAATCCCAATTGATATTGAAATCCTAAAAATTGATTTGAATAGGTGGAATAGACCGAATATAAATTGCGCTTAAAGTCCATCGAATTTGAATAGCTACTGTCGTAGACCCACTCGCTCAATTCGCTGTCGTAATTTTCGAAGGTATAATCGTTGGTGCCAGGATTTAGGAAGGCTTGCAAACCGGCCTCTACTTTTCCAGTCCCAAGGGGAAGGGTGTAATCAAGTTTTACCTGGAGGTTTTCGCGGTACACTTCATCGAGGGTGCGTAGTTCTTTTGGGAGAGCTATTTCCGCTCCTTCATTATCAATGTCCACCTCACGGGTGTTCTGGCTACTTTCGCCATTCCAGTTCCAGGCTGTCAGGCTCGCATCCAACAAGTGACCTTCCTTTGCAAAGTAGTGCCGAAAACTGATTGTGCCCGAATAATACACCCCATCGATTTTGAAGATATTTTCGGAATGGGCACGTCTCTCGTAGCCGGTAATGGTATCGTACTCGTGGTAGCGGGTATCAAAATCGCGGTCCTGACCATACCCCCCAATGGTTCCCTGAAGGGTAAGGGTCGATTTTGGGCTTAGATAAAAATCGGCACCGGTGGTAAAATTCCAGGGAATATTGGCTTGCATTCGGTCGGTATTTTCAGTTAAAAAAGATACAGTGTCGCTCAAATAGCTTTCCCTGTTATTGGTAGTAACCGAATAAAAATTATTGAGGTTATAGCTTCCGCCCACGAAAATATTGGCTTTTTCGCGCTTGAAGTTTACATTGAAATCGCCACCATACTTCCCCTTGGTCCCTGCCGAAACGCTGACCAGGCCATTGATCCCTTCGAGTTTTTCCTTTTTCATGATGATGTTGATGATGCCCGCTGTCCCGTCGGGATCGTATTTCGCAGAAGGATTGGTGATGATCTCGATATTTTCGATGCTGTTGGCTGGGGTTTGTTTCAACATCTCAGGTCCCGAAAGGATTGTGGGCCGGCCATCTATGAGCACAGTGTAATTCATCGACCCCCGTAGGCTTACATTGCCCTCGATATCGACCTGTACGCTGGGCACGTTTTCAAGCACCTGAGCAGCAGTGCTCCCGGCAGCATCGGTGTGCTGGCTCACATTTACCACTTTTTTATCTATTTTGAAATCGACATAATTCCGGTCGGCAACTACCTCCACATCTTCAATTTTTTCGATGGCCGGTTCAAGGTCGAGTTTTTCAATCTGGAAATCTTTTGTTTCGGATGAAAGCTCAATATTGCCAATCATTTTTTTCTGATACCCAATAAAATTCGCCACCAGATAATACTTCCCGTAAGGCACCTTTTCAATTTGGAAATTTCCGTTTTCATCGCTGATAGTGCCGGTTACAAGGCTCGAATCGATGGCACTGTACAATACAAGGTTGGTGTATTCGATGGGTTTGTTCAGCAATTTATCGAATACTGTCCCAGTGATTTTACCTTTTCCTTTTGGGGCCGTTTCGGTGGGTTCGATGGCAAACAAAGAAGAGCATACAGCAAGCAAAAAGCTAATCAACAGAATTTTTTTCATCATAAGGCATTTTAGTTTTCCGGCGGTCACATATCAACTACCTGACCATAAGCCTTATCGTGTTGATTTTGGGATATATGTATATTAGATTGAATTTGATTAGGCTGTAAAAACCGTCCGAATACGCACAGCGATGTTTTTTATCGGGCAATTTTTGCTGAGAGGCTGCATTATAGCTGTGAAAAACATAAAGTGGCCATAACAAAGAAATACAAATGCCACAGATTCACAGATTAGTTCAATTCCCACAGATAGATTCTCAGAGTTTAATCATACTTGTAAATGGTAAAATTACTACTTCACAATTTTCCGGGAATAAACTTTCCCTTCAAAAGAAATCTTTAAAATATAAATTCCCGATGAGTAGCCCGTAGAGGGAATTGAATAAATATTTCCATCCTTTTCAATTTCGACATCCATTTTTCTACCCAACACAGAAAACATATCAATTTCAGGAATGCCTGAATTAATCTCAACATAGAAAATACTTGAAAATGGGTTTGGATAAACCTGAATATCTTCAATGCTTGGTTTTCCGGGGCTTTCAGCCGAAAGGGTTTGAAAGTCGAAGTTTACCATTACCATTGGAATCTCATAAAACCAAAACCAGTCAGTTGATAATCTGACCACAGCGGAAACCTCGAAATCATGTAAAGAAGAGTTGTCGGAGCCTAAATAGATACTTTCGTTATTGCCATAGTACAACTCGGCCCCTGCGATATATTGTTTGCCTTCTGTGAGGATATTATATGGTAAAATCGGCCATAGCATTGGTAATTCGACCCATTGGCCGAGATCGGTAGATTGGATTTCGTATTCATCGGTCATTGTCATATCATTTATCGTAGAATCTGTACTGACATAGACTAAACCCTTTATATAAGTGCCGGGGTTACTTGAAGGATCGATAAAAAACGACAAAGACTTTACGGTATCTGTTGCCGTTTGCCAGAATTGGATGCCCACAAAATCGCCGGGTTGTCCACTCCCAAAATCTTCTGGGGAAACCTTATCGTTGTGGGTATGATACCTCGATATTGACTTATTTTCTGAAATTTCGAATTGGACCAAATCGGCCAGGTTGTTGGCCGGGTCCATATCTATTTGGTCTTGGCTGCACGACATGGCAACCGTATAGACATTGGGCCCGCCGGGTGTAAATTTGTCGGGGTGTATGAGTTGCACCGTCCCTGAAACACCAAGGCCAGTAATGGAATCCGATTGCTCATAGACAATCACACCTCCATTGTCGGTGATTTGTGTGTTGAGTTTTACATTGGTTTGTGGGGAAGTACCAATATTCCAAATATCGCCAGAAAAGCTTATCGGCATAATCTGGTTAACGGGGCGGTTCGAATAAAAACCATCGGGGATGTAATTTGTTCCATCCCAGGCCCAAAAGGTGATGTAAATTTCATTCATCTTAATATCATCGGCAAAATAGGTCTCTGATAATTCTTTCGTTTGATCATTTCCAGTGTAAGATGAATGGGAAGGATAAAGAGGTTTCAAAATACCATTATTCTGATTTTGAGCTACTACGGAAACAGCAAACAAAATTATTGTCCAAAAAAAGAAAGCTCGTTTATTATCAATCACTGTTTTCATTATTTCATAAGTTAAGGTTACTTTTCAAAATATGGATCTGCTTTTTCAAGAGGGAAAAGGCGTTTTTCTAAATTACTCCTTCACAAATTTCCGGGTAAACTCCTGCCCATCTATCATCAATCTTACAAAGTAAATCCCGGCAGGAAATTCTTTCATGTCTAAAGAAAACGTATTGTCATTCTCCAAGATAGTAGTCGGTATGTCATCGCCAAGCACATTGAAAATTTTTATTTCTTCAGTCTTTGCAGATGAAGCCTGAATGTATAGTTTGTCGGTGACAGGGTTGGGATACAATTTGAATAAATCGTTGGCCTTATTACCAGAAGGGTTCGCTATATCATAATAAGTTGGCTGAAAATTAGCCTCAATCATTGGGATCTCATTGACAGGATTTCCAAAGCTATCCCTAAATGAGGTTTCAATTTCATAATTGTGAGGGCCAACTGTGTCTGTTCCGATGAACAATTCACCACCCATCATCGTGTAGAATTCAATTCCTACAAGGTATTCTTTACCACCCTCCAATACTTCACTCCCCGGATTAATAATATAAACAGGAAGAGTAATCCAGCCCCCAATACTTCCTGGTTGAACAATAGATCCATCGGTTGATATTATTTCTAAAAAAGACGAATCTACTACCTCATATATAGTTCCAATGAGTGAAACTGAACCCTGTGTGGCCGTGTCGATGTAAACAGATATGCTGTAAATAGTATCGGTGTTAACGAGATAAAAATAGATGCCAGCAAGACCACCCGCACCGGGTCCATAATATTCGTCAGGTGAGAAATTATCGTTGTAGAAACGAGCGCGCGAAATTACCTTGTTTTGAGAAATATTGAAGCTTACTGTATCCAGTTCGTTGTTGGCCGGGAAAAGGTCGGTATCGTCCTGGTTGCAAGACATCGAAACATGATATCTGTTTTGCCCAGGAGGTGTAAACGGATCAGTTAGGTTAAACCAATGGTTGTTCGCCACAAGCAGTTCGGGTATCGTATCGGAACCCAGATACTGCAAGTTGCCAGCCGTATTGTGTATTTCGCTAGAAAAACTCACCCCGGTTTGATCGCTTGTCCCAACATTTGTAACCCTGCCCTTGAATTTCACCGGCATAATCTGATTGACCGGACGGTTGGAATAAAAACCATCATCGAAATAGGCTGTATCGAGCCAGGCCTGAAAATTAATATAACCCGAATCCAACGCAATGTCGCCGGGGGCAAGGGTACTTTTCAAAATAGATTTTTCCTGCGCGTTTACATTACAAACAATAATGAATAGCGCAATGGCTGTTAAAAGACTAATTTTCAAGACAAAATTTCTCATGGTTTATTCGATTAAGTTATCAGTAAAATTAAATTGTGAATGGAAATAAAAAATGTTATCCAAAATTACGCGAAAAAAATCAGAATAAAAAATTGGAAGAGTTGAAAAGAGTTCTGAGTTGAAAAAGTTCAAAGTTGAGGATTTGCCGGTATGATGGTGTTTGTTAATTCCATGACCGTGTATCTTAACCCGAAACCCGATTCCCGAAACCCGAAACTCTCAACTTATTTGCTATCCTGGTTACTCGATAGTTTTGTCCTGGATCGGTACATATTTACTTTATTGAAAAGATGATAGGGCGAGTTATACATGATATCTAAAACATCCAGATAGTTATCCAATTCGGGGTAATCGATCAATTCGGCCTGTTGAAATTTGAATAACGCACGGTCTATCTTAAACTTCTCCACAACCATTGGCGATAGTACTGGTATTTTGTATTTGGTAAACGATTTTCCGCCTTGAACCGTCCAGATGTTGTTTTTTTCGTCGCCCCAAACCGATTTAGTTTGGATATAATCGCCCACAGCGGCCAATTCAAAATTGTTCATAGATGTCGAGACCACATCAAAATCAGCATTCATCTTGTTGAAATCAGTGGGGATTGCCCCGTAACTGATCTGGGTCCAAAAATACAAAGATGAAAAATCATCGTAGAAATTTATTGTACATCGATAATCCGTAAAATCGGCGGCGGGATACGACAAAGTAATCGACTTATACGTGTTCACTAAGTCGTTCAGCACATCGACCCGGTACGCCCCTTCGTAATGATGTCCAGTTTCAGGGTACCCGTACAAACTTGTCCTAATCCCGAATGAGTTGCTGGCGAAGTTGACTGTATGTAAGCTTGCTTCTTTCATTCCTGATACGGACAAGTCTTCGTTTCTACCGCCATCCACCACGTTATGAAACCATTTATATCGGATGCCATATTCCACCGTGTTCAGTTTTAAAAATATTTCTGCGGGGCTTTCATAAAAATTAAAACTGAATGGTTGGCCCATCGAATTGGTGTTTGTGCGAGTGCTCCATTTCGAAGACATGACATAGCCTTTGTGGTCTGGGGCGTTTTGAAAATTGAAATCAACCTTGTTTCCATTTTCCTCATCAGCCGATTTTACCCCTTTAAAAGTCCACTCTGAACCGACTGCGATACCCAGGTTTGTGGTAATGATAAACTGGTTTTGGTCGTGCTTGTAATACACCGTGGTAATATTGATAGTATCGGGATAATCGGCGTTTTCATCGGTGGGCAACATCTCGAAACTGTCGTTTCCTTCCCAGATATGTTCCGATAGTACGTTCCCATCGTCATCGCAAATAAAAATTATGGCCTCGGCCGATTTTGGCGACAGCCAATCGCTTTCGAAAGTGGCTTTAAACAGGAAGCCAGGGGTCGCATCAATGGGTTTATTTTCTGAATCCTTTTTGCAAGAGGCCACAAGCATCAGCAGGATAAGACCTAAAATATAATATTGAGTTTTCATAATCATTTCAAAAATAAGTAAAGTTTTATACCTGAAATTTGCACGACTAAGTTCAAGAATAAAATTAAGTTGTGCAAGTAGGAAATGGTGTGAACAAAAAAGCCCGGTTCAGAATGGGGATTTGGAATGATAGAAAACCCTTTGTGAAACTTTGAGGATTAGTGTCCTCCCCACAAAAATGACGGGGCAGGCTGTGGCAAATTTTTGTTTTTGGACTTTTCCAAGTGGGTTCATCGCTCCATCACTCCAGGGTATTCTGTTATTTAGAATCAAACTAAAATATAAACAGAAAGTAGTTTATAGCTCTCTTACGCAACTTGCCAGCACAATTCAACGTCTGTAAAAGCGTTTGTAATTCTGGACAAGGCAAATCAACCAGAAAAAGAATACAAGCACATATTGTTCAGCATTTTTTTATTTATAAATTTGCAAACTCTTAAAATTAAAATAAATTTGTGAACTTGAATATTAGCATAATAAGAATCAATATTTTAGAACTTATGAAATCAAACAAAACATTATTGATCGCTTTAAGCATTTTGTTAGCGCTTCCATTTTTTAACTCTTGCCGCAGGGGTGAAAAAGATCCGTTTTTATCATTAAAATCGAGAAATAGCCGCATCTCTGCTGTTTGGACACTCGAAAGTGGGTATTCCGAGAAATTTACTTCACGGACTACTGATTTCATCTGGCTCGACAGCGAATGTGAAGATGCAGTTGATGGAAATTTGAGTCCATTGCCTCAGGAAATAAAAAATGAAAAGAGGGTGTTTTCCCAAACATTCAATTTCTCGGATGCACTGGCTACATACAACCAGTTGCTTACAACTACTGAGAAGACCATTTATGATGAAAATTTTGGTGGTTTGCTTGTTAGCAAAAATGAATATGAAGATGCCTATTCGAAAAGCCAGGTACAAATCAATTACGATTATGAGTTGACCATAAAAAAGAATGGCGAGTATAAGATTTACATTACCTATAATTACTTCGATCCTGATGTGCCTCTTTACAATGATGATTCTCCTGAAATGCAGTATGGGATGACTTATTCGGGCACTTTTGAATATGTATCCAATTGGCATTGGACAGATAATAGCCTCGGCACAAGAGAGGGTATCCAGATTGACGGGTTTCCACAACCGATGGTTAGCCTTGTCCCTGTTTATGATTTAACCGATATTACCGACCCTCAGTTTAAGTACAATTATGTTACAAGCATCGATTATGAAAACACCGACATGATTTTCGAACTCGAAAAATTAATGAGCAAGGAAATGACACTCACAGCCTTCAACAATGAAAATTTCTATTACCACAACCAGACCAACGAATTTGAGGCATACCTCAACGGTGGTGAAAAGATTGATTGTATAGGGACTTATACCGAAACCAATGTGGAGAATAATAATTATTATTTTCAGTTTATCAGCGATGGTAAGTCGGTTGACCAATAGATAATAACTAAGCAAAAACAAAAAAGGCTCCCACGGGAGCCTTTTTTGTTTTAGGGAAGTTGTTATAGGTGTACGACTACAAAAAAATTCCTTACTACGTTACCAATGACATCTTTTTGTAAGACGCTGTATGTTAATAGGTATGCAAATTTGATTTCAGAATGATGATTAACGATTTTTGATTTTTGATCTGGTGGTTCGTGCCACACATCTTATATCTAAAATCGTTAATCATCAATCCTAAATCCTTTCTTTTGTCATCTCTCTTTGTGCCCAAATTTTTTTGGGTTGTGGCTCGGAAAGACAAATCCAAGCAGAACGGTAGGGGGCGGAAAAAAGACTGCGAAGCCTTCTTTTTTCCGCCCCCTACCCCGCACATGCCCTGTCTTTCCGAGCGATAAGACAAAAATTTTGTCCACAAAGAGAGATGACAGAAAAGAGATTCCTCGAATCAGCCAATGAATTTACCTGAATGCAGTTAAACCCCTTCAGGGTTTGTGCATAATACTACTTCCGATCCATAGGTT
>JAIOYV010000102.1 GCA_021740905.1 Bacteroidales bacterium
AAACAGTTGGCTATGAATTTTAATTCGTCTTAATTTTATCAAAGCATGATATTTCGTTTTTTTTGAAATATTACGCCTGCAAATCAGTACTTTAACTCATGGAAATCAAGATTTTCAAAAACTACCGGACAGCTATGCCCCTTTTGTAAGATGCCAAATCTTTTTAGCTTTGTTTTGAAGTTTCAAAATAGATTTTATGGCCAGAAAAAGGAATGCCCCGCATGGGAAAAAGTCGAAAGTAGAAGAGCAAAAACCTGATGTTTTCGACCGTTTGAACAAATTTTTCGATTCCAAACTTACCGTGGTTTTTTGGTTGTCGATGGCTGTGGCACTGATAATTTCACTGCTTATGTTCGATACCAAAGTAAGTATCGGAGGCGACGATTCGGAATATATTATTGGGGCCAAGAAATTCCTCGAAGGAACACAATTCCCCACTTGGCATGGGTCGTTCTATCCCATTTTCCTCAGCTTCTTCACCTTGATATTTGGAATAAACGTGGTGGCTTTTAAAGTTATCTCCATCCCGTTGATGTTGGGTCACCACTTTTTCATGTTCAAGACATTTAAAAGTCGCGTGCCTTCGTTTGTACTTTTTATCCTTTTGCTGGTTCTTGCACTGAACGCCCACATCCTGTATTTTTCGAGCAGCACATACAGCGAGTCCATGTTCTTTTTCTTACAGGGTTTAGCCCTATACATTTTCTTTAAGCTGGATGATAAACTAAACGAGGGTGCTACCCTGTCAGAAAGCTGGAAAAAATGGCTCGGCTTTGGGGGTGTTATGTTCCTGCTTTTCCTGTCGCGGAATATCGGGTTGGGCCTTATCATAGCTGCTGTTCTTTATTTCCTTTTGAATAAAAAATGGATGGCATCACTCTACACGGTGGCCTCTTTCCTTGTTTTTCAGTTGCCTTTCATCCTTTACAAGAAATTGGTATGGGGCATTATTGGGTCGGGGGCAGAGGGCCAGTTCCGGACCATGTTCTACAAACATTTTTACGACCGCTCACAAGGTACCGAAGATTTTATGGGCTTCCTGGTAAGGATATGGGATAATTCCATGCTGTATTTATCGAAGCACCTTTATATATTATTGGGGTTCAAACCTCTTGGGAGTACGGATACCAATGCTTTTCTGGTCATTTTTACCTACCTCTTGTTTTTTGTGGCCCTGTATCTCATCTTCAAAAATAAAAAGCAGTTTTTCTTTGTTGGCATTTATCTTTCGGTAATGATTGGGGCTACCTTCGTTTCACAGCAAAAACATTGGGACCAATATCGGCTAATCCTGATCTATGTACCATTGATCGTGTTGATGATTAGCATGGGTTTCTATCAGTTAACAAAGCTAAAATACCTGAAGTTCTTACAAATATTTCTCGCTGTTTTTCTATTGGTTGTGCCCTTGTTGATGCTAAAACAATCGGTCGACCAGATAAAAACAAATATGCCCAACCTAAGCAAAAATATGGAGGGAAACACACTCTACGGCTTTACCCCCGACTGGATCAACTACATCGAGATGTGCCGTTATGCGGCCAAAACCGTCCCTGCCGATGCCGGTATAGCTTGCCGCAAACCCAACATCGCATCGATTTATGCCAATGGTCGCGACTTTGATGGTTTCTACCGGGTTCCTTCGCAAAACGCCGACAGCCTTTTATTGAAATTCGAAAACCGGAATATCAAATATGTGGTGCTTGGTAGCTTGCGGATAAATCCCAAAATGAAAACCGACCGGATAATAAATACCATGCAGAATTACCTTGCCATTATACAGCAAAAATACCCTCATATTTTCCGGCAACTTCACACAATAGGCAGCGATGAGCCTGCTTATTTGATTGAAATCCTATGGGAAAACAGGTCGGTTGTCAATACTCCGAAAGGCAGTACTCAGTAAGTCCATCCAACGAAACTTTGGCGTAGTTGGGCGGTTCGCATTCGGCAGTCTTCAGTTGGCAGATGGCAGTCCGCAATTCATTTCGCCATTTAATTGGTGGATTACCGAAGATGGCTATGAGGGGTATATGAAAAACAAAGACGCAATTCATTGCGTCTCTACATATACCCATTTGCGATACATGTCAGTGTGGATACTGCCCAACTACGCTAAAGCATTTTTGGGTAACCCGACTGATGACTAGGGACTGCCTGCTGAGAGCTGGAAACTGCCGACTAATAATCCCGGCTCATCAACTTGGCAGCAAACTTCCTCAATTCCTCCTTGCGGGATGGATCAACCGAAACAGCCTCTAATGATGAAAGGCTATGCAGGTAATATTCTTCCATCATCGCCTTGGCCTGATCTGCCACTTTCAATTCTGAATAGATGTTTTTGACAGCTTGTATTTTTTCATCTCTATTGAAGTTTTTAGCATTGACAAGAGTGTGCAATTGTTGTTTTTGATTAGAGTTGGCCAGTTCAAAAGCTTTTAAAAGAAGATAAGTCTTTTTGTTGGCCACAATATCGCCCCCAATGCTTTTTCCGAATTTTTCTTCATCGCCAAATACATCCAGGTAGTCGTCCTGGAGCTGGAACGACAATCCCAGGTTCAATCCAAAATCATATAAGTAATTTGCATTATCATTGTTTGCGCCACCCAGGATAGCCCCAATTTTAAGGCTTCCGGCAATAAGAACAGAAGTTTTCAGCCGTATCATGTTTAGGTAATCGGCGATGCCCACATCCTGCTTGCCCTCGAAATCCATATCGTATTGTTGCCCGTCGCACACTTCGAGGGCCGTTTGATTGAAAACCGAAAGGATTGCTGGCAAGTATTCGGCCTTGGTTTGGCTTAAAAGATCGTAAGCCAGTATCGACATGGCATCGCCCGAAAGAATGGCGATGTTCTCGTCCCACTTTTTATGGACTGTTTGATTTCCCCGGCGCATGTCAGCCTTGTCCATAATATCGTCGTGGAGCAGGGTGAAATTATGGAATACCTCCAGGGCCAGGGCAGGTTTAATGGCGTGTTCGAACGAATCGGAAAACAGGTTGCAAGCCAGCAATACCAGTGCGGGCCTGATCCTTTTTCCACCGATAGATAAAATATATTCCACAGGGGCATACAGATTTTCCGGCTTCCGTTTTTTGAGGTTTAGGCTGGTTGTTATTTCCTGTTCAATTATATCCTGACAGGCTTTTAAAGGTAGAGTATTATTTTGTTGAGGCATGTTTAGTGGCTATTTCGAAATGTTTTGATATACCTGTTTTTCTTCGCTTCATAAATATCTTTTATGGAGATAAGTATCCCGGTGTCCTCCATGTTTGCAAAGAAGGGGTTGTTCACTGTACCAAAGGTTTTCATGCTGGGAGAAGTATGGATATAGGTGTTGATGAGCGGAGGGATATTCTCTTTGAGCGCCCTGACTTCTTTCGAAAGGATAGAGTAATTTTCCTTTAACCCATAACCATTAAAATAGGAGCTTACGATCGCTTCATCATGATAAAACGATACAGGATCAATGGCTTCAACCAGATTATCGGTATCAGGAAAATGTTTCTTTAGGAAAAACAAGATTAGATCGCGGGCCAGCTTGTTCATATTGGTATAATTGGAAACCTGTCCAAAAAAGTACTTCATTTCGGGATAATTCACAACCAGAGCCCCAAGCCCATCCCATAAATTATCGAGGGCAAACAACGATCTTCTAACGTTTTTGGTCGATTGGTATTCGGGTTGCACAAACGAACGACCCAGTTCGATGGTGTAAGGGAGGTATTCACGTTTGAATTTTTCTGAAAACCGGAACAGGCGGGCAGTCCCGATACGAGGTGTATTATTTTTATCAACCGGCACATCGCGACATATAATATAACGATAGCCTCCTACAATTTCTTCTCTTTCGGGACTCCAAACAATCAATTGCTTATAAGGGATTTCGGCCGTGTCGAGGGCATCTATATCACAATCCTTGCCTGTGCCACTATCGGTTTGACGGTACGAGATTTCACGTAAACGACCGATCTCATACATTACATTGGGGGAGTCATGGGCGGTAACCGAGAATATCAGGTTATTGTCCTTCACGGTTTCCCGAATCAGCTTATCGTTGGTAAGTTCTGATTTGAGTAACTTTCTGTCTATCGCGTCAATTATCTTCTTCATTCCCTATCAGGCTACATGTCCAGTACCGATTTCATTTTTCATGCAAGCGTTCGGAAGCAAAGGTATAAAAATATTCTGCTTTGTTGGATGTTGATAAATGGAATGGGTGAACGACAAATTCCACCTAGTATGATAGTCCTGTGGATATATGATCAAGGTATGATGGAGGAGTGATGGAGTATTGGAGGACAATTGGCAAACACCCTCCAAAACTCCATTTCTCCATATAAAAATTATAAACCGAAAAACAATTCTATGAAGGAGTGGATTTTGTCGTACCCCTCTATTATCAATAATCAATCTCTAAAGGTATTCCAGAGAGTTTTCCTCCATTTTAACAAAGGGGGCAATGGCCCTTTCGTAAATGCCCTGCACGTAAGCAATTCCCATTCCGTAGTTGGTAACCGGGATACCTGCATCGATGGCCGGTTTCAACCTATTTATCAATTGCTTGCGGGTGATCATGCATCCTCCGCACTGCACTACCAGGGCGTAATCGGTGATTTCTCGGGGTAGGTTGTTCAGGCCCGACACCATATCATAGTCCAGCTTTTTGCCTGTATAATTCGAAAGCCAACGGGGGATTTTTATCCGGCCAATGTCGTCGCAAGAAACATGGTGGGTGCAGCTTTCGAGCATCAACACTCGGTCACCGTCTTTTAATTCTGATATCTTAGGGGTTCCTTTCAGATAGTTCTCAAAATCGCCTTTAAAGCGTGCCAGCACAATACTGAAACTGGTGAGCATAATATCTCGGGGGATCATGGCATCAGCCTTGGTGAAAATCTGGCTATCGGTAATGGCCAATTTGGGTTTGATGCCTGTCTTACGAAGAAAACCGTCTACCTCTCGTTCTTTTAGCACAATAGCCACCGCATCGTTGTCGAGCACATCGCGGATGGCCTGCACCTGTGGCAGAATCAACCTCCCAGCCGGGGCTTCCACATCGATGGGTGTGATCAACAAAACAATATCGCCATATTGCAGCAAATCGCCCACCAGCGACGGGTTTTTAAATGCCGAATCGGGAATTGTCTTTTTAACCAGATTGATAAGATCTTCCAGATTATCTGTTAAAAGCGTGGATATTTCAAGCACCTGTTTCGAGACAAACTTGCCTATTTCCTCTTCAGTTTCAGGCTTTAATTTATCAATATCCGATTTATTGTGGACAACTACGAATGGCGTGTCCAGCTTGGCAAATTCTCCGATCAACCGCTTTTCAAACTCACCAAAAACATTCTCGGCAAGAACAAGGATGGCCAGGTCTATGGTCTGGATCGAGTCGAGGGTTTTTTTTATGCGCTTGCCTCCCAACTCGCCTTCATCATCGATCCCAGCTGTGTCGATCAAAATTACCGGACCAAAGCCTGTGATCTCGAACGATTTTTTGACCGGGTCGGTGGTAGTCCCGGCAAAGTCCGACACAATGGCAATATCCTGCCCGGCCAGCATGTTGATGAGCGAACTCTTGCCATTGTTCCTTCGCCCGTAAATCCCGATATGTGGTTTGGCTTCCTTCCCTTTTGTCATCCGTAAAATATTTTTCTCGTATGCTGAGTTATCCATAGTAAGTTTAGGCGACAAAGATAGGGAAAGTAAGAAGTGAGCGACAAATTTTCATTCACCAAAAGAAGGTCCAATTGCTTGTTTCTACTGAAAATTCGCCATTTTTGCCATACTATTAATATTATTATTATTTTTGGTTGAATCAATAAAAAGGCATGTTGAAAAGAATAATCCTAAGTATAGTGTTGATTTCGATCTGTTTTCTGGCCGATGCGCAGAAAAAGAAAGTGTTGAATACGCCTAAATACGACCTCGACCCGATTCATTTTGGCTTTACGGTAGGCTTTAATACCATGGATTTCAACATTTATAATTCGAAGTACATCAACACATTCGATTCAGTATACTCTGTCAACAACCTCCGGCAGGCAGGTTTTAACCTTGGGATAGTCTCGAACCTCCGGTTGGCCCCTTTTCTCGACCTGCGTTTTTTGCCCGGAATTAGCTTTGGCCAGCGCGACATGGAATTTCTGATCCGTGGAAATGATGGTTTTTACAAGCGGGTCATGAAAATTGAATCCACCTTTCTCGAATTCCCTTTAACATTGAAATACAAAGCCAAACGCATAAACAATTACCGGCCCTATTTAATAGCCGGCACCTGTTACCGCCTCGACCTGGCCGCACGGAAAAAGGTGAAAGAGAATGAAAAACCCATGATCCTGCTCGAACGCCACGATGTGTATTACGAGTTAGGCTTCGGCGTGGATTACTACCTGCCCTTTTTCAAGTTTTCGACCGAGATAAAATATTGCGTTGGCCTGAACAATGTTATCCGCAACGATGGCACCGAGTATACCCGGGGCATCGAAAAAATGGTTTCGAACCTAGTGGTGGTATCTTTTCATTTTGAATAGCGGGACATTTTAAAGGCTGGATCGATTCTATTCATTTTTATTGTTGAATAACCACCTATCTTCCTGACTTCCTAATAGTATATACAGAAAATCTTAAACCTATCTGATTTTCACAAATTTTTGAGATTGTCCTGGTATCCGAAAAAAATAGCTACCTACAGGTAAGGCTGAAATATCAAATTTCATTAAACATAATGGTAGTTTTTCGGAAAAAAGGACTTCCCCTTTTATGTTGATAATTTCAATTATTGAATTCTTTTTATCAGGATTGGAGTTTCTCACCCAAATTTCTGTATTGGCCGGGTTCGGATATAGAACGACTCCTTTCATTTTATCGGTTTCAGTTATATTGCCGTAGCCTACCACTGTAATTGAAATGGATTCGATGCTAGTGCAAGCACTTACGATATCAGTATAAGAAAAATAAATCTGATGTACACCAAATCCGGCAACCAACGGATTAAAGGAATTCCCGGAAACACCCAAACCTGAGTACTGCCCCCCTGGCGGGTTTGCCAAAGGCAAGGTGATAACACCGGCATCAATAAAAACTGAATCGGGATAAGGATAAAAAGAAATTTGTGGGTTGGGGTGCACGATTAAATGCAGAAAGACAATGCTGTCGCAAGCTGAAATACTTTGGAACACATAAGAGTGATCACCCGAAGTAAAATAGGTACCATTACCGAATACATACATTTCGCCTTCGCAAATTTCGGCTGTATCGTACATCTCAAATCCTTGCCCGGCAGCGAGGGTCAAATAAACAGTGCTGTCGCAGTTCGATTGGGTTTGCAGGATAGTTGAATAATTCCCCGGTTGCGATATGATCTGACCGTAAAAATTGTATGGTGTACTATCGCAAATTACCGCAGTTTCATAAACTTCGTAAGATGGATTAACTATAAGAGTGAGGTAATACGAACTGTCGCATCCATGCGATGTGGTAAAACTATGTGAATATAATCCGGGCGAGGTAAGTATTTGTCCAAAAAAATCATACGACTCGCCTTGACATATATTTTGGGTTTCAGCTATTGCATAAGCCGGATCTAGCATAAGCTCCAATTGCACAAGGCTATCGCACCCCGAAGGCATTTGAAATGCCTGGACATAAGTGCCTGCCTGATATAAATATTGCCCATTGAAATAATAGGAGTGGTTTTGGCAAATTGTCGCCGAAATGGTTGTCAGGTACACAGGCTCTACGACCAGGTCCAGATTCACGATGCTGTCGCAGCCCATACTATTCAAAAAAGTATCGACATACATACCTGTTGAATACAAGGTATCGTTGCCGAAAGAATATCCCTGACCCTGGCAAATTTGTTCCGAAATACTATCAACAGAAGGCGTAAATGGAATCGTAATATTGCAATTGCTTGCGTATGGGAGTGGTGAATTATTGTAATTCGATTCAGTCATCCCTATGTAATTTACCATGCAATAGTCAGCATCCACCTTAAAACTCCAAGTCCTATGATTAAAACATCCAGCCATGCAATCGCCCCAGCGAACTGAAAAACTATAGAATAAATCATTACCAATGCGATTATAAATAATCCTATTGTCATCCCCTATGAAACCACCTGGTTCTGCATATATTATCCAAGGAATGGTCTCAAGACTGTCACATAAAGGGTATACATTAATACTCTGTGAAGTATAGAAACTGGCTACATCTATTGAATTGTAATAATAGGTTAAATTAAAACCATAAGTCGATAATAAATTATCAACCGGAGGATAATAGGTGGTAGTTTGGCCATTTGCCCACCAATTTGCCCAATAATAATTCAAATCTGGCTTTATTGATATAGTATGAAATAAATGTGTTGTATATCCGGAGTTGTTATGAATACAGTATATGTCGAACACCGAGTCCCTTTCAGGAATAGAATAGGCATTGAAAACAGCAGCCAGACCATGCATTATGGTATCTTGGTATGATTGTGGAATTTCAATCTGATTAATTTCAGGCAAATTGTTATTAAGAAAATATTCAATGGTCAACTCCAGCACATCGGTATGATAGGCATTATAAAGTTCCGGGGTGACACAACACGAGGATTGTACCTGCGAAGTAATGTTTCCGATCAGGAATAAATTAAGGATCAAAACGAGGAAAGGCATCATCTTATTCATAGCAATTAATTTTATGAGTTTCCACGAAGACAAATCCGGGTGGCTTTTCGTTGTATATTGATTTTCTAAAGTTGTACGACAAAAACCACTTTTAATTGATGTAGTATTTTCCCTTTCTATTCCAATGTATTTTCAATGCCTTTTTATCTATTAAGGGGTTTTGAAGTGAACCCGAAAAAAAGCAAATTGAGGAACTGAAAGTAAACCCGGAGAATTTCCCCCGCTGGCGGGGGACTATGGGGGTGGACCTTTTCGATAAAACTCCACCAACCCAGGGGTATTTTACAGTCTATATTCCCCCCTCTTATTCTCCCCCCTGGGGAGACAGGGCGCTGTTGCAAATTTTCTGGTATAATATACTGTCTGGACTTTATACTCAATAGGACTACATGAAAAAATAACAGAAAAGGTATTCAAATATTTCCTACAACTCCGCAATAACACTCTGCGTACCTTTCACTTTATCACCCAATTTCACATTTATTTTTGTGCCAAGAGGGAGGAACAAATCAACCCGGCTGCCGAATTTGATAAAGCCAATCTGATCGCCTTGTAGTTTGGTGGTGCCTACTTTGGAATAGGCCACAATTCGGCGCGCCACAAAACCTGCAATCTGGCGAATTAGTATCTCTGTTTTACCGTCTGTTTCTAACACAAGGCTTGTGCGTTCGTTTTCGGTTGATGATTTTGGTTTCCGGGCAATAAGGAATTTCCCTGGGTGGTATTTATAATATTTCACCAGTCCGCTTATGGGAGCCCAGTTGATGTGCACATTAAATGCCGACATAAAAATGGAAACCTGGATGCACTTGTCGTTGAAATATTCACCTTCATGGGTCTCTTCAATTACTACAACTTTACCATCGGCCGGAGATATTATTTTATTCTCACCAAAAACCATTTCCCGCTTCGGGAAACGAAAAAAGGACATGATAAAACCCTGCAAAAACAGGGAACCTCCCAATAAGAGAAGCTTTATAACAAGTAAGCCGGGGATAAAATAAAAGGAGCAAAATTGAACTGCCAGGTTAAAAAGCAGCACAATTAGTATTGTGGGAGTACCCTCTTTATGAATAGTCATCTTCATGTTAAAAAATCGCTGCAAAGGAAACTATTTTATCTAAATATGGCAAGCGAGAAAAAAAGGTGGGTGTTGGACAAAATTGACACGGATAATTAAGGTGGTGGAACAGACGAATGATCGGGGATTGAGAAATAAGCAATTAGGAACTGAGTAAGTGGGTAACTGGGGGATTAAGGACTTAGTCCTCTGTCGAATTAGGTTGGAGGGTTGGGTTGAAACTACCAACTATATCCCTCTCTCAGATCAATTGCAGATAAGCATAAACCAGCGGCGAAGATAAAAACACCGCATCGAAACGGTCGAGGAAGCCACCGTGCCCGGGTAGGATGTTGCCAGAGTCTTTTACGCCGAGGTGCCTTTTTAACATGGACTCGGCCAGGTCACCATAAGTACCGGCAACCACTACGATCACTGCTATCACTATCCAGTCGAGCAGACCGATACCAGTAAAATAACGGGATAACAGCCAGGCAGCGAGAATGGCAACCATTGCCCCACCAATCAAGCCTTCCCACGATTTCTTGGGCGAGATGCGCTCGAACAACCGGTGCTTGCCAAACGACACCCCAAATACATAAGCACCCGAATCGTAGAGCCAAATCAGAATAAAATAACCTAATAAAATATAAGGATAATATTCCGGTGTACCGGAAGTGCCAAACACAAACCCCGAAAACAGGCTAAAAGGCAAAACAATATAAGCAACCCCAAACAAGGTAACAGCAATATTTGTAAAGGGATGTTCTTGCTTTCGGTAGAGTTCAACAATAAAAATTAAAACGGAAAATGGAAAAAGTAAGATTAAATATTCGGGACTAATCAAACCAGCACTCGACACAAAAAATCCTGCAAACAAAACCAATCCCTGCAGGCTGCCCAATACTTTCTGAGGTTTTACAATCCCCTTTTCGATGAGAGAATAAAACTCCCAAACAGCAGCCACCGAAACAAGAAGGAACAATCCACCAAACCACCAGGGGCCCAGTAGGATAGCCGCTATGAGCAGAGCAACAAACAGGACTCCTGTTATGGTGCGGGTAACGAGATTGGTCAAAATTTAAGCTTTAAATTCTTTGACAAAAGCCAAGGCTTTCTCTTCGTTTTGCTTTTGCACATATACTTCAATATCACCTAACAAAAAGGCAGAATCCTTCTTGTTGATGATGTCGCAGATAATGTCGTTTTCATTTAAAATTTCTTTCAGTAATTCTGCCTGGTATAATTTTGAGGCAGAGTAGATCAGCACCCAGTTTTTTTCCATTGTTTTCGTTTTATTATCTGGTCACTAATATACGTATTATATTTGAACCGTTCCCCCTTTATTTGATAACCGGGAATAATTTAATTATTGTCTTTGGGCTGATTTTCGATCACATCCTAACCATCTCTCAGTTGCTTAGGATGTTGGTTGGGCAAGCTTCCTGAGTTTATGATTCTCTTTATATCCAACAAAGCTTTCCTTTACCGAAGGTCGCGCTTTAGGGCAGTTGGAATCCAATACTCCACCAATCCAGTTTCACTTGCTTAGGTCGATAAAAACGACCAGCTGCTTTGGCCCGTGCGCACCCATCACAAGGGTTTTTTCGATGTCGGCGGTACGGCTGGGGCCCGTGATGGTAGAGATCATCGAAGGAATATTGTCTCCGTATTTTTTCTGGATGGCATCAAGTGCATCGGCAATTTCGGCCACCAATTGCGATTTTCTGGCCAAAACAATATGGCAAGGTGGAAACACATTCATTGCCCTACCCGATGCCTGCGACGAACTCACCATAATGCTTCCCGAGCGTGCTATCAAATACTCACATCCCGTACAGCCGGCTTCCATATCATTGAAATCTTTCTTTTCAAAAGAAAATGAAATATTCTCTTTCGATAGGAAAGTTTGGATTTCGGAATCGATGCAATGAAACTTTTTGACATGGTAATCAGCAAGATAACTTTTTAACTGCCTCGCTACATCTTGCGAATCGGGGCAAAGATAAGTTTGGCCCAGGTTTTCATCAAACTCCTCTTTGAATTTTTCGAGCAGGTCTTTATCAATGGGGTGTTGTACAGGACTTGAAAAATCGGGCTTTTCGAGTTTCCGTTCAGGCCTTTTATCAATGGCAACCCGTATGCGGTTTAAAATGATGTCGCGCGATGTTTCCATAAGCAGGCTTAGGCTTTTGCAGTGATAGGCTCCTCGTCTTGAGTAGGCTCAACCGGGGCTTCTTCTTCCTTTTTCTTTTTGCTTTCGTTTTTCGCCCGGGCTGTTTTGTTTAGTTCATCAATCTCTTCCATCCGTGTTTTCCCAAACATGCGCTTTCCAAATACCCCCTCAAGGTCTTCCGTAAAAATCACTTCCCTTTCCAATAAAAGTTCTGCCAATTTTGTAAGGCCATCCTGGTTGTTTCGAAGAGTTTCTAATGCTCTTTTGTATTGTTCTTCGATGATGAGGTTTGCCTCCTCGTCGATCATTTCAGCTGTTTTTTCGCTATACGGTTTGTTGAAAGAATACTCCGATTGACCGGTGGAATCGTAAAAACTCCGGTTGCCTACCTTGTCGCTCATTCCAAAAAACGATACCATCGCATACGCTTGTTTGGTAACTTTCTCGAGATCGTTTAAAGCACCGGTCGAAATTTTTCCAAAATTAATTTCTTCTGAAGCACGTCCACCCAAGGCCGAGCACATCTCGTCGAGTATTTGTTCCTTGGTGGTAATCTGTCGCTCTTCGGGCAAGTACCAGGCAGCGCCCAAAGCTTTGCCACGAGGGACAATAGTAACCTTTACCAGGGGGTTGGCATATTCAAGCAACCAACTTACCGTGGCATGACCGGCCTCGTGAAATGCAATGGTTTTCTTTTCGTGCATGGTGATGATCTTGTTCTTCTTTTCAAGACCACCGATTATCCGGTCGACAGCATCGAGGAAATCTTGTTTTTCGACCAGTTTTTTTCCTTTACGGGCTGCTATCAGTGCCGATTCGTTGCACACATTGGCAATGTCGGCACCCGAAAACCCGGGGGTTTGTTTAGCAAAGAATTCAGGGTCGAGGTTGTCTTTATCGTATTTTATGGGTTGAAGATGAACCTTGAAAATGTCGGCGCGCTCGTGCAAGTCGGGCAACTCGACATGGATTTGCCGGTCGAACCTTCCGGCACGCAAGAGGGCCCGGTCGAGGATGTCGGCGCGGTTGGTGGCAGCCAGGATGATTACGCCAACGTTTGTCCCAAAGCCATCCATTTCGGTCAGCAACTGGTTCAGGGTATTTTCACGTTCGTCGTTGGCCCCCATGTTGGGGTTACGGCCACGTGCCCGACCAATGGCATCAATTTCATCAATAAAAATAATACAGGGTGCTTTTTCTTTGGCTTGCTTAAATAGATCACGCACCCGCGATGCTCCTACTCCCACAAACATCTCCACAAAATCGGAACCCGACATCGAGAAAAAGGGAACGTGGGCCTCGCCTGCCACAGCTTTGGCGAGAAGGGTTTTTCCGGTTCCGGGAGGGCCTACCAACAATGCCCCCTTTGGGATTTTTCCTCCCAAATCGGTATATTTCTCCGGGTTTTTTAGAAACTCGACAATCTCTTTTATTTCGGTTTTAGCTTCTTCAAGTCCGGCCACATCGGAAAAATCGATCTTGCTGTTCGACTCTTTGTCGAAAAGTTGAGCCTTGCTTTTGCCAACATTGAAAATTCCACCCGGGCCTCCGCCTCCTGCCCCACTCATGCGACGGAACAAAAAGAGCCAAACAGCCACCAGTATAATTATGGGCAACAACCAACTAAGTGTTTCTGAAATATAGTCTTTCCGCTCTTCGGCCCCTGGATATATTTTTTGTTCTTCGGGCAATTCCGATTGCAGCTCTTCCAATCGTCGCTCGAACGACTCAACCGAAACCACAGTCATCACATACTGAGGCCCCCCGGGGACAACAGTTGTCCCACCACTAAACAATTCCTCGTAGCGGCCCGATTGCAAACGATCTTTTTTAATGTAAATTTCGGCCTTTTTACCATTCACTATAAGGATTTTATCCACATCGTGATTTTCCAGCATCACATTTTTAAGCTTCCCCCAATTGGTTTCCTTGGGGCCTCCGCCATAGTTGAGAAATTGCAGCGCAAAAATAGCAATGGCAATCAATCCATACACCCAATAAATGTTGAATTTAGGCTTGCCACTTTTACCTCCCTGCATTTGATTCTTGAAAAATCCGGGTTTATTGTCAGGTTTATTGTCGGTTTTATTATCCTGCTTTGAAGTATTTTTATTTTCTTCTGTCATTTTTTAATCCTTAAGCGTTCAATCCCTTACTCCTATTTACTCCCTTCGTCAACATGTTTTTGAATTTCAGCATCGGCCCACAATCCTTCCAAATTATAGAAGTTGCGCCACTCGGTCTGAAAAACATGGACAACCACATTGACATAATCGAGCAAAAGCCATTGGCCATTTTCAAAGCCTTCTTTTTTCCACACCCTTGTGTTTAATTTCTCCCTCACTTCATCTATTGCTGATTCGGCCAGTGCCTGTACGTGCGGATTGGAATCGCCATGGCAAATAATAAAGTAATCGCAAATTGGATCCTTTAAATCGGCCAGTCTAATACTTACTACATCAAGGGCTTTTTTTTCATGCAAGGCATTAACAATTGTTTCGACCAGTTGTTTTGTTTCGTCTGTTATTTTATTCATTCTAACCTATTTGACTGCAAAGATAATTCATTTTATACTGATAAATCCCAAATCCACGCCTTTTCACGAAAATTTGTCACACTTATTACATCGGCCCGAAAAGTCAATCTTCATGCCATGGGTAAAAGACAGCCAAAACGACATAATTTTAGTATTATTGCAAGCACGCTTTTAGAAATAGAAGGTAAAGAATTATTCAACTGTTTTATATTCAAAGTAATGAAGAACAAATGTATTGGCAGTTCGATTATTTCGTTGAACAAAATCGATTCGACCAACAGCTATGCCAACCAAATGAGCCTGGAAGGGAAACTTGTTTCAGGTACTGTAATTTTAGCCCGCAACCAAACCCGGGGCAAAGGCCAGCAAGGCACGAAGTGGGAAAGCCAAGAGGGCAAAAACCTTACTTTCAGCATCCTGTTGTTTCACGACGAGCTTCCTGCCGACCAACAGTTTATGTTGTCGAAGGCCATTTCACTCGGAATTATTGATTACCTGGTTGAATATGCCGATGGATTTTCGATTAAATGGCCCAACGACATTTATTTCGAGAACCACAAAATTGCAGGAATCCTGATCGAAAATTCTGTGCTGGGAACAAGGTTGTCAGAGTCTGTTGTGGGGATTGGGATAAACATCAACCAAAAATATTTTAGCAAAGAAGCCCGCAACCCCATTTCATTATATACCATAACCGGCAAAGAATTTATTATTTCCAACGAATTGGACAAAGTGCTGGCTTGTCTCGATTTCAGGTATCAACAACTAAGCGAGAAAAACTACAAGCTTTTGGACTCAGATTACTTGAGACTACTTTATCGTATCGGTAAATGGAATGAGTTTTCAACATCCGAAGAGAATTTTACCGGAAAGATTATTGGGGTGACTGGCTTTGGTCAATTGCAAATTGAATTTAAGGATGGCACTGTTCAGGCTTTTGGTTTTAAGGAGGTTGAGTTTGTGATTTAGGAATCTGTGTAAACGCGCCCCGATTTTCCTAACGGAGTGAGGAATCTCCGTCAATTTACCGGTGCAGCAAAATCAAAAACACCCCCCAAACCAACTGTTCACATCCGTACACCCTCTGTGTCTCTTCCGTTCAAAGGTCAACAAGCAATTTTCATCCTCATCTATTATAATAGGCAGTATTACTGTATGTTATACTTTATGGCACAACTAATGCAAACTAGACGGCAGATTAAGAAACTAAAAACTAAAAAGAAATGAGAACACAGGGAATGAAAAACACAATGCTGATCTTAGCGATCATATTTTCAATGTCGATTGCCAGCTTCGCCAACACCGAAGGAGGCAAAAACCACAAAAAGCAAGCTGCTGAAATTGCTAAAATCTATGACCAAGTTATACAATGGGTAAACGATTTCAACGAAAGTGAACTGGCCCTTGAAAACTGGATGACCGAAACAGATTATTTAGAAAGTGTAAGCATTTCTTCTGATTTCGAGGAAGAATTACAACTAGAAAGTTGGATGTTAAACTCAAACTACTTAGCCCCAAGTTGGTTTAAAGTGGAAACAGAGCTGGAATTGCAAATTGAAGACTGGATGACCGATAGCCTTGACCAGTCAATTGAACCTGAACTTACACTGGAAAGTTGGATGACCGATAGGAATTATTTAACCCCCTCCTATTTGGAAACTGAAAATGAACCTGAATTGGAATACGAAAGTTGGATGTTAAACACACTATAAACCGAATTGTACTTTTCTCGAAAGTATAGTGATTTTGGATTGATGAAGGCAGGCTTAGGCCTGCCTTTCATTTTTTTGTATATTTGAGAGACTAAAATTCTAATCCTATGAAAAAGATAGCTTTTTTTCTCTCGTTTTTTTTGCTCTGTACAGCAAATGCCTTTAGTACTATTTATTATGTGAATGCCTCTTTCGGAGATGACTTAAACAATGGCCTATATGAGACGAACCAGGGCGGACAAGACGGCCCAAAGAAAACAATCAATGCAGCAATGGCTTTGGTACAATCCTTCGATACATTGTTTATTGCAGCGGGGATTTACCATGAAAACCTGACCATTGATTCGTTGATCTATATGGAAGGGGCCGGTTCCTGTGTCGATTCACTCACAAATACCATCCTGCAAAGCCCCAACGGTGGAAGTGGAACTGGAATTACGTTCAATTCTACTGGACAGGACAGCCTCAACCGAATGGTCCTTAAAAATCTTCGGGTAGATGATTTTCAATATGGGATTACTTTTGCATCGCACACTTCCTTTATTAATGTGGCGGTGGTAAATTGTTCAACTTATGGTTTTTACCATGGGAATGGACAGGTGGAAGATATAATCCAGCATTCGTGTGATATCTCCTACAATCAAAATGGGGGCATTTTTATCGGCCATACAGCCGATGTGGATGGTTGGTTGATTGACAGTTGCCTGTTCGATAGCAACAATTTTTCGGCCTTCTATATATTCTGCGATAACCCAAGCACAGCCAATGTCAGCAATTTGATTTTCAGGAATTCTGTCCTCAGAAAAAATTTCCAGAAAGGGATGTATATCGAAAAGTTGCAGGATGCCTTGTTCGAGAATCTTATTATTGATAGCTGTGGATATAACCCAAACTACAATTACAACACCGGCATGGATATCAACCTGAAGTACAACGATTACAGTAATATCACCATCAAAAATTGTGATTTCAGGTATTGCGGTTTAGGAGGGAGCAGCAGTTTTGGAAGCGGTTTAATAGTGAAAGGCCGCGACGATGGGGCCACTTATGGTGCCAACCTGGCCACATTGGACAGTGTTTTTATTTCATCAATACAAGTTAACAATTGCCTGAATGGGATTATTATTGGCGAACCCAATGCAGGAAATGCCACACCTACCAATGTCCATATCGAATTGAGTGATATATCCGGAAATGTAATGTACAACCTGATCAATGAAATTGAAAACGATGTGGTGGCCCACAATAACTGGTGGGGAGCCAATGCCTGGCCCGACACCAGCCTGATTTTGATAAAAGATACCGGGGCTGTATATGTGATTACCTGGTTGGAGAATGGAGCCGATTCGATGCCTGAAACTCCCGGATTTATGAATATGGCCCCATCCACTTTCGACCCCGAAAAAAACACGTTGCAGGAGGCAATTAATGTCCTGCCGGAAGAACATGTCCTGATTGTTCCCCAATTCACCTACAACGGGCTTACCGAAATCAACAGCAACCCCATATTCATTTTTGAAGACAGTGTGCAAATCGAAAGCCTTTTTCTAAATCCGAATACGGAGGTGAATGTAATATCTGAAAATGGCTTTGCCGTGAATCAATCTATTACGTTGAGCGATACTTCCTACATGTATTTGCAGGATAACCAGCCATTAGTCAGTCCGGTGATTAACCTTCTCGAAAATGCTACCCTAATGGAAGATGAAGGGAATGTGATCCGTGGGGAAGTTGATGCAACAAGGCTGGTTAATACAGCAGTAAATACTGAAAATTTTGGAGGGTTAGGCCTTGAAGTTACCACCAGCAATTCCGCTCCGTTTCCTGGAAATGTTGAATTAAAAAGATTTACAGGAAACAGCAGCCTACTTAACCTTGGGAATGTGCGGCGGATGTTCGAAATAATTCCTGAAAACGATCAGGGGCTTGATCTTACCCTTACGTACCTTTACGATCCTACTGAACTTGATGCCATTGAAGAGGATTCAATCCTGTCTCTTTATAGGTCAATTGATAATGGTAATACCTGGGACTTTATGGGAGGTGAGGTCGATACTATTTTATATAAAATCACCTTGGCTGGGGTGGATGAAATTGGTGGTCTATGGACCGCATTCGATTCTATTCCACTAATCAGCATAAAAAAAATGGATAGGATCGAAAACATCCTGATTTTCCCAAATCCAAATACCGGTGGAATACTTATGATGCAAGCACAAGGGCCATTGACAATTTCTATTTTTGATCAAACCGGAAGAGTGGTCCAAACTGAATCGATCGACCAAACAGGCTCCACAATAAAACAACTTGACATTCGAGGCTTATCAACAGGATTGTACCTATTGCAATCTATAGATAAAGAGGGACTGATGGTGGTTAAGAAATTGATAAAGGATTAGTTAAATTCCGGTCTAATGCTTTGAGGTTCTTTCATGAGTCCGATCCAAAAAGTCATCGGATGACTAGTACAGACGGATTTGTGCTCTTATACTTCAAACGGGATAAATTTCCACATTTTTTCAAATCCTCATAAAAAAGTTTAAAATTTTGATTTTGAGCAGAAGTTTTCAGAATATTTGCCGACAAATGCTGACCTTAATTGTTAGTAAAAAAAAGAATAGAACGAAAATGAACATTAGAATATCATTCCTGATAATAAACCTTTTGATCGGCACATTAAGTTTTGCCCAAAGTCCGAAGGAAAACCCTGGGCAAAGCAATGGCCCAAAAGGCAGTGGGACCCTCAGCGGGATAGTTGTCGACGAACTGAGCCAGCATACTTTGGAATACGCCAATGTTGTGGTGTACAAGTCGATCGATTCGAGTCTGGTTACGGGTACGGTAAGCGACGAAAATGGGATCTTCAAAATAGATGATATTCCTTTTGGGATGTATTATGTAAAGCTGAAGTTTTTGGGTTACCTTGAAAAGACTATCGATGCTGTTAAGGTAAGCCCTGAAAATGCTTCTGTCGATCTGGGCGAAATCAAGTTATCCCCAGCATCCACAAACATTGCTGGTGTGGAAGTAGTGGCCAAACAAAGCCCTATACTTTACAAACTCGACAAGAAAGTAATAACGGTAAGCTCAAACCTGAATAACAGTGGAGGTACGGCTATTGAAGTGCTGGAAAACACTCCATCGGTTCAGGTAGATATTGAGGGGAATGTTAGCCTGCGGGGGAGTTCAAATTTCACTGTTTTGGTGGATGGTCGCCCAAGTCCCTTTACGGGCAGCGATGCCCTGGAGCAAATCCCGGCAGGAAATATCGAGAAGATCGAAATCATCACCAACCCATCGGCCAAATACGACCCCGATGGGACAGCAGGGATCATCAACGTGATTACCAAAAAACGCAGTCTCGAAGGGAGCAGTGGAATGGTCAATGTTAGCGGCGACACCAATGGATCGTTCGGTGCCGATTTTATTTTGAGCCTGAAAAAAGAAAAAGTAAGTTATTCGCTTGGTGCCAACTTTAATAACAGGGCTCGCAACGGTTATATGGAATCGGATGAATGGACTAGATTTGGTGATACGACCTTATATAAACAATCGAAAGGCGACAGAAATGGTTCGCATGGAGGTTCCGCTTTAAATGCCGGAATGGATTACACCATCAACGCACGAAATAATCTTATCCTTAATGTGTCAGCCGGCGATCGAAGTTTCAACCGAAGCGCTCTTTCTGATTATCGCGAATGGACTAATCCCCAAACCATTGAAATCAATCAAATTAGCGATGATTACATGGATCACAATAGCAGTTTTTATAATGCAAACCTCGATTTCAACCACAATTTCGATACAGAAGGCCATAACCTTAAAGCCTCTGCGTTTTTCCAAACCGACAACTCCTATTCGGAAAACGGCACAGACCAATTCAACATCAATGAAATTATTACCAAAGGATTGAAATCGTACGAAGATGGCAGTGGTATCGAAACCCGGTTTAATCTCGACTACACCTTACCCTTTTCGGAATTTAGCAAATTCGAAGCAGGCTACCAAACCCGTATCGACGATGAGTCGGAGAAATATGGCGTGTATAACCGGGTTATGCCTGAAGGAATTTTTTCAACAGAAGATACAGGGAAAACAGTAAGTAACTATACCCGGCTGATCCATGCTGCGTATGCGATTTATGGCAACGAGTGGAAAGGGTTTGGCTACCAGTTTGGAATCCGTGGTGAGTACACAAAACGGACCATAGAAAATACCGCTGCCTCAAAAACCTATACCATAGACCGGCTGGACTATTTCCCGAGTGCCCATTTTTCTTATCAGCTACCAGCCGATCAGCAAATCATGACGAGCTATTCGCGCAGGATCGAACGTCCCCGGAATTATTACCTCGAACCTTTCATAACCTACCGCGATGCCTATACTTTGTGGCAGGGGAATCCGGGTTTAAAACCTGAGTACATCAACTCGTTTGAGTTAAGTTATAAGAAACAATTCGGACAATCGTTTGCATCGCTTGAAGCATTTTACCGGAACACCAAAAACAAAATGGAACGGATTCTATCTGTTTACCCAGAAGATCCAGGCATTATGCTCCAAACCGTAGCCAATGTGGGGGAGGATTTTGCAAAAGGGCTTGAGCTAATGTTGAATATCAACGTAAACAAATGGTATAATTTTAACCTAATGGGAAGCGCGTTCGATTACAGCTATAAAATCACCAGCGACCTGTTGACATCGCAAGATCCGGGGCACAGTACAAATTGGGACGTCCGCCTGAAGAATACCTTTAAAATAAGGAAGAATATCAAATTCCAATTGGATGGTAGCTACGAAGGCCCATCGGTTACAGCACAGGGAACTCGCGAAGGATACCCTATGACCAGCTCTGCCATCCGTGCCGATTTTTGGGATAATAAACTCAGTGTCACGCTTCAATTTAAAGATATGTTTGGAACCGGAAGACATGCCCACATCTCCGAAGGGCCCGATTTCTATTCCAAGTCAACTTTTGACCGAAACCCGCAGGTGCTACAACTTAGCCTGAGCTACAAAATAAACAACTACCGTGAAAAGAAAAACGGAATGGGCAATGGAGGTGGTTATGAAGGTGGTGGGGAAGATTTTTAATTTTTTTTTTTTGTATTTACATCCTTAGAATTAGGCCATCTGTCAATAAAATCTGTATAACTGCTTTCGGATAGATCTAATTTCGTATCTTAGTGGCTTAAAATCCGAAAATCTGATATCATTTGGATTTTTAATCTTTTTTAATTTACAGTGATATGAAAGGTTTAATATTTACAGAGTTTCTGGAAATGGTTGAAAGCAAATTTGGCTTTGATGTTTCCGACCGGATTATAACCAAATCCAATTTACCCAGTAAGGGAATTTACACATCGGTAGGCACATATGATTTCAGTGAGATGGTGAGCCTGATTACCAATCTGCATATTGAAACAAAACTAGAGATCCCGCTTTTAATTCAAACCTTTGGGGAATATCTTTTCAATAGTTTTTCATCACTATACCCTCATTTTTTTGAGAAGAAGAAATCATCTTTCGACTTTTTAGAAAATCTTGAAGAATATATCCATGTTGAGGTATTAAAACTATATTCTGATGCCCAACTTCCCCGTTTTGAAATTTCAAGAAACAATGAAAAACAAATGGTTATGGTATATTACTCATCGCGAAAATTATCCGATCTGGCTATCGGCTTATTGAGAGGTTGTTTCAGCCATTTTAATGAAAAAATCGGCATTGAACGAAAGTTTCTTGAAGAAGATGGAACCGTGGTTGAAATTTCTCTTTCAAAGGTGTAAATAATGGAGCCTGATCAGAATAAGCAAAACGATATTATAGAATCCCTCAAGAATATCTTGATAAGGGAGCGCCTTGCACGGAAATCGGCAGAGTCTATTATCGAGCAAAAGTCGCTTGAAATTTATCAGACTAACCTGGAATTAAAAAAACTGAACGAAGGCCTCGAGAAGATTATCGAGGATCGTACACGCGAAATTGAAGAATCGAAAGTAGAACTCATCATTGCCCGCGATAAGGCGGAAGAAGCCACGAAAGCCAAATCGATTTTCTTATCAAATATGAGCCATGAAATCCGTACTCCCTTAAATGGAATTATCGGAATTTCTGATTTGCTTCTGCAAAAGAAACTGGGTGGAGAAACCTGTGAGATGCTTCAGTCTATAAAGTATTCTGCCGATAATTTACTGGTCATCATCAACGATATCCTTGATTTTTCTAAGATTGAAGCCGGAAAAATCACCTTTGAGAATAGATCATTCAACTTGCCGACCCTTGTAAACAGGCTTTACGAAACCTTTATTTTCAAGGCCAGGGAGAAAGACCTTAAACTGATAATTGGGATGGAGAAGGACGATACCTACAACCTTATAGGCGATAGTGTAAAGCTGAACCAAATCCTAATCAGCTATTCCTTATGAATTTAACTTTTGCCCTAACAGCCTGACAGCAAAGCCTTATAGTGAGCACCCTAAAAAACAATCTTCGCGCTATTTTTAAGGGATTTGAGGCGGCATCTCAGGTTTTTTGATACAAATTG
>JAIOYV010000103.1 GCA_021740905.1 Bacteroidales bacterium
TTAATAATTGAGTAGAGTTCCGTCAGGAACGGCAGTATGGTAGCAATTAAAAAGGAGCAAGTTTACCAAGCCTCGTTGAGGCGACAGTATGGTTTGATAGATTTGATAAAATGCGGAAATTTATCCCGTTTGAAGTATAGCAATAGTATATTTGCAGAAAATACGTACAGCAGAACATGGAAAATAATGGATCGATAATCAGCTTTGGGGAAAATATTGAAGGCAAAAGCTACAAGGTGTTAGATGAAAGGCAAATGCGGGCAAGTGCCGGGATTATGTTGTTATTGGGGATTATTGCCTTTATCAATGGTTTCATTTTGAATGAATACAAAGTCATTACCTATATTTCTGGTTTTTTGTTGCTGAACTTCATCATAGGGATTTTCATCAACCCAAAGTTTTCGCCTACCATTTTTATAGGATATTTGTTTGTCCGCAAGCATTCTCCCTTACCTATTGGAGCTATTCAAAAGAAATTTGCCTGGAGCTTGGGCCTTACTTTGTCAGCCCTGATTTTTGGCTTGTCCCTCAAATTATTAGCAGATGTAACTTATTTCGAACCGGTGTGCATGTTATGTCTAATTTGCCTGGTGATCCTGTATTTCGAGACTGCCTTTGGGATATGCCTGGGCTGTAAATTATATTTTCTGGCCATCCGTTTCAAGTTGATGAAACCTGAGGAAGAAACACCGAACTGCATGGGTGATGCTTGCGATGTAGAAAATAAATAATTCTTTTTCTCCCCATCCTTTCCACATAAAATGAAATGATCGACAGAAACTCGTATGATGAAATGTGATATTGAACAGAAAGTCGTACGATAAAGTGTGATGATTGACATAAAGTCGTACGAATAAATGTGTTTATTCACGAGAGAAAAATTTCAGAGACCTTTCGATTATTCAATTATACAATTGGTTGAATTTTCAATTGTCTTCGTCTCATAGTTTTTAGACCAGGCTGGATAATCACTCCCCAATAACAAAAAAAAGGCCACCCAAACGGGCAGCCTTTTCCTTTTATTTTGAGATTGAAATTACTTGACAAATTTCAATACTTGTTTGTTTTGCCCAATGGCTTCTATACTGATGAAGTAGATTCCACTTTCGAGGCCGGAAACATCCATGTGTAGGTTTTGCTTACCGGATGGCAAATTCTGAATGTCGGATAATACTTCCTGACCCAGCGTGCTTAAAGCTGAAACCTTCACATCAGAAGCATTGCTTAGGGTGAATTCAACGTACAGGTCGTTGTGTGCCGGGTTCGGATAAACCACAGCATCGCTGCCTATACCTGCAATTTCTTCCACATCGTAATAAACAGTCCCGTTGTCGATATCGAATACAATATCGTTAATGGTCGGATTGTTTACGTCGATGGTGACAATGGCTGGATAGGTAACATGACCGGCCAATTCAACATAAATTTTATACGTACCATAAGGTAGGTTGGTAAACTGAAATCCTCCACTTGCATCGCTAAGATCATAACTAAGAAGGTTATCACTCATGTCGAAGAGCATTACGGAAATGTCTTCAACGCTCACGTTCATCCTGTCTTTATAAGTATTGGTATTCTTGGTGCCAATCCAAATAATATTTCCAGTAATTGTACCAGGGCCTGTAAGGGTTGAATTATAGCCTTGAAGATGAATGTCGATGTTGCTTGTATCGGATACCAGAGCAATTTCAATGGCCGTATTCCAGAACAAAGCAGTGTCGTAGTAAGTAGGAACGTAGTTCGGGTAAGTAACATACGATGGGATGGCCAGGGCAATGTAGGTGTCCTCTACCACATTCTGAACAAAATAGCCACCCATTGGACTCATGTCTGCAGCATAAATACTTCCTGTCGAACCCATTAACAGAACAACACCATTGGTTACGATCGAACTGCCGGCATAAACGGCACCACTAACATTAAAAGTAGTTGGGTTGCCCGAAACGGTTACCATTTCACAGAAACTGCTTATACAACTATCGGCTGTAAGAATTTCGAGACAAACCTGGTAGGTGCCTATCGCCATGAAGCAATGGGATGGATTTTGATCGGTCGATGTAGAACCATCTCCAAAAGTCCATGTCCACCACATAATAGTGCTTGTTGAGAACGACATATCGGTAAATTGATATTCGTAGTTACAAACCGTATTGGGAGTGTAAGTATAGTTGAATTCGGCATTACAGAAACTTGTGCCCGTTGGATCGTAATAAATAGTCGCACAATAGGTATTTGTGCAATTTAGATCGGTAACAATGGTTAGGCAAACCTGGTAATAACCAATAGAATTGTAATTATGAACAGGGTTCTGTAGAGTTGAAACTGCCCCATCTCCAAAGTCCCATAACCAGTCTATGATATTTCCAGTCGAAGTGGAAGCATCGGTAAATACACCAGGCAAGAAAAGACCACCTGTTCCTCCATAAACAAAGCCAGCCTGGCAATTGCTAACAATGGTATCAATCACAAATATATTCTGGCAGCTTGTGCTCGAACAACTATCGGATGTTCCGATGGTCAGACATACATTGTACATTCCTGCGGCGGGATAACTATGGAATGGATTCTGCAAGGTGGAAGTTGTGTTGTCGCCAAAGTCCCATAGCCAGCTAATTACATTTCCTATCGAAATATCCTGGAATGCATAATCCAAACCAACACCTGCCGGGTTGTTGGTGTAAGCATAGAAATCAGCAAAACAGTTTCCGGTGTTGTTAAAATACACATTGTCGCAAAAAATGCTGGTGCAGCCATTATCGGCAGTAATTGTCAAACAGACATTGTACATGCCGCTCGTTGCGAATTGATGTGTTGGGTTTTGTAGTGTTGAAGTGGTGTTATCGCCAAAGTCCCAGTACCATCCAATAATATTGCCTGTTGATGTAGATAAATCGGTAAATGAAAAAGGTACAGTTCCTAATGCTCCGTAAATGAACATAGCCTCGCAGTAAGGATTAACCAAGGTGTCTCCAACCATGATCAGATCGCAGAATGTTGCCGAACAACTATCCGAAGTGAAGATGTCGAGGCACACCTGATAGAAACCTGGGCTGGCATAAATATGGGTCGGGTTTGGCAAAGTAGAGGATGTGTTGTCGCCAAAATTCCAATACCAGTCAATTATATAGGATGAACTGGCTGCAGTTGACATATCAGTAAACTCAACAAAGGTATTTCCATTGGGTGTAATTGGGTTGGCATAACTAAAGTCAGCCTGGCAATTACCGGTGTTATTGCCTGCATAATAGATATTTTCGCAATAGGTATCGGTACAGCCACTTGCCGAAACAATAGTAAGGCATACATTATACCAGCCTATAGAAGAGTAATTATGAATCGGCATTTGTTGGGTTGAGGAAGTTCCATCACCAAAATCCCAGTACCACGAAACAATAGGGCTATTGGCCCATGAAGCATCATAAAACGAACTGTTCGAGAAGATCCCAATATTGTAATAGAACATGGCTTCGCAATTGACCTGAGGCATTGAATCAACCACAATGGTTTGGCACAAGGAGCTTGAGCAACTGTCGGAGGTTTCAATGCTCAGGCAAACCGTGTAAATGCCATAGCCGGGGAATGCAAAGGTAACGTTAGGTGTAGTGAAGACTTGTCCATTGTCAAAGATCCACTCGTAGCTTACCACATTCCCAATCGACATATCAACAAACTCATAAATAAATGGCGAAACTGATGAAGCTGAGTCAGGGTAGAAATAGAAATCGGCCTGGCAGAATGGGTTTATGGGGTTGCCTGTGACAATATAGTCGCAATAGGTGCTTGTGCAGCTATCACTGGTGAGAATTGTAAGACAAACCTCGAAGGTATCGGGTGATATTGTTGTGTATGTATGTGTAGGTGTGAAGTCGGTAGAAGTAGTGCCATCGCCAAAACTCCAAGCATAAGAAAGGATGTTTCCTGTTGCCCACGACTGGTTGTTGAAAATATAGGTATCCGATCCGGGGGGCACATTGGGTGCTAAAGTAGGAAAGAAAAAGGCTTCACAATAGGGTGTTGGGTTAATAAGCGTATCGCCGATTTGGATCGTATAGCAATAAGTGCTTGTACATTGATTACTGGCTGTAATGGTCAGGCATACATTATACAACGATATTGTACCCGCCGCATAGGTATAGGTAACCACTGGGTTTTGATCGTTCGACACAGTCCCGTTGGCAAAAGTCCACATCCAGTTGGTAATGGTACTTGAACTTACACTTAGATCGGTAAATGTAATAAGTGCCTGGTTGGGCGATCCTAAAATGTTATAATCCACAAAATAGGTAAAATCTGCAGAGCAATAATTAGGATTTGTAACCGAATCGCAAATTGTAAAATTAACGGTGGCACCAAACAAGGGATTAATAAAAGCCACGTCGTAATAATAATCATTCGGCCCGCATAGCCCCATTGTATATATAATATACATAGGTTGGGTACCCGGCATGACATACATCGTTGCTGTATACACGCCAATGGCATCAGTTAAGGTAGTTACCATTGTCCCCGACAAGCTGTCCACAATATTTACTTCGTGGTTCGGAATAACTTGACCCGTTACTGATCCTGTCACGGTCCCCGTAATGATAAAGTTTCCCTGGGCGAAGGTCGTGCCCATCATTCCTGCTACAATCAGGCTAATTAAAATAATTGTTTTTCTCATGATTTAAATATGTTAGTTAAACAAAAAAAATCTTTTTAAAAGCGGGGGAAAAGATTAAAAAAGCTTTTCAGCACAGAACGAGTGATTTAACCCCTCCCCCCTAAAAGTTATAAATGAAACCTTAATCCTATATTAATACCCAGCGAATTTACTTTTGCCGAAACCGGATGATTGCTTTCAAACATCGAATTGAGACTGCCCCGGTACCAGGGTTCAACAATAAAGTTCAATCGCTCATCGAACCGGTAATTCACGGCCATTCCAAGTATCCAGCTAAAATTGGTTTTCATAAAAGGCAGGTCCGATTCATCCAGTTGGATTACACTCTTGTGGTCAGTCCACGAAATGCCTTTCCCTTTTGCATTGATGAAAATACCAAGATTACCTCCCGCCCTTGCAGCCAGACTAACCCTGTCCCTGTCGTAGAATGTATATCCTAATCGAAGGGGGATATTCAAATACGTATATTTGTTCAGGTTGTCGTAATTTTTTACCTGATGTGTCCACGAAGGAATCTCGACATAGTCCGAATCAATTTGGGCAGTCCATGTTTCATGGATTACGGGCATCGAAACAAAACTACTATTTACTGAATCGAACATAAATACCTGGTCCACCGTATCAATTTCATGCAAGGGTTCGCCGTTACTATACCTCCAATACTCAATCGGGTTGTTTTCTGAAGTAAGCTCCTCGTAGGCAAAGTCCTCTTCAATTTGGTGGTACGACAGTCCAGTTGAAATTTCAAATCTGTTTAAGTGAAGGTTTATGTTCATCCCAACCTGGTAGCCCGACGATGCTGATGTAAAATGGTTCAGGGTATCCTCGAAACCAGCCATAGCGTGTGCGTATTTAAAATAGGAGGTATTTGGTCCACCATATATATCGATGGACATGTTCATTCGTGGCTTTAATTTAGGTTGATGAATGGCCACCGTGTCGTAATAAATCAGCGTGTCGTATACAATTATGGTGTCATAAACCAGGGTTTCTTTTTCCTTTATTTTCGGGAGCTCAATGTTTTCTATTTGTTCTTTTGCTGAAACAATATCACCCGTATTTGCCTCTTCAACATTCGATTTTTCTTTTTCTGATGAAGAAAGATCCAACTTTTCAGGCCCTTGAGCATGGGTTGTCAATTGGTCATCGGAGTTAATATTTGATTTGTTATTGCCTGTCGCAATAGTTGAAAGGGTAAGGTTTTCGGATGTTTTCGGCCCTGTTCCGTTGGCTTCCCCAGGTTGCCCTGACAATATGCCAATGTCATCCATTGTACTATTTTCGGGCTTGGGTTGCGAGACCTGGGGAAGTGTCGTTGCTTTCGTTTCTGATTTTTCGTTAAGAGGTTCTGGTCTATCGTTTTGTATGCGGGTTTTTAAATCGATGTCTGAAAAATATTCTTGAGGGTAGTAATTGTCTTTTGTTTCGATCCAGGCTGGAATTTCAAGCTTTTCGTTGATGAATATTTCGTTTTCGCTAAGTAAGGTGTTTTCGCTTGATGGCAGGTTTTGCACAATCGCTACACCTCCAACAATCGATGCGACCAAGAGGGTCGATGCGTAATATACATTGAAAGTACCCACACCAAATCGGATAAAGCTTTGCAGCCATAGCTTATATTTGATGGCAGCCCACAGCGATTTCGATGGCTCTACTGTGTAGCCCTCGAATCCTTTCTGGAAAATTTTGCCTATATTTTCAAATTCCTGGTTCATCTTTTTTTATGTTCAAAGTTTAAAAGTTCTTAGTTCTTAGTTAAAGTGCTTCATTTTCTGTTTTCATCAGCCACTCATCAAATTTTCAAGTTTCTGTTGTACTAATTTGCGGGCACGCGAAAATTGCGATTTCGATGTGCTGATGTCGATGTTCAACATCTCGGCAATTTCCTTGTGTTTATATCCTTCAATGGCGTACAAGTTGAAAACCACCCGATAGCCTTGTGGCAGGCTTTTTATCACATTCATTAATTCTTCCTGGGTAAATTCTGCCTCCTTGAAGTTTTCTCCTGAGATCCTGTTTTCTTTTATCTCCGAAATATCTTCCTGGTAAGCATGTTTCAGGTTTTGCCTGTAATGTGTGATTGCTGTATTGACCACAATGCGCTTTAACCAACCTTCAAAAGAACCTTTACTTGCAAACTGACCTAAATTGTTAAAAATTTTGATGAATGCCTCCTGCAACACATCTTCGGCTTCAGAACGATCGCGGGTGTACCGGCAACATAACCCTAAAAGCACAGGGGCATACATTTCGTAAAACCTCCTCTGTGACTTCCTATCGTTTTTTATGCACTCATTTATTAAATTTTCCTCAATTTGCATTGCTTCGTTCTGTAAGTGCTTTGACTACCGTTTATTTTTAATGGTTGCATGGGGGTAAAAAAAAAGTTGTTTTCTTTTCGCAGTGATGTTATAATAACCCAAAGTACATGGCGTGATGGAGTGTTGGAGTAATGGGTGGTGAATAGGACTCAAGGTCTTTTATTGTCTGCCTTTCATCCATTTTATTAATCATTCCTGTTACGTTTATTTTCCTTTAAGCCTCTTTTGTAAATCTTCAATTATGCGGTCTTTTTCTTCAAGCTTTTTATTCTTTTCTTCAAGCTTTTTATCTTTCTGTTTTATTATTTCATCGCGCATAAATATCGCCCGTTCCTTATTCTCCAATTCCTCCAGCACTTCATCTTCAATATCCATTGTCTTTCTCACCTGGGGTTCGGCAATTGCCCTTTGCAAACGTCTAATTATTGGGCGATATTTTTCCGGGAAATTATCCTCGTTTATGTTCATTATGTGATGGTCTTTGTCAATATTGCTTTGATCGAAAACACTTAACAATATTTCCAAATCGTTGCGCCGTCTGTTTTTCAGATGGGGTATTTGTATTACATAGCTGTCGTGTGTCAGGCTCTCGATAAAAGCTTCTTTTTCCTGTATTTCATCGCCGGTTGATACATCTATGTAGTTTCGGTTTACTTTAATAACAGGTGCTTCGGTATGGTCCAGCCCATGCCCCAGAAAATAAATGCTGATAATGGGGATGGCAACTTTTCGTTCGTCAATTATTTCCGCATTACGGTCGTTTATATATTGTTGGCCCAGATATTTTCTAAAGCGCATAATATCGGTCGGAAATTTGGCTTTCTGGATTTCGATGATGACATTTTTTGATTCCCCTTTGTCTGTTTTTATCCTTGCTGCAAAGTCGAGCCGGTAAATTGTAATCGTTTGTCGTTCTAAATCGACCTTGTTTTCGAGGGGTTGAAAGCTTAAACTTTCAATCTCATCGCCAATTATTTTTGATATTAACATCCGGGCAATCCGGTTGTCATCCATCAGATATTTAAAAACGACATCGTATATCGGGTTTGCAATTTGCATAATCTATTCTTTTATACAAAAATACAATTTTATTCGCATCGAAAAACCATTTATACCGAACATCCTTCCATCAAATCATTATTTTTGTCAGATCATTCTTGCAAACATAATATGCTCATTCATGCAACAATATTTAGATTTATTGACAAGGGTTTTAGAAGAAGGGGTTGAAAAGGGCGACCGCACCGGGACAGGCACCATAAGTGTTTTTGGCCACCAGATGCGTTTTAACCTGGCGGACGGCTTTCCTTTGATGACCACAAAAAAACTGCACATCCGTTCCATCTTGCACGAGCTACTGTGGTTTTTGCAGGGCAGCACCAACGTAAAATACCTTCAGGAAAACAAAGTAAGGATATGGAACGAATGGGCACGCGAAGATGGCGACCTCGGCCCTATTTATGGCTACCAGTGGCGTTCGTGGCCGGCTTCGGATGGAACGTACATCGACCAGATCAGCCAGGTTATCCAGTCGATAAAAGAGAATCCCAATTCGCGCCGACACATTGTGAGTGCCTGGAACGTGGGGCAATTGCACGAAATGGCTTTGCCGCCCTGTCATCTCCTGTTTCAGTTTTATGTGGCCAATGGCAGGTTGTCGTGCCAGTTGTACCAGCGTAGTGCCGATATTTTCCTGGGCGTACCTTTCAATATTGCCTCGTACGCCATTTTGCTCGAAATGATGGCACAGGTAACCGGCCTCAAAGCTGGCGATTTTGTCCACACCCTTGGCGATGCCCACATCTACCTGAACCACATAGAACAAGTAAACACGCAACTGAACCGTAAACCATTGCCTTTGCCACAAATCAAGCTAAACCCCGACATCAAAAGTATTTTTGATTTTAAGTTTGAAGATGTGGAGATTGAGAATTACGAAGCACACCCACATATAAAAGGGGAGATTTCGGTATAGAGAGTTCTGAGTTAAAAGTTAAAAGTTGAAAGAGTTGAAAGAGTTCGGAGTTAAAAAGAGTTCTGAGTTTGGAGTTGAAAGAGTTCTGAGTTCCTCTGTCTACCACACGAAAGGATTTGTGCGGTAGCGGGTGTCTCAGGTTTCTCAGGCCAGAAACCAGAAACAAATAATATATAATTTTTGTACGTTTGTGAAGGAATGAATAGTATATATGTTAAGGAATTTACTTTATGGAAATATCACGAGAGATAAATCAGTGGTGGTGGAAAGCCAACAAAAGCAAATTTGTTCAATTTCAATAATTGCTACAAAAAAGTAAACGAACTGGTCTTGAAGGTAGCCTTTTAATCGGTTCAATTGAAAAACATAGACTGAATAAAAAGCCTCGAATCTTTTGCTTATCCGTGGAAACTCAAAATTATTCCAACTCCGAACCCCGAACTCTTTTAACTCAGAACTCTTTTAACTCAGAACTATATGAAAAAACAGATTTCATTAATAGTAGCAGTAGCCGAGAATTATGCCATTGGCTTGAACAATGACCTGCTTTGGCATATCTCGGATGACCTGAAGCGGTTTAAGAAACTCACAACCGGAAATGTAATTATTATGGGCAAGCGGACTTTTCATTCATTACCCAATGGTGCATTGCCCAACCGCGAAAACATGGTGATAACCGATGTGCCGGACGAGCAAATCGAGGGCTGCACCATGGCTTATTCCATCGACGATGCCATTGAAAAGATGTCTTCTGAAAAGGAGAACTTCATAATAGGAGGGGGGATGGTCTACAAACAATTCTTGCCCCTTGCCAATAAACTTTATTTAACCCGGGTTCATGCCAATTTTGAGGCTGATACATTTTTTCCTGAGATCAATTTTGACGAATGGACTACCTTGGAGTCAGAAAAGGTAAAGGCTGGAGGGAAAAACGAGTTTGCGCATACTTATATGGAATTGGAGAGGAAATGATAAAGTAGAATGATAGAATGAAATTGGAAAATTGAAACTTGGCAAGGCAGATCTTTTTTTCTTTTAATGCAATTCTGTTTTCACACGCACCTTTTACGGGGTGCTTTTAGATTATTTCTCTCCTAAAATCCTTTCAAAAATCTATCGGCTTTGTCACGACAAAGATTCGGGACAGGCTATTGCAATCAGCTATCACGGTCCGGGAATAGTACATCTTATTTTGCAATTGGATTTATTTGGGTAATTGACTACCCGAACTATTTTCATTATCCTTACTTGTTTCTGTCCTTTTTTTGGAATCCCTGCAAGTTTTCCTTTTCATCAGGCACATTGCCGTTTTCAGGGCTGTTGCGAGTGCCGCACCTTTGCAATAAGAAATTGACGTGGAGACCAGGACCCACTTAAAAAACGGGGCGGCACCGAAAAGCCTTACGAGTAGAAAAATTGAATGACAACCCAATGACTACTGAACAATAAAAATAGAAATTTCCTTATCGCACAAAACATAAACCTTACCATTCACATATTTGATCTTCCTTCGGTTTTTTGAATCGGGTATAGAAATTTTTTCTTCCTGAAAATTCATCTTCGAATACTTGAAAAAATCGGAGCCTACCTGAAAATAATAGTCGCCCCCTTCGATACAAAATGATTTCATCTCTTTCTTTGGAAACTTTTTGCTAAACGATCCAAACTGGTCGAAAACAAGCACCCCATAATCAGGACAATTCAAGAAAACCTGGTTTTGTTTTTCAAACAACAGGTCGGGCAGGCAATTGCCTTCGATGATTTGATCGATAGCCGGCGATTTTTGTACCACACCCATGTTTTTATCGAACTGAACCAATTGCCTATTCTCGGTATCGAAAACCCAAACCCGGTTCATGCCCGAACCACAAACCAATTGGGCGGCAAATATACCATAATCGTGGAAATCAATCGGGCTGGCAATTTCGGCTAGGGCATTATTTAAAAATTCCATCTGATTGCTTTCGCGATAAAAAACAATCAAGCGCAAGGGGTCGGTCACATCAACCGAACTAATGTCGCCAAGCATTGGGTTGCTGTATTCGTGCAGTTTTTCCCCCAGCGGATTTAGCATTATCAATTTGCTTTGGTCGATCAAATAAATATTGCCAAGAGGGTCTACTTCAAAATTATTAGCTTTTGCAGGAATGGTCATAACTAATTGATACCCCTCAGGCAATTGCACCCAGATTATTGAAAAAATTAATAGTATAGTTTTCAGAAAACTCATATTCTATTCCTCATAAACTAGCACCCCAATCAAAGTTTGGCCTACCGCCTTTAGGGTATTCCTGTCAATTACGTCCATGTTATCGTTGTGAGTGTGCCAGTACATGCCAAAGTTCGAGAAAGTGGTCGGGTCGTGCTGGATAATGTCGATGCTCGGGATGTGGGCAATTTGATTTACATAGAGATGATCGTCAATTACCTGTCCACCTTGCTGGCTGACAAAATAGCTGCTATAACCAAGTTTTGAAGCCATGCCCCAGACTTTTTGAACCACATCGGGAGCATACTTCAATGAAACTTGCTCCTTATAGAAAGTAGCACCCTTCGCCCCCACCATGTCGAGCAATATCCCATAGCGTGGATAGTAGCCCAACACATGCATATTGTGCGACCAATATTGCGATCCCAGGCACCAGGTGTCGGGTGCATAAGGAAGGTCTTTATGATCGGGAGTACCATAGTCCTCAGCATCGAAGAAGATTATGTCAACACCCATTTTAATTGGATGATCTTTTAGGATTCGGCCAATTTCCATCAACACACCAATCCCACTTGCCCCGTCGTTGGCACCCAGGATAGGCTGGTCGCGTCGTGTTACATCTTCGCAATGATCGGCAAAGGGGCGGCTGTCCCAGTGGGCAAACAGCATAATGCGGTTGTTCTTTTCGGGCTGATAGCTGGCAATAATATTTTTTATGTTGAGGATGGTGCCATCGTAAGCTTCTACCTTTGCTTTTTGGACAAGGACAGTAGCCCCCAGCTCTTTCATCTTTTCCCCGAGGTAGGTGGCACAAGCTGCATGTTCGGCAGTATTGGGTACCCGTGGGCCAAAATCGACTTGATCCTGTACGTATTGATAGGCCGAATCGGCATTGAATTCCGGTAACTTAATTTCGGGCCGGGTTTTCTTTACAGGCTGTTGCGAAGTGGGTTTGGACTGATCATCGCCACAGGAAAATAAGGTAACCAGGATGACTATCAATAAAAAAGGAGTGTATTTGTTCAACATTATAAGCTCTGTTTATTAAAGATTGAAAACGCAAAGTTGTAATCTTTTATTGAATGATGAAAATGAAGAGGATAAAAAATCCTGGATTGCAATTAGCATCGGGGAAAGGTCTGCACTAAAATATATGTATCTCTGAAGGACAAAAATAAAATATGTCACACAAGGACATTGAAAGTAGTATTCTCAATTACCTGAATCCTTATCAACCAAAGAGAATTGGGATTTTTGGATCTTTTGCCAGAAATGAGGAAAGCCCTGATAGTGACATTGATTTACTTGTACGGTTTCAAGCTGTGCCATTTTATTGCTGCACTTAAATTCCCTACTTTTGCAGCCTGTTTAAAAACACAATATAAAAGATACAAGATGCGCGATAAATTGTCAGTTCAGGTGAATTCGGAAGTGGGTGAATTAGAAGGGGTAATTGTCCATACCCTGGGAAAAGAGGTGGAAAACATGACCCCCGAAAATGCTGAGCGGGCTCTGTATAGCGACATCCTGAATTTAAACGTGGCACTAAAAGAATTTGAGCAACTGAAACAAGTTCTTCAGAAGGTGACAAAAACTTTCGAGGTGGGCGATCTTTTGGGCGATATACTGCAAAACGAAAAAGTAAAACAAGACCTGATCCTGAAAATTTGCAAACCGACCGACGATTGCGAAGTGGCAGTATATCTTTCCAGTCTTCCAAGTCAGGAGCTGGCGCAAAAAATAATTGAAGGTGTTGTTTTGAAAAGAGACAATCTTTCGCGATACCTAAGCAAACAGAGGTTTGCCATACAACCCCTGCACAATTTCTTTTATACCCGCGATGCCGCCATTTCCCTGTTCGACAATGTGCTGATAGGGCGCATGGCCAGTAAAGTGCGTGAACGGGAGTCGATGATTATGGAAGCGATTTTCGATTACCATCCAGGTTTCAAAACAAGTACCCTCAGCAAAGAGCCAGACGATAACCCCTGCCATAAAATAACCCTGGAAGGTGGCGATATACTGGTGGCACGCGAAGATATTATCCTTATTGGAATTGGTGCCCGAACAAGCCCGCAAGGTGTCGATTTCATCATCGAAAAAATGAAGGCCAAAAACAAAGACTGCCATATTATTGTACAGGAATTGCCCACCGACCGCGAATCGTTTATCCACCTCGATATGGTGTTCACCCTCCTCAACCGCGACGAGTGCATGGTGTATGAACCGGTAATCATGCAACCCAACCGCTATAAAACCATCCATATTTCCATCGATAACAAAAAAGTGAAAATTTGCGAAAAGACCAATATCCTAGACACCCTTCGCGAACTGGGCATGGATATGAAACCTATTTATTGCGGCGGCCAGGCCGACACCTGGAACCAGGAACGCGAGCAATGGCATAGTGGGGCTAATTTTTTTGCAGTAGGGCCAGGCAAAGTAATCGGTTATGGCAGGAATGTCTACACTATCGACGAACTAAACAAAAACGGCTACGAAGTGGTGCGGGCCATTGATATAATCAAGGACAAAGTAAACATTGCCGACATCCAAAAATATGTGGTCACCATCGAAGGCTCAGAACTTTCGCGAGGCGGTGGCGGTGCCAGGTGCATGACCATGCCGGTGAGAAGGAAGGCGGTGGATTAGGGGGTGGTGTCCAAAGGCTGGAATGGATTTACGATCCATACCAAACAAATAGCAAACATAATTCAGTAAAGGTACAGATTGTAGATATGGGGCTGGGTTGTGGATTATCCCCTGTTTGCAAATGTTGCTTTATCCGGCTTCAATCATATTTTTCCTTGTATTCATCAGACTTGCATTGCGGAATTGTCTATTTACTTCATTTATTAATCTATACGGTCGGTTAAATGCTTCTTGCGAAACCTTAAAATAGTTAGATAGTATTCTAATCGTTTCTTTTGAAAGTCCTTTGTGATAGTTTAAAATCTTTGAGATTGTCCCTTTAGACAAATCAAGAATTTCAACCAAATCCTTTGACTTTAAATCATGCTCATTCATCAATGATTTCAATATTTCAATGGGGTCCGAATCATTAAAAGTATTTTGTTCATTATCCCATTTCTCAATTAACAAAGTAAGCAAATCGATTTCATCCTGAAATTTCGCATCATCCTTTGATATCAAATCCTCCAGAATTTCGCAATAATTATCGTATTGTCCCTGGTTCTTTATTATTGTAAATTTCAAAGTTTCCATTTCAATCATTATTTATGTCTTTTCAAAAAGCATTAATATTAAATTGCTTTCCATCCTTGCATAGCTTAGTATACTCAGCATGAGTCCCAATCCATTTTACAAATAAATGGACCCTCGTATTACCAAAGTGATATTTACATATCAATCTATAATTGTTGCCTCCAATATTAAAAACTACTCTATCAGAACCCTTTCCAAGAATATCAGCACTGTTGAAAGTCGAAATTATCTCATTGGGCTCGTTCCAATCAACTCGTTTTAAGATTGACAACCATATCTCAAAAGATGCTCTACTTTTGGCATTTTTTAGGACATAATCCTCAATCGTCTGTTTTTTTATCAGATGAACATTCATATTCTTAATTGCAAATATATGAACTATGTTTCACATAGGGAAACTTAATGAAAATTCGATGTTGATTAAATTGCTAAATGTTTATTGGCAATATTGACCGTGCAAAACTTAATTCAGTTAAGGTACAGTTTGCAAATCTGCACCAGCATCGGGGCATTAGCTGTTTGCCCACAAAACCCTCAACCCAGAACTTACTCAACCTGAAGATTATACATCCCATCTATCAATATCTTGTTTGAAGGAAGCTGGCCGGTCAATTCAACAAAAGTAGTCCTTGTGCGGCCGGTGGTTACTTTTACTTTTCGGAAGGAGTAATACGCATCCGCTTCATTTTCAAAAACCAAAACATACGCATGGTCTCCTGATTTTAGAATGGCTGATTGTGGCACCGACAAAACCGAATCGACAGATATGATCACCTCGCCTTCGATATATTGATTGATGGCTAAGTTCAGGTTATTTGAATTTTCTATTGCAGCGTAACAATCTATCGACTTGGTCTCATTCCTAACAATTTTTCCTACCGAGCTTATTTCAGCATGATAAAATTCTGATTTATCACCATTCAAATAGTAATTGACAGTTTGCCCAATGTTTACTTTATTGATATCGCGCTCGAAAACAGAAAACTTTATTTGATAGGAACGGGTGTCCACAATTTCTGCAATTTTATTTTGAGGCTCAACATATTGCCCATTTGTTGCATCGATACTCGAGACATATCCATTAATGGGAGACTTAATAAAATAGTTTGAGAAAAATGCCCCCTTTTCAATCAGCGAAACATCAAGCCCCATATTTTCAAGTTTAGTCTTCAATGCGCTATACCTGGCGTTCTCTGCATAAAAGGCGCTTTCGGCCAGGGATAATTCTTTTTGAGTCCCGATCTTTTCGCTGTGTAATTCCTTAACCCTATCGAATTCACTTTGTAAGCGTTTAAGAACTGCGAATGATTCGGCAAAATCTTTCTGCATATCGATTAATTCGTGTCCAGAAATTTCAAACAATACGGTTCCTTTCGCCACATTCTGCCCAGGCTTACAGGTGATTTTATCGATCAGGCCAGCCACGGGCAAACTAATTTGCGCAAGGCCATTCACATCAGGCATTATATTTCCTGTAACATGCACCAAATCGAGGAAGGGGTGAAGCATGGGCTCTCCCATTTTCATTTTTTCCGATTCAAATTGCTCCTTTGTTATTTCAATTAACCCGGAATCCTTAGTTTCAGATTCTTCTGTTTTGTTTTTGCACGAAAGCAATATCATGCAGATCATCAATGTACTTAGTACAAAATTTCGCTTCATAATCTTTTCATTTTAATATGAAAAATTCAATATTTCGGATGCATTCGTATAATATTTGAGCATACTATCGAGGTGTTCAAATTGAATTTGAACGGCAGTTTCATAACTATTCACGAAATTGTAAAAATTGATTTCGCCCACTTGGTATGATTTTAAGGCCGCATACATAATTTCATCATACAATAGTTTCCCCGACACATTATAATTCTCTATCAATGCCTTGTATTTTAGCTGTTCGCTCAATAATTCATCCAGCCTGTTTACGATCAAAGCCCGTTCGTTCTCTGCCAGAAAACTTTGAGATTCCGAATTTATCCTCGCTGCACGCAGTTTGGATTTATCACTACCATAAAATAATGGGACTGCAAGCCCGACTTGGAACCCGTGATAATATTCGGAATTGGCAAACCTATTCGAACCTAAAAAATAGTTGATCGAAAAATCGGGTAACATTTTATTTTTATCGATTTTGATAAGAGATTGGTGATACTCGTTCTCCCACTTCAACAAGTCAAATATGGGCAAAGAATCGGGAATAGAATTTATCTCGGGCAATTGCTCAAGAGTTTTCGAAATGTAAAAATCCGATGGAGAGTTCATCCACATTCTTAGCTTTTTGAAGGCACTTTCAATATCTGTATTTAAAGCACTTAATTGAATTGCAGTTTGATTTTTCTTAGCCCTGATAGTTAATACTTCCAGCCGCCTTGCATCGCCTTTTTCTTCTCTCTTTTCTGAATTTACCAGCAATTCGGTATAAAGACTATCCAGCGTTTGATATAAATCCTTTTTATGCAGAAGAATCTGATAACTGTAAAACGATGCAGAGACATTTTTCTTCAGTTCGTTTTTTTGCAGATTCAATTTTGCTTCGGCAATGGCCACTTCTATTTGTTTTGTTGCTTTTTCGGCTGAATAGAGGGTCGGGAAAGAAAAACTTTGCTCCACACCCCAAACTTTTAAAGGATATCCATTTTCAGCTACATTATTTTGGTCGGTTCCGTAACTAAACACTGTTTTTTCCGGCGCAAAAGCTGTTTTCATCAACACCTTACTTTCCTCCACTTTAAGCTTATAAGCTGCAATTTCACGGTTATTCTGCAAAGCGATTTCAATGGCATCGTTCAATTTAATTTCATTATTCTGACCTAGTAACGAAATGCCGGGAAGTAAAATGAAAAGCAAAACGACCATGGGTTTGGAACGGATAAACCGCAAGGGAAAAAATTTAATCCCTTTCACATTATAGAATATTTCGAAAAGCAAGGGCAACGCAATCATAGTCAACAAGGTTGATGTAATAAGTCCGCCAATTACTACGGTTGCGAGGGGGCGTTGAACTTCTGCGCCGGCACCGGTTGAGATAGCCATTGGCAAAAAGCCCATAGCGGCAGCACCTGCCGTTAACATGACCGGACGAAGACGGTTCTTGGTCCCGGTTAGGATTAAGTCACGGATACAGGTCATGCCTTGATGTTGAAGTTCTTTTAAATGCTCGATCAATACAATTCCGTTTAGCACCGCGATACCAAAAAGGGCAATAAACCCAATCCCCGCTGAAACGCTAAAAGGCATTCCGCGAACCCATAAAAGAAATACTCCTCCTACCGTGGCCAAAGGGATTGCCGTAAAAATCATGACAGCATCTTTCATCGATTTAAAAGCAAAGTGAAGGAAAATAAAGATCAGCAATAGGGCAATTGGGACCGCCAGCATTAAGCGGTTGGTTGCGTTTTGCAAATTCTCAAACTGGCCCCCATATTCGATGTAATTACCCGGACTCAATTTTATATTTCCATCGATTTTATGCTGAATATCTTCGATTACCGATTGCAAGTCGCGGTTGCGGACATTAACACTTACCACCACACGCCGATGTGTATTGTCGCGCGAAATTTTGGCCGGGCCTTCGGTATATTGAATATCGGCAATTTCGGAAAAAGGAATTTGAGCTCCGCTTGAAACAGGCACTTGCAACTTACGAATATCATCAATGTCGGTACGGTTTTGTGAGTCAAAGCGCATCACCATATCAAAGCGCTTTTCGCCTTCGAAAACAACGCCAATTATTGCCCCTCCGAAAGCGGCCGATAAAAAAGTGTTTAAGGTGTTAATATCTATGCCGTAGTAGGCAATTTTACTCCGGTTATAATCGACCTTGATTTGCGGTAGGCCAGAAGTTTTTTCTAAAATTATGTCGCTTGCTCCCTCCACATCGGCAATCAGGTTTTTTACTTCGATGGCCTTTTTGTTGATGTATTCAAGGTCTTCGCCAAATATTTTTATGGCAATGTCGGAGCGTACACCGGTGATCAACTCATTAAATCGCATCTCGATGGGTTGGGTAAACTCATATTCCACCCCGGGAATTATCGAAAGTGCTTCTTTGAATTTTTCGGCAAGCTCCTCTTTGTTTTTAGCTAATGTCCAGGTATGCTTCGGATTCAGTTTAATAATCATATCAATCTCTTCCATCGACATGGGGTCGGTGGGTACCTCGGCAGCGCCAATCCGGGAAACAATCTGATCCACTTCATCGGGGAAATTCTTTATCAGGATGCTTTCCATTTTCGTGGTCATCTCCACCGTTTTGGTAAGCGATGTTCCCGTTTTCAACACCGGTTGTATCACAAAATCACCCTCGTCGAGTGTAGGAACAAACTCACCGCCAATTCGGGAGAATAAAATACCTGTTATGATTAGCGAAACAACAGCTGCGCCAAGCACTATGCGCTTATGCCCGCACGACCATTTAATAGATGGATAATAGGACTTATAGGCGAAGTCCATGAGCCAGTCTGACAAATTTCGTTTTTGAATCCGGTTTGGTTTTAAAAAGAGTGCGGATGCTACAGGCAACCACGTCAACCCTAATATCATAGCCCCGATAATCGCAAATGAAAAAGACAAAGCCATGGGTCTGAACATTTTCCCTTCTACGCCACTAAGCGATAATATGGGTATAAATACGATAAGAATAATGACCTGTCCGAAAACGGCAGATTTCATCATTTTTGATGCCCCTTCAAATGAAACCTTATCCATAATGGTTTGACGTTCATCGCCCTTGCTTTCAAAAATAGCCTCTTTTTGAACCTTCATTCGTATAGCAATGAACTCCACAATGATAACCGCTCCGTCTATAATAATTCCAAAATCCAACGCCCCCAAACTCATCAGATTGGCATCAATTCCAAAAATATACATCAGGCTAATAGTAAACAATAAAGCCAGGGGTATCATGGATGCAATGACCAGTGCCGAACGAACATTACCGAGAATTAGAATAACTGTAAGGAGCACGATAATAGCACCCAGGATCAGGTTTTCAACCACCGTAAATGAGGTTTTTGAAATTAGCTCGCTCCTTTCGAGGATTGGGTTGATAAAAACACCTTCGGGCAAGTTTTCCTGAATATCTTTAACCCTCTTTTTCACTTCATTGATAACCACATTTGAATTGGCGTTTTTCAGCATCATAATCTGACCCAAAACAGTTTCGCCTTTACCATTGGCAGTAATCGCTCCGAAACGATTGGCATAACCGAACTGAACGGTCGCTATGTCTTTCACTAAAATGGGGGTTGCGGCATTGGTCTTAACGACAATGTTTTCGATATCTTCTATCGATCGTACCTGTCCGTCGCCCCGTATAAAATAACTTTGGTTGGTCTTTTCGATGTATGAGCCACCCGTGATACTATTATTATTTTCAAGTGCATCGAAAACCTCCATCAGGTTTATACCAAAACTTTGTAAAATGGCAGGGTTGATGGCCACCTCATATTGTTTTAAATATCCACCCCAACTATTAATCTCCACAACGCCTTGGATGCCCGATAATCTTCTTTTGATAATCCAATCCTGAATAGTCCGTAAATCGGTGGCTGTAAAATCGCCCTCATAACCGGGCTTTACATCCACAATGTATTGATATATCTCGCCCAGCCCTGTTGTAATGGGTCCCATTTCAGGAGTGCCATAAGCTTCGGGGATATTGGCCGCAGCGCTTTTAATTTTCTCGGCTATTAATTGCCGGGGGAGGTAAGTGCCCAGATTTTCTTCAAATACTATGGTGACCACAGAAATTCCAAATTTAGAAATCGAGCGTATTTCTATCACCCCTGGCAAATTTGCCATTTCCATTTCGACTGGAGCCGTAATAAATTGTTCAATCTCCTGCGTCGAGAGATTGCCTGAAGTGGTAATAACCTGCACCTGATTATTGGTGATGTCGGGCACAGCACCCACAGGTATATTTAAAACAGCGTACAGCCCGAAAGCAGTCACTGAAAGTGTAAATAGAATGATTATCAGTTTATTCTTTACGCTAAAATCGATTATTTTTTCCAACATAACAGTTTGGTTGATTGACAATTTATGCAAATGTTAGCCTCTTAAAAATCTTTAGTTCCCTTTTTTTCAAGTTCAATAAAAATGAGTTGTTGTGTTTTTTTTTATGGCTGTGAATATAGCAAATATCTTTGTATTAGCTTTGAAGAATTTCGCCTGAACAAATCCTATCTATATCGCCGGTTTAGAGGCAGAAACAGCCAAGGCAACGGATCGATAAATTAATAATTACAAATAGGTTCATGACTTTCGCATGACGGAAGCCGCACAAGGTGCATGACCATGCCATAGAGGGTAAATGAGTTAGCATAATAGGTAGTGTCGAGAAGCATAAAATTGGATTGTAATGTACTGCGATCAAATTGCATGGGCACAGATTGCAAAACCGCGATAGGAAGGTAGTTCTCACATCTCAAAACTTTAGGAATTGATTTCCTAATCCTTCATTATAGCAGCAAGAAGTTGTTTTAAAAGTTCATCTGGGATGTCGCTGGTTTCTGATTTGTCATATACAGTCAACAGGAAAACATCCTCCCAAATTGCTACAACATGTGTAATGACTCTTGCTCCTGCGGATTTCCCCCTTCCTTTCGATTTTATTGCTATACGGATTTTAAAGCAATCGTTCCCTATTGGCACCCCCAACCCAGGATTTTCCTCTAATTAAGCTATAAGCCGAGCAAACTCTAATTTAAAGGAAGGGTATTTCTTCGATAATCGTTTAGCTTGTTTATCAAAGTATGGGAGAGTAATAACATTATAGCTCATCGAGCAAATCTTTTGCGCTACGGGTTTTCAATTTACCTTCTTTCGCCAGATTCAATTCGGAAACAGCTTGTTTCACCCCTTCCAAGATTTCTTCGTGGCTTCGTTCGTAGAATTCACCCTCCTCCAATCCAGGGAAATTCTTTTTCAAAGAATCCCATTCCTGTATCGGGATAAAAACACCTGTGGTTTTTCCCTTGTAATCAGATATGTATTGTAAGTTCATTTGATACAATTGTTTTTAGTGATTCAAAAATACATATAAAAACTTCTCTGAGTAAACATTGCCACGCATTGGTCTTTTCAATGGTGTTATCATTTTCGCCCCATAAGGAATGCATCGTGTTGTTTAGAAGAAAAAACAATTCGGTTTGTTTTTGAGTTTATTTTGCTGTTGAAGCCTATTATTGCATGGAAAGGCGTAATGTAAGAATTGACCGGTTTAATAAAAAGCAGCAAGTGGTACGTATTGCAAATTTGCCCCAGCCATAGATTTTCAATTCATTCCAGTCAAATTCAATTGTTTTATTCTTTTCACTCGTTTTTTTTGATAATCAACAATCTCAGCATAAAGTGCTGTATTTTTCTGAAAAATCAAATGGGTAAAGGCACATGCCATTTTATACCCGTCAATAAGTTCAACCGTACACATTATCCCTGAAATATCACCACTACTATGAACACTTGTAATTGTCAATTCAGTCTTTAGGGTAATGGGGTGTCCCTTTTTACGAAAAATCTGCACCAAATCCCGAATCGGAAAGGCTTTTAAAGGAAGACTCTCATTAATCTTTTCCGTCAATTCAGCATATTGTTTCGATATATCCATTGTGTTAAAATTTCAGTTAAGGCACAGATTGCAAATCTGCGCCAGCGCAGGGGCGTTGGTGGGGTTTACTTCAACACAAAGCACATATTTGGCTTAGGCCAAATACGATGCTTAATTGTTGTAAAACGTTTTATTTATAATCCTTACAGAATTCTTTGAAATTTTCACAAGCATCTTTGTCTCCAAGTGCACAAGCTTTCTTCCAATCAGAACATGCTCCTTTAATATCTCCTATATTATATCTCGCTATCCCTCTATTACAGAGTGCTGATGAATTTTGTTTGTCCATCTCGATTGCTTTATTAAAATCCTTGATTGCAGCTTCATATGCCCCTAGACTATGTTTCGAAAATCCTCGGTTATTAAATGATTCTGAATTTTCAAATAATTCAATTGACTTATTAAAATCTTCAATCGCATTTGAAAACTCTCCAAGGTTATTATATAGTGTTCCTCTATTATAATAGGCAGCCTGGTAATTCTTATTTATGTCAATCGCTTTAGTGTAATTATTTAACCAGCTATTCCTTATGAATTTAACTTTTGCCCTAACAGCCTGACAGCAAAGCCTTATAGTGAGCACCCTAAAAAACAATCTTCGCGCTATTTTTAAGGGATTTGAGGCGGCATCTCAGGTTTTTTGATACAAATTGCG
>JAIOYV010000104.1 GCA_021740905.1 Bacteroidales bacterium
ACTACCTACGACTTTACCGTTTGGACTACCTTGCCAAACAACAGCAACGACCCCAACAGTGGAAATGATAGTCTGATTGTAACAGGTATCACTACTGCTATATCAGGAACTTTCACCATTGGCACAACAGGTGATTTCGCCACCTTTAACGATGCAGTCAATTTGCTGATTACAAATGGAATTTGCGGTCCGGTTGTATTTAATGTGGAATCTGGCGTATATGAAGAAAATGTAACTATTCCGGCAATTATTGGTAGCTCTTCGGTGAATACTATAACATTCCAGTCGGTTACAGGTGTAAATACCGATGTTACGCTTCAATACAACCCCAGTGGTACTGGCGACAACTATGTTTTCAAGTTAAGTGGGGCCGATTATGTGACCGTTCAAAACATCAAAATACGGGCTTATGGTTCGGGGAATTATGGTTACGCTGTGGTTCTTGAAGGGGGTGCTGATTATAACACCATCAGCAATTGTATTATTTATTCAAAATCAAATACAAGCTCAAGTAGTGCATGTGTGTATAGCACATCAACCTCTGCAGATAATTACAATACCTTTATTGGGAATACGGTACGCTATGGGTATTACGGATTTTATCTGTATGCTTCTTCCGCATCACCGGAAATGGGCAACCAGATGATCGACAACTACATTTACGAGTATTATTACCATGGAATATATACTTATTACAATTACGATGTAATTGCAGACGGTAACTATTGCTATCAAAGGCCAGCGGGCAGTACTACTAATTATGGCATCTACGTATATTATGGCGATGGGGCAACCCGTGTAGTCAACAATACCGTTTTCGATGATGCTGGATCTACTTATTATGGGATACGTCTTTCGTATTGCGACCCAACCTCGTCAGGATCAGCTTTGGTGGCCAACAACATGGTAAGCTGTGCTGGGGTTACTGGAACTGTTTACTCCATGTATTTGTATTATAGCACCGATCTCAAGTGTTATAACAACTCAGTCAGTATCAATTCAGGTGGTACCACGTATGGGATTTATCTGTATGGCTCGACTACGTACACAGGGCCTTACGATTTGAAGAACAATTGTGTCGCAAACTACGATGGGTTAACTGCAATTTATTGTAACAATACGGCCGTGAACTTTACCAGCGACCACAATAACTGGTACTCAACTGGTAACAACCCTGTCTACTATGGGGCAGCCCTTACCACTTTTGCCCAATGGCAAGCCAGTTTCCCAGGCGATATATTAAGTGTCGATCCTGAATTCCTTGCTGTTGACAACCTGCATACAGCCAGCATTTATATGAATGCAGCCGGGACACCTGTGCCGGAAGTAACTACCGACATCGACGGCGACATACGAAATACCACCTCGCCTGATATCGGGGCAGATGAATTCAACCTCGCATTGCCCCCTGTCGATCTGGCCCTTAGCCTCTTGTACCATTTGGGTGAAGTCCCTTTGGCTGGTGCAAGCGATGTGGTCAATGTTACGGTTCAGAATGTGGGCAACAACGACCAATACAATTATCCTGTAATATTAAATATTACCGGTGCCAATACCTTTGTTGATACTGTTTTCATATCCTATATCCCAACAGGTGGGTTCGAACTCGTTAATTTCGCACCCTTTACACCTACAAGCATTGGGTTGAACAACATAGCTGTTAGCGTGCCCAATGATGGGGACAACACCAACAACTTCTTGACGGGTTACAACCATGGCACGCTAAACAGAGTGTCGTATGCCGATACAACAGGAACGGCAGGAAGTGGCGGAAACAACGATTCAAACGGCCACATTTACTGGAACAAACATTCTATGACCGGATTAAAAGCCGTAGGCTCGATCCAGGCCTATATTTCGGATGATGTGAACAATGTGGGGAATACGGTTTATGGTGCTGTGATGGATGCCAACTTTAACCAGGTTGCCTTGTCGAACCCTTATGTTTTGGCCTCGACCGATTTAAGTTCGTATATCACCCTTACTTTTGCCGATCCGAGCCAAACCCTGTTTTTTAATGCTGAATATTATTTGGGTTTCGCCCAAACCACACCGGTCGGGGCCAATTATTTCCCAATCGGTTACCAGGATGAAATCCCAATGAGACCGAATACATATTTCAATTCAGGAAATATAAATGGTAGTGGTTTTACAGCATACACCAACGATCGCAGATGGATGATCAAGGCTATCCTTATTGATCCTGCGCCGTATGATGCCGCCTGTGTTGCCATTCCTTCACCCATCGACGGATGTGGTTTAAGCATGGAAACGGTTTCCATCAAAATCCAGAATTATGGCATGAACGCTATTGCCGGCAACCTAACTGCCTATTACCAGGTAAACAATAACCCGGTTGTGTCGCAAGCTGTAACCACTGGTATCCCATCGGGCGATACACTTATTTTCAGCTTTACAACCCTGGCAGACTTCACGACAGGTGCCGATTCAATCTTCGAGCTTACAGCCTGGATTAGCCTTACCAGCGACCTGAACCAAAATAACGATACAGCCTTTACAACTGTTGAGTCGTTCTATCAGCCACCTTCACCAGTAGCCGTAAACACTACTGTTTTATATGGTAGTATGGCAACCTTGAGTGTGATTTCTACGGATTCTATTACGTGGTTCGACGATCCATTGTCAACCACTCCAATTACAACGGGAAATAGCCTAACAGTTGGGCCATTGTATGACACGGCTACTTTTTATGCCCAGGCCGGGAGTGTAAGTGGTGGTGGTTTAGCCATTACTGAAATGGATCTGGGCACAGACGATTATATTGAAATCCAGAATTTAACCAGCTCTACATTGGACGCGACAAACTGGATTGTTGCCATAAGCAATAGCTATACTGATATAAACTCCATCAATTCGATTTATTGGGATTTAGGGGTATTTGCTCCCGATGAAGTACAGATTAGAACAGACCTTGCATCTTCACCTAATTATTGGGGGATTAATATGTTCTGGAACCCGGGGGCACCTACAAGCTTCCGTGGTTGGGCCATGATAATAGATGACCAGGGCGAAATAGTCGACTTTGTGATTTGGGGCTGGACCGCCTCTGACATTGCAGCATGGAACCCAATCATCAATACCTTTGCAGTGAATCCAAGTTCTGCCTGGAACGGTGATGCTTTGATGACTTTTCCAAACAATTTCCTTCGCAGGGTAAACTACGATAACGATGATGTGACAGACTGGACAAACCCAACAAGCGGCGATATAGGATTACCCAATTTCGGCATGAATATCTCCTCTTCATTATATTCTTGTGCAAGTGACATGGTTCAGGTTAATGCTTATGTGGCGAATATCCCGGCCAACGATATTGGGGTCATCGCAGCATACTCACCTGTATCGGGAACTAATCTTACCAATGCAGAAACGGTTTCGGTTGAAATTAACAACTGGGGTAGTTTGCCTGCAAACCTATTCCAGGTTACGTATGATATTACTGGTGCTACATCAAATACTGTAACTGAATTAGTGGCTTTTGCTACACCTATTGCGAGTGGCACTTCATCCACATTCACCTTTAACACACCTGCCGATCTGTCGGCTTATGGAGTTTATTATTTCGATGTATTCACCCAGCTGTCGGGCGATGGTTTTGCGGCCAACGACACACTTTCTTTTGTGGTTGTGAATTCGGCTCCGGTCTTCTGTTCATCAGGTGCCACAAGCTCAGCTTACGAAGAGATTGTACAGGTCAATTTGAGCAATATAAGCAACTATTCATTCCCATCCGGATCCTTGTATTCGAACTATAACAACTCAGTTGCACCTGGGGTTTTGGTTCAGGGGAATGCACATCAAATCAGCATTACATCCGATTTTGCACCTGGTTCTTCAACAAGTTATGCATGTTGGGTCGAAGTTTACATTGACTGGGACAACGATGGAGCCTATACCGAACCACAAGAAACAGGATTCAGTTCTGCCATTACATCTTCGCAAACAGTAAGCGGAATGATTGCAGTACCCCTTACTGCAGCTCTTGGAAATCACAGTATGCGTGTAGTGATGGAGCAAACCACTTCCGCCGCCGGGGTTGTGCCTTGTGGGTATTATACGTATGGAGAAACAGAGGATTATCAGGTATTCGTTCAGCCACCTTATGCTATCGATGCCGGGGCAATCACTATTCTATCACCAAATGGCTCTTTGCTGGAAAACTCATCCTATCCTGTCGAAGTGGTTGTATATAACTATGGAACCAGCACTATCACAAACATGAACGTGGTTTATACAGTAAATGGATTGAACCCTGTAACCACAGCTTATGTGGGGACTCTTCCTTCATTTACTGCCGATACTATTATGTTGGGTAACGTGACAGTCCCGGGGGGAACCTTCGAACTTTGTGCCTACACGGTGCTTGCCAACGACAACAGCCCGCTAAACGATGCCACGTGTGCTACACTTTATGCCGATCCACAGTACAACCTCGCCATGTTGAGCATTGATGCTCCGGTTGAGGGTTGCGATTTAGGCCTGGAAGAAGTTACCGTGACCTTTACGAATTTGGCCGATACCGTAATTGGCAACATCCCATTGTCGTTCTATACCTCGAACATGACAGCCCCTGTTACCGAAACCTACACGGGAACTTTGAACCCTGGAGATACTGCTACCTATACGTTCAGTACAATGATAAACCTGGCTGTGACGGTGAACACCGAGTTTGAAATTTTCGCTTATGTGAGCTATCCTCTCGATCCTGTTCAGGCTAACGACACGGCAACTTCAATGGTTAATTCATTGACTATCCCGGCAGCTCCGATTGCCAACAATGTAACCATTTGGGCAGGGACCACAACCACACTGGAAGTGGTAAGCCCCGATCCGAACTTGTTGTACGCCTGGTTCGATGCTATGGGTGGTAACCTGTTGGAGAACGGGACTCAATACCTCACCCCACTATTGTTCGATACGACAACCTTTGTGGTGCAAGCTTCAAATGCTGTTACCGGTGATATTCAGGTAGGCACACAAACCAATGTTACAGCTACAACCGGATATCCAAGTCCTTACGGTTCGTACTATTGGGGCAACAAGAACCAGTTCCTGATCCGTGCCGACGAGCTAATCGCGCTTGGTTTCGGAGCCGGGACTATCAATTCATTGGCGTTCAGGACTGTCACAGTTGTTCCCTTGCCATTGACAAACTTTACCTTGAAAATTGGACACACAACAGCAAACTCAATTACCACCTGGGATCCCTCACCATTGACACAGGTTTATTTTAACCCATCGTTTGTGGATGTGGTAGGATGGAATGTCCATGAATTTAGCACTCCGTTTGAATGGGATGGCGTAAGCAATGTGCTTATCGAAACCTGTTTCAATAACAGTAGTTATTTATCTGGAAGCCAGGTTCAGTATAGCAACGTGGGGTTCAACGCTAGTGTAAACTACCATGGCGACAATGCAACGGTATGTTCGTCAACAGCTACATCTTCTATCACCAATAGCCAGCGCCCAAATATGTTGCTGAATATATTGATACCGGGTTGTGCATCGTATACCGAAGTTACCGCCAATGTTCAATATGCCAACCTCGATGGAGCTGTGCTGGATATCACATCGCCGGTTTCGGCCAGCAACATGAATAATGCTGCCGTTACCATTGATATTTACAACAACGGCTTGCTAAATTTCTCTAATTTCAATGTCCAGTACACCGTAAATGGTGGCACACCCGTTACCCAATTGGTAAATACAACGCTAACCCCTGGTCAGGTGTATAGCTTTACATTTACCGACAGTGTAAGTGCTTCTGTATTCGGCACCTATGCTATATGTGCTAAAATCATACTGGTAGGCGATGGTTACGCAGCGAACGATCAGTTCTGCACCACTTTCACTAACTGGGATGGAAACGGGGAATCCTGTGCAACAGCCTTCCCTTATCTTGTGATCAACGATCCTCCGGTTTACCAAACAACCATTCACCCTTACGACCGTCAGTGGTGGCGGTTTGAATTACCGGTTGATGCCAGCAACGTAGATGTAAGCCTTTGCGGTTCGTCCTTCGATACCAAGCTCGAAGTACACAGCGAGTGTCCTGCGAGTAGCTTCCTGTTAAGTTCTTTCCTTGGCTCGAACGATAATTCCTGTGGACAACAATCGAAGGTCCATTTCAACGCACTATCAGCGGGTACTTATTATGCGAGGGTATTTGGCTATCAGGGCGAGTTTGGCGATTATGTGTTGGAGATTACCGGAACCTTTGCCGACATAGCTATCGTGAACTTTACAACCACACAGATTCAGTGCAACGGTGCAGCCAATGGCTCTGTAGTCGCGTCGGTTACTCCGATTATTCCAGGTGCATCCCTGCCTCTGACATATTTATGGTCAAATGGGGCAACAGGATTAAGCCTGAACGGTCTTGCACCAGGAACATATATTTTAACAGTTACCGATGCTCTGGGCATTCCTCAGGTCGAATCGCTTACTATTACTGAACCTCCAGCATTGGCCTTTTCGCTTTCAGGAACAGATGTTACTACCTTAGGTGGTAATGATGGAACAATCACAACCACAATTAGTGGTGGCGTTTCTCCTTATGCCTTCTCTTGGTCGAATGGCGCAACTACACAGAATATCGCAGCTGCCTACGCAGGCATTTATTCGCTTACCGTTTTGGATGCCAACAACTGTATCCTCGAAGATGATATTACCATCAACTCGCCATTGCCTGCGGGTTGGACAGTTACCCCTACTGCCAATTCCCACTTGATTATTGTGGATCAATATTCAAACATCACCCTCGATGGCCTCAATGCTGCTTATGGTAGTTTGATCGGTGTGTTCTACAACCAGAACGGTACGATGGTTTGTGCCGGTTGGGCTTATTGGTCAGGAATGGCTACTTCTGTAACAGCTTATGGTGCTACCCCTCCAATCGACAATGGATACCAGCCAGGTGAAACGTTCACATGGAGATTGTACGAAGCCTCATTGGGCGTTGAGTATGGCGGACCAGCTTGCTACATTGCAAGTTATCCAAACCAGGGTACATACATTACCGGTGGGTTTAGCGGTATCAATTGTTTAAATGCACAATCAATCATCTTGCAGCCTATCAACCTGCCTTTCGGCTGGAGTATTTGGTCTACTTATGTCGATCCTGTTGACCCGAACATGGTGGCTATTTTTGATTCCATTGCAAGTTATGTGACAATCGTGAAAAGTGGTTCGGGACAAATTTACTGGCCACTGTATAGCTTGAACACCATTGGTAACGCTGTGAAGGGCCAAGGATACCAGATAAAAATGAGTACTCAAAAATTGCTTCATGTACAAGGATTGCTCATCGATCCTGTTGTCAGCCCGATCAATATCCCGGGCGGATGGAGCATTATAGGTTATCTGCGTACCACGCCAATGAATGCAGTCACCGTTATGTCGCCTATTGTTTCGCAGATAGTAATTGTTAAGAGCGGCTCCGGGCAGATTTATTGGCCGCTTTATAATTTGAACACCATTGGCAATATGGTGCCAGGCCAGGGTTATCAGATCAAGATGCTCAGCCTGCAATCCTTTACTTTCCCGGCCAATACCGCTGCTCCGACAAAAAGCGATGCAATTCCGGCTCAACCCGAAAAATACAACAAAGTGAGCAACACCGGGCACAACATGAGCCTCGGTATTTTGGAAGACGCCTGGGACGTAGCCCCACAAGAAGGCGATGAGATAGGCGTGTTCAATGCAAAAGGCAATTTGATCGGGAGTACTGTTTACCAGGTTGGTTTCAACGCAATCACTGTGTGGGGCGATGATAGCTACACTGAAAACACGACCGAAGGCATTGCCAACGGAGATGTATTCACGCTGAAACTTTGGAGCTATCGTAGCGACACCGAGCAGGAACTTGTTGTCAAAAGCTGGCTGCAAGGCAACGACCAATATGGGAAAGATGCTATTTCGGTAGTCGAAAAGCTTGTGGTTATGAGCGAAGATTTCAATGGGTTTAAACTATATCAGAACGTACCAAACCCGTTCAAAGATGTCACTGAAATCACTTTCTATATTCCTAAATCAAGCCATGTAAGATTGGTAGTTTACAATGCTCTGGGCGAGATGATCGAAGAATTGGTTTCGGCCAGGTACGATGCAGGGAAATATAGCGTTCTATTCGAAACAGGGAATTTATCATCAGGCACTTATTTTTACAAAATAGTGAGCGATAAATTCACCGATACCAAGGTAATGAACATCCAATAGGGTGTCTGTTATATTTAGTTAGTTTAGTATACATTGAGCAAGGCTGCCCCTCTACAAGGCAGCCTTTCTTTTTTTATTGGGGGATAAGGAAGAGTTCGTGTGATATCTCGTTGCGCTGCACCTTTAGTAAAATGTACGTATTCTACAAAAATTATGGAGTTCTGCACCTTTCAAAAGCAGCCAAAGATCGTTTGCAGGATGGTTAGATCTCCACGCTTATTCGTTCCGTAAAATTGAAATCAATCCTTTAACACTTATCAACTTGCTGAGAAAGGCAAAGAAAAAGGAAACCAGCACCACCAGCACCAAGTTGAACATCCAGTTGAAGGGAAGGTTTTTCGATAAGGAGGTAATGAAAAAAACAGCAGCCGAAAAAAGGATCAATTTTATGAGTAGCGGGAAATTTGTGATGAGCTTGAACTCGTATTTGGCAATGAGGATTTGCGCTGCTCCAGTATAAATTTGGGTGGCCAGCGTCGCAATGGCCATTCCCAGTGCATGATACATCGGAATCAATATCAGGTTTAAGGTGATGTTTAGAAGGACCCCAATTATTGCCATAATGTTGAGTTTTCGCAAGCTGCCGTTGGCGGTAAGCAGGCTACCAAATATGTAGGTATTGCCTATCCCTATAAAACTAAACATGAGCAGGGCAAAAATTACAGAGGTATGCTGATGCACTTCGTGGTAGAGCAGCCCCATTATCTCATCGCGGTAGCTTAACGAAACAATAGCAAGCACCAACGAAGGCACCAAAAGCATAAGAGTCGAAAGGCGCAGGAGCTGGGTAACTCCTTCATTCTGTTTTAACATTTTCGAAAACATGGGCAGCAAAAGCCCGGCAAACATAAACCCAAACATCGATACGGCCTCCAGCAACCGGTTGCCTTGCGCATAAATCCCTGCTTCTTCCTGCCCGTTCGGGAGTATGCGTTCCAAAATTACCAGGCCGCTCCAAAAGGACGTTGACATAAGCAGTACCAACAGTGCATAAGGAAAACTTTGTCTTAGAATAATCCTGAAATAATTGAGTTCGAAGCTTAGACGGATTTTCCCGCTTTTGGTAAGCACAATCCCAAATATGGTTAGGGTAGTGATCACATAAGCACAGGTTTGGGCATATACAAACCATTCTATTTGGAAAGGCGCTTTGGTAATATTCCCCCAAAGCAAAACAGAACAAATGGCCACCATAAGGCCTTTGTCGAGAACCGAAAGCAAACTATCCGTACGGAATAGTTGAAGCCCGCTTATATTAGAGCGGAGGTAGAGGGTAAAAGAAATAAGGAACTGGTTGAACACAAGAAAAAGCAGCAGGTACATTTGTTCCCTGCTATAGCCAATAATGATGGCCACCGAAAAACTAATGACCAGGTACACAATGGCCAGCATGAATTTTATGACCACGATGTTCGACAAGTATTTGGCCAGCATGTGGTGGTGTTGCGATATGCTCCGGTTGTTGTAATTGGTGATGCCCAGGTCGAGGAAGACATTCAGCACAAGCGAAAAATTGAACAAGGAAATATAAAAACCATAATCGCCCGCACCTACAATATTCTGCACCGTGCGATCGATGCCGAATATCCAGAACGGCTTGATCAACAGGTTCAGAAACAATAGCAATGCTAAATTTGTAATAAATTTTTTCTTCAACCTTCTGTGCATTTAACCGGAAAATCCTACTGCCTATCACCCATCAAAAAAAACGAATATCATGCTGAATGAATAGACTATTTTTTTGACAACATTGCTGATCCCGGCTGTTTACGTGAAAGCTATGATGGCGAAAGGGGGGAAAGGGTTGCGGGGCACAGACAAATATTTTCTCCGATGGTTTTATGTCATTTGCTGCGCGTCATTCGATAGTCATTCAATTGTAATTCAATTGTCATTCAATTGTCATTTGCTTCGCGTCATTCATTGTCATTCATTGTTTGCAGGAAGAAACAAAATATGACACAAAGTCCCGCATCCTTGTTAACAATAAATGACGCGCGAAGCGCAAATGACACTGAAGCGAATGACACGAAGTAAATGACCATTGAATGACAGCGAAGCGATTTTTTTATCATTTTTGCTGAATGAATATCCTTGTAAATACGCGCTTGTTGCTTTCGGGCAAACTCGAAGGCATTGGTTGGTTTACCTACGAAAACCTGAAACAGATCACAAACAAGCATCCTGAGCACCGGTTCTATTTTCTCTTCGACAGGTCTTACAGCAAGGAATTTATCTTTTCTGAAAATGTTGTGCCCATTGTTGCAGGCCCTCCCACTCGACATCCAGTGCTGTGGTGGTTTTGGTTCGAATGGGTTGTGCCAAGGATTATCCACAAACACAAAATCGACCTCTTTCTTTCCCCCGATGGATATTTGTCGTTATCGGCCAACGTAAAAACCTTGCTGGTTATCCACGACATAAATTTCATTCACAGGCCACAGGACCTGCCCTTCCTTACGGGAAAATACTATAATTATTTTACCCCAAAATTTGCCCGGAAAGCCACACGGATTGCCACCGTATCGGAATATTCAAAACAGGACATCGCCACAAGTTATGCTGTTTCACCCAATAAAATTGATGTAGTGTACAATGGTGCCAATATTATTTACCAGCCATTAACTGCCGATGAACAACAGGGCATTCGACAGGAGTATACAGCCGGCGATCCTTATTTTATATTTGTAGGGGCCTTGCACCCTCGTAAAAATGTGGCCCGGCTTTTACAGGCATTCGATCAATTTAAGGAGGAGTTTCAATCTCCGTTCAAGTTGGTCATTGTTGGGGAGAAGATGTTTAAATCGGAAGATATACATAACAGCTACCAAAGCATGAAGCACTCCGACGAGGTGGTTTTCTCCGGTCGCCTCACCCCCGAAATCTTACGAAACCTACTTGCCTCAGCTGTGGCACTTACCTTTGTGCCCTACTTCGAGGGATTTGGGATCCCCATCGTCGAAGCCTTTTATTGCGACACCCCGGTGATTACATCCAACCTCACCTCGATGCCCGAAGTGGCTGCCGATGCAGCTCTGCTGGTCGATCCCCTTTCGGTAGATGATATCAAAAATGCTATGCTAAAAATGGCTTCGGATGAAGAGCTTCGAGAGAATTTAATCGAAAAAGGCCGCATCCGCCGACAGGATTTTTCGTGGGATAAAACGTCCGAAAAGCTTTGGGGGAGTATGATGAAGGTGGCGGAAGATGACTTTTGATAAGAATTTATTAAATTTGCTAAAAATCGGGAAAAATGAATACAGCTACAAAAAGGTTAATAATTGATGAGATTGACAACTTACCAGACAATTTAGCTCAGGAGTTATTGGATTTCATTAAAAATTTGAGATTCACAAAAAGGAAAGAAAAAATTCTTACTGCTGTTGCGTCGGAGGAAGTGCTCTCTAAAGACTGGCTAAGCCCTGAAGAGGAGGAAGTATGGAGAGATTTGTATTTTGTGGCAGCCCTACCCGAAGAAAATATTGGAATGTTAAGCAAAGAAAATCTTGCGAAACAAAATAATTAAGAAACCTTTCAATTACCCAGAAATAAATCTATAGATTGATTAATCTGAGCGAATTTTGCGAACTGTTTCAAATCTGTTAATCTGTGGCTGAAATTATTACCTGAGAAGGCCAAAGATTATTCACAGATTAAAATTTTAATTTTGAATGATTTACTAAGCAATTTATGAATTTAATTCAGGAATAAAAACAATTGAAAATGGACAACAAACAGAAAGAAGATTTTTTGAGGAAGGCAGCCATTGTTTCCGGGCTTGGCGGGCTTTTTGGCTTTATTGGATTCAAGGCATTCTCTACCCATGATCCCAACGATTTGTTCTATTTTTCATTTTTCGCTTTTTTTGCCTTTTTTAAAGAAATTAAAAGTGATTTGAAATACCTCGGAATCCTTGGGATAATTGGGTTTATAGTATGGATAATGGGAATTGCCGGAATAATCACTGTTTAATCTCAAATAATTATTGATATGTCGGCAAAAGGAAAAAAGCAAGCCCATAAACAGGCAGGACAAAAACCTACATCAGAAAAGACAGAGATAATAAAATCGAAAATACCGGTTCGTTTTGGACTAATTGTAATTTTGATTGCCACACTAATTGCCTACTCACCCGTATTCAAGGCCGGATTTACCAACTGGGACGATCAGGGCTATGTGACCGAAAACCCGGTTGTTCAGCAATTGAATGCAGAGAATTTCAAACTCCTGCTTACCGAAGATTTTGTGGCCAACTACCATCCCCTTACCATGATCAGCCTGGCTGTAGATTATGCCATTGCAGGCGATTCAGCAACCTGGTATCACCTGATAAACCTGATCCTTCACCTGCTTAACACCTTCCTCGTTTTCTATCTGGTTTGGATGATATTTAAAAAACTGGAGCTTTCGTACTTCTCCGAAATGGCCCTTGTGGTAGCTGCCCTTTTTGGGCTTCATACGCTCCATGTTGAATCGGTGGCCTGGATTGCCGAACGCAAAGATGTACTATACACTCTTTTCTTTCTTGCTTCGCTCATAGCCTGGATGAAATACCTGAACTCCGGAAAATGGAAGTTTTACACTTTTGCCCTTATCCTGTTCATCTTTTCCTGTTTTTCGAAAGGTCAGGCCGTGTCGCTGGCAGCCTTGTTGTTTGCTTTCGATTTCCTCTTCAAAAGAAAAATATTGAGCGGAAAAGTAATGCTGGAGAAAATCCCTTTTTTGGCACTGGCCGTAGTGTTTGGCATATTTGCCCTCAACGCCCAGCAGGAAGGCGAGGCAGTGGCAGGGTTCACACAGGAACATGTAAGTTTGTTCGAACGCCTCATGTTTGCCTCGTATGGTTATGTGATGTACCATTTAAAACTGATCCTGCCCATAAATCTATCGGCCATTTATCCTTACCCACCAAAAATGGACGGAAGTTTTCCTGTAGTTTATTACATTTTTGTAATTCCTGCATTGGCAATTGTAGCTAGCATTTTCTATTTCCTCAAAAAGGATAGGATAGTTGCTTTTACCCTATTGTTTTTTCTGATCAATGTGGCCCTGGTTTTACAGATTATCCCGGTAGGAAGTGCAATTATGGCCGACCGGTATGTGTATATTCCATCCATTGGGTTTTTTATGTTGATCGCGGTTTTGTTGAGCCGATTTCTTAAAAAAAGGTCGTCATCTTTTTTGGTTGTCAATTCAGCCGGGGCCGGGATTCTGGTAGTTCTTGCCGGAATGACATACAGCCGCGCCCAGGTGTGGAACAATAGTATGAGCCTTTGGAACGATGTGCTGTCGAAGCATAAAACGGTGCAATTGGCCTGGAACAACCGGGGCAATTTAAAATATGATGCGGGTGACCTGCAAGGGGCAATGGCCGATTATTCCGAGACCATAAAAATCCAGGACCGACACCCCGAAGCTTACATGAATCGCGGCACGGTAAAACACGACCTGAACGACTTCCAGGGTTCTCTTGCCGACTATAACAAGGCCATCGAAATCGACCCGAACCATGCCAAATCGTACTACGGACGGGGAGGGACCTATCTGGCAATGAACCAGTTTAAAGCAGCAATCCAGGACTATGACAAGGCCATCGAGCTTGATCCAAATTATGCAGCTGCCTATTCGAACCGGGGAAATGCAAAGATGAACCAAAAACTATTAACCGAAGCCATGCAGGATTACAACAAAGCCATCGAACTGAACCCCAATTTTTCCGATGCCTATTCGAACCGGGGCATTGCATGGGTGGTAAGCGGCAATTTCGATGCTGCCATAAAAGATTACAGTATGGCCATTAAACTAAAACCCAACGATGGGCTCTCCCTCTATCTCCGTGGACTTGCCTATATCTCACAGGGAAACCGGCAAATGGCCTGCTTCGATTTCAACACCTCCGCCAAACTGGGTTTTCAAGGAGCCGCCCAAAAGGTGATGGAATATTGCCAGTAGGAAATGATTAGTGATTAGTGAATAATGATTAATGATTAGTAATTAATATTTTGATAGCGTAGTTGTACACATTCACCAATCCCTATCCCTTGCACCATTCCAAAACATTTATAACAAAGGGCAGGAAGTAATCAAAAAATATTTTTTCTTTGTAGATATAATGAATTGCACGTATGCCCCTGTTTGAAAACAAATATATTGGTTTGAAGATTTGTATTTCCTTTTTTTTCATCCTGATGATACATACGTCCTTTGCTCAAAATTTGGGAGGCAAAGGGCAAATCTCAGGAAAAGTAATGGAAGCAAAAACAGGTCAGGCTATGGAGTATGTCAACATTGCCTTGTATTCCGAAAAAGATTCTTCTTTAATAACCGGAACCATTACCGATAAGTTGGGTAATTTCATTCTGAAAAATATCCCGTACGATAGTTTCTACATCCACGTCAATTTTATTGGTTACCAACTAAAAGAAATAGGGCAATTGCGTATGTCGGGCACCAATAAGAACATAGCCCTTGGCACCATTGAATTGTCGCCGTCTGCTGTCCAAATCGACGAAGTGGATGTAAAGGCCAAAGCTACCCAAACGGTATATGCCATCGACAAAAAAATAATAAAGGTTGGCAGCGACCTCAGTTCGTCGGGCGGCAATGTAGTCGACATTTTGGAAAACCAGGCAGCTGTCCAGGTCGATGCAGAAGGAGAGGTAAGCCTTCGCGGTAGCAATAATTTTACGGTTCTGGTAAACGGAAGGCCCAGTGTATTTAGCGGAGGGGAAGCCCTACAGCAAATCCCGGCTGCAACAGTCAAAAATATTGAAATAATAACCAACCCTTCAGCAAAATACAACCCGGAAGGTGCTGCCGGGATCATCAATGTGATCACCCGAAAAAACACCCTGGTTGGCCTAAATGGCCTGGCAACGGTTTCGGGGACGCATGATGGCACCAATAGCACCGATCTATTGCTGGAATACAAAACCGAGAAGGTCGCTTATCACCTGGGCTTCAATTATAACCACCTCAACAAGCGATCGAAAAAAACAAACCTCACCAAAACCTTCACCAACGACACCATATTTACAAATTCTTCGGTTGGCAAAGGGAACATCCTAAGCGATGATGTGGTGTTTAGCGGGGGCATGGATTTCGACTTCAACGAAAAAAACCAGTTGTCGTGGGGGGCTGCCATGGGCGAAAAATACGACAAGACCTTCATCGACCTGGATTATACAAGATGGCAAATACCCTCCCTTGATTCGAGTTTTAGCAACTCACTTTATGAAAAAGAAAGGAGCAAGAACTACATGTATTTCTTTTTCGATTATCTCCAGAAGTTCGATCAAGAAGGACACGAAATTCTCTGGTCGGGGTTTATCAGGCAAAGCAAAAGCAGTGAAGATTTCACCGACCGGGAATATTTGCTAAAAAGCAACGATAGCTCCATGATAGCAGACAACGAGGCCAGCAAGGGAAATTACAAACGCCTGAAAATTGACTATACCCTGCCCCTCTCGGAAAAAAGCACGTTTGAGGCCGGTTATCTGATCCGTTCTTCGATAGAAGAGGAAGATTACGGCAACGCCTATTACCAATATTCTGAGGATTTGACTTATCCGGTGTTTGATTATTCAAACAGCTCGGATTATGTGCAAAACAACCAGGCAGTGTATTCCACTTTTTCATCGGCATTAAAGGACATCAACTTTAAATTGGGGGTACGGGGTGAATATACGACATGGAGCATGAAAGATATCCGAAATTTTGAAGACCTTCCGACAATGGAAAATTTCGATTGGTTCCCAAGTATCCACCTGTCGTACAAATTCAAAGGAGGCCATTTCCTATCGGGAAGTTATAGCAAACGGATCGATCGACCGGCAAGCAATTATCTCGAACCTTTCGAGTCGTATTCGAATTATTACACCCGGCGCATCGGAAATCCAAAACTGAAACCCGAATACATCGACTCGTATGAATTGAACTACCGGAAAAACTTTGAAAAGTCGTATTTTTCGCTTGAGACCTATTTCCGGAAAACCCGGAACAAAATTGAGACTTACCGAAGCTATCTGGATGCAAATTCTACCTTGATCTCGGTACACAACATTGGGCAGGATATGACTTTTGGTGCCGAAGCGGCCTTTCGATCCGACCTGAAGGACTGGTGGTCTGTTATGATTTATACCGAACTGTACCATTACCGTGTCGAAACGGGACTGAATGATGAATATCGGAAAACCTCGATTTATAATTTATTTGTCAAGAATAATTTTACCCTCCCCGGCAAAACGTATTTACAATTCGACGCAGTTTACAACGGCGGAAGCATTACTTCTCAACGGGTAATAAAACCACAGTATCTGCTATCGGCTTCGGCGCGGCGCAATTTTTTCGACAACAAACTTAGTGTTACGTTTAAAGTGAAAGACTTGTTCAACTCGGTAAAGTTGGACATCCGGTCGAAAGGCCCGGGTTATGTTTCCAATACGTACATGGTGCGCTATGGCCCCTATTTTACTTTATCGTTGACCTACAAGATAAACAAGCTGAAAAAGAGCAAAGAACCCGACGAAGCAAACGAACCGGATGTGAACGAGTTCTAAGTTGGTTTCGGGCTTCGGGTTGGGTTCGGGTTTTGGGTTTCGGGTATTGTGTTTCAGGTTCATCCCCTCTAAGATTCCGTTTTCATAGCCTAATTCAGCCTCCCCGGTAAATTAAGGGGGACAATCCGTGTTTCATACTAAATTCCCAATAAACTTAGCTTCCAAGACAAGCCCTTCCTTGTTTTAAGGAAGGGTTGGGATAGATGAAAAAAATGTATGGTTTCGGTTTCAGTTTCCGGTAAATACGCACAGTCGGGTGTCTCTACATCCTCCAATTGCCGGCTGTGGTCTGTAGAATGCCGACTGAGGATTGAGAACTGAGAACTGCCGACTGAAAATTAATCCACCCACTCAGCCATGAACAGGTTTGTCTCAAAAGTACCCCCATTGTGGCGGTTCGATGAAAAAACCAAGCGATCGCCATTGTTTGAAAATACCGGGAAGGCATCGAATATCGAATCGAAAGAAATGCGCTCCAAGCCGGTACCATCAATGTTTATCATATACAAGTTGAACTGAAAGCCTCTGTCGTTGGCATGGTTCGACGAGAAAATGACCTTCTTGTCGCTGGGGTGAAAATAGGGAGCCCAGTTGGCGTTGCCTAAATGAGTAAGTTGCCTAAGCTCGCTACCATCAGCATTACAGATGTACAACTCCATGTGGGTTGGCATAACCAATCCCTGGGCCAGCAAGTCTTTGTATTCTTTCACCTCCTCGTCAGTTTTTGGACGGCTCGAACGGAAAATCAATTTGGTGCCATCGTGCGAGAAAAATGCCCCGCCATCGTACCCTAATTCGGAAGTTATTTGTTTTACATCCCTACCATCGAGGTTCATGGTATAAAGCTCCAGGTCTCCACTGCGCATAGAGGTAAACACAATTTTATCGCCCTTTGGCGAAACAGTTGCCTCGGCATCGTATCCAGGGGTATTGGTAAGCTGGCGTATGACGTTCCCTTTCATATCCGCCACAAAAATATCGAAACTGTCGTACACGGGCCAAACATACTTTCCATCCTCGCGCTTTGGTGGTTTGTGCGGGCAGCTGGCATCGTGCACATGGGTGGAGGCATACAGAATAGTCGTGTCACCGGGCATAAAATACGAACAAGTAGTGCGGCCATCACCCGTACTGATCAGCGAAGGTACTTTATCAGGTGATTGTTCTTCGCTACTGTTCATCATAAAAATCTGGTCGCAGTGGGCATCCCATTTTTCATTGGTAGCTTGAAACACCAGTTTTGAATCGTCGAAACTCCAGTAGGCTTCGGCATTATCACCTCCAAAAGTGAGTTGCCGCAACGATTTGAAATGTTTTTCTTCAGGATAAATCAAGGAGCTATCGCCAGCCACAATCTGGTGGTTTTGTTTTTTATCCGATGTATCCGCTTTGGTCCCGTTTTGGTTTGTACATGCCAACACAGCAAAAGCACTTGCGATTAAAAATATTTTCTTCATTCGATTAAAGTTATTTCACAGCCGTAGCCAATTCGTTTATTTTTGCTGATAAACAAAGCTGGTGTATAAATGTTTGGTCGAACATGGAGGGTTTACGACAAAAGCCACTTATATTGTAAAGGCGATGGTAAGCAAACTATTGATATTTGGAGTAATGGAGTGTTGGAGTCATACTACGCTAAAGCTTCGTATGATAAATATTGGGGAGTGCTTTGCCAATTGTACTCCATATTACTCCATCGCTACAGAAAAAGGTAATAAAATGGAAAACATATTTTCAATAGCATATTTTGATTTACACCCAACAATGATCAATAACAATAAAAGATATGGGATTTGATAGTTTCACAGTGCCAACTATGCTGGGCCTGATAGGCGTGGCACTCATCCTGCTTGCATATTTACTTCTTCAGTTGGAAAAATTACCATCCACATCCTGCATTTTTTTAGGAATGAATATTTTGGGATCGGCCTTTATCCTGGTCTCCCTTTATTTTGATTTCAACTTACCTTCTGCAATTATTGAATTGGCCTGGCTTATAATAAGCCTGATAGGTTTAATCCGTATTCAACAAAAAAAACATAAATCAAAATGAGAAAAGTATATTATTTATCCACCTGCTCTACCTGTCAGCGTATTCTGAAAGAACTGGCTCCGCTGGATAATTTCATCCTTCAGGACATAAAATCAGAAGCAATTTCAGAAACCCAATTGGATGAAATGAAGAAGCTGGCTGGGAGTTACGAAGCCTTGTTTAGTCGCCGCTCGCGAAAATACGGAGAAATGGGATTGGCCGGGAAACAATTGATGGAACCCGAAATCAGGGAATTGATCCTTCAGGAATACACCTTTTTAAAGAGGCCCGTTTTTGTGGTTGATGAGAAGATTTATGTTGGCAATAGCAAGAAAAACGTGGAGGCGTTGAAATCAGAATTGAAGTGATGGGGAATGCAGTGACAGAATATTGGAGTGAGCTGGCAAACCACCCTCAATACTCCATCACTCCATTACTCCAATTTCATCCTTTGTTCAAAAGGATACAGATTTTTCGTACTCTGTGGAATTTTTCGTACCCCCGAAAACTAATTGCTTTCCAGCATCTGGAACAATTCATCCAATTTTGGGGACAGTATAATTTCTGTTCGTCGGTTTATCTGTCTGGCTTCTTTTGTTTTTGCAGGGTCGATGGGAACAAATTCTCCCCGTCCGGCAGCTGTTAACCTTTTCGGGTCAATACTGGTTTTGTGCAAAAGTATGCGGACAATCGATGTGGCCCGCTTTACGCTAAGGTCCCAGTTGTCTTCGATCTGGGATTTTCCATTATAGGCAACATCATCGGTGTGCCCCTCGATCATAATATTGATATCGGGATTTTGCTCCAATACATTAGCCAATTTTTCGAGCGCCGATTTCCCCTTTGGGTCGACATCCCATTTACCCGATTTAAACAACAACTGCTCTTCGAGGCTCACATATACTTTTCCATTCTTCAACTCAACCGTCAACCCATCTTCCTCAAACTGTCCCAAAGCTTCCGCCACCTTGTCTTTCAAAGCATTTACGATGGAGTCCTTGGCGCGTAACATAGCCTGCAGATCCATCAATTGCTTGTTTCTTTCGTCAAGCTCGACATTCTTTTGAGCCAGGGTTGCATTATTCGCTTCAAGCTCTGCTTGTAATTTGTCGAGGCTTGCCTTCTTTTTATCTAAGGCTTTTTCGAGATTCCGAAGTGCATCTTCTTTACGCTGTAAATCCTCCTGTGCCGATTGCAATTCCGACAATAATTTTTTGGCTTCAGCAGCACTTCCACGGGCAAGGGCTTCTTTGCTGTCGGTGAGGTCTTTGTTTAAGCCAACTGCACTATTGTACAGGTTTTGCAAATGCCGTAAGTCTTTCCCAAGCCTCGACGTATCGGCCACCAATTTGTTGTAATCGCGCTCGTACTTTCTAAGTTCGGCACCCATTTCTGTTGTGTCCACAATCAGTCCTTCGTTTTGCGAGGTCAACTGATCGCGCTCGGTACTGCAATTTTGAGTTTTCTCTTTGATCTCTTTAAATTGATTTAAAGGGACACAAGAGAACAAAGCCAAAGCCAACAGGCCAAGCAAAAAACCCTGGAATATCGTTTTCATAATTCGTTCAATCTATTGTTATAAAACGCAAAGATAGACGATAATTAGCAATTGGCAAGACAGTCTTTAGTTCTCAGTTGGCAGTCTTCAGTTCTCAGTTTCTTAGTCAATAAGCTGGCTGATTATATTCCAATAAAACTGAAATTTGAAATTTGAAATTTGGCAGTTAACCAGAATTGATATAAGTCTCTCCCAAATTTCCAATTTCTATTTTCTTATTTTCGCAGCTTAAAATAAACCAAAAAAATATGGATGCACAGGAACAAGTACTGAAAACCTTATCGGAAAGCGACAAGCCTTTAAAGGGAAAAGAAATTGCCGAAATATCGGGAATCGAAAAAAAGGATGTCGACAAGGCCATAAAAGCATTGGTGAAACAAGAAAAAATCTATTCTCCCAAGTTCTGCTTCTACGATGTGAAGAAATAGGCAAGCTGGAATTTTAAAAATGATTATTGATTAATGTCAATTGATTAATCTTAGCCTTACATAATTTGGGAAAGAATTAGTTAAGAATGCGAATCAAGGGTTGAAATTCAATTGTCACGAAGTGACTAAATCTCAATAACCGTGGGCGATCGCCCATGGTTATTGACGTCACAAGACTCCGGCCACGAAGTGGTTGAACCGAATTATCGATGTGATACTGAATGAAATCCGAGTTATCAATTTATTGATGGCACGGATTTTTTCTATTAAGCAACATTCCCTTGTACGCAACTGAGGAGTAGCAAAGAGTTTTTTAATTGGTTATGCTTGAAGAAATAATCGAAATTTTAAAGTAATCGATAACTTTAATTTTCAACCAGCCATAATGTTTCGTATTGTCCTTTGTAATTTGAATACCCACATAACCTTCCTGATTGTTCCAATTTCCAAAACAACGATTTTCATAATACACTTCAAAAACTTCATTATAAACATCCGTATAGCTAGTATTATCAAGACTTGCAAGAACCAATTCAGAAAATGTCCATTTTAAATTTTCAGTGATGCTATCATTGGGTGAAATTACCGATGCGTAATTATTATCCTGTATGCTGGTATGAATAATATAGGGGATCTGATCATTTTTTATTTCAGTCAAGCTCGCCAAAACATGCATCGAATCACAACCCGAATAAGCATGGGCCGCGGAATCGGCCAATTTCATTTGGTCTATTTGAAAGATCGAATCAATTTTCTCGAAGGAAGCAATTTTAACATCCTCTCTCAAACATTTCAAATTAGCATTATGACCAAGACTAAAATTATGGCTCCAGTCTTTTGATATAAATTGCAAATCCATTATACCATCATTATCTATATCTATTTGAATGGAATCTCCCTTAAAATTTGATTGAGTTAAGTGATCGCAAATAAGACTCAGATTATAATGATTCGTTATGCAGACATCACAAGATGAGGTATCGCCGGCAATAATCCACGATTGGATATCGGGTTGCTTATTGTCTTTGGTGCATCCAGAGATCAGTGTTGCAACAATCAATAAGCCGATCAGATTTTTCATATTATTGGGCTTTAAAGGTTTTGTCTTTAACGGCAAAGGTAAAGAGTTTCTTTGAAATATAAAGCACATAAATATGGATATCCTTGAAAAAGCATTATACTCCACACGGGAGAAATTTACACATTTTGTTAAATCCATCTAACCATACTTTCGCCTCTACGAGGCTTGGTAAACTTTCTCCTTTTTATTGCTACCATACTGCCGTTCCTGACGGAACTCTACTCAATTAATAAATATTCGATAAGCCTCGTAGAGGCGATAGTATGGTAGAAACAATCAAGAGAAAGAATGCGTAGC
>JAIOYV010000105.1 GCA_021740905.1 Bacteroidales bacterium
AATTTGTATCAAAAAACCTGAGATGCCGCCTCAAATCCCTTAAAAATAGCGCGAAGATTGTTTTTTAGGGTGCTCACTATAAGGCTTTGCTGTCAGGCTGTTAGGGCAAAAGTTAAATTCATAAGGAATAGCTGAAAAGTACCCGGTAGGAGGGGAGACAGCCCTCACCGATGGTTTGATGGGCGGTCTCAACTTTTCGTTTAACTGGCTGGGCTTTGAAGGTGTTGATATGGAATTTGTCGTTGATTTTGAACAAGCAACCAAGGTCGAAAAAATTAGCATGAATTTTTTAAAGGCCCTGGTTTCGTGGGTGTTTTTGCCCAAGAAAATTACGATTGAGTCTTCCTTGGATGGAATTAACTACACATTACTCAAAACATCAAACCCCGATGTAGAAAACCGGAATTTCCGGGTCGAATCTGTCCCTTTTATTTTTGATGTACCTGACATCGAAGCCCGCTATTTGCGAGTCAAAGCTTCCTCGCTAAAAACCTGCCCGGAATGGCATCGTGGATACGGGGAGCCATGCTGGATATTTATAGATGAAATTGTTGTCGAATAAATGGAGATAGGTTTTGTAGAGGATTCGATATATCTCGCATCCTCATAGACACTTCATTTAATATTTTCACTTCCGAAGCTTCGCGATTGTTTAGTTTTCGGATGTTGTCTTAATTGGAGCTGATAATTTTTTATCTTATACATAAACTTTGTTGAAGGCTGATTTCTTATACTTCTTATCATACCATTTAAGGCATATAAGAAAATATATATACTTTATATGCCTTAAAAGGTTTTGTCCATTTTTGTGGGAGTTTTCCGGTTGTATCCCGTGCGATGTATAGTTTAGATGGAATGAACCAAACTCCTGCGGAGTGGATTAAATTGATCAATTGACAATAATACATAATCATTTTTATAGAACCTTATTTTACTTTTCTTCAATAATAAAAAGGTCTTCGTTGTCTTTTTTCATATGATGTTCTTCGCGGGCAAATTTTTCGAGGTATTCAGGGTCCTTCAACTTTTCAAGACTTTCTTTATCCTGGATGATTTGATGTTCGTACATTTTCTTTTCAGCCTCGATTGTTTCCAGGTCATTCATTCCCTGATAGCGGTCGATCCAGTTGTCGCGGTCGAAAAACGAAAGCCATACCAGGAAAATGAACAGAGTAAGCAGGTACTTATTCTTGGTAATAGGAGCTATGATGCGAAAAATCTTCATGTCAGCCATGACTTTTTATTTTTCAACAAAAATAGGAAAAAGGAAAAGCTATTTCAACTGGATTCCCTTTTTCAACAAAATGATTTCTTATGAAACGAAATTATGTATGTGTGTTAAATTTCGAGAATATCTTTTTAGGTAGCATAGCCAAAATAGGGTTCTATTCAAAAGAAGTGTAAATGGGAAAATGAAATGCACCCATTTTTCAATACTTTTTTGAAACATTACTCTCTTTCGATAGGTATAGCTATTTTATCGGCAATTAGCAAAATCAAATTTGAAGAAGTTTTTTCCGGTTTAAAAACAAAAGCATGATACTACAATCGAAACAGGCGCAAGAAGCAGTCCGCTTATTTAATGAGGGATACCATTGTTCGCAGGCTGTGAATATGGCTTATGGTGCAAGTCAAATGGATGCAGAAAAATTTAATCTCCTGTGCACACATATAGAGAATAAATATAGTTCCGGCAATATATGTGGCGCTGTAAAAGGCGGACTGGATGTTTTGTACAATTATGTAAAGGATAAATTCGATACAATCGAAAAATTGCCCTGTTCGCACGTAGTATTCGACAAATTTTTCGATGCCTTTTTGAATTACCAGGGAAGTTTGAATTGCAATGAACTTTCGTCAAAATTTATTGATCGAAACGAACTCCGTGAATTATCCATAACCACTGGCCAGAGAGTAAGGAAATGCTCTGTATTTGTGTACTTTTCGGCTCAAATTGCAAGCGAAATACTGCTGGAAGAAAAAGCACTTTCATCAAGATAATGAAATCTTTTGAAAGAAATTTTTCATTTTTTGTAACATTATGCAAAACATCCCGTAAAGCTCCGAAGTAAATAACTCGTTTCATAGTTTCGTAATGCTACTGCCTGGAGCCCCTTACTCTGGCAGTGGCAAAACGAACTATGAGAGTTCTCAGTCTTCAGTTCTCAGTTCTCAGTTTGAAGAATGTCTTTGGTTGACATTAAGTTGTCATTAGGTAGTCATTATGTAGTCATTAATAGTCATTGGATTGACTTAGAGCGAATGACAATAAATGACTATAATTGACGAGCGATGCGCAAATGAAATGAAGCGAATGACGCGAAGCGTGTGACTATTTTTTCATGAGCCGATAACTAAATCCCGCACCAATGAAATTCTCTGGCGATATGTCCGAAAGGCCAATACCGCCTGATAAATCGAGCTGAAGATTGTCGGTTAACAAATAGGTAATCCCAGCATCGAAGCGATGGTCAGGCAAGTTATTTTTGATGGACGACCCATATACTTCAACAAAAGCCCCCAATTTGTTAAAAGCAGAAGCCCCAAGAACAAAACTGTATAACAAGTTGGCTGCAGCCTGGTTACCATCATATTTGGCCCCCAGGTTGTAGCCAAAACTCAAAAAATCTGTTAAGGTATGCGAAAAGGAAAATAGTACTTTGGTGCCCATTGCGTCCTCGTAAAAAACATCATCCCCAGTTCCGCCCAATGTAAATTCGGTCAGAATGGCCATTTCTGGAACAATGCCATTTTCTTCCCCTATATTGATTTTTGCCCCGATCATAAAAGGAGTAAAGCCCTTGAAATCATATTCAGGTAATAATACATCTGCGACGAGGCCATTTATTTCTTCATCATAATTGTCGTTCATGTATCCTGCCCCTACTCTTAATTCAAGGTTATTGCTTAACCCAAACCGCAATAGTGTACCAGCAATCGATTGACTGGTGTAGTCCTTGCTTGTATTTTCGAAGACATACCCTGTCTCAATCTGCAGGCTTCCTTTAGGCACTGTTACCGACGATTCGGTTTGGTCGGGCCGGTCGGTAATCAAAGGTGGGATTTCCGATTGGGAGAATATGGCTGAAGCAAAAAGGATTACCAAAATGGTAGTGTAGCTAAGTTTCGTAAAATTTTTCATATTCGAGTTTAATAGTTTGCCATTCTAATTTGAGATGGGAATAACTTTCTCGTATCTTGTATCAATTTGATACACATAAAACTGAACGAAAAAAGAAACACCATATTCTGTGTGATGTTCAATTTTTATATTTTGTTCAAAGAAGAGAATATTTCGAATAATGTTCTGTTTAAAACTGCAGCGATACAAAACAAATCAAGCTTGCATTAAAATGCAATTGGAAATCTTTTTTCTTCTTATTTTGTTGAAACATAAACTCTGTAAATATAAAAAAAATGAGTAGTAGGAAAAAAGTAACAGGTGTTGGGGGCATTTTCATAAAAAGCAACAACCCCGAAAAAATGAGAGATTGGTATGCCAAACATCTGGGCATGATTGTAAATGAGTATGGCTCATTGTTTGAATTTCGCGATTCCGACAACCCAGATCAAAAAGGTTATTTGCAATGGAGTCCCTTCGAGAAAAATACGGAATATTTCAAGCCATCCGAAAAGGAATTCATGATAAATTATCGGGTCGAGAACATTGAGAAACTGGTAGAAGAATTCAAAGAGAATGGGGTGCTGGTTTTGGATGAAATAGAAAGTTACGAGTATGGAAAGTTTGTCCACATTATGGATGAAGAGGGGAACAAAATAGAACTTTGGGAACCGGTTGACTCTGTGTTTACTGATCAGTACGAAGGAAAAACAACGAAGTAGCCAGTTCTCTGTATTCAGTAGACAGTTCTCAGTCAGCAATTTGCAGTTTCCGGCAATATGCTGAGGACAACCGGTAATGGGCAGTATGATGTCCTGACAAATCCTCATAGCACTGCCTAAGAGAAACATTCGAAATAACTTCCTCAATTGGAATTCATTGTCAATCCAAGAATCTTACCCGGAAAGAGCCAACAGGTTCACAGATTAATGAGATACAATTTTGCAGGATTAATTTTGAATGTCTCAATAGTCACTCTCCACTTATCATTGATCACCAATCGCCAATCACCAATCACTACTCATTAATCACTACTCATTAATCACTACTCATTAATCACTACTCATTAATCACTATTCATTTAATTAGATCCGCCGGGCAATCACCCCCGATGGCATGACAAAATAATTCTCGTCGTCGCCATATTTTTCGATTTGCCCTTCAGTAATTTTATAGGTGCATTTTTCACCGGCAATCCTTGAGAAAAGAATGTCGTGTTCTTTGTCGTTCTTGTCGATCATGATTATACGGGCCAGACTATTGTTATGCGATTTTTCGTACAGATTATGGCCGCATATCGGGCAAAACATATCGACTTCTTCACCATCCTCGTAATCGAAATTAGGATGTTTTACTACGGTATAGTTTCCCAGACAGGGGCTTAGGAAAATCAGTCCTATCTTACCCGAACTGGTTTTTGCCGAGATAACAATGTTTTCCTCAACTTCCAGATGGCCTTTACAATAAGGGCATAAATATTTATTTTTCATATCGGTATGGTTTATTAATTTGCACTGAACTAAAATTACGGCTATTTTTTGAAATTATCAATTTTATTTTCGATGATAAACGTAGCGGGTTTCTGATTCAAGTAGCTTGTAGCAAGTACCAAGTACCAAGTATCGAGTATCAAGTATCGGGTTTTGAGTTTCTGGTTCTGGAGATGGCAAATTTCAATCTATCCCATTCAATTTATTTCCTTCTATCTTTTTTCACCCTCCGAAGCTTCAGCGTAGGAGGGTCTCAAAATCCCAAAGCTTCCCTATCTTTGCAGGGTATGGATAAACGCAGTCTTGTTTTTGGGATATTGATTCTGGCATTGTTTGAAAGCCTTGGTTTGATTGCTGTCGCACAGTCCAAAATTAAGTCCGTTAAGAACGATTCACTTGAACTGACCCAAACACTAGATTCACTTTTTGCGAGATCCATTTACTATAAAAACCTAAACCCACTTGCCGTAATCACCCCAATTGACGATTTTCGATATTCAGGGATCGTGGCAGCATCATCATTCAACCAAATAGATCCAGGCAAGCAATTCAGTACTATTTTTATCATAACTCCATGTTCGGGCGATTTTACAGGGTTCTCTGTCGATACATCAAAGATTACAAACACCCTTTTAGGCCCTGTGAAAATGAACCGGGTGTTGGCCGGAAAAATGATCCGAAACAGTGAAGTTATCAGCCATCAACCCTTAGCCCATCAAAACGATACAATTACCGGAAAACTCCTGCTGTTTTTGCAATATCACCTTCAAAAACCCTTTACTGTGCTTCCTATCCTGGCAGGCAAGCCTACTACTCAATCGTCGAAGGAACTGGCTGGGTTGCTTGCCCCATTTCTGAACGATAACAACTTGTTTGTGATCGGGACAAATTTCTCGGAAAACACCCATACGGAAGAAGCCAGCTATATCGATAAGGTGATGCTGCTTCCCATTATGGATAATTCGCCTTCGGGATTTATCCGAAGCTTTAAGAATTTTATGCAGAACGACCAGTTTCCCCGCCTCACCACACTTGCAAAAGGATGGGGGCCATTGATGTGCCTGCTTGATATGACAGAACAAGACGAACAATCCCGGTATTATCCTATCCTGTATCAGAATTCGGGGGAATCGGAATTTGGCGATAGCAAAAGGGTTACAGGATACCATGCCATTGCAATGGGTAAAATTCAGAAAGAAAAAAAGATTGAGTTAAGCCGTGAAGATCAAAAGGAGCTAATCAAGATAGTACATAAAAGCATTAAAGATTATGTCCAGTTCGATATAATACGCCCCCTCGATAGTTTGGCAATTTCGGCATCGCTGAATCAAAAATCGGGGGCTTTTGTAAGCCTGAAAAAACATGGGAAATTGCGGGCTGTCGGGGGCAGCTTTAGCAACAAGCAGAACCTTGTACATGCAGTACAGCAAGCAGCAATAGAGGCAGCCAACAACCGGAATTCCTTTCCGCTGGCCAGGGCCGAAGCAGACCAGATCGAAATAGAAATCTCCATTCCCTCGCAGCGAAAAAGAATCAATTCCATCCATGAAATACAGCTTGGGGTTCATGGTATTTATATCCAAAAGGGAATTTATTCGGGCTGGTACCTACCCGGGGAAGCCACGGCCAGAGGTTGGAATGTGAGGGAGTTTCTCTCGAACTGTGCCCAAAACAAATTGGGGATAGACCCTTCCGGTTGGCAAAATGCCGACATCTATATTTTTGAAACCACGGTTGTCGACGAGAAGGTGCTTTTTGATGTGTATTGATTTCTGTCGGTATTGCGGCCTCCATTCGGAAATTGAAAAGTAGTAGAAAAACTATTGATTTTTGGTAGCCATTTTCACCCCCCGAAGCCCTGTTTGCCGACAGGCAGGTTTATCATAGGTGGGCAATTGTCATTCAGTTGTCATAATTGTGGCTAATAGATCGTAAATCAAAATAATGTGCATCTTTGCTTTCGTACCAATAGGACAAACAAAATCGATTATCAGTACGGACTAAAATAGTTGTTGATTATGAAAAAAATCGCACTTCTCATGTTTATTGCCTTGTTCTTTTTCTCTTGTGGCAATGAAAAAGAAATAATTCTCGAAACATCATCCTTTCAAATGAGGATCGATGAAAAGGGCTTCGTGACTGCCTTTTCGGATTTGGTCTCGGGCGAAAATTTCATCTATCCCGATTCAATATCTCCCCTTTTGTCGATTCGGAGAGATATGGTTTTTGCATATCCTCAAAAAGCTACACTCGACGAATCAAAAGAAAATATCCTATTGAAATTTGAAGATGATGTTTCCGCAAAAATAAAGATGCTGAAAAATGATGGCTATCTAACTTTTGAGCTTATCTCGATGGATAAGGCCGATGAGATTGACCTGATTGTTTGGGGACCTTATTGCACCAAAGTGAGCGAGACCATAGGTGAAACGGTTGGTGTGATCCAGGACAAGTCTTTCGCTCTGGGCATTCAGGCACTAAATCCCAGAACACTTGGTGGCTACCCCTGGAGCGAAAATGATTGCCTACCACAAATAGACATTTTCGAAGATGGGAATTTCGAGGACATCAGCAGCGAAAACAGACGGTATGTGCTTTATCGCGTCGAAGCGGCCAAACCAACCGATTTTGGCAGCAGTCTACAGGCCTATTGTCGAAACCGGAATAAGGAACGTATTGTTGAAAACTGGGAATTCGATAAATACGTATTTCCTTCATACAATGATGGTGGGATTATCGGGTCGAAGATTGCACTGTTCGGTTGTGCAAAAAATATTATCCTGTCAGTTATCTCTTCCATCGAAATAAACGAAAATCTGCCACACCCATTAATAAACGGGCAGTGGGGCAAGACCTCGCGCGAAGCTGCCTCAGCTTATCTGATCCTCAATTTTTCGGAAGCCGACATAGAGCGGGCCGTTGAGATAACGGAGAAAGCAGGCCTTAAATACCTGTACCATTCGGGACCATTCGAAAGCTGGGGGCATTTTCCCCTCCAAAAAGGTCCATTCCCCAATGGCTGGACTGGTATGAAAAACTGTGTGGACTATGCCAGTAAGCATGGAATTTCAGTAGGGGTCCATACGCTTTCAAATTTTATTACAACCAACGATGCCTACGTTACGCCTGTGCCAGACAAGAGGCTGGCTTACGCAGGAAAAGGCAAATTGACCGAGGCTATAGACGACAATTCAACCACTCTCTCAATTGATGCACGCGATTATTTCGATCAGTTGAAAAACAGCAATCTGAAAACCGTTAGGATTGGTGACGAGCTGATCCGCTATGGAGGCATCAGTGATAGTGAACCCTGGCAGTTGACCGATTGCCAGCGGGGTCAGTTTGGCACCACTGCTTCGGCTCACGAGGCAGGCAGCGAAATTTTCAAACTGGCCGACCATGCGTACAAGGTTTTTCTATCGAATCCTGAGTTGACCCTCGAAATTGGGAAAAACCTGGCCGGTCTTTATAATGAAACAGGTTTGCGGCAAATCTCCTTCGATGGACTGGAAGGTTGCCGCTCGACAGGTATGGGCAACTACGGCGAAATCCTATTGACCTCGACCTGGTACGATCATCTTTCAGACGATATCAAAAAAAATTACATTGCTGATGCCAGCCGTACCTCGCACTTTTTCTGGCATATCTATACCCGGATGAACTGGGGCGAGCCCTGGTATGCCGGGTTTCGCGAAAGCCAGCAGGAATACCGCTTGAAAAACCAGAAGTATTTTAAACGAAACCTGATGCCCGGCATGTTGGGTTGGTTCCTGATGAGGCCGGGCACAAGCCTAGAAGATATTGAATGGTTGCTGGCAAGGTCGGCAGGCTTCGATGCCGGGTATGCTTTTGTAATGAATTATGAATCCCTGGAAAAGAATGGAAATGCAGACAGGATCCTCGAATTGATCGGACAATGGGAAAAACTAAGGATGGATAATGCAATCCCTGATTCATTAAAATTGCTGATGCAGGATGTGAAAAATGAGTTTGAACTTCGCAATGGAAATGAGATTGTTCAGATCGATAGCAAAAAGTTCACTTTCCAAAACAGCGTAAAGCAGCCGGGCGAGCCCAATTATACAACCTATACCATCGAAAGCCAAATGGAAAATTCGCCGCTAAACTTCATAATTTCAGCACACGAAAGCCAGGTCAGCAACATCAGCATTGAAATTGACAATTACAAAACCGTCCAAATCCCTCTTGCTCTTACTGACAACGAAACCCTTAAATACATAGGGGGAAACGAAATTGTTTTGTTTGACGAGAATTGGAACATGATTAAAAAGTTTGAAATTTCACCCTCCGATTTTATAATGTCCCAAGGAGAACACGCTATTAATTTCTCATGCGATTTCAACGGTGAGAAAGGAGATGTAAAGGTTGAGTTTAGGACTGAGGGGGTATCGTGGAATGTTGTTGATTGAAATACGAGACCTTTTTTTATGGCTCAATATACACTTGTTCAGACTAACCCCAAAATAACAAGGCTGCCTCAAAAATAGTTTGAAAGGCATCCGATGACTATAATACACAGGTTTGAACATACCAGACCAAATTAATGACTATTTACTCCAGTTGTTAAATTTCTTCATTTACTTGATTTTAGGACTATTATTTTGTACCTTTTGTCGCTAAATATTAAGAGTTTAACCTAAAACCTAAAGAAAATGAACTGGAAGAAATGTACTTTGATCATGTCCGTAGGGTTTCTCTCAATATTCTATGCTTACGGACAATTTCCCGGCCCCGGATCCAATTGGTACTTCGGCGATCAGGCCGGGGTTACATGGTGTACCTTGCAATCGAATGGCGACCCCATGTATTTGATGGATGGTGTAATCCAAACCAACGAAGGGGTGGCAACAATTTCTGACAACCAATGCAACTTGTTGTTTTACACCGATGGAATAACAGTATGGAATGCCAATCATGTTGCCATGTCAAATTCCCTTGCTACATCACCTGGAGGTTCGCTAACGGGCGATCCTTCGTCGACCCAATCGGGGGTCATCGTACCAAAACCGATGGATCCGTCGACCTACTACATTTTTTCGGTCGATGCAAATATCGGCTCTGGAGGGTTGGCCTATTCACGGGTCGATATGACAGCGAACTCAGGTTTGGGCGACATTGCCCTGGCCGAGAAAAACGTGACCTTGTTCAACCCTTCAACCGAAAAAATTACGGCTGTAAACCATGCCAATAACGGCGACATCTGGGTTATCACGCACCAATGGCAAAACAATCAGTTTAATGTGTATTTGGTCAACAGCATGGGGGTCCAGCTTACAACCCCGGTGATCTCGAATGTGGGGGTTGTCCATACAGGAGGGAGCAATAATACACGTGGATACATGAAAGCATCGCCAGGAGGTGGAATGGTCTGCCTCGGCATTGAAGGGATGAATATCTGGCAACTGTTCACTTTCAACAATGCAACCGGGCAATTGTCCAATCCTATTACCCTCGACTATACTGTGAACGACGATTGCTACGGTGTAGAATTCTCCGCCGATGAACATTACCTCTATGGGAGCGAGCGATGGGGTTATGACATTCACCAATGGGATGTTTCGCTTACCGCACCTGCTGCTATTATCGCTTCACACCAACTTGTGGCAGAAACCGCTACTGCGAATGGTGGTGCGCTTCAACTTGCCCCCGACCAAAAAATTTATCTCGCCCGGAACAATACCGATTACCTTGGAAGGATAAACGAACCTTCCATGGCCGGTACTCTTTGCAACTATGTAGACCAGGCTGTATTGCTTGGCCCCGATGTGACCACGGCCCGTGGGTGCAATGAGGGGCTGCCAACCTTTATCGCAACCTTCTTTAATGTGGCCGAATTTACCTTCGAAACCAGTTGCGACCACGATACCGTATTTTTCTTCATTCCAAACCCACAGGGCCTGGATATGGCCTATTGGAATTTCAACTGGCCATCGACCAGTCCAGCCTACCATTATCAAGGTACAGTGGATACGGTGTATTTTATTTATAATGCCGGGGGTATTTATACGGTTGAATTGATCACCGAACGCGACAATGATTTCGATACCGCTTATGCCGATGTGTATTTTTCGCAAATCCCAATTGTTGATCTGGGGCCTGACCAAACTTTATGCGACAACGGTTTTTTGACCTACGACCTTTCTTTCAACGATCAGTATGCCTTGACAGGTGCCTGTGAATATTTCTGGGAAGCCGAGCTGGCCACCCAAACGTTCTATGATTCTACGGCTACTTATTTGATCGACAAGCCCGGCACCTATACAGCTACTGTTTATTCCGATTCAATTTGTGGTGCAACCACCGATGTCATAAATGTTGAATACAACAATATGACTGCCTCGCTGGGTGTGGATATTACCACCGGCTTATGTCAGGGGGATATCCAAGTGCTTGATGCAACGTATGCGAATACTACTTACGGGACATCAACCTATTTGTGGAACACCGGCAGCAACCAACCCACCATCAATGTGATTAACACGGGCATCTATTCAGTTACTATCGAAAATGGTCTGTGTACCGATGTCGATTCCATTTATATTCAGTTCGATAGTCCGCTTGTAATGCCGTTAGGGCCTGATAAAAACCTCTGTGACGGAGACCAGTTGACCCTTGATGCGGCCAATCCCGGTGCTTCTTATGCATGGTCGACCGGCTTGCTCACCCAAACCATTGAGGTGGATGTGCCCGGTACTTATACTGTGACCATAAGCAATGACTGTGGACAAATTATTGACGAAATTGAACTTTTGCCATTGGATATTCCTGACGTGGATTTAGGGTCTGATATCACAATTTGTGAAGGTTCGCCCCAGATTTTGGATGCTACAGTTCCTAACTGCACATACCTTTGGTCGAATGGACAGATGATAAATCAGATTGCTGTATTCACCGGCGGGTATTATTCTGTCACAGTAACCAACGAGTGTGGCGACAATTATGATGATATTTTCGTAACAGCCAATGTTCCCCTAACTGATCTTAATCTGGGAAATGACACCGCTGTGTGCAGTGGCTTTGTGCTCGATTGCGGATATCCAGACATGGAATATTACTGGTCGAACAACGAAACTACCCAGGCAATAGAAATTACCCAATCGGATGATTATGGCGTGGATATTACCAATATGTGTGGAACCTATTCCGATGTGATCCATATCGATGTGATTCAATTACTAGTCGATCTGGGGCCTGATACCTTTCTTTGCAATGCAGAGGCAACAATCATACTTGATGCACAGAACCCTGGCTCTGTCTACAATTGGTCGAATGGGGCCATAACCCCGACCACTGAAATATCGACACCGGGTACTTATTCTCTTACGGTTACAAATATTTGCGAAAGTGTGTCGGACGAAATAACTGTTTTCCTGTTCGACAATACCCTCGACCTTGGAGCCGATACCTCATTCTGCGAAGGGGAATCGCTTGTATTGGATGCAGCTCATCCTGGTTCAAGTTACAGTTGGAACACCGGAGCAAGCACACAAACTATTGAAGTTTTTACACCCGGGTTATACAGCCTCGACCTAACCCATTATTGCGGCGACCTGGACGATGAGATCAATATAACTGTTAATCCTGTTCCTGTGATAAACTTCGGAGCTGATACTCTGTACATCACAGGGGGGATACCAATTGTGTTGGATCCAGGCAGTGGTCCCGGCGAATACTTGTGGTCGAATGGAGACAAAACAGAAACCCTTACCGCAGAGGAAAAAGGCATCTATTCGGTAACTGTGACCAACAGTTTTGGTTGCGAAAGCATTGGCAGCGTGGTAGTAGACTATCCCTTTGGCATGGCCGATATCTCTTTGTTCGAACAAATAACTTTATATCCTAATCCTGCAAGTCAAACCCTTTATGTTTCGGTTGGAGATTTACGTATCGGGCATATCGCGGTGTATAACGTTCTAGGAATGATGTTGACAGAAAAGAACGAATTGACGGACCCGATTACCCTCAAACTTGATCATTTTTCAACAGGTATTTATTTCCTGAAAATTACCACCACCCAACAAGGAGTAGTTATAAAGCCGTTCTCGGTGATTAAATAGTTCGTTTTTTTTTAGGTTAAATGGGAAGGGAGAGCATTGTTCTTCCTCCCCTTTTTTTACAACTTTGTGATCAATCGGAAATCACGGTCTGAGGTAAAACCAATCTTGCAAAACCTCAATTTATCTATTTGTGTAAGAATTTTCTGATATCAAAATTACCTATAATAACAGCCAAGCAATTTTTTGCATCCAATGGATTTTAGCTTTACTTGTACCTATCATTCAAGCCCACTCCATCCAATATCAGCGGTACAATTTTTTGCAGCCGTTTTTGTTTGGTTTCGTGCTTTTTCACTTCCAGGATGTATCCGGCAAATTCGCGCTGTTTGCCAAGTGTGAATTTCTTAAAGGCAGCTTCAATCTCAGGGTCTTCCTGAAATGCAAAGGCAAGTTCGTCGGGGAGGATCAATTCTTTGTTGGTGTCGGGTTTTATTGATTTTCCTTCCTTTTGGTTTTGAATAGCCTCCCTGATGTATTCGTTTACTATGTTTTCGTCAATTTGATCTACAGAAGAGAAACGCATTTGCCGCAATGCCTTCGTAACCCCTTCCTGTGCATTGATGAGCAATTTGTGCGGATCGGACAATAAAGTTCCCTGATGGAACCAAATAGCCACATACGATTTGAATGCACCAAGCCCGGCAATGTTTTTTCCATTGACAGAGTACGCCGGCTGCCCCCATTTTATGCTTTCTTCCACTTCGGTAGTAAGGAAAATCTCCCGCAAACGGATTAGGACCTCCTGCCATTTTTCGTTGTTCAGGATGTATTCTTCAACTGCAATTGATTTCTTCATATTCACCAAACAAATTTCTCCATATTCTTGTTTTTCCATAGCAAACAAATTTCTACATTTGCCACAGAATCATCTTAATAATTGAATAGTCTGTTACCCATTTAATTCTTAAAACTATGAAAGCAAATCTTTTTTCTATCACAAAATTGTCCGCATTTTTGATTCTGACTCTTGTACTGGGTTGTCGCAAAGATGAAAATAATAACCCAAAATGTGAGATTATCTCTCCTTCCGAGAATCAGGAGATTGTCAAAGGTCTCGTTTTCCTAATTACAGTAGATGTTTCCGATAATGATGGGACCATTGATGAAGTTCAGTTTTATGTAGATGGTATCGGGATAGGGTCTTCTGTAACTTTCCCTTATAATTACCCTTGGGTAACTCTTAGCGAAAATACTGGTTCGCACACAATTAAAATTAAATGTTTGGACAATGCCGGTGGTAGCTCTGAAGATGAAGTAACTGTTAATCTGATTAATGCCCCGGGCCTACCAGTTGCTGAATTCTCGTCAGCAAATCCAATTGGATTAGCACCTCATACTGTCAGCTTTGTGGATGAATCAACAAATTATCCTTTCAGTTGGTTATGGTATTTTGGCGATGGAGGAACAAGTACAGAACAAAATCCCACGCACACTTATCAGGTATCTGGCGATTACACAGTCAGTTTAATGGTAACTAATCTGTTGGGATCAGATATTAATGAAAAAATAGATTTTGTAAAGGTAAGTAATGGCGAACCTGTTGCAAATTTCACATCCAATATATCTCAAGGTGTTGTACCTTTAAGTATTAATTTTTCTGATAATTCAAGTTTTAATCCAACTAATTGGTATTGGGACTTTGGAGATGGATCCCAAAGCACTGATCAAAATCCTTTTCATATTTATACCATAGAAGGCACCTATACGGTAACACTAATTGTCGGAAGTACGCTCGGAAAGGACACAATCGAGAAACCAGGTTATATTGTAGCACAACCATTTACAGTTGATGATTTTGATGGCAATGTTTATTCCACAATAATAATAGGGGATCAAACCTGGATGAAAGAAAATCTTAAAACAACACATTATTCCGATGGTTCCCCTATCCCTTATGTAACTGATAATTCAGAATGGATCAACTTGCTTGATAATCAAACCGATAGGGCTTATTGCTATTATGACAACAATACAGGGAGCGAGTACGGTGCCTTATATACTTTTGCAGCTGCTTTAAATGGAGAAAACCCAAGTAACGAGAATCCAAGTGGGGTACAAGGCGTATGTCCAAGTGGTTGGCATTTACCCAGTGATAATGAATGGAAACAATTGGAAATGTTTTTAGGAATGAGCCAGAGCACCGCTGATTTAGATGACTATAGAGGAACGTATGAAGGAGAAGCTTTAAAAGAAACCGGGACTGATCATTGGGAATACAATCATTATGCAAGTAATTTAACAGGATTTACAGCTTTCGGTGGGGGATATAGATATAAAGACGGTGATTTTTATTATTTAAAAGAGCAAGGCACATGGTGGAGCTCCACAAGCGAAATTAGTGATGGTGGTACCATAAGAGCGTTGGAAGATTTGAACACCAAGATTGGTCGATTCTCAGGATATAAATCATCAGGTTTCTCTGTGCGCTGCTTAAAAGATAAATCAACCATTAAAAGGGAAGCCTTTCAAGATTCCAATTTATATCAAAAAAACGAATTAATACCTAAGATGCGAAATAATCCGGGATTATAATTTTTCTAAATAGTTATAATTACGGAATCAGATTATAAGGAAAAAAGGAAATTTTTGAGCCTATCCTATCTTTGTTTTGTTTGTGAAATTTAAAACCAAATACTTTATTTTTGACATAATTTAATTGTGAAATACTTATACATTAACAGTGCTATGTCAGTTCCTTGTTTGAAAAAATAATTAATCCTTGTATAAACTCATAATCAGACCTTCAAGGTTTTCAAAAAACCTGACATATAAAAAATTAATAAATCACATAACATATTAAATAACAACTATATTAGCCGACTTTAATAGATAGGCTCTTTTATTGTAGGTACAACATAGGTACAACAAATTGAATGTTTCTAAGCCATTATTCATTTCTTTTCATTCCCTTTCATTTTCTTTCGGAATCAAAAATAATAATAAATTTTCATATTAATGTTGGTTAGTATTTGTATGTGACTAACAAAACAATTATGTTTGCAGCGAATTTTTACACAAGCCAAATGAAAGAGTACAAAGTCACCATAAAGCCATATCTTCAGAAAAGGGTAAAACCACATATTATAAAGGTGTACACCGACAACAATGGTGAACAATTTGAATCCTACGAAGGATGGCCATTGTATTACCAGGTAATCTACAAAAGGAAGAATACCCATATCAGGTCATCGTTTTTGAGAAACAATGACAAGACCTTGAACCATTTCTCACCCGATGGTGGGGTATTTGTCAATTCCAGCAAGATGGACAGCATAATTGCAAGGGAAACAAAAGTGATCGAAAGCATCATCCGGTTTTTGGAAAATCAAGATAGTGATTTCGATCTGTCTGGCTTTGGGGCGATTTATCAGTATTATGCAGCAGGGCTTCATGGTATGGTGAACGAGAAGCTGAAAAATTACCTACAGATAAATCTTGTGTTCAAACTCGATTCGAGGATTGCCGACTTTCTGAATTTCGACAAGGGCACATACTATTCGATCTACAAATATTCGGATATGCTTTTTGGCCATTTGGATTTGTTTGAGACAGTGGATAGGGAAAGGTTTGAGCTTTTAAAGAAATTCTTTGAACTATATGGCCAGAAAAACGAAACTTTGCCAAATCACCTAAAACATCACTTTGAAGTACCTGATAATTTTTTTAGCGACCCACTAATCATTGATTTTTACAATGGAAGATTACGGGATGAGCTTTTGCAAATGGGTGTTGTACCTAAATTTGCTGATGATCTTATCCTTGAGATAGGGAAGGTACTTAACACCTAACCAGCATTTGAACAACTATTTTTTTATAAACTTTGTTAGTAACATATATACACAACCAATAATATCAATATGGAAGCCAATAATCTAAGTTTTGTCTATTTGAATAAAGAAGAACTATCAAAAGTGGTCAGAGAAGCTATTTCGGAAGTAATAGGGCAAATGGGGCCATCAAACCAGGAAAGCAATTCGATTGGAGAATTTGTCTCCCTTAAAGAAGCAATGAAGATACTGGGACGGAAAACTACCTGGTTTCATAACAAGCGTGAATCAGGGGAGTTGCCCGCCACTAAATCGGGTAATCAATGGTGGTATCAAAAAGAAGATATATTGCGCTTCATCAAGAATGGAAAAGAATCTTGCTGAAGATAAGTCTATCCTCCATCCCGCATAATCATACAGAAATATTAGGAGCACCCATCAACGCAAATCTATCTGACTAAAACAGTATATTACAATTTGCGGGATGTGCCGTTTATAAACGGTATGTCCTTAGTCTATGAATCTTCTGTCTATCTCAGCCAGAAAGTCATTCTCTTTTAATTCGTACTTGATTGTATCTGTATTCCATGCCTTTTTGTAGAATGGCAGGCTTAAGAAATTTTATGTTTTCAAGCTGCTTCATTTTGATTGTCTAATGAATGCTTGTTCAATATAAATGCTCAATTCTAATTGTTCCTTTAACAAAGTTAAAAGGAATTCTCTAAATTGCAAGGCTGATCTCTTGGACCACTTAATTCATAGTTTCAATTCGCCACCTTGTAGCCACATGGAGAGTATTAGTAAATCATTAAAAATATAAAAATAAACTAAAATTCATTTTAATGCGTATATTTGCAAAATAATTACAATAACATATATTAAAATGGTTTTAGAAATTCGCTTAACCAACTTTTTCTCCATAAAGGATGAAGTTGTGCTTGATTTTAGGGCTGCCAATATCAAATCTGCAAATGCAAAAGCATTGAAAGACAATGTATTTGAACAGGATAAGATTGGCATATTAAAGACCCTGGTCTTATATGGTGCCAATGCATCAGGCAAAAGCAATATTATTAAAGCAATACGCTTTTGCAATGCTATGGTTTTCGAATCACACAACCACAACGAAAATACGGTGTACAATTTTCAACCGTTCAAATTTGAAGGGTATCCCAATAAGCCAAGTTCCTATTTTATCCGGTTTGTGAGTAATAATATTGAATACGAATATTCATTTTCACTTACCCGCACAGAAATTATTGCCGAAAGCTTGTATTATTATCCCAAGGGCAGAATAACAAAAATATTCACCCGCGATGAACGTCTCGGAAAAATCAAAAAGGACAAATACTCTTTTGGTAACCTATTAAACCGTCCTTTCGATGTGGCCGAAAACACGTCAGATAAAACACTATTTATTTCGCGCGCCAGCCAGATGGATAGAGATATTGCAAAGGAGATTTTTAATTATTTCAATAGAACATTTATCCTTGATTATTTAGGTTTTGGTGTTTCGGCCATAGAGAATATTTCCAATCAGCATAAAGAACAGCTTATAGAAGCCCTGAAAATAGCTGACAGCGATATAGTAGATGTAAAAATAAAAGTATTGAAAAAGCCCGGAAAAAGTGTTCATGCAGACCTGACTAATATGACCCTTAAAGTGGAAGACGTGGTGCAAGATCATTTACAAATCAAAACGTATCATAAAAACACCCCTAACAAATCCTTTGATTTTATTACCGAAGAATCTCAAGGTACCATAAAACTGTTTTTTATCATGCTTACACTGCTCGATGTAGTAAAAGACAATAAGGTATTACTCATCGATGAGATTGAAGAAAGCCTGCACCCCAAAATCACAGAATATATTTTTAATCTTTTCAGGGCAGGCGAAAAAGCTCAGTTACTTTGTACAACACATAATACTCAGTTTTTAAACCTAAAAAGGTTCCGAAAAGACCAGGTTTACTTTACAAATAAAAAACAGGATGGGTCCACCGACCTTTATTCCTTGTACGATTACAGCGATTTCCGTGATACCATGGATTTGGAAAAAGCTTACCTACAGGGTCGTTTCGACGCCGTTCCAATTATAAACGATTCTTACGAACAATTAAAAAATTTACTAAATGAAAAGTAGGCGGCAAGTATCGAAAAGGAAAAAAATAAATCCTCACTTTTGGGTATTTTGCGAAGGTGAAACAGAAGAAGCTTATATTCGATTCCTACGTTCTGAATACCGTCTTCCATTAGAAATCATACCTAAAATTGCAGGCTGCGATATTAGCAGTCGCTATATAATTTCATATAAGAAAGGTAAACCAACACACAAAAAAGATAAAGACTTTCTGGTTTACGATGCCGATGTACCAGAAGTGTTGGATAAACTGAAAAAAATTGCTTCAACCATCTTGGTTGCATCAAATCCTGCAATCGAGATATGGTTCCTGCTTCATTTTAAAAACCAAACAGCCTATATAACTGCAGATGAATGTATCAGGCAACTAAAAAACCGAAATAAAAATTATTATAAAAAGGGTATCCTAAATGTTTCTTTAGTAAGTAAATTGAAAGAAAGGCGAGCAGAAGCTTGTAAAAGATCAAAAGAACTTGATCTTTACAATAATCCATCAACCAACATGCACATTTTTATTGAAGAACTTGAAAAGGTGAAAAATGAACAACAGAATTTATAATTAGGTATGAGGTACATTATACATAAAGAAAAACTAGTTCAAGTATTTGGTCTCAATGCTGTTTGCCCTGAAAATCCGGTTCAGTTTTGGGGTGTTATGTCAGTCCGAATATTTCGAAAAGGCTATGATAATTCTTTACTCAGTTTGTAATTCTTTATAGTAGACAAATAACATCCGCTTATCCTCGTCAATATTGAAATTTGTAAGCAATTCAATTTGATTCACGAATCCAATAGAATTTTCTCTAATTGATTCTATTGTTTCAATGATGGTGCTTGTTGTATCCTTGTTTGTAGTTTCGGTTGTTTTAATAATGAAATCGCTGGATATTTGTGAGCCATTAAAAAAACGGCTTGCTTGGGACCTGGCTTTGGTTTCCGCCACTCTTATCATAGTTGATTCGCTTGGGTATTTTGCCTTTTCCAGTGACACTACTGAGATTAAGTAATTCTTATCCAAATCTTCAATCACTTTCACTCCCTCAAATGGAGAAGCAATGTACATGCGTTTAATGAAATTTGTTAAGGCGGTCTTATCATCGTTGAAAGATTGAGCATTAGAATATTGAGCAATTATTATAAGTATTAATACAAAATATTTTCTCATAGCTATATATTTCTTGATTACTTACTTTGAATCCAATAAGGGATGATATCCAAATCATTAAGAACATCTCTTATTTTTTTTTCAAGAAAAACAGGATTAAATTGTTCATTAACAACACAGTCAATATTAATTTCTGAGAAATAGCATACTATTTTAATCGTAGAAATTTCGTCAATATCCATCATTATTGGCCATGCCTTTACACGAGTTAAATACTTCTTAGTCAATTCAAAAGATTTTTGTCGGTATTTTTCGGGTGGTACAATTGTAGCCAATAATCGTTTTGGTAATTGATGTGCATTAATTCTCCCAGATTTATCTACGCCAGCCTTCCCTACGTAAAGTAAATCTTCATAATTCTTTGAATCATAATTAAAGACTAAATATATTCCTGGACTATAGGGTAATTGACTTTTTGCAATAAACCCAGCATAAGAACAATTATCAGAGCTATATATCAATTCTCTGGATTGTAATTTCTTTAGGGCAGGGATCGAATTCTCTAATTCTAATAAAATATTCATATTCTTTTAGTTAAACGTTGATATATTAAAATTACTTATTTTTTCTAATTCTGAAGTATTGTAAATCCTCCTTATAAAATGCTGATACTTTATCTCCTTCTCAAAATTCAAATTAATTACACAACTTTCTCCGGGAATTTTTTCATTTTGTTTTTTCATCTCTTTCCATGTAGATGTAAAATAATTCAGAGGATTAAAGAATATTTGTTGTTGGTCCTTTATCCAATAAATATACTGATAATAAATATACCATGTTGAGATTTTATAGCTTGAAACAAAATACAATTCAACATATGGAAAACCAGGATTATTATTGTCAGAGACATTATACGGACTGCCACTTAAATCACTAAGTTCACCATCAAAATTTAAATTCCATATATTAGGCTCAGATGGATTTTTATACTGATATTTTGTAATGTTGTTAGTTAAGTGCCCTTCAAAATCTTGGCAACACTTTTTGACTATAATTGTATCAATATCTGATATTACCATAAAGTTTAATAAAATATCATTAGACTTTATAAATAGATTCTGCAATACGACTAATGAATTTAAATTTCTTAAATAAAATGAAGAAGTACCACTTTCTATCTTATAATAAGGCCTTTTCATTGCATCATAATCATCTTTCTCGCTTTGCTTTAATGATATATTATTAATAGTCTGCATGAAATAATCGATGAACAATTTGTAGTTATCATTTGGTTTACAATTTACAATTATATCTATTTGATATTCATCTTCCTTTGGATTAATTTTTGTACCATGAGAAATATAACTTGCACTTACTACTGGTTCCTTAATAATTAGACTGTAGTCGATTGCGTTGTTTAATATTTCTTTTGATACTTCAGCTAAAGACAAAATGGCTTTGAATTCAGATTCCATATTTAACTTTTGCTGTCGAATATTTACTGCAAAATTACTACCCCTAAATTCAACATTAACCCCTTTGCTTTCAACAAATGAAGTCAGTTTTGTTACTGAAACAGTTGCTTTTAATGTAACGGCAAATTCATCGCTGGGCAGTTGTACTTCGGAAATTACCTCAAAGTCCTGGATATTGCCATTGCTGATTGATACAATTTCATCTTTGATTAACTCGTCATTTAAAATTTCCGTTTTTGAAGAAATAAAAGCACCGAAAGCTTGTTCTATAGCATTTCTCAAAGCAGATTGTTTTGCATCATCAATTGTTGCACCTTGTCCGCTGACAGTTAAAGTTACAGTTTTGTCGGATTCTTGCGAGAATGCATTAATGCTCAAACCGACTAAAAGACAGCTATTCCTTATGAATTTAACTTTTGCCCTAACAGCCTGACAGCAAAGCCTTATAGTGAGCACCCTAAAAAACAATCTTCGCGCTATTTTTAAGGGATTTGAGGCGGCATCTCAGGTTTTTTGATACAAATTGCG
>JAIOYV010000106.1 GCA_021740905.1 Bacteroidales bacterium
TAATTACATATGATTTCTCAAAATCATCCTTTGTTAGATAAAGTCCTGTGCTATACCTCTTATTCTTGGATTTATAAAAAACTCTGAGCTTAACAGGGTAAGTTCCGTCTTTTTTTGCCCTACGAGTGTCCAGGTTTATTGTGTAACTTGCATCCGATTTAATCATATCTGTTGAATTTGTGAGGTACAAAGATAATAAATATTGCCCACAAATTCGCCCATAGTTTTATATAAAAAGATATATTTAACTATAAATTGACCTAAACATATTGGCATTAATATACTTATATTCTGAATATTATATATATTTGATTATATCCATATATATGATAGGTGTGACTCGAAGTCACCCGGTGAGTGGTCAACGCTCCCACTGTCAGCATTACCGGTCAAGCCATGCAAAATAATATTTCGGTGCTCTGCACCTTTTATTTTTGATTATTTCAACTTGCTCCTATTCTACCATACTGTCGCCTCTATGAGGCTACATGGTCTTTATCTTTTTTGTTTCTACCATACTATCGCCTCTGCGAGGCTTATCGAATATTTAATAATTGAGTAGAGTTCCGTTAGGAACGATAGTATGGTAGCAAAAATAAGGAGCCAGTTTGCCAAGCCTCGTAGAGGCGACAGTATGGTAGATCGATTTGACAAAATGCGAAAATTTATCTTGCTCGAAGTATAATCCTATAGCCTGCCTCAGTTTGGACGAGGCCATTCGATAATAATCATTTATAGCTCTTCGCATAAAACAGTGGACATATTGAAGACACTACTTTAGATAATCATCGAAATAATCAGTGACCTTCTCCATTAGGTGGATCCTGTCGTAACCCCGTACATTGTGTTCGTGGCGTGGATAAGTAAAATAGTCTACCTGCTTGCCTTTCTTTATACATGCCTCGATAAACGAAAGACTGTGTTGCCAAACAACAGTCGGATCAATTGCTCCGTGAATGATCAAAAGCTTTCCTTCTAATTTGTCGGCCATTGGCAGTAGTGATGTTTTTTCATAGCCTTCGGGGTTTTCTTCGGGGGTGTCCATATAGCGTTCGCCATACATTATCTCGTACCACTTCCAATCGATAACCGGGCCGCCTGCAACCCCCACCTTAAATTTTTCGGGGTGGTGTGTCATCAGCGAAGTGGTCATAAAACCACCATAGCTCCAACCATGCACACCGATTCGGTCCATGTCGACATAGCCCAGCGATTTCAAGTATTCTACCCCTTTCATTTGGTCGGCCATTTCTATGACCCCGCATTGACGATGGATGCAATTTTCAAATTCCAGTCCCCGATGGGCCGAACCACGGTTATCTACCGTAAGCATCACATAGCCTTTTTGTGCCATGTAGTATTGCCACATCCGTACGCCTCCTAGCCACGAATCCATCACCATCTGGGCATGAGGGCCGCCATATACATAAATCACAGCCGGGTATTTTTTGGCCGGGTCGAAATCGACTGGTTTGATCATCCTGCAATACAGGTCTGTTCTTCCATCATCCGCTTTGATGGTAAACACCGACATTTCGCCCAGTTTGTAATCCTTGAGTTTATCCTCCGATTTAAAAACGGTACGAATCACTTTCCCATTGGTTGAAACCACATCGCATTGTTTTGGTACGTCAATGCTCGACCAATTGTCGAGAAATAATTTTTTATCTGAATCGAACTGAACCGAATGGGTCCCTTTCGAAGAAGTAAGTTTTTCGATTTTTCCATTGCCCAGGTCAACCACATAGATATGCCTTTCAATTGGGCTTTCTTTGGTCGATTCGAAATAAAGTTTCCGGCCCGATTTGTCGAAGCCCATCACCTCGCTCACCTCATATTTTCCCATGGTCAGTTGCTTGATCACTTGTCCCAATGTATTGTAGAGATATAGATGGTTGAAACCATCGCGCTCACTTTGCCAAACAAACTGATCGTCTTTCTTCGGAACAAAAAGCACAGGATGTTCCGGCTCCACATATTTTTCATGCTTCTCTTCAAAAAGGGTAGCAATAAATTCGCCTGTAGCGGCATTGTATTGATTCAATTTCATGTGATCCTGCCCCCTGTTCAATACAGCAATGTAGATCGATTTTTCATCAGGGCTCCAGGCAATGTTGGTGAGGTATTGTTCCTTTGGCTCACCCGTTTTTAGATAAAGGGTTTTTCCAGTGCTCACATTATAAACCCCAAGCGTAACATGATGGCTTGCCATACCGGCCATAGGGTAATAGATATTGTTCAATTCGGCCACCCTGGTCGAAATATCTACCAAGGGATATTGTGAAACCATGGTTTCATCCTTGCGGTAAAAGGCCAGGAGATTTCCTTCTGGGGACCAGAATATCCCGCCGTTAATGCCAAACTCGTTCCTGTGGACCGACTTGCCATAGACAATCCCTTTTTCGCCATCCTGGGTCAACTGCTTGCTTTCGCCTTCTTTTGATAAGAAAAACAAGTTATCGCCTTTGGTATAAGCGTATTCCCCCTTTGCATTTTTCGTAAGATTTTCACCCTCCTTCGGAAAGACTATCCCCTCTGTCAGAAGCTTGCTTTTCATATTATAAATAAACTCCTGTCCTTTTATGCTGAATGTTAATTTGTCATCATCTTTCCAGGAAATATAGGGAAATCGCTTTATGGAATCGAGGCCATTGGAATAAAAGGCTGTGTTCATATCATCGAGGTCAAGCAGGACCTGGACTTCCGGTTTTGTTGCTTTTTGCTGGATCAAAGAATCGCCCTTGATGTATGTAAAAGCATCCGTACTGCCCCGCCATTGCAGGTTTGCAAGATACTCGGGATAAAACTGCCGATACTGCCCAACAATGGCATCTTCGAGGCTTAATTCTTTTTGTTGGCCAAAGGATAACGAGCCCAGGCACAGCGTAAGGATGAGTGTAAGGAATAGACTTCTGTTCATAATCAAGTATTTTATTTTTGTTTTATTCTTTTGCTATTGCCATTATTATCAATTTAATGCAAAATTAAAAATAAATCATTGCTCTCAAAGATATTTTTTTGTCTTTAAACAGCCCATTGCACGCTACATATCAAGCATTGGATGATGGTTATTACTGTACATTCGAAGTTCGACTTGCTGCCTTATACCCGAAAGTTTCTTCTAGGCACACACCGATACAATAATATTTTGTGTTCATGCGTATTCTAGAATATCTAATTAAAACTATTGCTATGGCCGGAAAAGTACAGATATAACTAATGTCCAAATTACAGAAGGTTCTGCCCAGTATAATTATTCATTTCTCACAACATTGATTTTTACGTTTAGATATCCAGATTAAGGATCAACAGTCTTCGTTTTTTGTCAACTTCAACATTCAAAAGATAACGGATTGCCGAAGCCGTGACCAAGTAGGTAAAATTTAAACTATACTAATATGAAAACAATGATGTTGTGCATCCTGCTTTTGGCCTTTGTAAATGCCCAAAGCCAACCGTCTGTTTCCTTTGCCGGAAAGCAAAGTGGTTCAATCATAAGCGAAAAAGAGATTAATGGCAACGCACCTTTGTTGGTCAATTTTGACGAAGGTGTTGTGGAAAGGTTTGATATGACTGCAATAACACAGGGTTTTGAAATGGTTCTAAGTTCCCCATCTAATAAACTGACCCCTGAACAAAAAGAGCTTTTCAAATCACTCATTCCTGGGCAGAAATTCTATTTTGAGAATATTAAAATCCGGCTAAAAAAGGATGGATCGTCAATTAAAACGTATTTTATTATGACTAAAGACGGGCCTAATGCCGATGTGCTTAAACGCAAAGGGGAGTATTCGCAAAAGTCAGTCGACCATCTTATTCAAAATCCAAGGATTTATGCTTACCCCGATTTTTCTTCTTTCGATACAAGCCAATTTACGGTAAGCTCGTTTAAAATCAAATCGCATCAACCCGATTACTATTACGAACTTGAAAGCACGAATAATTTGCTTACTCCCGAAATGATACTCCTTTTGAAAAGGGCAACAAATGACATTACCGTCTCCAATATTAAGGCTGCGGATAAAAACAAGCAAAGCATCGATTTTTTGGACATTACTATCGAGGCACCTCATGATGCGATACTTAGGTCGAAGGGTGAATTGGCAAAGGCGAAAATGATGGACTTTGTCTCACCTGCATCAGACATAAAAGCAATATCATTTAAACTCAGGACAGCGTGTGGCAAAACAGAAAAGGATTCCTATTTAAAAAGTCCGAATATGGAATTCACTACAGCCATGAAAGATTTTATCAGGGAATCTCAGATTGGTGATGTTTTGTGGTTTGAAATCATGGGGAAGAATGGAATGGGAGAGGAGCAAAATATGCAGGTAAATGTAAAGTTGGTTAATTAAGAAAGACTGTAGATTAAACTTTCGCATATTGGGTGTGGACATTGCCTCGCTGACATACAAAGCATCTCAAAGATGCTTTGTATGTCGGTTCAGCAAAGACAAGCATGGTTCTCTGAGTTTGAGCGCGCCCTCTTTGAATCAATCGAAAACAGGAATGTGAAATTGATCAGTGACCTTATTGAATAATCCTCATGGAATTGCATTAGCTTCAATGAAGGTAAAACTTACCTCACTTACCTCAATTCCCTAATTCCCCAATTTCTTAATTACTTAATTTCCTACTTACCGCTTTCTCAGCTGCATGCACAATGTCAGGGGTATCGAGGTGGTACAAGGCCAGTAATTCCTCCGGCGTACCACTCTGACCAAAACGGTCGTCAACAGCAACCATTTCCATTGGGACAGGATAATTCCTCATTAGAAGTTGCGCTATGCTGTCGCCCAGCCCACCGTTCATTAAATGCTCCTCGGCACTTACCACTGCTTTTGTTTTTTTCACTGAATGTAAAATAGCTTCAGTGTCCAAAGGTTTAATGGTGTGGATATTTATGACCTCGGCTGAGATGCCTTTTCCTTCTAATATCTCGCAAGCTTCGAGGGCTTTCCATAGCAAATGGCCTGTCGCAAAAATGCTGACATCATGGCCTTCATTCATCACAATGGCTTTCCCTATTTTAAAATCCTCATTTGGATCTGTGAAATTGGGCACCTTCGGACGGCCAAAACGGAGATATGCAGGGCCGGTATACTTACCCAGGGCAAGCGTGGCAAGTCGGGTTTGGTTATAGTCTGCCGGGTTGATTACGGTCATGTTGGGGAGCATTTTCATCAGGCCAATGTCCTCCATGATTTGGTGGGTTGCCCCGTCTTCACCAAGGGTTATACCTGCATGGGATGCACAAATCTTGACATTTTTGTTCGAATAAGCCACCGATTGACGCACCTGGTCGTACACCCGTCCTGTCACGAAATTGGCAAACGAACCGGCAAAGGCCATTTTTCCACCAATGGTTAACCCGGCAGCCACACCAATCATATTGGCCTCGGCAACCCCGGCCTGGAAAAAGCGATCGGGGAATTCTTTGGCAAAGGCATCCATTTTAACCGAGCCTGTAAGGTCGGCACACAAAGCCACAACATTAGGGTTCTTCCGACCTAGTTCGAGCAGGCCAGCACCAAACCCCGAACGGGTATCTTTCATTTCAGAATAAGTAAATTTCTTCATTCGACAAGGTTCAAAATAAAATATGCGCAAAAGTAAGATTAAAGGTTTAAGGAAAAAACTGGTTGGTGCATCAGGGAAGAGAAAATTGACGGACTGAATAAATTTTAAATTTCTGAGTCCTTAATGGAAAGTGAGGATCGTATATAAAGACGCAAGCCTTGCGTCTGTACTGGTGTTACGTTTGAGCCAATGTCAACTATCAATTCAGGGTGTAGAGACGCAAGGCTTGCGTCTCAAAAGATTCCATATACCACCCACATCACTCCATTGCCCCATCACTCCACTTTCTCAACTCAGGATTTCCCTCTGTCTCTGGAAATCTGTTTGTGATGTCCCTGGCCGTTTGCCGGGCCTTTTCTGTTTCGTTGTTTTTGATGTAAAATTCGAGCAAGGCCGAATAAAATTCGATGTTCATTTCATCCTTTGCAATAGCCGATTTTAAATACTTTTCTGCCTGGCTATTTTCTTTGAAGAAATCGTACATCATGGCAATGTTGTAGTCGATGCGGGCATTGCCGGGTGATTCGGCTCTTGCTTTTAAAAGGTATTCGAGCGATTCCCGATATTTTCCAAGTTCCGATAATAGTAAGCCGTAGGAGTATAACACATTCCCATCTTTCGGGTTATGTGACAAATAGTCTAAAAAAAGTTCTTCTGATTTTTGAGGCTTTCCAATGCTGTTATATAGATAGGCCAGATTTACTTTTATCGCATGTAATTCCTTGTCCTGGTTAAGGGCAGCCAAATAATATTTCTCCGCTTTATCGTACTGTTTCAGATTGTAATACAGATTTCCCAAACTATATTTTCCCATTGGGAAATCGGCATTGTATTCGAGTGCTTTGATATATTCCCGAACGGCCAATGCGAAGCCTTCTTGGTACTTTTCAGGGATTTGAGGTTGATCGAGGGTTGATAATTTACTTGCCGTTTCCATCCTGATGGCCATTGTTTCATCTGAAAGCAACGGGAGCAGTTTGGTTAGATTTTCTGTTGAACTCAAAGGCATTGCCCGTAAAGCAGACAAGCGAATTTTCGGATCAATAGATTGCAATTGGCGATATAAAATGGAGTCGGCATTTTCGGGTAAATTTCCAATGTATTCAATGGCTGTTGCCCTGATGACAGGAGAATATAGATCATCAGCAATAATTCGGTTTAAGGTATTGCTGGCCCCCGGACTATTTTTTTGAGCCATGGCAAAGGCTTCTCCATATTGTTGCTTTCTACTTTTCCCATACCATTTTTCGATGTATGACTGAGCCCATTTATTCGATTCCCTGGCATGGCATTGATTACAGGCATTTGGCGTTCCCAATTTCTCCGACAGGTCGGGCCGGGGAATACGGAAACTATGGTCATTGCGGAAATCAACGCCCATATAGAACCTGCCGTACGCATGGCAGTTGATACATTTGCTCCCTTCGCCCACATCAAAAACAACTCCCGATTCCGATACAATTGCCTCTCCTTTTTCTCCGGCACTTTTGTGAAAATGATGATCGGGGGTATCATAATCGTCTGCCTTGTGACACTGGAGGCAAAGAGGATTGCCATCGAATAGCAATTTCGCGCTGTGTACATTGTGGCAATCGTTGCACTTTACATCGTGCATGTACATTTTACTTTGGGTGAACGAGCCATATACATAATCCTCTTCGCGGATATGCCCGTCGAGGTAATAATTCGGTTCAACCGGCAAGTCAGGATTAATATGGTTGTAGATGCTTCCGTTTCCTGGTTCGTAATCGCAAAAGGCAGTCCGCCGCGAATGACAACGGGCGCATTGATCCACATATTGAAAATTATCAATATTGCTTGTCTTTACGGGCAAACCAAAATTCTCGAAATCGGCCCTGGCGTACTTCGCTAAGTTAGCCCATTCGATATGTTTGGAGGAAGGCCCATGACAGGCTTCGCAGCTCACGTCAATTTCCGACCAGGTGGTTTGATATTCATCAGTCTCAGGATTGTAGCCTTTTTTTAGATTGGTGGAATGGCAGTCGGCACACATGCTGTTCCAGTTTTGAGCCTGGTTGGTCCAGTGCAGCCAGTTATCGTGCGTAATATCCTGATCCTTGTAAATAGAATCAGCCATGTGGTACCACTTTTTATCCAGCGTGTTCCAGGTCAATGGCAGGACCTGTATCCTTCCCCGGTCGAACTCGACCATATACTGTTGCAAAGGGGTAAATCCGAAAACATACATGACTTCAAATTCCTGCATCTGCCCATCCTCTCCATCGGTGATAACAAAATACTTGTTATCCTTTTTGAAAAATTTATGCACCCTCCCTTTGTATTCCAGTTCGGCATTGTCGAAATTGCCCAGCACAGTGGAATCGGTCGCCAAATCCATCGCTTTGTCGTGATGCGAACCTTGCCAAAGCTTGTACGCTTCCTGATGGCAAGACTTACAAGTTTCACTGCCAACATACTTTGGAGTATTTTCTATTACCTGTAGATTGGGAAAAGTCGTTTTTACCAGCACATACAATGGCAACGCCAGCAATATTCCGAGGAGTATTCCGAGGCTGATTCGTTTGTATTTATGTTCGTTTTTCAACTTGTTTCTTACTTTGACTTTCTAATGCGAATCAAGGATTGAAAGCTCTGTTGTTTTACGCAAAACCCTGAAAGGGTGATATTTGAATAACCGTGGGTGCAACCCACGATAGAAGGGCATAGCACTACCCAGCCCCGAAGTGGGCTGAACATTGATCATTCAGTTCAACCACTCTGTGGCTGTTGTATAATGTTATCATTTTCCGTGGGCTATCACCCACGGTTATTGATATTTAGTCACTTCGTGACAATTGAACTTCGACCCTTAATTCGCATTTCTAATTCTATTTTATATTATTCCCTCTATTTCCATCTATTTCTAATTATTTCTTTTCAAGATTCATAATGCAACTGAGATTTATCAAAACCTTTCCTCTTAATAGGAGAACTCAGATCGACCATCACCATTCCTTTTTCAACTTCAACAGGAAAAATATCCAAAGCCCTAATTGCCGGTGAGGATAACACTTCTCCATATTGATTGAACGAGGAAGCATGACAGGGGCAAACAAAACCATTGTCATTGGCTTGTACCATACACCCTAAATGAGTACACCGTGTGGAGATGGCAAGCAATCCTCCATCTTCAAATCGGGATAAATATAATTTCTGCGTACCAAAAGGGTATACCTGTCCGGGCTGGAATGACGATAATTTTCCGGCATTGTACATTGATTTGTTTTGCTTCCGACGTAGATTATTTTTTGAAAGACTGGTAAAAACATACATCAACTCTATGCTTAGGATGGAAATGATCAAGGCTTTCAGCCATTGCCTGCGCGTAAGTTTTATTTTTTTCAAATCTTCCATCTCCAAGTTTAAGTTTGAAAAAATATCAGTTCCATGTTCTTGCCCCGTAATAAAATCCCCACAAACATCATCACCAGATAAGACATTGTTATAATGGTAAAAAAGGCAATGATCAACTCAATACGACTGGCCTCTTGTTGTTTTTTTAGCAAAAATAAAAATGCCAACATGGGGGTGAAGTACAAAAAGAAGGGAATTAATCCAGTAATAATAATCAAAGGAAGTTTTCCTGATAAGGTTTGAAAACCTGCACTGATATCCGATATCAGAATTAACAACAGGGTTAAAACGCATGAAAAAAGGATTGAAACGATTGTCAGCTTTTTCCCTTTGGCGGAATGAAACCACTGGCCGATATTCAATTCCTGGTATTTGAAATAGGGTACATAACAGAGGAATGCCACTACAATTACCGGTATCACAAACACGGCAAAGAAAGGATGGATGTGCATCAACATTTCCTGGAAACCCATAAAATACCAGGGCGCTTTGCTGGGGTTTGGACTGATAGCCGGATTGGCCTTTTCCTGGAGTGGGGCATCGACAAACATGCTAAAAACCAGCAACAGGGCAATTAGCAATAAGGCAAGCACAATTTCTTTCCACACTAAATTGGGATAGGCCGGAACCATCGTCCGGGCGGTTTTATCCGATACAGTGACTCCTTTTGCTTTTCGAACCTGCCAGATATGAAGGATCGAAAACACCACAAACAAAAGTGGGAGCAAGCCTGTGTGTAGGGTGAAGAAATTCAACAAGGTTTGCTCGTTCACAGAATCGCCTCCCCTGAAAAGGTTAGCCAGTGGCTGACCAATCACAGGAAAATATTCCAGCATGTTGGTCATAATGGTTACGGCCCAATACGACAATTGGTCCCACGGCAAAAGGTATCCCGTAAAATTCGAGAACAGCACCAATAGCATCAGGCCCAAACCGAAAAACCAGTTCTTTCTTCGTTCCTGAAAAATGGATATGGAATAGAATACCCGCAATAGGTGCAGAAAAGCCGTGACCACCATCAGCATGGCCGACCAATGATGGAGATTTCGCAACAAACTACCAAACGACACATTGTTTTGCAAAGCCAAAATAGAATCGTAAGCCCCGACTTGTGAAGGGATGTAGGCAAAACGCAACAGAAGCCCGCTCACAGCGAGGATCACAAACAACAAAGCATTGATTCCCCCAAGGCCAAAAGTCCGAGTGAATTTAATGGCCCGTTCATCTACTTGCTTCGGATGAAGATGTAAGAGAAATGCACGTATGCCGGTTTGTTTGCCCATTCAATTTTCGTTGATATTTTAACTGGTTGCAATAATACGAACAAAAAACAAATCACCTTAGAGACGCGGAGGTGCCGAGAGAAAAACAAACCAAAGACACAATCAATTTTAAGAATTACAGAACAATAAAGTCAAAACAGGTACCTGTTTTACACACTATGCTGTGAAAATAGGTATCTGTTTTGTCATGTTTATGATAAAATCGACACCTATTTTATGAAATGTTTGTACATTTGTAAAAAAAACTGAATTAATATGTACAGGGAAGCTATTGAATTTTTAAACGACTGGAAAGATCGCACAACAAGAAAACCTCTCATAATCCGTGGAGCACGGCAGGTGGGAAAAACATTTCTGATTGAACAGTTTGCCGATGACTTTGAATTTTTAATAAAAATAAACTTTGAGGAGAATCCCGAATACAAAGACTTTTTCATTACCAACGATGTACAGGATATTGTTAAAAATATCAGTCTGGCATTAGGGACGAAAATTGAACCCGGGAAAACCTTGCTTTTTCTTGACGAGATCCAGTTCTGCCCCGAAGCCATCCCAACTTTGCGATACTTTTATGAGAAAATCCCTGATCTTCATGTCATCGCTGCCGGTTCGCTGCTCGACCATGTTTTGAACGAGATGAATTATTCGATGCCGGTTGGGCGTGTCGAGTTTATGTATATGTACCCATTAAACTTCAGGGAATTTCTTTTGGCAATTGGTGAAAACATGATTGTTGATTTCCTTTCGACGTATCAGCACGGGAAGGTAATTTCCTCGGTTGTACACTCCAAATTGCTAAAACTGTTGCGCACTTACTTCTTTATCGGTGGTATGCCCGAAGCCATTAAAGTGTACATCGAAACGTCCGATTTACTGGAAGTTGAAAGAGTGCACGAAAGCATCCTTACGGCTATGGAAATCGATTTCACCAAATATAGCAAAAACAATTTCGATCATCTCAGGATGGTTCTGCGCTACGTGCCCCGTGGACTTGGGAAAAAATTCAAATACTCCAATGTGAGTTCTTCCATCCGGGCCGAATCAATAAAAACGGCATTCCAGAAATTGCAACTGAGTAGGGTCGTACATCGGGTTTCGGCAACGTCGTCGGCCAATATCCCTTTGATGCAGCATGAAAAAGAGAATGTTTTCAAGCCACTTTTCTTTGATATTGGCCTTGTGAGCCATCTTCTTAAAATCAGGCTAATAAATTTAGAAAATCTGATGCTGGCCAACGAGGGGGATTTAGCCGAACAATTTATCGGGCAGCAATTATTAACGCAGAAACCATTTTTTATAGACAAAGAATTGTTCTATTGGAATAGGGAAAAACGCGATTCCAGCGCAGAACTTGATTTTTTGTTCGAGATGGGAAATAAAGTGATCCCGATTGAAGTAAAAGCTGGCAAAACAGGCACATTAAAATCGCTGCATGTGTTTATGCTGGAAAAGCAAAAAGACCTTGCGGTCAGGTTCAATGCCGATCTTCCAAGTTTGATGGATGTGAGTACAACTGTGAAAATGGCGAATGAAAATCAACAAGTCGGGTACAAACTAATGTCCTTGCCTTTGTATTTGGTGAATTTTATGGATCAAATCACGGAGCTAAAGGAATGACCCCTACGCTGGAACCTGTTTGGAGTCGTTGCTTTATAAGAAGTTTTGGTCCAGATTGCAAACCTGAACAGCTTGTGGCGATGAAGTTGAAGCGGGCTACGAACCTTGATATATAATACTGAACCGGCTATTGTTTTATTCATTGTTGTATAGCGTAATTCTCTTTGGGTTCAAAAAGAGTTAATTGAATTGTCGGTTTAAAATAATTATTAAAATAAGCGGGTAACTTTATTTCAACATTTTCTAGTTCTTTGGGTTCTAATTTGTACATTCCTCCGCCATAAACCCGCCCTTTCTTAGCTAACTCTTGAGATGGAATTGAGTTAAGCATTTTTAAAATATCAATTGATAAGTCTGGATTCACTTTCTGAAGTTTGAAAAATAATGGTTTTGGATATAATCCAAGAAACGAGTTTGTCACTATTGCATCCGACTTGTTTAAAAGAAATCTAAAAGCCTTTGTTCCATTTTCACGCCCAATATAATTACAAATAAATAAAGGAGATTCTCTTTTTTCTTGTGAATACCAAGGAGTTCTATTTTTACATATATAACCATTTTGAACTCCTTCATTTTCACCTGATTTTAGATAATTATACAATGAAACAGATTCTTTTTTTATTTCATCCATATTTTTCTTGCAACTCAACAGGTAGTTTTTCATAGGAATATCAGGTTGACCATCTGAATCTGATTCAATTATAATATTATCAATATATTTAGGACTTGGAAGTATAGGTTTGAAGAAAGCTTTTGGTAAATCCAATGTGTTTACATTTTGCTCTGAGAGAATGAAAAATGAATTATTGCCTGATGCAATTCCTCTTTTTATTAAAAATAGGTCTTTCACATGTGGATTATTTGTTACTGTATCTTTTTCAGAAACACCATTTTTAAATATATCAGACCACTTATTTCTAGAATCAAGTAGTTTTTTATCTATCAAATTAACTTTATCTGGATTTTTTATATTGTCGCCAGAAGTAAAGGCAATTTCTGAATCATTGCTTGAACTACATTTTTTAAACCATACAACAACAGATGAGACTAAGGCATCTGAAAATTTTAAGTTGTCAGGATTAAAACGATGAATTCTCAATAATTGAACATTTTGCAGCAAATATTCTTTTATAGTTCTCCCATAATTTACGTCCAAAAACTCATTGGGTATCAACCAAACACTTACTCCATTATTCACTACAAAATCGTGAGCTTTAAACAAAAAGTGACAATAAAGCCCCGCTAGCTTTGAAACAGATAAACCATACTTTGATTTTGTATAATTAACTAATCGCTGTTTATCTTCTTCTGTTAAATGGTGATGTCTTACATAAGGGGGATTACAAACAAGTAAATCGACGGGGGTAATATCAGATGGATTTATTTTTGTAAAATCAACATTTATTACTTCTAGACCATTATTTTTCCACAGCGAAGATGCGACTTCTGCGAATTGATTATCAATCTCATAGCCAAGAAGTTTGTTAAACTCAAAATCAGAAAAAACTTGCTGAAAGGCAGAAAAGAACGACCCACTTCCAATTGCAGGGTCTAAAAAAGAGATAGACTTTTCAACGCTTAGGTATTGTTTTGTTTGTTCTAGTATCTCAATTGCCAAATTATTTGGAGTTGCAAATTGGCCTAATTTGTTTCTCTCTTTATTTGATTTTGATTTATCAATCCTATTTTGGATGATAATTCTTTTCTTTTCTATATTTTGCACGTCACCAATCATAAGCCCAACTTTGAAAAATCGTCAATTCTATGTTCCCAAATCCAATCAATACCTTCGGCTGCTTCATAACCTAAATAACCGCTATCAAAATATCCACAGAGAAATAAAATAAATTGAATTTTATTTCCATAAGTATTTTTCAACTGTGACATTTTTACTGCTTCTTCTTTTCTTCGCTTATTAACATTGGTAAAGTCTCCAGCGGATTTTGCTTCAACTAAAATTGGAATATTTGCACTTGTATTTTTGTGTGGATTAATAATAATGTCCACTGGTATGTTGACAGACTTCTCTTTATTCAAATTTACACGAACGTTATAATGAAAGGCATAAGTCCCTTTAGGAAATTCTCTGAAATCTTCAGTTTCATTAGATTCAAGTTTCCTGTAATTTCTTTCCCCTAACCATTTGGAAATCAAAGAAAGTTGCCTTTTTTCTTGAGCATTCCGTACGATTGGGTCAGCAACAGCTCCGCATAGCCTATCAGCTACAATGGTAGAAGCTCTTTTTACTTCGGTATCGGTTGGGGTTTTCTTTTTTTCAATCCATGTGAATATATCAGGGTCAATAAGTTTCTGGATTGTATCACAAAGTTTTGTCAATTCCTTAACAAGTGTTCCATTATCCATTCTTATCGGAAGCTTATTTGATTCCAGTGATTTGACCAAACTTGGAGTCACATAGGATAATCCTATAAGTCTATCTCGTGCAATTGGAGGGCAAGTCGACATCCTCAACATTGCTAAAATATTTGGATTCTCTGATAATACTTTTGGGTTAAGATCTAATAGGTTTTCTGTTTTCTTTAGAGCAATTTCAACCTCTTTAGTTGTCTGTATCCTTGTTTCACGGAATGTCTTAGGAGCGAATTGCAAAAACCATTGATTGTAAAAATCAACAGAACTTGCGATGTCTTTCTTCCATTTATCAGGGGTATTTCTATTTAAAAATTTCATATAAAATCATTTTCCTTCACAAAGATACAAATAAACACCGAAGGTTCTCTTTTATGCCATACAACGAGGAGCACATGCTTTGTAGCGGATTTTAAAAGACGAATCTTTCGAACCACACTAATCTATATTTGGAACTAAAATATTTATTTTCAAGCCAAAACCTGCTGTAAAACATATACATTATGCCTTGTTTTTCTTTAACTCTTCAAATATACTTTTTAAATAAAAGTCGATATATTTATTAATTCCATGATTATTCTTTTTGATAAAATCAATTTTCTTTTTTCGCTCCTGTTTCAAAAAATAGTCAACAAAATGACGCGGTTTTACAAAAATCCAATCAACTTCCACTTTTTGATTAAGTTTTTCGGAGGTCATCCAAAAAAATTCTTCGATTGATAATCTTTCAAAATTTTCTTCCTTATTGAATCTGTTACGGTGCACTGAATCATTTCTTATCAATCGCCAGTTTTCTAAATTTTCAGATAGTGCTGATATTATCTTTTTGGTCTGCTCATTTTTAAGGTTCTTGAGAATATTTTTTAAGTTACACTGTCGTGTTTTTAATCTTAAATCAAACACCTCATTTGTTAAGCTTAAAATCAATTCTGCAATTGTAAAGAGCTTGCCAACATATACTTCCAAATGATATTGAATAAAATCAGCTTGTCCGACATCATTGTCTAAAAAATACTTTTTATCAAATCTTCTCAAGTGTATTGGTATCTGCTCAAGTTGAGTACATGTTTCTAACAGTCTTGAAAACAGCATAAAGCATTCAATAACATATAATTGTTCTTTCGAGTAAATTTTTCTTGATATATCTTTTTTAGATTTTGACTTAATAGTAAGTTTTGAATACTCATTCAAAATCCATCTTGATTCTTCAGTTTTATGTAATTCCTCTGAGGTCAATTCTTTTCTTTATTATCTGCTTTTGGTACAATGTTGCGGGTCACTCATTAAATAAGGCAACTTATTTATATAGCAACCGGTAACTCTATTTCTTCTATATCTGTCAACAAAAATAATGATTTTCAACAAAATATCGCACATGAAGTCACCCACTTTTTGCTAATCTTCAATAATGGCTTCCGGGCTTTTGAGTTTACTTAAATCCTTTTCCTCCACTTCGCATGGGCTTCTTTCAACCGATTAAAAACATCTGGGTATTCTTCAGCCAGGTTCGTGGTTTCGCCGGGGTCCTTTTCCAAATCGTATAAAAACTCACCCAGCTCAATTTCTACCATTTCGTATTTCGCATTGTCGTCATTATTGGCCATTCGATATTTCCATTTGCCTGCCCTGACTGCCGTTTTATGGCCTGTGTCCCAAAATAGGGTGTCGTGGTGCAAATCTTACTTAACGATGATCTCATCCGCAAACAACCACGCTTTATTCCCTTTTCCCGGATGCCATTCGGGGCACACTCCAATATTTTCGGCAACTACCTTTATGTATCGTGCCGGTTGTCCCTGCATATCTGCTTTAAATATTTCGCGGGTGACTGATAATTTATTATCCTCTTTTTCATTCTTAATCTCTGAAATCAAAGTAAAATTTTTGCCATCCTCCGAAATATAAAAAGTCACTTTTCGGGGTAAAAATATCCATGAATTGATATCCTGAAGAAATCCACAGGAAATGGAGCTTGCTTTCGTAATCTTCCCTAAATCAATGATCGCATCCAGGTTGTCGCCCTCAAAGCCCTGCCAGGCACTGTAGCCACTATTGCCCAGGCCTTTTTCGTTGGTGCATATCCCATTCGTAAGCCCGTTTTCTCCTCCACCCTGATATTTTTTGTGATAGGGGAAAGCCAGCTTTACAGTACAATTTTTAGCCAGATTTTCAACTTCAACATCAGGCATGGGCAAAAACTGGTCACCGGTAGTGTCGTTATATTCTTTCTGCAAATCGTCAAGCTTGATTTTTAAACTGTCGATCAACGATGAATATTCAGGTTGGTTGTACAGGTTATTGACTTCCAAAGGATCATTTTTCAAATCGAATAATTCCCAATAATCCACATCGAAGTAAAAATGGACCAGCTTGTATCTTTGGGTACGGATGCCATAATGCCGTTTCACGGAATGAGGCCCGGGGTATTCATAGTAGCGATAATAAATGGCATCGCGCCAATCGTCGGGAGTATCTGAATCAAGGACCTTTCTAAGTGACCGGCCTTGCATGTCATTGGGAATCGGGATGCCTGCAAAATCGAGAAAAGTGGATGCAAAATCTAGGTTTAAAACCATGTCCTTATCGTTCACTGAAGGTTTAATTTCTTTTGGGTATCTAACAATAAGTGGCATCCGAAGCGACTGTTCATAGATAAATCGTTTGTCGAACCAGCCATGCTCGCCCAGGTAAAATCCCTGGTCGGAGGTGTAGACTACAATGGTATTTTCAGACAGACCTTCTTTGTCGAGATAATCCAGAACCCGGCCTATATTATCATCCACAGAGGCAATGCAAGCCAGGTAATCCTGCATATATCTTTGATACCTCCAGACAGCCAGCTCTTTCCCTGTCAAATGGGCGTTGATGAAATCTTCGTTTTTCGATTTGTAAGCTTTCTCCCAGTCGGCCTTTTGCTTATCGTTCATCCTATTGAAGGTTGCTTCCAAATAATCGCTATCTTCTTTGTTTATCGGTGGGAGCTTTAGATCATACGAATTATACATGTCGTTGGCAATTTCCATTAGTTGATCCCTTTCCGCCTCACCCCGGGTAGCATAGTCGTCGAAATAAGTCTCAGGAACAGGGAAATCCACGCTGTCGTATTTGTTCAAATATTCGGGTGCGGGCATCCAATTCCGGTGTGGCGCTTTGTGATGCAGCAACATACAAAAGGGTTTTTCCTTGTCACGTTTATCGAACCAGTTTAAAGCGATATCAGTTGTTATATCAGTTACATAGCCCAGAATGCGTTTTCTCTCACCATTCTCAATGAAATCGGGATTATAATACTGACCCTGGCCTGGCAGGATATTCCAATAATCGAAACCGGTGGGGTCGCTTTTCAGGTGCCATTTTCCAATCATCGCTGTTTGGTAGCCAGCCTCGTGGAGGAGCTTAGGGAAAGTTTGCTGGCTTCCGTCGAAAGTCACATTGTTGTCGATGTGCCCGTTGATGTGGCTGTATTTTCCTGTCAGCATTACGGCCCGGCTGGGGCCACATATTGAATTGGTGCAAAAACTGTTTGTAAATCGCATCCCATCTTTTGCCAGCCTGTCGATATTAGGCGTTTGGTTTAGGGAACCATCATAACTACTGATGGCTTGGTAGGCATGGTCGTCGGCCATGATAAAAAGGATATTAGGCTTTTTATCTGTCGATCTTGGTTTGGGTGAATTGCAAGATGCAGTGAACAATAACAGGCTTGTTATCAAAAAAAAGTGAGTGGATTTTAGCTCTTTCATTTCTTTAATTTATTAGGAATAAATGTCCATCCGCAAATTTGATGAAAAAAAATGAGTTTTCTCGTGATCTCTTTGTATTGTATTGAAAGGATAATCTTTATCTTTGGGATATGTTGAAAAAAACATTTATCGCCTTAATTTTTGTGTTTGCAGGTTTGCTTGTTGAAGCTGGAAACGAAAACTATCCGGTGGGTGCCCGACAGTCAGCAATGGGCAATGCAGCGGTGATGAGGCCGGATTTGTGGTCGCTGTGGCACAACCAGGCAGGTCTTGGCTTTTTGAAGAAAACGACTTTTGGCTTGCATTACGAGAACAAGTTTATCATCGATCAATACGGATATCACGCGTTTGGCCTGGCAGTCCCTTCAAAGTACGGCACAATTGGCCTGGCCATTTCCTATTTCGGGTATACCCTTTATAATGAAAAGAAATTTGGCCTGGCCTATTCACGGGCATTTGGCGACCGCTTTTCGTTTGGTCTTCAGATTGATTACCTTCACACACACATCGATCAGGATTATGGGAGTAAAGGGGCAGCCGTTTTTGAAGCCGGGATAATGGCCCAACCTATTGAAAATTTATACATTGGGGTGCATGTGTACAACCCAACCCAGGTAAAAATGGCAATCACCGATGAAGAACTAATCCCTACGATCTATCGCTTCGGCCTTGGATATTCGATTCTGGACCGTGCTTTTATTGCTGTTGAATATGAAAAAGACATCGACTTTGAAACCCGGTTTAAGGCCGGGATTGAGTACGAGGCGGTTAAAAACTTCTATTTGAGGACAGGAATTTTGACTGAACCTTTTGAAAATTCATTTGGTTTGGGCTATGTGTATGGAAACATCCATGCCGACATTGCCTTTACCAATGATCCTATACTTGGCTTGACACCCCATTTTTCGATGTTGTATTCATTTTAGTCAAAATCTATTCTGAAAATTAAAAAAACAAAAAATGCCACAAAGACACCAAAGCACCAAGTTGCACAAAGTATATTTTATGTCGATCTTTTTCTTTGTGAATCCTTTGTGCTTTCGTGCCTTCGTGGCTAAATTTGACACATTATATCGACTCGATCTTTTCGAATAATGAACCTTTAATATCGGCTGGATGAAAAAATCCATATACATTCTGATTCTATTTTGTTTTCCCTTTTTAGCACTGGGTCAAACCGGCGATGAAATCATTTCTTTTTCAGTGGAAGAGATTTACGAGCAATTAGCCTCCGAAGTAGACGAGGATGTAGACCTGACTGTATTGCTCGAAGACCTTTATTATTTTTCGGAGAATCCCATCCAGCTAAATAAAGCCACCCGCAGCCAACTTGATAAACTCCCTTTTCTGAGCGATGCCCAGGTACAAGAACTGTTGGATTATCCGGGCTTGCATGGAAAGTTTGTAAGCATTTACGAATTGGGCCTGCTTTCATCGTTCGATCCTATGACCATTCAGCGATTGATCCCATTTATTACTTTGGTAGAAAAGGACGAACCCCGAAAGCTGAATATCCCTACGGTGGCTCATTATGGAAGGCATCAACTATTGTTGCGCTACACGCAGTTATTGGAAGAACAGCAAGGCTTCCTGCCCGCCAGCGATTCGTTGTTGGAAAAATCCCCAAACTCCCGTTACCTGGGCAGCCCGCCAAAACTGTATGCCCGCTATCAATTCAAATACCACGATAATATTTCCATTGGTTTCACCGGTGAAAAAGATGCAGGGGAAGAATTTTTTCGCGGTAGCCAAAAACAGGGTTTCGATTTCAATTCGGCCCATCTATTTTATCAAAACACAGGAATTGTAAGACAAGTAGCTGTGGGCGATTATCATGCCCGTTTTGGCCAGGGATTGATCCTTTGGTCGGGCTATTCGTTTGGGAAGTCTCTTGACAATATCCAATCGGTCGAGCGCATGGGGCAAGGCATCCGTCCTTATACATCGACCGATGAAAACAACTTTTTACGCGGGGCTGCGGCTACCTTTGGATGGAAGAAACTAAGGCTCACCACCTTCTATTCAAATAAAAAAATCGACGGCAACAAAGTCGTAAGCGACACCCTCGACAGCGAAGAATTTTATGTGACCTCTTTTCAGGAAACTGGACTTCACTCGACTCCCGGCGAAATAGAAGACCGAAAAACGGTGAGGGAAGAAATCGTGGGTGCAAGCCTGGAATATTCCGCCAACAAAGCCAAGCTCGCCTTCAATTACGCCCATGCAAAATATGGTGCTGCATTGCAGAGAAACACCCAACCCTACAGCCAGTTTTATTTTCAGGGCGATGAAGTTTCGAACCTAAGCTTAGCATACCGTTTTAAATTGTGGCGTATCAACCTGTTTGGCGAAACTGCCATGAACGACAATTCTACCTTTGCCTCTATAAATGGTTTGAGTGTTTCCCTTACTTCATCCGCTTCCTTTGTGCTGGTGAACCGGTATTATCCTGCGGATTATACTGCCGTAAAAGCCAACAGCTTTGGCGAAAAACAAGGTTCGCAGAATGAAAACGGAACCTATCTGGCCTTTGAATTTGTGCCTTATCAGAAATTAAAACTCACCGCTTGGTACGATACCTACCGGTTTCCCTGGTTGCGCTACGGCGTGGATGCCCCATCGGAAGGCCATGAATATGCCCTGCAATTGAACTGGTTCCAAAGTTCGGATTTTCAGGCGTACGCCCGTTTCCGTTTCGAGCAATCGGAGAGTAATCTCACAAAGGATGAGGTGGCTGTCACCAAACTGCAACAGGTCAATAAACAAAGTATCCGGCTTCAACTTCAATATAAAGTAGCGGAAGGATTGATCCTGAAAAACCGCATTGAGTACAGCCAAATTTCGGATGAAGAAACCTCCGAAGAAGGCTGGCTGATGTACCAGGATATCCAATATGCCTTTCAGAATATCCCCTTGAAACTCTATGCCCGCTATGCCCTCTTCGACACCGATGGCTGGGATTCGCGTGTGTATGCCTGGGAAAACGATGTGCTCTATGCTTTTTCGGTGCCTGCCATGTACGACAAGGGAACCCGATCCTACCTTATGGCCAAATATTCCATCAGCAAAAACATGGATGCCTGGGCACGGATTTCCCGCACAGTCTATACAAATAAAGATGTGATTGGATCTGGGTTAACTACGATTGATGGAGATACAAAGACAGAGGTGAAGTTGATGTTGAGGGTGAAGTTTTGAAATAAGTATGGAACTGATTGCAAATCAGCGCCAGCGCAGGCTTTAATTCCACCCCCTAACCCCCGCCAGTCCCGACTGCATCGGGATAAACTGGGGGAAATCTTCCCAATGAGCTTCCTATCTGTGAAATGAAAAACTGCATGGTTTTAATGCGATGAATCTTTGCTACGGAGCACTGTCTCCGAAACGCCAAAACAGAAGTGAAATTATTGGTGAGGGTGAAGTTCTGATTTTCTGGTTTTAGTTCAACTTTAGTGTTGCTCCACCCCCTTAGTCCCCCGCCAGCGGGGGATATCCTCCCGATGAACTACTTATCTGTAAAATAAGAACAGTATGGTTTTAATGAGATGAACACCGATTTTCGCGGGCACTTTATTTTCTATAATTAACTCCTAATTTTTTTACTGCCAGAAATAGATTATTTGGTAACCCATCGTATTTTTCGATCTGTATATGTGTTTCAATATCAATGATATATTCGGACATATA
>JAIOYV010000012.1 GCA_021740905.1 Bacteroidales bacterium
CTGGGCTAAAGATAACACCCCTTTGGGGCTAGATTAAATTCGAATATGGAAAGATGTAGAACAAAATCAATGATTTATGAACAATGAAATTTTTAGCCCTAAGTGTTTTGCGTTTTTTATTTGGTAGCCCCAAAGGGGTGTTATCACTAGCCCAGGGTGTATCCACCGCCATAGGCGGTGGCAGCCCTGGGTGTGGAATGACACGTAAAATAAGCCCCAAGGGGGCGCAATCAAACCCCGGAGTAAAGTTATCGGCAGAATTTGCAAAATTGAAAATTCGGTGTATTCCAATGTGCAGGGAATTTAGGTTATATTTGGGATTGAATGATTTCGCTCGCTTGGGGCAGGATGCATAGGGCTTAATTCTTTGCTATAAAACAGTGAAAATGGATTGAGCAAAATGTGGAAATTTATCCCGTTTGCAGTATAATAATAAAGCTAAATCATTCAACCATCATTTACAAAGTCTTGATACTTGATACTAAATGCTTGATACTAAACACTGATACTTGTATTAATTCGTAAAGAAATCGAACACATTGCTCAACTTGCTGGTTTCCGATCTAAAGAACTCTGTGTAGGTGCACCGGGCGCAGGTTACTGTAGTAAATTTCTTGTTTTGAATGTTGAAGAGCTTTGTGAATAAACTTCCGGTCATAAAAACCTCACCTGTTTCGTATTGCCGGTTGCCACATTTTGGGCAGGTGTAATTTAAGTTTCTCATAAGGATATTTTTTAGAATTTTGGTTTTCACGAATTAAGGGAAGAGAAGTTACATCAGATTAAACCATAATTTTCCACAAACTTTTCGATATTCAAACGTTCTTCAGGTTTCGCCGGGAATATCGGTTCGTGTTTCAATCATTGGGACACCTTCGGCGATTCAATCTTTTCATTTAAACCCAGGGCTGCACCCAGTGCTTTTGATTTCGCCCATTTCGGGGCTTAAGTTTATTAATTTATTATCCGGTGAAGCCTAGCATAGGGAGATTTAATCACATCCTCTATATTCCATACTCACCTTAATTGCTTATTTACTCAATTCCTCTCCACTTTTTTTCAGCCGTCCCGCATCGCGCAATGCTTTGTCGATAATCCATTCCAACTGGCCATTGGAGCTACGGAATTCATCCGCAGCCCATTTTTCAATGGCAGCCAGTTTTTCAGGATCGATCCGGATTACAAACGCTTTTTTCTTGGCCATACTTATTTATTGATGAAGGGTTCCTGTATTAACAATTGGGCTGACATCTTTATCGCCACATAATACCACCATTAGGTTGCTTATCATGGTAGCCTTTTTATCGTCATCAAAATCGATTATTTCTTTTTTCGCCAATTGGGTCAACGCCATGTCTACCATGCTTACGGCACCTTCCACAATTTTAAAACGGGCAGCCACAATAGCGGTTGCTTGTTGGCGCTTCAACATGGCCTGGGCAATTTCCTGGGCGTAGGCGATGTAGTTTATGCGGGCTTCTATAACCTCGATACCTGCAATTTGCAACCTTTCAATAATTTCGCGCTCCAGCTCGCTATTTACTTCTTCGCCTCCCGATCGGAGGGTGATCACTGCATCGTGGTCTTCAAAATTATCATAGGGGTAAATTCCAGCTAATTTCCGAAGGGCTGCCTCACTTTGCACAACCACAAAATGCTCGAACTGATCCACGGCAAAGGCTGCCTTAAAAGTATCCGATACCCGCCAAACCAGCACAACGCCAATCATAATCGGGTTGCCGATTTTGTCGTTTACTTTGATTGGCTCGCTGTTGAAATTCCGGGCACGAAGAGAAATTTTCTTTTTCACATAAAAAGGATTGGCCCAGAAAAAGCCATTCGTTTTAATGGTCCCCATGTACTTACCAAAAAGGATAAATACGGCTGACTGGTTTGGGTTTACCACTACAAAGCCCATTGCCAAAAATATCCCAACTACCACCAAGCCCAATAGCCATGGGTTTTTCAACATAATCAACCCAAGTATGCCTCCCACTAAAAGCAAAAAGACAACTAGTACCATTCCATATCCCGATGCGGGAGAACTATTCTTTTCCATGATTTCAAAGTTTAAATAAAGTGATATTAAATTAATATCACAATAGTACGGCGAAAAATATTCCTGTGCAAATTTATTTTTAGTTTCTTGTTGATAAAACACCACAATTTATTGTGGTGGTATAAAATCAAAACCCCAACTTTGTGCTTTACTAAAACAGAATATAAAAAAACAGACAATGGAAAATTTCACAGCATACAACCCGGTCAGAGTGCACTTTGGAAAAGATGTTTGCAACGAGCTGGGCACGGTGGCGAAGAATTATGGGAGAAAGGCACTCCTGATTTATGGAGGAGGGTCGGTAAAAAGGAATGGTATTTTCGACCAAGTTGTTGCCCCATTGAAAGAAGCAGGTATCGAAATCGTTGAATTTTCGGGTATCCGTCCGAACCCCAGGGTTGGTGATGTTGATCGGGCTGTCGCTGTTGGGATCAAAGAAAATGTCGATATAGTAATTGCCCTGGGTGGGGGAAGTGTGATCGACTCGGCAAAAATAATTTCAGTGTGCATCCCCGAAAATCTGGATGGATGGAAAGTGATGACCCGAAAACAACGACCTGAAAAGGGGCTTCCACTTTTGGCCGTGTTGACCCTGGCTGCCACAGGAACTGAAATGAATATGTTCTCCGTGTTGCAAAATCCCGAATTGGGATTGAAAATAGGGTTCGGCACTGAATTGATGTATCCCAAACATTCGTTTCTTGATCCGACGTTCACAGCAACAGTCAATAAAGAATATACAGCTTATGGCATTGTCGACCTGATTGCCCATTCCCTCGAAAACTTTTTTGGCACCGGTCACGCCCCGCTCTCCGACCGTTTTGTGGTTTCGATCGTAAAGGAAGCCATTGAAGTGGCTCCGAAACTTTTGAATGAATTGGACAATTACGACCACCGGGCAAGGATACTTTGGGCTTCGACTTGTGCATTGAACGGAACCACAAATTATGGAAGGAAATCGGGCGATTGGGCCGTGCATGGCTTAGGGCACACTTTGTCGTTGATGTTCGACACAGCTCACGGTGCCACTTTATCCATTGTCTATCCGGCCTGGTTAAGATATATTGTCCAATATGTTCCTGAGAGGATATCCCATCTTGGAAGTGAATTGTTCGGAACAATTGATGTCCATCAAAGTATTCAAAAACTCGAAGAATTCTTTTCTTCCACCAATAGCCCAATCCGCCTTCAACAGGTGGGGATTGGCATGGACAAAAAAGAAGAAATTCTAAATCACTGGCTCGACAAAAAGCCAAGCGGCATGGTCTACGACATCGACGAAAAAGGCTATCAACAACTATTGGATTGGATGTATGGGGAGTTCTGAGTTGAAAAGTTAAAGAGTTGAAGGGTTGAAGAGTTGAAGGGTTGATGGTTGAAAGGTTGAGAAGCTCTGAGTTCAAAGTTGAAGAATTCTGAGTTCAAAGTTCAGAGTTGGTGGGCTATGCAAATACTTGTGAAGACGCAAGGCTTGCGTCTTTGATTTGGGGGTTTCAGTAGAGACGCAAGGCTTGCGTCTCATTCCACTACCTAAAGGTTCAGCCGATTCTGTATAAATCTTATTGGGCATAAGTTAAAGCTTGTAAATGATTTTCTCCGGTCCTCCGCGTCTTAGCGGTATTTTTTTTTCCCCAGCTGCCGTACGAATCCTTTCGCGTGTCTTGTGTGATTTTCTCCGCGCCTCTGCGCCTTTGCGGTTATTTTCCCCCTTTGATTGCAATAATCAACAAAGCCAACAATAAATTATGAAACTGCAAAAATAATCGCAAAATTTGCAACCGTGGAAAACATACAGAATTCTTTCAACTACGTCGACATTGTATTAGCCATCCCGCTCTTGTGGTTTTGCTTCAAAGGGTTTAAAAATGGGCTTATCATCGAAGCTGCATCTTTGGCTGCACTTTTTCTCGGAGTGTATGGAGCATACCGGTTTTCGGGCTATACAACTGTGCTACTGATCGAAAAGGTCGGCCTTGAAAGCGAGTATATTTCGCTCATTTCCTTTGCCATTACTTTTATCCTGATTGTGATTGCCGTGCACTTTTTGGCAAAATTGATCGACCGGTTTATAAAAGCAGTAGCCTTGGGTTTTATAAACCGGTTATTGGGTTTGTTATTTGGGGTCGCTAAATTTGCTTTCATCATAAGTATCATCCTTGGGTTGATCAATCATTTCGACAAGGAGGAAAAGGTAATCTCGCCAAAGCTAAAGCAGGAATCCCTTTTGTACGAACCTTTATCGAAATTTGCACCAATGATTTTTCCTTATCTCAACTTAGAAGGCTTCGAACAAATTGAGGATAAGGCCCGCGAAAAAATTGTTTAATTTGTATGACTTGTAAAAATTGAAAGAGAATGTTTGACATTAAAAAAATAGATTCGGAAGAATTCTTACAAATACTCGACAAGCGCGAACAGTATCAAATCGTAGATATTAATGAAGAACAGGACAACTTCTGCTATCAGTTAAAAATCAAACACATCCCATTCTCGGAACTGGAAGAGCATATACCTATCTTGGACAAGAACAAACCTTTGTTGCTGATATGCCGGTTCGGGGAGAGAAGTTTCTTTGGTGCCACCATTTTGAAGAACGAACACGGTTTTACAAATGTAATAAGCTTAACAGGGGGCACGAAAAACCTGGCTGAGTTAATGGAAAATGAAAACGAAAATGTTAATTCAAAATAAATAAAATGAGAAAAATTATTGTAATCGCAATTTCCCTAGTCATGGGATTGCAATTTAACCTAAAAGCCGACGAGGGCATGTACTTGCTTTCGTTGCTCCAGAAATTGAATTTGAACCAAAAAGGCATGTTACTTACTGCCGACGATATTTATTCCATCAACCACTCATCCTTAAAAGATGCTGTGGTGGGCCTGGGAAGTGCCAACAACCCATACCGGTTTTTCTGTACCGGCGAGATCATCTCCGATAAGGGTTTGATCCTTACCAATCACCATTGTGGCTATGGGTCGATCCAGTCGCACAGTTCGCCCGAGCACGATTACCTGGCCGATGGTTTTTGGGCCATGAACATGGACGAGGAGTTGATAAACGAAAACATGGTGGTCTCCATTCTCGTTCGGATGGAAGATGTAACCGAAAAAGTCAATGCTGTGTTAAATGATGATATGAGCGAAGAAGACCGAGCCAAAAAGATTGCCGAAATTTCAAAAACATTGGTCGATGAGGCCACTGCTGATAGCCATTATGGAGGAAATGTAAAAGCCATGTACGAGGGTAACCGTTTTTATATGTTCGTCTACGAAACGTTCAAAGACATCCGACTGGTGGGTGCGCCTCCTTCATCGGTTGGGAAATTTGGTGGCGACACCGACAACTGGATGTGGCCAAGGCACACAGGCGATTTTTCCATGTTTCGCATATATACCGGAGCCGATGACAAACCTGCCACTTATACCAAGGAGAATAAACCATACACGCCAAACCACCATTTCCCCATTTCGTTGGATGGATACCAGAATAACGATTTTGCTTTCGTGATGGGTTTCCCCGGAAGCACCAACCGTTTCGAAACATCGTATGGAATCACCGAAAGCCTTGACAAAGAATTTCCTGCACGGGTAAAGATCAGGGGCGAAAAATTGGATGTAATGAAGGAGCACATGGATCAAAGCCAAAAAGTCCGTATCCAGTATGCCTCCAAATACGCCAGAGTGTCGAACTACTGGAAGTATTTTATTGGCCAGAGCAAGGGATTAAAAAAGCTAAAAGTATATGATAAAAAACTTAGCTACGAGAAAGAACTACAAGCCTGGATAGAAAAAGATGCCAGCCGGAAAGCAAAATATGGCGATGCCTTAAAGCTAATCGACGAAGCCTACAAAGAACGGAGTGCCAGCAATTTTAGCATGGTTTATTTTGGCGAAGCTTTGCGGGGGATTGAAATTACTTCGTTGCCGGCTACTGCCAATTATGTGATCTATAAATTGCTGAAAGATGATCCGAAAAATGCTGAAGAAATTTCCAAGGCAGTGGAAGCCTTGAAAGGGGCGGCAAAAGATTTTTATAAGGATTACGACCCGGCCACCGACAAGCAAATGACAGCCGAAATGTTGAGTATGTTTATTGCTGATGTCGACCCCGCACATTATCCTGACGAGATAGCTGCCATTGCCAAGAAATACAAAGGAAACTATGCGAAATATGCCGATATGCTTTTTGCCAAAAGCCTGTTTGCCAGCGAAGAAAAATTCAATGCCTTTCTCGAAAACCCATCGGCAAAGAAGCTGGAAAAAGACCCCGCCTTTATACTTTATCTATCGATTGGAAAAAAACAGGGCGAATTACATGGACAGTTGATTCCCCCTCAAACCAAACTCAACAAAGGCCGTCGCCTCATGTTGGCTGCCATGCTCGATAAAGAAAAGGGACAGTTGGGTTACCCTGATGCCAATTCAACGCCCCGATACACGTATGGTTATATAGGCGATTATTTCCCTGCCGATGGGGTGCATTACAAGTATTACACAACCATCGAGGGGATAATGGAGAAAGAAGACCCAACCAACCCGGAATTTGTGGTGGCTCCTAAACTAAAAGAATTATATAAGAATAAGGATTATGGGCAATACGCCGATGCGAATGGAGATCTGAATATCTGCTTTACCACCAACAACGACATTACAGGCGGAAACTCGGGTAGCCCTGTGTTAAATGCCAAAGGCGAACTGATTGGGGCTGCCTTCGATGGCAACTGGGAAGCAATGAGTGGTGACATTGCTTTCGAAACCGAACTTCAAAAATGTATCAATGTTGACATCCGCTACGTGCTTTTTATTGTTGATAAATATGCCGGTGCCAAAAATCTGATCAACGAAATGACCCTTGTAAAAGGCCAAAACCTGGATCGGAAAATGAGCAATCAGGGTAGGATAAACGGCTCCAATAATTCAATTAATCAAAAGCAAACAACCCATACAGGAAGATTGAGCAATGAAGAGCGCATGAAAGCAAAGGCAATGGAAAAAGCCTTGATGTTAGAAAAAGCTGATGAAGAAGTTCATTAAACCTATTGGCGGTTTGCTATTGTCCTTTTGCTGGAAAAGTGTTTTCTCGGGTCAGAGGCCATTAGCCAATAGCAAAAAAAAATGGCTTTCCTTAAAAAATATCAGAATCACATAATACTGCTGGCGGCCCTGGTGGCGTTTGTGCTGTTCAAGATACCCCACCTTTCGCTGCCTTATTATTGGGACGAGGCCTGGGTATATGGCCCTGCCGTTCGGTTGATGGCGCAAAACGGGCTGGGCTTGCTTCCCGATGCACTGCCGGTTCATTACTCGCGGGGACATCCTTTGCTGTTCCATTTCTTGGTGGCTGCCTGGTTGCAACTATTTGGCAATACCGTTTTGATGAGCCATGTGTTTGCGCTGGTAGTTTCAATTCTTTTGGTTGTAGCCCTGTATTTTGTTGGGAAAGATTTATTCGACCAAAACATTGCCCTTGTTTCGGTTTTGCTTTTGTTGATGCAACCCATCTTCCTGGCCCAGTCGGGATTGGTATTGCCCGAAGTAATGCTTGCCTTGTTTGCCCTATTGAGTGTTTTTTTCTTTCTGAAGAAGAAAATGACTCTCTATTTTATAAGTGCCACACTTATGCTCTTTACCAAAGAAACCGGGGTGGCCATTGTTTTTGTGGCCTTCATGCTTGAAATTGTCCGGCAAAAGGGTGGGATTTTAAGCCAGCCCTGGAAAACAATAAAAACCCTGTTTGTGGTTGGTTCACCGGTGCTCGTTCTTTTTGCCTATTTGCTTGTCCAGTATTTTTATCAGGGATGGTTCCTGTTTCCCGAACACACAGGTTTTGTAACTTTCGACATCGCCACGGTTTGGAATAGGTTGACCGAAGGCTACGGGGCCTACATTTTTATATACCAGGGCCGCAACCTGTTGTTATTCTCAGCGCTTGTGCTATTGGTTTATGCCCTTATCCGAAAAGTAAAATTGGACCACAAAACTGAGTTGTTTGCACTTTTTGCCTTCATTGTAGGTTTTATGCTGGTAAGCTCGGTAAACTTTTTTTCGAATAGGTACACCTTGACGGTGGTTGTCCTTTTCCTTGTTTTATCAACCGGGATCATCCTTCAGGTTTTAAAAAATAAATATTTGGCTATCGGCTTTACTTTTATTGCCCTTGCTCTTCAGATTCCCATCCTGCAAAAAAAATCGGGCAGCGACCACAATCTGGGCTATGTAAATGCAGTGAAAGCAAATATAGCCATGACTGATTATATTTCAACACTTCAAATTCAGGACAAAGAAATTTGTGCCAATTTCAATACTATGGAAATATTGAGAAATCCCCTTTGTGGTTATGTGGACGAAGGAACCAGTTTTAAAAACCTTGTTCATCCTTTTAATGATGAAACCGATTACTGCATCATTTCTAATTACGACACACCCAAAGCGGATTGGGACCTTGCTGAAAAAAATGATCTGAAATTAATGCAACGCTTTGAGATGGGCCAGGCTTGGATTGCAATTTATCAAAATACAACCAAGTGAAAGTTTTGCTACTTTGATAACAGCACTTTGTGCCTATTGATTTGATGGTTTGCCGGGTTTTCAATAATGATAAAATACATCCCATCTCCCAGAAAACGAATATCAATTTCAGTTGAAGGTTCATTCAACTCTTTCTGAAATAGAGTTGTAAACTGCATATCCACCACCTTCATTTTGACTGGACCTGAATTATTATTTTCAACTTCAACCCTAATATATCCCACATTCGGATTTGGGAACACTTGGGAAAACAAAGCATCCCCTTTGCTTGCACTGATAATATCTTCACGCATGTAATACCTTATCCAATCAATTTGGAACTTTGCAGGAAAAGGGGTTGAGCCATCGGGTTTATTTCCATCACGGTTATCCACTGCAATATTAAAAATAAGGGTCATCGAATCTTTTGGGAAAGGTGTTTCCTGATAAGGTTGCCAAGCATTTAACCGACATCCCACATCGCTGCCATATTGATAATACCGGGAATATCTCCTAATCAATTCCCCATCCACGTACCATTCGATTTTATAAGGCTCCCACAACAAACCGTAGGTATGGTAGTTTTTTGAATAATCTGATCCTCTGTTTTTTGAAGGACACATAACACCATCATGATGCACATTCATGTTTAATACGTTGGGTTTGTCCTCCCAAAATTCGAAAACATCGATTTCCTGTTCAATGGTATTATTGTATTGATCCTTATAATCACCATACATCCACATGGCAGGCCATATTCCTTTACCCGAAGGGATTTTGCACGAAGCCTCGAAGTAACCATAGCTATATGTCCTTAGTGATTTAGTAAGTCCTGCAGTGTAGTTAAACCACCGGTAATTGGGCAAGCCATCGCTTAAAATTTCGTTTGAATCGAGCCACAGTATCACAAGTTCCTGAACCTGTTCGGGCTTTGCGATAAGATTTAATATTCCGTTTTCAACAACAACATTCCGCAGTGTCACCACATTTTGATGGGCACCGCCCTGAATTGAACCAGGGTAATTGCTTCCTTTCCATTTCCCCCGGTCCAGGCTATCGCCATCAAAGTTATCCTCAAAAACCAAAACCCACTCGCTATCGTTGCAAAGGTTGATGTCCTGGACGGGAAGGATGTTTGTGCCCCCGCTGCAATTGTCCGAGAAAAACTGAGCATTTACGCATAGAGGCCAAAGCCAAAAAATCCATAAATAGAAAATCCATTTTTTCATTGTCGATTTTTCTTAGAATTATGTAAGTCATCTTCATTGTAGTAAAGCTTCTTTTCATCCGTGATCCTCCAAATCTGTAATAGTTGAGCATTCAGTTCGGAGTAGTTTGGATCGGTAATCTTTTCCCAAGATAATAAGAAACAATCATTTGAAATGGGCACAATGCTATCTCTCGATTCAGAAATTTTCCTTAAAGCTATCCTCTCGCAATCGTTTTTATAAAACCCGGCTTTATCGGCATTTGTAAAGATCAACAAAACAACAATTATTATAGGTACATACCAGGCTCGCTGACGCGATAACAACTTCTTTAAAATGAAAAGTGAAGACATCCCAAAAAAGAAAATGAGGCTTAAAGTGATTGGCATAATAGTGTCGTATCGAAGTATGTTTGGGCGATGTTCCCTATATCCACCTAGAGGAAGCAACAATATATAAACCAATGTAAAGATTCCGATCCATTTAAACGTATTCAATATTTTCCTACCCTCATCTGTTTTGTATTTTTTTCTGATAAAAAGCGCGTTAAAAGCAATGATCAAAAGTAAAACTGGAAAGCCAGGTTTTTGGGTAAGAGGAAAAAATAGCCCCAATGGAAGTCTTGAATACATTTCGATCAATGGCAAATGAAAAGAATTGTTAATGGAATCAAATCGTGCTAAAAAGAGTGAATAAAGGGAAAAAACACTAATTGGGAGTAAAAAAAACCAGTAATTTTTCGGGATTTTAAAAATTGTGAATGCAGCTCGTTTGATAAATCCTTCTTGTTTTGAAAGGAGGTAATTGTTTTTGAAATTAACAAAAACAACTAAGAGCGAGAATATTAAAACGATGCCTGGGTTCAAATGCCCGCTTAAAGAAACCACAATGGCCAGTGGAATCCATAAAATACTTATTAACAATTGATGTGTAGGTTTCGCCCCATGTAGAAGCTGAATGATAAGAGGTGAAAAATAGAGTAGCAACAAAGCGAGCGGAAAAGCATAAAAGAAAGTATATGTGGTAAATGAATCAATTATGCCCATGTAATTCCGATAGCCATTGGTTTGAAAAAATGGGGTAACTAAAGAGGCCGCGACAAGAAAGTCGATATTTAAAATATTTTTGATACCGGTAATGCTAAAAGCCAACAGATAGATTAGAGAAAGCTGTATAAGGATTTTGGCGATTGCACAAGACAAGTAAACACTATCTATAGCCTCAGCAAAATTTTGCAACAATATGGGAACATAGTTGAAATACTCTTTCATGACCCAGTGGCTAAAGAATCTGTTTGGATTTGGATAGCCGGAGGTTTCGGAAAATACCTTAAATCCAAAAGGGCTTTCAAGTATTTGTTTTACATCGTCTGATGGAACAATGCCACCTGCCATATCAAAATCTAAAGGGGTATTGTAAAACTGTAAAAATGAAAACCCTGAGTCGGCCAATAATAAAAGAATAAGTACAGGATATAATATGTATTTTGCTTTTTGCATGATAATAGGTTGCCTTACTTCGAGATTATTATTTTATGAAAATCACATTGATGGGTTTCAGTATTTTCTACTTGTAAGAAATACAATCCATTTTCAAGAAAGTCGATACTGAGTTGATGGACATTACCTGGCAAATATTTCTCAAAAACAGGGTTTAACTGTATTGAAAGAATCCTGATCTGTACCTTATCGGAGTATGTTACATCTACTTCCACGGTAATTGTGCCTTGGTTTGGATTGGGGTAAACCAGTGAATTAAAAGGCAATTGCTTTGTGCTATTCATCAAATCTTCCCTCACATAATACCGGGTCCAGTCAATCTGAAATTTACTTGGAAAAGGGGTAGAGCCATCGGGTTTTTGACCATCCCGCTTATCAACCCCGGTACTTAAAAACAAGGTCATCGACTCCTTTGGGAATGGAGCTTCCTGATAGGGTTGCCAAGCGTTTAGCCTACAACCGGCATCACTTCCATTTTGAGTATAACGCGAATACCTCCTTATCAATTCCCCATCAACATACCACTCTAACATATATGGCTCCCACAGCAATCCAAAAGTATGGAAGTCTTTTGAATAATCAGTTCCTCGGTACTTTGCTGGACACACATCGCCATCATGGTGAATGTTTGTGCGTATTATTTTTGTTTTGCCTTCACAAAACTCAAATACATCCAATTCCTGCTCAATTGTATTATTGTATTCATCCTGATAAGCACCATACTCCCACATGGCCGGCCAAATACCTTTTCCTGCCGGGATTTTGCAAGAAGCTTCGAAGTAACCATAAGGAAATTTCTTGATCGGCATTATAAGTGCTGCGGTATAATCGAACCATCTATAATTGGGTAGGCCGTCGCTTAGGATTTCGTTCGTATCTTTCCATGTAATTACTAAATCCTTGACATGTTCAGGCTTAGCAATAAGATTTAAAATACCATTTTCAACAATGGCATTTCGTAAAGTTTGAACATCTTGATTTGGGCTGGTTATCAAAGAACCGCGTCCACTGCTTTCTTTCCATTTTGTAAGATCCAAACTATCCCCATCAAAGTTGTCCTCAAAAACCAACACCCATTCGCTGTCGTTGCAAAGGTTGATGTCCTGGACGGGAAGGATATTAGTGCCCCCGCTGCAGTTATCAGAGAAAAACTGACTGTAACTTGGCATTGAACAAATCCAAAATAGAACTACAATAAATACTAATTTTTTCATCTTGAAATAATTATTTTGTGGTGGTTAACCTGAAACGTTTCTTTGTTTTCGACTTGTAGAAAATAGATGCCATTTTCGAGAGAGCTTAAATCAATATGGTTTATGGAGTCGTGCAAGTTTTGGGTAAGTATCAATTTTGAATACGCAGAAAAGAGCTTGATCTGTACCCTGTCCGAAAAGCTGTCGGGTATTTCAATTGTTAGCAAGCCTTGGTTAGGATTGGGAAAAACCTGAGAAAAGAAATCGGATTTGTATTCCATGTCTATTAAATCTTCCCTCACATGATATCGTACCCAATCGATTTCGAAAGTGCTCGGAAAAACTGTAGAAGCATCCGGTTTTTTTCCTTCACGGTTGTCGATAGTAAAATTAAAAATAAGGTCTGTAGGGTGTCTTGGGAAAGGGGCTTCCTGAAAGGGTTGCCAGGCATTAAGAAGGCAACCCACATCACTTCCATTTTGAGTGTACCTTGGATATCGTCTGATAAGTTCTCCATCAATATACCATTCCAATTTATAGGGTTCCCAAATCAATGAGTATGTATGAAATTCTTTTGAAAAATCAGGTCCCTTATAATCCGACTGGCATACATATCCATCGTAATGAATATTCATATTGAAATCATTGGGTTTGTTGTCATCGATTTCGAAAACATCAATTTCTTCGTTAATATTTGCATTGTCAGGTCCCTGGGATTCAGTATACATCCACATGGCCGACCCAAAACCTTTACCGGAAGGAATTTTACATGATGCCTCGAAATAACCAAAACCGAATTTCTCGACAGAAAAGATATAGGCAGTTGTATAATCATACCAACGGATATTTGGCAAACCATCGCTGAGTATTTCATTGGAATCTTTCCATGCCACTGATAAGGCATAAATATGTTCTTTCTTCGCCGTAATTTTTAATAGCCCATCCTCAACAATTGCATTTTCTAAAGTTGAGTAATGTTGTTCAATGTCGGTGGTTAGCGAGCCTTGCTGGTCTTGCCTGTTTTTCCATTTACCCCTATCCAGGCTATCCCCATCAAAGTTATCCTCGAAAACCAAAACCCACTCGCTATCGTTGCACAGGTTTATGTCCTGGATGGGAAGAATATTCGTGCCCCCGCTGCAATTATCAGAGAAAAACTGGGCATTAATGGCCACGGTAAAATTTAAAAGAAAGCACAGGAGAAAGGTGAATTTTTTCATTGCTGTTTTTCTTTCAAATATAACAATTTTGTGTGAGTGTTCGACAAAATCCAGCCAAATAAAGGAGCCGAAATTATTTACCAATTGGGGGTTGATAATTGGTGTCTGTCTATTCTGTTGAGATCAAACGGAAAGCTTATGCGGGATTAGTACCTGTTCGGAATACTTAAAAGTCATAGCACACCTCTTCGATCAACACGCTTAAAACGGCACCAAGGATAGGAAGCAGCAACAAATTTGGACAGGTAAACATTTGTTGCTCAACAATGTTTAAGAAAAGAATGATTCTCACCCAATGCAAAAACCCTTGGAAAGAAAGGAACACAAAGGGAAGGAAGGTTGAGGAATTGGTATGTGGACCATCAATAGGAAAGAAATGAAAAAGTTATTCCTTTTATTTAGCCTTACCCTGATAAGCAGTTTTTGTTTTTCCCAGGATATTCCTAAAAATAACATCGACTCCATGCTGTCTCTGATTAGGACATCGCCTGAAAGTACCACAAACGTTGAATTATTCAATAATCTAGCATCGGATTATATTTCAGGAGGGATTCAAAATAAAGACAGTTTGCTCTTATTCATCCAAACCACCATTCAAATTGCGGAACGGATAAATGATAAGTATGGACTGGCTACTGCAAATTACAATCTCGGGAAATTTAATATCGGGGCAAATAGCAGTTATGCCGAGGCCACACCTTTCCTGTTAGAAAGCCTTTCCTTATTTCAAGAATTAAACGACAGTTCGGGCATATCGAAATGCTACATGCAATTGGGATTGATCAGTTACATGATGCAGTATTTTGAAGATGCTATTAAAAACTTCAACCTGTCGGTGAAATACAATAAAAATCCTACCTCTCTATATTTGATGGCCATATCGTATTCTGAATTGAACCATTTTAAGGAATCTAAAAAAAACTTCGCGGTAGCCATCCGTGATTTTGAAGCACAAAATAGCCTTTCAGGCCTTACTCAATGCTATATGTACCTGGGGAAAAACTATGAAAGGGAAGGCAGGTTGGATTCTGCTTTCCATTACATAAACCTGGCCATTGAATCCCAAATTAAAAAGGAGGATATCGAAAATCTGGCCAGGCCTTACGCGCTTATATCGGGATGTTATCTAAAGGCCAATGATCTAAAAAAGGCGATATCCTATGCCGATACGAGTTATGAATTATCGAAAAGAAGAAAAGACGAAATTAGTGCAATCTTATCAACCGAAACCCTGAGCAAGGCCTGGGAAAGAAAGGGTGATTATAAGAAAGCTCATTATTATCTTAAATTATATCATACCCTTAAAAATGAAAACATCCAAGGCAATACAAAACAAAAGATTGCCGAAATGCAAAGCACCTTCGATTTTACAAAAAGAATAAACGATCAAAAATTAAAATATCAACTGGAAATACACCGAAAAAACCGCATAAAAAATATTATGCTTGCTTCTGGTCTGTTTATCCTTTTATTGGCCGGAGGTCTTTGGAACAGGCTGCAATTTTTACGGAGATCGAGGACTGCCATTCAAAAAGAGAAAGATATTTCGGAAAACCTGCTTTTGAATATCCTGCCCGAAAACGTGGCCAACGAATTAAAACAAAAAGGCTACACCGATGCCCGGGAATTCGATAAGGCGACCATCCTTTTCTCGGATTTCAAAGGGTTTACAGCGATAAGCGAGCAAATGACCGCTACAGTTTTAGTCGATGAAATCGATACTTGTTTCAAAGCTTTTGACGACATAATAGATAAATATGGCCTCGAAAAGATCAAGACCATCGGCGATGCTTACATGGCTGCCGGAGGCTTGCAGGTCCCAGAAACTACACAACCATGTGATGTAGTAAAAGCCGGGTTGGAAATGCAAGATTTCATAATTCATCGACGCGAAAAACACAAGGAACTCGGGATCCCATCCTTTGAAATGCGTGTTGGTATTCACACCGGGCCTGTAATAGCCGGTGTGGTTGGTATTAAAAAATTCCAGTACGACATTTGGGGAGATACAGTAAACACGGCCAGCCGCATGGAGAGTAGCGGTGCAGTTGGTCAGGTAAACATAAGTGAGTCAACGTATGTTTTAATAAAGGATGATGATGACTTTTCTTTTGAAAGCCGGGGAAAAATTGAAGCGAAAGGCAAGGGAGAGATGGACATGTACTTCGTTTCAGCAATTAGGATTTAGCCAATAAAAAGTACAAATTACCGAATATGATTATGAAAAACTCAAAAACCACCATAATAAAAAAACTGCTCCTCGCATTCATCATTTATCATTCAGCATTTATAATTTCTTCAGCGCAGCAAACTAACTTCGACTCTCTTTATGCTGTCTGGCAAGACCCCGTCCAACCGGACTCCACACGGGTAACAGCCTACGATGAATACATCTGGGATGGCTACCTTTTCTCTAAGCCCGACAGTGCTGCGATACTGGCAGAAGCCCTACATAGCTATGCCAAAGCCCATAACTACCGAAAAGCTGCTGCATTAGGATATAGCCTGCAAGGAATAGCGAACCATGTTCAAGGCAACTACCCCCACGCTTTGGAATACTACGAAAAGTCGCTGACGATTTATGATGAGATCGGGGATAAAAAGGGTATCGCAGGCAGACTGGGCAATATTGGCCTCGTTTACGGTGATCAAAGCAACTACCCCCGAGCATTGGAGTACTACGAAAAATCGGTGGCTATTGATGAAGAACTCGGGAATAAACAGGGTATCGCAGCTAACCTGAACAATATTGGCGGCATTTACCATAGTCAAGGCAATTACCCCCGTGCCTTAGAAAACTTCGAAAAGTCGCTGGCGATTCAAGTAGAACTCGGGGATAAAAACGGCAATGCAGGTTGCCTTAACAATATTGGCCTCATTTACCAGAGCCTAGGCCAAACCAACCACGCGTTGGAATACTACGAAAAGTCGTTGGCGATTCGAAAAGAAATCGGGGATAAACAGGGCATCGCATCTAGCCTGATGAATATTGGCATCATTTACAAAGAGCAAAGCAATTATCCCCGCGCTTTTGAATACTATGAAAAGAGTCTGGCGATTGCGGAAGAAACCGGGGACAAAAGCAATATCGCACGTAGCCTGAACAATATTGGCGACATTTACAAAGAACAAGGCAAGGCCACACTCGCCTTGTACTATTGCCAAAAAGGCCTGGCGCTGGCCGAAGATATTCGTGTTTTAAACCTGCAAAAAAGTGCCTGCCAATGCCTGTATGATACCTACAAAGCCCTGGGCAAGGGCAACGAAGCCCTGGTGTATATGGAGAAAATGAGGGTAGTAGAAGACAGTCTGAACGCCCGGGAAACCACCAAAAAGCTCGAGCAAATGGAGTTTGCCAAAGTGATGCTGCAGGACAGCATTGCGAAAGCCGAAGAAGCCCGCCTTGTTAAGGAAGCGCATCAGGAAGAAGTGCGCCAAAAAAACCAAACCCGCAATGTTTTGATCGGCTCTACGCTGCTGTTCATTCTTTTAGCCGGAGGTCTTTACAGCCGTTGGCGCTATGTGCGTAAATCACGCGACATCATCTCCAAAGAAAAAGACCGTTCCGAAAACCTACTCCTCAACATCCTCCCTGCCGAAATTGCCGAAGAACTAAAACAAAACGGACGGGCCGAGGCGCGCGATTTCGATATGGTCACCATCATCTTTACCGATTTTAAAGGCTTTACCGAGCAAAGTGCCAAACTCAGCGCAGCCGATTTGGTCAACGAAATCAACCACTGCTTTGAAGCTTTTGATGGCATCATGGAAAAATACGGCATCGAAAAAATTAAAACCATTGGCGATGCCTACATGGCGGCAGGTGGTTTGCCTGTCCCTACTGAGGACTCTGTAAAAAATACAGTGCTGGCAGCACTCGAAATGCAAGCCTTCATTTCAACAAGAAAAGCCACCAACGATGCAGAAGGCTTACCCGCCTTTGAAATGCGCGTGGGAATTCATACAGGGCCAGTAGTTGCAGGAATCGTTGGCGTTAAAAAGTTCCAATACGACATCTGGGGCGATACGGTAAATACAGCTAGTAGAATGGAAAGTAGTGGTGCCGTTGGAAAGGTGAATATTAGCCAATCGACCTATGAACTTTTATCGGACGATACGGACTTCGCTTTTGAAAGCCGTGGAAAAGTGGACGCAAAAGGGAAAGGTGAAATGGAAATGTGGTTTGTATCAAAAGACTAAATCAATTTAAATAGACTAATCATGAGAATATGAAAAACTTAATTTTTGCCTTGTCATTGCTACTAGCATTTTTGACCCTAAATGCCCAGCCAAATCAACCTGACCAAAAGGCTAGACTCGATTCGCTCTATGCCATTTGGCAAGACAAAACACTAGCTGACACTACAAGAGCAATCGCTTTTAAAGACTTTATTTGGAGTGGTTTCATTAATTCAGAGACAGATACCGCACTTAATATGGCAGAAGGATTAATTGAATTTGGAATTGAGAAAAATAATCCGAGAGCCCAGGCCTATGGCTTTAATATCCTAGGTACCATAATGACCCAAAGAGGAGATTATACCAAATCCCTGGAATATTACATCCATTGCTTAAAAATCATGGAACAAATTGGATATCAGAAAGGAATTGCGCAATCCCACTATAATATTGGATTTATGTACGATAACCAAGGCGATTATCCCAAAGCCCTGGAATATTACACCCATGCCTTAAAAATCTATGAACAGATTGGCTCACAAAGCAATATTGCTGATAGCTACCGTAATATTGCATCTATATACCTATACCAAGGCGATTATCCCAAAGCCGTGAAATATTTATCCCAAAGCTTAAAAAGTTCTAAACTAAACGGAGATCAATACGAAATTGCTGATTGTCTTATTGGTTTAGGAACTAGTTTTTACAGACTAGGAGATTATGTAAAAGCCCTTAACAACTACAGCAAAAGCTTAAAAATATTTGAAGAAATCGGGGATCAAAAAGGAATTGCTGTTTCCATCAATAATATTGGACTGATATATTGGAAACAAGACGATCTATCAAAGGCATTGGAATACTACAATAAAAGTTTAAAAATCGATAAAGAAATTGATGATCAACCCGGAATTGCTGCAAGCCTCTCTAATATTGGACTTATATATAAGGATCAAGATGATTTTTCGAAAGCACTGGATTATTTTAACCAAAGCCTAAAAATCTATGAGCAACTAGGGGATCAAAGTGGAGTTTCTAATACCTTCAGTAAGATAGGACTAATATATGAGGATCAATCTGATTATGCCAAAGCCCTTGAGTATATAAACCAAAGTTTAAGTATCAAAAAACAACTTGGGGATCAGCACGGAGTTGCCGGCGATCTTATTAATTCCGGGATTATTTATCGAAAACAAGGTGATTTTAAAAAGGCTGTAGATTATGGCATAAGGGGGTATGAGCTTGCCGTGAAAATAGGAATCTTAGGATATCAGAAAAACGGAAGTTTCTGTCTGTATAAAACCTATAAAGCCATGGGCAATGGTTTTAAAGCCTTGGAGTACCATGAATTGGCCAATGCTCTTGAGGATTCCCTGAACGCGGAGGAAACCGCAAAAAAGCTCCAACAAATGGAGTTTGCCAAACAAGTACTCCAGGATAGTATTGCACAGGTTGAAAAAGACCGAATCGTGCAGGCAGCCCACCAAGAAGAAGTTCGTAAAAAAAATAAAACCAGAAACTTTATTATTGGAGTAGCCCTCTTCTTTATATTGGCATCCGGAGGCTTTTACAGTCGCTGGCGATATGTGCGAAAATCAAAAGCAACTTTACAAGTTGAAAAAGACCGTTCCGAAAATCTTCTTCTCAACATCCTTCCCGCCGAAATTGCCGAAGAACTGAAACAAAACGGCCGTGCAGAGGCTCGTGATTTCGACATGGTCACCATCATTTTTACCGACTTTAAAGGCTTCACCGAAGCTTCGGCCAAATTGAGCGCGCAAGATTTGGTTTCTGAAATCAATTCCTGCTTCGAGGCTTTTGACGGCATCATGGCCAAATTTGGTGTCGAAAAAATAAAGACCATCGGTGATGCTTACATGGCTGCGGGAGGTTTGCCCGTGCCTACTAATGATTCTGTGAAAAACACCGTGCTGGCCGCGCTCGAAATGCAAAGCTTCATCACCTCACGAAAAGCAAAAAATGATGATGCCGGACTTCCCGCATTCGAAATGCGTGTAGGCATACACACCGGCCCGGTAGTGGCGGGCATTGTGGGTGTTAAGAAATTCCAGTACGACATTTGGGGCGACACCGTAAACACGGCTTCGAGGATGGAAAGCAGTGGAGAAGTTGGCAAAGTGAACATCAGCCAGGCAACATACCAACTCTTGACGGACAATGAGCCGCCTGCCCTGAGCCTGTCGAAGGGAAGTGCGGAATTTACATTTGAAAAACGTGGAAAGATCGAGGCGAAAGGGAAGGGTGAGATGGAGATGTGGTTTGTTAGCCTTAATAAAACCCAATTTCCTTATTTGTAAGTAATCAATAATTAGGGAGCTATAAATGCCTGCAAGATCGCCCTAATAGCTATTTCAATAATTTCCTTGTTTATATACAGTTGAGTATTTTGATACGAAATCCTCTGTAAAATGGATCACAGACATATTGTGGGAACAATATATATCATCAGGTAGTTTTATTAACAGATGTAGAGCAGGGAATTTATTCATAGCGCCATACTTTTCGATTATAAGCTTTCTCTGCTTTATAGAGTTGCACCTAAGCTTGGAGAAAACATGAATTCTAAGCTTAGGATATGAATGTGATAAAGATGACTGGTAATGGAACGAAGAAATTTTATTTTATCTGCAGTTGCAGTTTTACCTACCCTTGTTTTTGCCAGGTTTAAATCAATTTTTCCTATGAGCACAAAAAAGGGTTTTAAAGTCGATGCAGGCGAAGCACGATTCGGTGTTCATTACAAAATGAAGGGTGTTACGCTAAACAATCTCGACATTAAAATTTCGGGAAGCGACACGGATGGCTCCCTGGCTGTTTTTGAACAAACCGGACTTACTCCAAACGGAGGCCCTCCTTTGCATATTCACCCATTCCAGGATGAATGGTTTTATGTTATGGAAGGCGAGTATTTGTTCCAGGTGGGCGACGACAGGTATTCAATGAAACCAGGCGATACTATTTACCTTCCCCGAAATGTCCAACACGCCTTTATTCAGTTGACTGAAATAGGAAAGATGATCGTTTCGTATTTACCGGCAGGAAAAATGGAAGAATTCTTTCAGGTAACGGATCAATGGACTTCGCCTCCATCAAAAGAAGAAATTGCAAAAGTATTTGAAGACCACGATATGAAAGTAGTTGGACTTCCTTTGAAAAACAATTAAAATTTAAAAAATAACTATGAAAAAAGGAATGATCAAAGTAAGTGTAATGTATCCCGCAGGAGAAGGGAAAACATTTGACATGGAATATTATTGCAATAAGCATGTTCCGATGGCTGGTGGATTAATAGGCGACGCGGTTAAAGCCCTGACTATAGAGAAGGGAATTGGAGGTGGAGCTCCCGGGTCGCTGGCAAGCTATGCTGCCATGGGGAACTTATATTTTGAGACAATGGATTCCTTTCAGAATTCCTTTGGTCCCAATGCAGAAAAGATCATGGCCGATCTGCCAAATTTCACCAATATCGAACCTGTTATCCAAATTAGTGAAGTAATGATCTAACCTGATTAATTCATGCGTTTTTCTTGATGAGAGGTTAAAATACAATGAATAAAGGTGAGCGCAGGTTTTCGCTCACAGATGTAGCCTTAGCTACATTGAGAATCGGAAAGCGAGCATTGCCTTTATTCAAAGTAGTTTGGCTTTGTAATAGATCAACGTGTTAATTAATCAGGTTAAAAAGGATTACGATAATATGCCCCAACACTATAACTAAAAGGCATTCAGAATGCCTTTTTTTTGTGCTGTCCGGTGAAAAGGAATGACATTCAGAAAAATAAGTATTTACCAATCTTGTTCCCGTAGCGGGGCGTGGGTGAGGTTTTTTAACCATTAAAAAATAGTACCCATGAAAAAAGCAATTTTTCTAATAGCTACATTTTTTGTGCTTTCTTTTGCACAACAGGCCTTTGCCCAGAACCTCGACTCACTATACTCCATTTGGCAGGACCAATCCCAACATGATACTGTTCGAGTACAAGCCTTTTCATCGTACATTAAACAGGGCTTTCTTTTCTCCAACACTGATTCAGCTTTTATTTTAGCCGAAGAGTTGGTGGTATTTGGACAAGAAAAGAAATATCCAAAAGCCCAATCAACTGGATATAACGTTCAAGGAGTTAGTTATCATCTAAAAGCTAATTACCCCAAAGCCTTGGATTATTACCAGCGCAGTTTAAAAATCTCTGAAGTCGAAGATAAATCAGGAATAGCCTCTGCTCTAAACAATATTGGGTTGATCTACAATAACCAAAGCAATGACCCCAAAGCCTTGGATTATTACCAGCGCAGTTTAAAAATCTATGAAGAAATCGGAGATAAATCAGGAATAGCCAATACACTAAGCAATATTGGGAATATCTACAATGCCCAAAGCAATTACCCCAAAGCCTTGGATTATTTCCAGCGCAGTTTAAAAATCATGGAAGAAATCGGGGATAAATCAGGAATAGCCAGTGCTCTAAACAATATTGGGTTGATCTACAATGACCATGGCAATTACCACAAAGCCTTGGATTATTTCCAGCGCAGTTTAAAAATCTATGAAGAAATCGGAGATAAGCGGGGAATAGCCAATACACTAAGCAATATTGGGATTATTTACAATACCGAGAACAAACATCAAGATGCCATCATCCAGTGCCAAAAGTCACTTGAGATAAGTGAAGATATTGGGGCTATTAATTTTCAAAAAAATGCCTGTAAATGCTTATATGATGCATACAAAGCCATGGGCAAAGGCAATGAAGCTTTGGTGTATTTGGAGAAGATGCAAGTAATTAATGACAGTCTTCATGCTGAGGAGACTGGGCAAAAACTCCAACAAATGGAGTTTGCTAAGCAAATGCTACAAGACAGCATTGCACAAGCAGAAACTGACCGTTTGGTGTTAGAAGCCCACCAGGAAGAAATGCGTGTCGAGGAGAAAACTAGGAATATAGCCATTGGTGCAGGAGGGTTTTTGTTGCTTCTCGCAGGAGGGTTTTATAGCCGCATGCGCTACATCCGTAAATCAAGAGCTACCCTCCAGGTCGAAAAAGACCGCTCCGAAAATCTCCTCCTCAACATCCTCCCCGCCGAAATTGCCGAAGAGCTAAAACAAAACGGTCGTGCCGAGGCGCGTGATTTTGATTTGGTTTCGATTCTTTTTACCGACTTTAAGGGATTTACAGAAGCCTCTGCAAAAATGAGTGCCGGTATGTTGGTGGACGAAATCAACACCTGTTTCGAAGCCTTCGATGCCATTATGGAAAAATACAACATCGAAAAAATAAAAACTATTGGCGATGCCTACATGGCGGCTGGTGGTCTCCCCGTCCCTACCGATGATTCTGTGAAAAACACCGTGTTGGCTGCGCTCGAAATGCAAGCTTTCATTTCAACAAGAAAAGCCTCAAACGATGCCGATGGTTTACCCGCTTTCGAAATGCGCGTGGGAATTCATACAGGGCCAGTAGTTGCAGGAATCGTTGGCGTTAAAAAGTTCCAATACGACATTTGGGGCGATACCGTAAACACCGCCAGCCGCATCGAGAGCAATGGCGAAGCCGGCAAAGTGAACATTAGCCAGGCCACTTATGAGTTGTTGAAAGACGACCCAGACTTTGCTTTTGAAAGCCGCGGCAAGATTGAAGCCAAGGGCAAAGGTGAAATGGAGATGCTATTTGTTACCATAAAATAATGAAAGTTAGAACAAATAGTCCCGACCCATCGGGGCTATTTGTTACCTTAAAAAATAATTGATAGAACAAATAGTACAGACCCTGGATGATGGTTTGTCTGATATTCAAGCTAATTGAAATAATTTCTGGATTGTCGCGAACAAACTTGGCTTTGAACAAAGAAAGTCCATTTATGTTTCTTATTTTTACATTTGAAATTTTCAATACACCAAATACATACAAAAATATTGAACTATGGCACATTGGCTTGATAACGAAATAAACAAACAGAACTCCAGGATTGGCAAGGATATATCAATTTCGAAGGAAGGATTGGAATTGAATGTCAGGGAAAACAAGGAGATTATTAATTCCTTTATGGAACAGTTGGGTTTTCTGTTCGACAAGTTAAAAACAGTTATGGAGGATGATTTCAAGTTTTTTCGGGAAGCTGTTTCCCAACACGGTGTAATTGACTGTGAGCGGACCAGGTTCGACGCAGTAAATGTATCGCAGCCAACTGTATTCATGCGCCGTGCCGACATCATTTTATGTGACAAACCAGGCGAAGTGGTTTTTGAGCTATATCGCGCCAAGAGGGAAAAGGAATCTGATCCATGGAAGTTCCACGATGAGCAAATAATACCATGCCAAATGGAAAAACTTACCGAAGAGGTTGCCTATGAGTTGATCGATTGGTTTGCCTGGAAAAATTATTTCCCACGAGGGATCAGGAAATAAGATATACTCTATAATAAAAACAAAACAGAAAGGTGAACCGTAGTGGTTCACCTTTCTGTTTTGTTTTGCGGTATGGCTATTCTATTGTCCCAATCAGTTTGATGTCAACAATGGATAACCTCACTTGTAAAAGTAAGTGCTCAACTCCCTGGGATTTATACACATAACCGGAATTTGCGATTGGTTGAAAATCATCTTTTCGTCCCAGGGGCCTAAAAAGAAAGTGGGTACGAATTCATTTTTCTGGGTAATGATCATAATCAGATCGGCATTGTTGGCATTGGCATAATAGAGTACCTGGTCGGCAAACCCCCCTGATTTATCAGCCAACTTTTCAACATAGGCCACGCCATGTTTTTGGAACGATTCTTTAATCTGATTGCTGATTACGTGAATCTTTTTCTCCGATTCGTCGGTGTTCCCGGTAATCCGGAATAGATGGACCTTCGAATCGAACAGCTTTGCGATGCCAATTGCCCAGTTTACTTTCTGCCGCACTTCCATCGTGTCGCTTACCGGGAAAACAATATTATTGAAGCCTTCAATCGACTTCTGTTGGAACACGATTACCGGCGAGGGAGAACTTGTAACTACCTTGAGGGCGTAACTACCGGTCAGGTGCTGGATCCCTGTTTTCCCATGGGTTCCGAGTACAACCAATAATGAATTTAATTCTTTTGTCGTTTCTTCAATGGTGTCAAACAAACTGCCTTCGCGCACAAGCGGCACAACTTCAATCCCAAATTTTGAGCTAATTTCTGTTGCCACTTTGCCCAATTTTTCTTCCAATTTCGAAAGCGACAATCCCTCTTTTTTTACATACGATTTGCTATCGCTATTGAAGACATGGAGCAAGTACAGTTTCGCATCAATCAGTTTTGCCAGTGCTGCCCCATGATTGATGGCATTCTCGCAGATTTCAGAAAAATCAGTCGGCGCGAGTATTATTTTTTCATTTGTTTCCATAAACAACTACAATTGAATTAAAATTTGATTTGCGAAAGGTAATAAAATATATAACAAGAAGTGCTTTGTAAAGTTCATAAGGGGTTATGTCCGGGTTTCCATTTCTTAGGAGAAGATATTTTAACGATGTAACTTAAATCTTGTTAACAGCTTGTTAATCATTCAAACTATTTTGAGGGAAAGCCTGTTTTCTTATTTACTTTTGCGGGGTAATTAAAAAATGGCAAAAAAACTAGCAAATATTATTCTGTCGCTTTGGATGGTAGCAATCACCGCCGGTATCTTGGTGAACCATCATTTCTCTGACAGGAACCTCTTTTCAACAAATCTTTACATTGAAGCAGAATCCTGTTGCCAAATCTCAGGTTCGGGTGATGCCGGCGATGTTGTTTGTGAGATCTCTGAAACCGGTTATTCGTGCCATAAGGCATCTGAATGTTTGTCTTGTTGCAATGAATCTCTTGACAAGGAAGTGCCCCTTGGCCAATTTACTTTCCAACAGTCTGATTGTTGTAGTCAAGATTCCACTTTTTTTCAACTGGCACAAGTTTTTTTTCCGAATAAAAGCTTAAAGACTTTTGAAATCCCTTTTGGCCCATTGAGCAGCTTTGCCGTAATGGATCTATATTCAACATTGAAAATAAGCTTGATAAAGCCTGGACATTCGCCACCATTCTTGATCAAGACTCCAATTTACATCAATATCGCCAGTTTTCGTTGTTGAGAATTCCTTTTGTAATATTATTTCATCAGAAGGAAAATAACATCAGTTCAACAATCAACACGAAACAATCAACATGAATAAAATTATCTTAGTTATTGCATTGACTGCCATATCAATGTTTGCCATTGCGCAACAAAAATACATCGAGGGAAATATCGAGGGTCTCAATCCATCGGAAAAAAACGGTAAACCCATCTCACTTGTCCAGGCCAATGTGTATTGGGCAGGCACAACCATCGGGGCTGTAAGTAACGAAAAAGGTCGCTTTAAAATAGCCCTTCCCGAAGGCCACAACCCGAAACTTGTGATCAGCTACATTGGTTATAAAAATGATACGATTACAATTTCGGGCGATATGGAAAACCTGGAAATAATCCTCGAAACAAGCAAAGAAATTGACGAGGTAACCGTGTACGACCGACAGAAGGGCAGTTATATCTCGAAGATCGAAACCATACAAACCGAAACGGTAACCTCGGCCGGGTTACAAAAACTGCCCTGTTGCAACCTGGCCGAAAGCTTCGAAAACACAGCCACTGTCGACGTAGGTTATGCTGATGCTGTTAGTGGTGCAAAACAAATAATGATGTTGGGCCTGGCCGGGAAATACAGCCAAATCATAGTAGAGAAAAAACCAGCTGTACGTGGGTTGGCCTCCAACTTTGGCTTGAACTACATACCCGGCACCTGGATGGAATCGATTCAGGTCTCGAAGGGTACAGCCTCGGTGATCGACGGATATGAATCAGTCACGGGCCAGATAAATGTGGAGTTCAAAAAACCCGATACAGCCGAACCTTTACATGTAAACCTGTATGGCAACCACTTGGGCCGGATGGAAGCAAACATCACTTCGGCACAAAAAATAAATGACCACTGGAGCACTATGTTGCTGTTTAGTGGCGGGCATAATGATATGAAACACGACCTGAACGACGATGGCTTCATCGACCTGCCATTAAGCTCACAGGTGCATGTGATGAACCGATGGAAATACGACAGCAAGAAAAACTACCGGGGGCAGTTTGGCTTTACCTTTTTGAACGAAGACCGCACCGGTGGACAAATGTCAATGGATGGCGACAACCAGACTTTTGCTCCCAACCTGTACAGGATCGGCATCAAAACAAAACGATACGATGTATATGGGAAAAACGGGTTCACGCTGCCCCATAATTCTAATCAAAGCATTGGGATGATAGCTTCGGCATCGAGGCACGAAGTGGAGTCGTTTTATGGCAATCGAGAATACGCAGGCGAGCAAACAAACTTTTATTTCAACGCCATTTTCCGTACCCGTTTATGGACTTGCGAGCAAAACCTAAATGCAGGATTTAGTTTTATGTATGATGATTACGATGAGCGTTTTGAAGGTGTAGATTACCTGCGCGAAGAAAAGGTCCCCGGAATTTTTGCAGAGTACAATTACACCACCAGCCAATTAAATTTTATTGCAGGGGCACGTATGGATCATCATAATTTGTATGGAAATTTCTTTACGCCCCGGATGCACATAAAATATAACCTCAGCGACGAAACCATCATTCGTGGATCGCTTGGAAAGGGCTACAAGGTGGCCAATATTTTTAGCGAGAACCCTGGCCTATTTGCCAGTTCGAGGAATATTGTCCTACTCGAAAAGCTGGACATCGAAGAAGCCTGGAACATGGGGGTGAACGTAAGCCATGATATCTATTATGGTGATCGGGAAGCAATGTTGAGCATCGATTTCTACCGCACACAATTTATCAATCAGGTGGTGGTTGATATGGACCACGACCTGCACTCGGTGTATTTTTACAACCTCGATGGAAAATCATTCTCCAATAGTTTTCAGGCAGAAATCAGCACCGAGCCATTCGATCGTTTCGACCTAACCGCAGCCATACGGTACAACGACGTTAAAGTGACTTATGAAGAAAAACTAATGGAAAAGCCTTTTGTCAACAATTTCAAAGCTTTGCTCAGCATGTCGTATGCCACCAATCACAACAAGTGGATGTTCGATGTAAACCTACAATATAATGGTAAGGGTCGTTTGCCAGAGGTTTTGAATGAAGTGCCAGGGCTTGAATACACCGATTACTCGCCCGGCTTTTTTATGTTGCAAGCCCAGGTCACCAAGAGGATTGGAAATTTTTCGGTGTATGCCGGCGGCGAAAACCTGACAGGCTATGTGCAGGACAACCCTATTATCGGAGCCAACGACCCCTTCGGCCCCAACTTCGATGCCTCGATGGTTTGGGGTCCGATTATCGGCAGGCGGTTTTTTGTAGGTGTAAGATATACCCTTGAGTAGATAATTAGGTTGAGTAAGGAATTGAGCAATTAGCTTGAAGAACCGGTGGTCATTCCTGATTTCTACAAATATTTCGAGGCTCTGCCACAAATGATAAAGGTGAAGAGCACCGAAATACGTTTATTGCAAACTAATTTTCCCCGTTTCAGTTTTCTTATCCGAAACGAGATGATAAAAATACATGCCTTTGGGCATAAGCGAAAAGTCAAACTGATGGGTATCAAGCTGGGTGTCCAGTTCATCAGAATAAACAAGTTTGCCATTCATTGAAAATAAATCAAATCGAAGAGTGGAAACCTGAAAATCTGTGTCCAAATTAAGGAAGCCCTTGCAGGGATTTGGATAAACTGAGTGGTCCACCGTTTCATTAAGATCGTCAATCGAGAAGGGATCGGGGTTCAATACAAATGCATCGGACATGCTTAGGAAACCATCCATTTCGCTAAACACATTCAAATCGTAAGAGCCTAAAATATGATAGGATGAAAAGGTAAACTCACATAATATCAGTGTGTCGTTTATTACGATGGTATAATTGGGAACTATTGAAGCAGCTTCACCTTGCTTTAACCATACTTGAGTGGGATTGGGAGTTGCAATAGTTGTTGTGCCCTGATTAAAATGGGTCCCCTGCCCACTTATGGTTACATTTAAAGTATGATTCTGATAGCCAACAGGTGGAGAAATAGTAGTAATAGTTTGGGATGAAAGACCAAAGTAAAAAACAAGCAAGCCAACAATAAGTACAATATGTTTCATGATTTTAGTTTTTGTGTTCAGCACAAAGCTAAGAGATTTACACGGAATCAGAAATTATATCTTAAAGCCACACCCTGCCCCTGTTGGGCTGCCGATATTTTTACGCCCCAATTGTTTCGGTTCACCACCAGTTTCCCGATGGCCCAGCCAAAGGCAGCGGCGGCAAACACATCGCTCGCCCAGTGTTTGTTGTCGTGAATGCGAGACAGCCCAACCAACCCGGCGATGGTATAAGAAACAATGGGCACGATTGGCTTATCCTTATATTCTTGAGCAAATACCGATGCAGCTGCCCATGCCGCCATGGTGTGCCCCGACACAAACGACCGGTAGGATTTGGTCGTTGGGCCTTCCCATTGCCAATGATCTGGCTCTGGTCCTTGATGGGGCCTATGCCGACCAAAGCTGACTTTGGTCACAAAAATAAAAAGGCTTGAAACGGCCCATGCCCGGGTCGCCTCCATAGCCACCATTTTGGTTTTTTCGTTTTTTGTAAGCAAGCCGGTAAAATAGACCCCGGCCAAGGAATATACCGTATAGTTTCTCAATAGGTTGCCTGTTCCCCATGGATCGAGGAAATGCTCGGAAAAACGATTGCTAAAATCGGTTCGTTGCTCTTGCGACCATTGCTGAATCTGTTCATCCACGGTAAAAAGCGCGAAGGTTCCTAAAGCCACACCCGAAAAAGTCAACCATTGTTTTGTTTGCCAATGAGCCGGGGCGAGGCATACATCGCGGATATCTTTTCCGTAGGAATAAATATATTGCTTGGTGATGGATGCCTTTTTAGAATCGAAAGCAGGAAGGATTTGGGCATCGAGAGAAGAGCCAAGAAGAATGAAAAATACTGAGCAAGCAAGTATGAAATATTTATGATAAACCATTTTATAAAAATGTATCGTTTTCAGCTTCAATAATCTTCTTAATTTGAATAATGTTCTCTGGGATATTGATGGTCGAAATATCCCAAATCATGTCATAATCTATTCCAAAATACTCATGAGAAACAAGATTTCTTAAGCCATACATTTTCCTCCATGGAAGATTTGGGTATTTATCCTTTATTACATCAGGAAGATTTTTTGATGCCTCTCCAATTATTTCAAAATTTCTGACGACGGCATCTACGACCATAAAGCTTTGTTTGAATTCTGCCGAATTTTTAGTCCCAACATATTCTACAATGCGCAGTATCGCGGTATGAATATCATTCAAATAAATGAGGTAATTTCTATCTGTATCTTTCATACGTAGCGTGTTTGTTGAAGGATTGAATCTCTTAGCTCATTTCTAAGTGCTTTTATAGAAACCAAATCAACTTTTAAATCGAGTTCCTTCTCTAACAAATCATGAAGATCAAAAAAATCCCAACCTAATGGCTTGCGAAATTCAACCAGAATGTCAATATCCGATTTTTCATCCTGGTCGTTTCTTGCGTAAGAACCAAAATAACCAATCCTGTCCACATAAAATTTATTGGAAAGGATGGGTTTTAAATCTCTTAATCTGGTTTCTATTTCAGTTTGTGTCATCATCATACAAATATAAGGATTTCAAAGCTAATTGAATCAACCCAAAAATAGAGAACTACATCTTGAATCCAACCCACTCATTACATATTCATCATAATAATTAATCATTTCCTCTTCGCTTCTTCCCAATATTTATCCATCTCCGCCAAGCTCATGTCATGCAACGATTTTCCTTGTTGGATTGTTTTTTCTTCAAGATAATTAAATCGCTTGATAAATTTCCGGTTGGTCCGCTCCAGGGCATTCTCGGGGTTTATGCCGTACAAACGTGCTGCGTTGATCAGCGAAAAAAACAGGTCGCCAAATTCGGCTTCGGTTTTGTCGAAATCTTGTTGCTCGATTTCATGTTTCAGTTCGTTCAATTCTTCGTTTACTTTGTCCCACACCTGCGAGCGTTCTTCCCAATCGAACCCGACGCCACGGGCTTTGTCCTGGATGCGGTTGGCTTTTACCAGTGCCGGCAAGGATTCAGGGACACCGCCTAACACCGTATTTTTCGTGCCCTTGCCGTTTTTTTCTTTTAGTTTGATGGCTTCCCAATTATCGGCCACCTCCCGGGCATCGGCCACTTTCACTCCGCCGTAAATGTGTGGGTGGCGGAACACCAGTTTATCGCACAAGGCATTAGTGACATCGGCAATGTCAAATGCCTCCTTCTCCTCCCCTATTTTTGCATAGAAAACAATGTGGAGAAGAATGTCGCCCAGTTCTTTTTTTATTTCCTGAAGGTCATCTTTAAGGATGGCATCGGCCAGTTCGTACACTTCCTCCAGGGTAAGGGTGCGAAGGCTTTCGAGGGTTTGTGCTTTGTCCCATGGGCATTGCGCACGCAACTCGTCCATGATGGTAAGCAGCCGCTCGAAGGCTTTTAGTTTGTCTTGTATGTTGTTCATGTCAGAGAGTTCAGAGTTCAAATAGTTCAGAGTACAAAATTCAAGCTCTTCCGCTTGACTCGTTTCAAATCTCCAGTTCAAATTTCTTCAAACACAGACCTCAAAACTTTCCAACTCAGAACTTTCCAACTCAGAACTTATTTCTTATTTTGTCCCCGTAAAAGTAAAAAGAATAATTGCAATCAATGTCTGAAAGAATAATCTATTTCGACGGGATCGACCCGGTTGATATCTATGGTGTTAACAATGCCAAGCTGGAGCGGCTTAAAAACTTTTTTTCGAAGCTGAAAATTGTTGCACGGGGAAACGAGCTAAAAGCCATTGGGGAAGAGTCGGAGTTGGAATTGTTTGGGCGCAAAATCCAGATGCTGATCGATCATTTTCACCAATATAATATTATCACCAACAACGACTTTGAGCGGATAATTTTGGTTGAAGACAGTGATGCCCCTGTTGGCAATGGCAAACGCGAAGAGCCTTTGCTGTTTGGCAACAATGGAAAACTGATCCGTGCCCGAACTCCGAATCAGTTAAAGATGGTGGAAGATTCCCAGAAAAACGACCTCCTTTTTGCCATCGGCCCTGCCGGGACCGGAAAAACATATACGGCCATTGCCCTCGCAGTGCGTGCTTTGAAAAACCGCGAGGTGAAAAAGATTGTGTTGAGCCGACCCGCCGTTGAAGCTGGCGAAAACCTTGGTTTCCTGCCCGGCGACTTAAAAGAGAAAATCGATCCCTACCTGATTCCTCTTTACGATGCCCTCGACGACATGATCCCATCCAAAAAACTAAAGGATATGATGGAGGAAGGCATCATCCAGATTGCCCCTCTTGCATTTATGCGGGGCCGCACGCTCGAAAATGCATTTGTGATCTTGGATGAAGCCCAGAACGCCACACTCAATCAATTTAAAATGTTTGTGACCCGAATGGGGATGAACGCCAAATTCATCGTAACTGGTGATATAACCCAAATCGACTTACCCAAAAAAAGTCAGTCGGGATTATTGCAGGCACTCACTATTTTGGAAGGGATAAAAGGCATTTCTGTTATCCGCTTCAACGAGCAGGACATTGTGCGGCATCCTTTGGTGAAAAAGATTGTGGCGGCTTATGATAAGCTTTATAAGGACAAAGTTGAGTAAGGAATTGGGAAATTAAGGAGAATGAGGCATAGATAGAAAAGTAGACATGCAAGGCTTTCGTCTCAGCCAGTTTTGGAAAAAAGGAATTAGGTAATTGTAGTTGAAAAAATAGGAGAATAAAGAATTAAGTGGATTTATTGTATTTTTGGAATCAGATAATTTAGTTTGCCATTAATTAAATTGCAATTATGACCGGGATTACCTTATTAGATGTATTTATTGGCTTGACATTCTTGTATTTACTATTTAGTTTGTTTGCCACTATTATTTTAGAGCTTATCAATAATATTCTGAGGCTTCGGGCGCAGAATCTGGCTTTCACCCTAAAAAGGATGATGCTTGATGAGGTTAACCCCAAGATTAGATTTATTGACAAGATCAAGAATAAACTGTTTGGGACTTTTGGCTTTTTATTCGGGACTAAAAATGAAAATCTTTTCAAGGCTTTTATAAATCAACCAACCATCAAATATTTGAGCAACGGTGGACTTGTCAACAAACCTTCCTACTTATCACCGACCGACTTTTCCAAAGCACTGATAGATTCGCTTAAGGATAGTGCTCCGGACGAAGCCACGAAATTAGAGAAGATTAAAACCGGCATCAGCAAATTGTTCCCAGAAGGTTCTGAAACAAAAAAACATATCCTCTCGCTTCTCGACGACGCTGAAAATGATTTGGAGAGGTTTAAAGTCTTGCTTGAGAACTGGTTCGAAAGTACAATGGAAAGGGCTATTGGGTGGTACAAAAGACGAATCCAGGTTATTTTACTGGCCTTAGGAATGATCATAGCTTTTAGCTTAAATTTAGACACAATAAAAATCGCCGGAAAACTTTCAAAAGATAAAAATGCGCGAGAGCAGATGGTTAACATGTCGATTGCCTATATGGAAGCCAATAAGGACATCATTGTCAAAAATATGGAAATCAATCCTTCCAGCACATCTCAGCATGATTCTATTACAAAAGCAAAAATCGACACTTTGTTACAGGTTAAAAAACAAGTTGAGAATGATATTGCAAACGCATCTAAAATAATTGATGCAGGATGGCCCGATGAAAAAGAGTTTACACCAAGTTGGTCGGCTGATACCTCGGAAGCAAATCGCAAGCTGTTTTTTATGGATAAGGTCGAAATAGCTTTGGCTAAAAAAGACACATTAGTGGGGGTTGAATATCCGGCAAATATAGACAAGGCTGACTTCAAGAAATTTATCCTGGGAAAAGAATATAAGAAAGTCTATTATAGGAGTAGCTTTAAGTGGTGGACCTGGATTCATCATTTCTGGGGGTATTTGCTTACCGCTCTGGCCATTTCGGTTGGTGCCCCATTTTGGTTCGATTTGCTAAACAAACTTGTGAAGTTACGTGGGTCGGTTGCACAAAGCACAACTTCGACGGAAGGAAAGAGGAATTAAGGAAATGAGGAATTAGGGAAACAAGGAATTACTTAATTATTCACTCAACTTAATTACATATTTTCTCAATTACATAATTCACTAAAAAGAGATATGAAAGCAACATTTAAGACATTGGAAGCATGGAAGAAGGGCAGAGAGTTGCAAAAAAGGATTTCGAAGCTTACAAAATCATTTCCACCAGAAGATAAATATAAACTTACCGATCAAATAATAAGGTCATCCCGATCGGTAACCGCAAACATCGCCGAAGGGTATGGTCGTTTTCATTATCAGGGACATGCCCAGTTTTGCAGGACTGCAAGAGGATCACTTTTCGAAACAATTGACCATCTTACTGTCGCACAGGATGAAGAATACATTGACGAAGCTCAGTTTGAAAACCTTAGGTCTGAGGTTCTGGAAGTAGTAAAAATACTTAATGGTTACATAAAATATCTATTAGATCAAAAATAGGAAATTAGGAAATTGAGGAATTTTGATAATACCTATAAACCCTAATTACCTAATTGCACAATTACTTAATTACTAAATAAAATGAACGCAATTACAGAAACAAATTTTAAATTTCCGGGTGTAAAGAACATATATAAAGGCAAAGTGCGAGATGTGTACGCCATGGAAAATGGCTTGATGGTGATGGTGGTATCCGACCGGATTTCGGCTTTCGATGTGGTATTGCCAAAGGGAATCCCTTACAAAGGGCAGGTGTTGAACCAGATTGCAGAGAAATTTCTTGATGCAACTTCTGACATAGTCCCAAACTGGAAAATCGCCTCGCCCGACCCGATGGTGACAGCCGGTCATTATTGCGAGCCTTTTGCTATTGAGATGATCATCCGGGGATTTCTTACAGGCAGCTCATGGCGGTCGTACAAAAATGGTTCGCGCATGATTTGTGGTGTGCCAATTCCCGAAGGTATGCAAGAGCACCAAGCGTTTGGTGAACCAATTATTACACCAACCACAAAAGCTATGGAAGGTCACGACGAAGATATTTCGCGAGAAGAAATCCTAAAGCAGGGTATTGTTTCCGAAGAGGATTATGTGTTACTCGAAAAATACACCCGCCATCTTTTCCAGCGTGGTTGCGAGATAGCCGACAAGATGGGCCTTATTCTGGTAGACACAAAATATGAATTCGGAAAAAAAGATGGCCAGATTTACTTGATCGACGAAATCCACACACCGGATTCATCACGGTATTTTTACAAAGAAGGCTATGCCGACCGTTTCCTAAAGGGAGAAAACCAAAAGCAACTGTCGAAAGAGTTTGTGCGCGAGTGGCTAATGGAAAATGGTTTCCAGGGCAAAGAAGGCCAGCAGGTTCCCAAAATGACAGATGAGTTTGTAAACCTGGTATCGGAACGCTACATCGAACTCTACGAAAACATTACCGGCGACAAATTCCAAAAAGCCGACATTTCGGATGTGGAGGCACGGATTGAAAAAAATGTGCTGGAGTTTTTGAAGGGGTAAAAAAAGTCTATTAGTTTCCTTCTGCGTTTTTGGAAAAAGGATATTTATCATACCAAGCCTGCCATAACTTTCACCGGGAAAAGTGAGGAGTAGCAGGGCTAGATTTATTCCATTGAATATTCCTTTTCTACTTAGCGTCCATCCGTAAAGTGCTTGATTTTAATTTTTTATAACTTTTTGGATGGACCTTACTTAGATACTGCGACCACAAGGTTTCAAATATCCAAATGTTTTAAGTATCAATCCATTTTTTCAAAGGTGTATTCAAAATGTACTTTTAGTTCATAGTCACTTTCATTGTCGAGGCTTTCTGTTTTTCCTTCCATCTCAAGGGTCAATGAAGTTGTTGTGAGTTCCTTTATTTTGAAATTCCGATAGCCAAAAAAGAAATCGAGGCTTTGAATGTAAATAAGGTCTTTTTCGGTATTGTCCAGCCAGTCCCACTCATCATCTTTAATTATCACATTGGGGCTAAGTATTTCCAAGTGGCTTGTTTTGTCAATGTAGAATGTATATCGCAAAGTGAAATCCTCGAAGTAACCACTCCCATTTTCAAAATAAATGTATAAGTTATCCGAAGTTTTTTTATCAAACACATATAAGGCGGTATTTATCTCCCCTTCATAAAATTCGGCATGATTACCAGATAGTTTGACCAGTTTCCATTCACCAATTAATCGATGTTCTGTGGAAGTAAAACTTCTAAAAGCAGCAGGGTTTTTTTCGGTACACGAAACCAATACCATAAGTATTAAGGATAAAGCAAAAAATCTGTTGTATATTTTCATAGGGGTCTGTTTTAAATACTAAAGCCCAAGGCAATTGATAGTTGTCGAAAATCGGGATAATGAAAACCATCGAGGCTTTCTTTGGCAAAAAATGGGATTAGCGGAGTCCATTTTATGTGGAAGAATACTCCCCCTGGATCTGGTTGGTAACGCAAACCTACACCGGGCGACAAGATGAGCAGGTTGGCCTTTTCGTCAACATTCGATAACCTAAAATAGGCAGCACCAATACCGGTTGTCACAAAAATATAGGTCGAGGTCTCAAACATAAGTCCTGGTTCAACAATCAGGCTTTTCAATCGGTAGTCAGTAAAGTCGTCGATCTGAGGCAAAAAACTAAATCCCGTCCTAAAAGTGCAGTAGCGAATGCCTTTTTGTTTTAATATTCGATCGTAATTGAGGCTGTAAATAACCCCATTTCCCAATGCCTCGAAATAGAATGAATTCCGGGGGTATCCGCTTATGTTTGCTTCCTGTGCCGTTATTTCATCCACCTGCGCATTAAGGCAGATTGGAAGGGTGAGGAAAAATAATAAATGTAGGAAAAATTTCTTCATTCCATTAAAATTAAATGAACACTTTATTCGACATTGAAATTCCTAATTGGAGCAAAACCCTAGTTCTTGGCAATAATTATTGAACGAGACTCCTGCACAAAATAGTGGATATAAATGTATAAATTAATAGATATTAAAAAATATGTTCTTCAGCATATTTATAAAACCTAAAAAGTTGTCTAAATACTTATCAGCTATAACCAAAGGTATTGTTTTGGTACATCGAAAGGAATAAGATTTTGCCAGGAAAGTTCTACTGTGAATTTTATGGAAGAAATGAATTAATCGTTTTATTTATCTTAATTTTGCTGTCATAAATTTTTAACCCAAAAACCTAATTATGAAAAAGATTTGTTTGCTAGCGCTCCTGTTTGGAGCCTTTAGTTTGGCATCAATAGCCCAGACCTATTGCTCTGCCGGAGGAGGGATGGATGAATACATTGTAAATGTATCTTTTGGAAGCATTTCCAATCCATCAGGATCAACGAATTATAGTGATTTCAGCTATTTGTCGACCAATATGGTGATCGGCGAAAGCTACCCGGCGGTAATAACCAATGGGAATCCTTATATTGATGACCAGTGTGGGATATGGGTAGACTGGAACCAGGATTTTGATTTTGACGATCCGGGCGAATTCTACCTTACTCTTGGAACTCCCGGGGTTGGACCTTATTCTGCTTCCATTATACCTCCTGATTCTGCCTTGCTTGGGCCAACCATTATGCGGATAAGGATTATGTACACCGGTTCTTTATCTTCTTGTGGTGGCTCCCAATATGGAGAAGTCGAGGACTATACTGTAAATGTACTGCCCAACTGCCAGGCAAACGCGGAATTTAGCTATTTCGACCTTGGCTTTACAGTCGATTTTGTTGCCCCAATGAATTACGACACTGCACTTTTCAACCTTAATTGGGACTTGGGCGATGGCACAACCGTCAACTATCAAAGCGAATTTGCACATAGCTATTCCCTGCCGGGCATTTACATTGTATCGCTTTCGGTAAACGAACTTGCTGATTCGACTTGTTTCGATAGCTTTATCGACACGCTGTACATTGACAGTTGCGAAGCCAATGCTGAATTCGAATTTAATGTAGATGAACTGAATGTCGAACTATGGTCTTATTTTCAATACGATACCCTTCTGTACTACGTTACCTGGGATATGGGCGACAGCACAATTATACAGGGTGGCGACACGGTGAGCCATACATACGCTTTGCCTGGGATTTACCCGGTTAGTTTAACTGTGATCAATCTTAGCGACACCACCTGTCAAAATACGGTAGGCTACGACCTGGAGGCTTATGAATGTGATGTGATGGCCGATTTTGATGTGGATATTTTAGGCTATGAGGCGTTCTTCAGTACCCCGGCAAGTGCGGGCAATTATATTATTGAATGGGATTTCGGCGATGGCAGCTACACCTATAATTTATCCAACCCGAGTCACATGTATGGCGCAATGGGAACCTATACCGTTTCACTTACCCTTACCGACCTTCTGCAACCACTTTGTTTCGACCAGATAAGCTACGATGTTTTAATAAACGATTGTTATGCCAATGCCAGTTTCATTTTCGATAATTTTGGCTTACAAACAGCCTTCAATGCCACTACATACAACTCGGCAGGTTATAGTTTTATTTGGGATTTCGGTGATGGGACCATCGACACTTCAAGTACTATTGTTTTCCACACCTATGCCGACGAAGGAACATATACTATTTCGCTCACAATGACAAGCGATTCGATACCCTTTTGCTCAGATACAGACTCACTTACAATTAGCATCGATTCATGCCTGGCTTATCCCGAATTTGGTTACAATGGTATTGGGCTTAGTGTCGACTTTTATGCGTACTATCCACTCGATACAGTAAATTATTCCCTGATATGGGATTTCGGTGATGGAGCAACAACGAGCAACATTCTTGAGCCTAACCACCTGTACGCGGCACCAGGAATGTACCAGGCATCATTTACAGTCTCGAATCTTTACGACACCAGTTGTTCGGATACCTACACAATGCTTTTTGAAGTTTACGAGTGTACTATTGATCCAGAATTTGTAATCATCGACAATGGAGGGAGCAATTACGATTTCGTTTTGCTGAATGATTATATCGCTTTAGGGTATGATGTCAGTTGGTCTTTGAGCGATGGAACAAATTTCTGGGGTGTCGATTCGCTTAACTATACCATTTCTTCCGACCCTGTTTTTGAAGTCACCGTGATGGTTTCGAACTGGAACGTACCCAATTGCCAGGAAAGTTATTCTTTAGCGATTTGCAATATGGATGCGGGTTTTGACTATTTCACCAACGGGCTTGATGTATCTTTCAATACCCTTGTTCAATATAGTTCGATGGGTTATTATATTGAATGGGATTTCGGCGATGGCACAACCCAGGTAGGAGGATTTTCACCCACACATTCGTATCCGGGCGATGATACATATACCATTACCTGCGCCATAAGCTCACTTTCGTTTCCCGATTGTAGCGATACGGTTTCAGTTGATCTTTATGTGGCCGAGTGTTATGTGTTTGCCGATTTCAATTATCAGATCGATTCTACCACAGTGGTGTTCACCACCACTTATTCAATAGGCCAGTATAACTTTTATTGGGATTTTGGCGATGGGACAACACAGATTGCTGTTCCGAATATTGTTCATACGTATGCCTTAACGGGCGATTACGAAGTTTGCCTTATCCTGGTCGATCCGGCAAATTCCGATTGCTCCGATACCATCTGTTACACCTTATCGGTATATCCCTCCAATCTACCTGAAAACAATCAGCTGGGAGAAGGGATAAAACTCTTCCCCAACCCGGTAGAAGAAATGCTACACCTCGAATTTTACGATGAAAAATCCACATTATATCCGATATTCATCTATAATTCAACCGGTCAGAAAGTCATTTCTGAAGTCCTTCAATCAAAAGCAGGTCACAACATCTTTTCGATTGATGTGGGCCGCTTACCTTCAGGTATTTATTTTGTTGGGATGAATGAATCAGGAAGGTTTTTTGAGAATCTCAAATTTATAAAGTAGCTACAATTAATAAGGTAAAAGGGATACTCATTAGGGTATCCCTTTTTTTTGGTTAATAAATAGGTCCGGTTGGCAATCTTGTCCACCTTCTTTCAGATTACATTTTTCTATAGTATATTTGTGCGTAAATAAAACATAACCAAATTCCTAATTATGAAAAAGATTTACTTATTGTTTCTCCTGTTTGGAGTTTTTAGCATGACATCCCGTGCGCAGGTCTATTGCACAGCAAGCGGAAACATGGACGAACATATTTCGAACGTGGTGGTTGGGAGCATATCGAATCCATCGCTTGCAACACCTTATTCCGATTTCACTAATCTATCAACCGATATGATAATTGGTGAGAGTTACGCAGCGGTAATTACAAACGGTCAGCCTTATGGTTCCGATCAGTGTGGCATTTGGGTTGATTGGAACCAGGATTATGATTTCACCGATCCGGGCGAGTTTTATGCAACCTCCGGTTCTCCAGGTTTTGGTCCCTATTCTGCTGATATCATACCTCCCGATTCAGCTCAATTGGGTCCCACGAGAATGCGGATTAGAATTATTTATTCAGGTATGCTTCAGCCGTGCGGTGTTACTTCATTCGGAGAGGTAGAAGACTATACCATCAATGTTCTGCCCAATTGCCAGGCCAATGCCGTATTTAACTTTTTCGATCTGGGCCTTGCAGTCGATTTTGTTGCCCCACATAATTATGACACTACGCTTTACTTCCTGAGTTGGAACCTTGGAGATGGTACCACAATTGCCAACCAAAGTATATTTACCCATACTTATTCCATGCCAGGGAATTATGAAGTCTCCCTCTTGGTAAACGACCTGAACGATTCAACTTGCTTCGACAACTACATCGATACGCTTTACCTGGATAGCTGCGAGGCGAATGCGGAATTCGATTTTGTAGTGGATGAGTTGAATGTTGAATTTCATTCGCACTTTCAGTATGATACAACTATGTATGAAGTATCCTGGAATATGGGCGATGGTACTATTATTCAAGGTGGCGATTCTTTGAGTTACACCTATTCAATAGCTGGGATTTATCCGGTAAGCTTAACAATAATCAACCTAAGCGATACTCTTTGCCAAAACACGGTCGGGTATGATGTGGAACCCTGGGAGTGCGATATTCAGGCCGATTTCACATTCCAGATTATGGGTTATAATGTCAGTTTTAGTGCTCCATATAATACGGGAGATTATATTTTAAATTGGGATTTTGGCGATGGAGCCACAGCAAATAACAACCCAACGGTTAGCCATTACTATTCCCTGTTTGGCACCTACACCGCCACCTTAACCCTTACCGACCCCCTGCATCCATCATGTATCGATTCAATAAGTTACCCGATTGTTATCAATAACTGCTATGCCAATGCCGCTTTTACATCCGACCCCTTCGGACAGGATGTGAATTTTCACGCAACCACCACCTATTCATTTGGATATACTTTTATATGGGATTATGGCGATGGAAATATCGATACGGCAGGTACAAACGTATCCCATACTTTTCCGAGCATAGGTTCCTATACAGTTGAACTTACCGTTGTCAAAAACACCGACTCTACTTGCACAGATGTTGAATCGAATGTGATAACCTTAGATAGTTGTTTGGCAAAGGCTAATTTTAGTATCATCAAGGATCAGCTCAGTGTTGATTTTCTTCCTACCTATCCAATCGATTCAACGAACTATATAATTACATGGGATTTTGGAGATGGGGCCTCCGCAACCAATTTGCTCAATCCCAATCATGTGTACGGGTCGGAAGGAACGTACCAGGTCAGCATGGTCATTACGAACCTCTACGATACGGCATGTACCGACACGTTCAGCCTCAGCCTGACAGTCCAAGTGTGTAATGCCGATGCCGAATTCACCGTAACCGACAACGGAAACGACAATTATGATTTTACGCTTTTAAACGGTCCCGCTACTGGCTACAACGTATTTTGGTCATTTAGCGATGGCACCACTGCTTATAACGTCAATTCGGTAAATAAAACAATCACCAATCTGGGGGCCTATTCGGCAACTGCTATTGTAAGTAATTGGAGCATTCCAAATTGCAGCGATACATTTGCCTATGTACTTTGTGATATAAATGCCAATTTCAATACGTATAAAAATGGCATGGAAGTATCATTCAATACTATAATACCATATAATATAATGGGTTACTATACCGAATGGTATTTTGGTGATGGGACAAGCCTGATGGGTACAAACTATGCCACACATACTTATGCAAGCGAAGATACGTATACGGTAACCTGCATTGTAACATCCATTAATTACCCGAGTTGTACCGATACGGTTATTATGGATGTATATGTGGCCGAGTGTTATGTGTTTGCCGATTTCGATTATCAGATCGATTCTACCACAGTGACATTCACCACTACTTATTCGATAGGCCAATATAACTTTTATTGGGATTTTGGCGATGGAACCACGCAGATTGCTGTTCCGAATATTGTTCATACGTATGCTTTAACGGGCGATTACGAAGTTTGCCTTATTCTGGTCGATCCGGCAAATTCCAATTGCTCCGACACAACCTGTTACATCTTATCGGTATATCCATATAACCTAGCCGCAAACGATCCGTTGGCCGATGGGATCAGCCTCTTCCCCAACCCTGTAGATGATATGCTTTCTATCGAGTTTTTTGAAGAGAAAGCCACCTCGTACCGTATGACAATTTTCACAGCAACCGGACAAAAGGTAATTTCTGAAATGCTTCAATCGAAAAGTGGCGAAAACACCTATAGTATTGATGTAAGCAGGCTTCCATCGGGAATATATTACATTGCCCTGAAAGCCGATGAAAAGACAAGTAAAAATCTGAAATTTGTGAAATAAACACTGCTGGTCAGGCATCTAAAATCAAATAAAAAGGGACAGCCGATTGGTTGTCCCTTTTTATATTTTTTCAGAACTCATCATTTGAGCAAATTTTCCTAAAACAAATCGTAAATATCAGGGAACTTTAGGTGTATGAAAATTCTTGCTCTCTTTCTACCAAACTGTCAACTTGAGCCTTATCGAATATTTATTTGTTGAGTAGAGTTCCGTCAGGAACGGCAGTATGGTAGCAATAAAAAGGAGCAAGTTACCAAGCCTTGTAAGCGACCGTATGGTTTGATGGGTTTGACAAGATGCGGAAATTCATCTCGTTTGTAGTTTAATTCCCTACTCACCACAATTCCCTACTCACCATAATTACCCAATCACTTACTCACCCAACGCACCTAATTCGGTGGATAATAAAGTGTATCCTGTACATTCATTTTAATTTGATATCCTTCGCCGGGCATCATATCCCCAATTGTGTTTAGCGAATACGCCAGCCAATAAACCTGTCCATTGGAGTTTTTCATCAAAACAGTATTGGTGCTGATTGAGGCGATCATTGTCGGGGCCCATCCCGGGCTTGTCCGGAGGTAGGCAATTATATTCCAACCTGCAGGGATGATAATACCGGTAAGCTCCGGGATTATTTGAGTACCTTCAATCAAAAGAGTATCACTTAGGATGGTTTTGATTTGATATCCATTGCCAATAGTCAGATCTCCAATCATATTCAGGCCGAAAGCAGGCCAATATACCATACCTCCACCATTTTTTGCTATGATAATATTGGAAGAGAAATCCAACAGAACTACATTCAAATCAGGATCGGGGGGATCGATATAGGTTGAAAAAATACTCCACCCCGATGGAAGGATGATGGCCTGGACAAGGGAAAGATCTGTTGACAATTCAAGTAGTCCACTCATACCTCCAGACTGATAAATTTCCTGGCCTGTAATAGGTGGGCTTACAGGCATATAGCTTGCCTGGGCCAGAAATTCCACCCCATCGGAAGCACGCCACAATTTCCAGATAAAAATATCGCCTGGCAAAAATCCATCTTTCACCGAAGTCAGCCCATCGTCCTCCCAAGCTATCACAATCGATGATATCCCGGTGTATTCTGTATATCCTGCACAACTATGGTTTCCCAATGTATCTTCCCAAAAAACCCCCACATAATCCCCACTCGCCAACGGTATGTTTTCAATGCTCAGCTGAGCAGTCGACTGCAATAATATAGTGTGGTTATTGCCGGTTATGGTGTACTGCCAATTGGGGTAGGTGCAATTGTGCTGGGTCACCTCCACAAGCATCGGGCTTCCGATGGCCCCGGGGCTTACAATACTTATCGACCCTATGCGTAGCGGCCCATAATTCGCTTTGGCATGGACAAGGATAAAGCCATTGCCTGTACCACTGTTGCCCCCAACTATCGAAAGCCAGGTAGTATCGGCTATGGCCACCGATGCGCTCCAGGATAAAACACCACTACCCTGGTTTGTAATAAAAATGGTATCTGTAGTTTCTTCACATCCCTTATCCAATTGCAATGGGCTAACCGACAAAATGGGCTGGGCACATATCATACCGGGGAAAAGAAAACCGGCAAGCAGGATAAATAAAAAAGCTCTTTTTTTCATCGTATTCGTTTTTAGGTTAATAATTAATCTTACAACAGGCATCACACAGATTGGTTTCGGGCCTTGTCCCAAAATCTAGGGCATAGTCGTCCAAAATCCAGTCCTTCTAAGGATTGTCTTCCTTTTTCACTAAACTTTTCTGGTGTACTGAGGTGTTGGAGTATTGTAGCGCAGTTGGCAAACCACCTCCCAATACTCCAACACTCCATCACTCCAATAGCATACTTATCTCACAAACCCACAGAATTATCATGCTCCGTGGAATTTGTCATACAACCCAGCCAAAATGTAATACTCCTTTCTGAAATCTTGTACAATGTTACGGAAAATATAGAAATGGAGAAATGTGATTTCATAAAATTCAGGGAGAAATTATAGGTTGCAGCCTTAGACCATTATTTTTCCAAACGGACGGTAAAATAATAATGGGTGGATTTTTCTACATACAAGTTTGCGATAAGTTATTAGGTGTTGTTCGTCTTCATCCTGATAGAAGCTTAGATACTACCTTTAATAATTTCAATAACGTACAAACGAAATTGGCCTCCTGCAAACCATCACCGCCTGGGAACTTGAATACTATGTGAATACATGTTGTCCTACACCTGATAATAAATATTTGTTTGGTGGGGTATTTAGGTATTGCCAGGGCAAGTACCGTGGCCATATTGTGTTAACAGATTACAATGGTTTTTTGGACACAACTATGTTCACCGGATCAAGGATCGATTCGGCTCTGGGGTATCCTGGTGATTATAAATATGGAATAGCCACCATTATTCCTGCCCAAAACGAAAAGTATTATGTTGCAGAGAGGTTTTCCGGTTTCAATGGTCAATTGGTAGAGCCGATTATCTGGGTAAACCTGACAGCGTAGGAAGTACCTGTCAGCGTTTACGACAGGGTGACCTAAACTTCGACGCTGTCATGTCCTTCGGACGATGACAGGTCGAAGGACAATGACAGGTCGGAGGCGTTTATTTCAACCCTAATTTCTTCTTTATCGTTTTTGGGATGGCATCTTTGTGCACCATTATGCTCATGGTTTTGTACTGAACAAAAGGGACAGAGGCGTAAAAATAGCCATCGTACAAATTGCTTTCGGCCCACGAGTTCTTCACATAATAATAAGGGTTGCCATTTTGGTCTTTGGCGGTACCTATTATGTGCATGCCGTGGTCGTCGGTGGTTTCGTAATTGTCGAAGGCTTGTTGGCGCAATTCCTGGGTAATGGCTTTTTCTTTGCCGGGCTTGTCGAGTTTGTACAATTGGGCTTGCTTATCTTTTTCACTCATCTCCTGCCACTTCAGCATTTCAGAATCGCTCATTTCTTCGGTGTTGGCCTCGGGCACAACAGCAATTCCCTTCCGGTAGGCAAAACCCTTTTCGCTCACATCGCTGGCCCAGCCCACAGTATATCCTTGGTCGATGGAGTTATCGATAATTTGCATCATCTCGTCGAGGGGCACATTGTAAACCTGTCCCCAGGCCCAGTTGTCGGGCACTTCGATAATGAATTGTTCGTAGAAGAGATGGTGTGTATAAGACGAAATTTCCACATAATCGTTCATATCGAGACCCAGTTCTTTGGCAAACGATTGGGGTGTATATTCTTTTCCTTTATAGGAAAATTTTTCGGGGTAATCGCCCAGGTAAGCATCGAGGATATTGTCGAAAGCCTTGTGCCAAATTGGGGTCAGCTTTTTATTTTTATTCTCAATCACACCTTTTATGAAGTCGTCGAGAACGGCATCCATTTCGCCGTGGATGTGGTTGTCCTCGCCAATTTCAAGTCCTTTGTAGGCTTCGTTGGGCACAATGCCAAATTGGTCCCAAACCAGCGTCACATCGTGAAATGCACCACCGCCACCAAAATTTAAACTACCGTGCATGCGCACAGCCCTTTTTGCTTTTACCGAATAGGCCTGGCGTACCACAAACATTTCCGACAAGTCGAATTCGCCTTTGTTTGTCCTAAGCAATTCCGATTCGAGAAACGAAAGTCCTGAAAAACTCCAGCAAGTGCCCGAACGGTACTGATCCTTCACAGGAGTGGCAGGCAATTGTTTGGTTATTTCAAATTGGTAGCCTTCTTCTTTAGGGGCTTCCTTTTTATCATCCTGGGCAAACAGCCCCGCCGACAATAAAATGCTTAACAGCGATAATACAATTTTAAATTTCATTTTTTTCAATATTGATAATTAAAAATAGATTCCTATCGACAAAATTAGTAATTTAGGGGGGATTGCAAATGGCCGGGGTAGGTTGACTTCGAAATTCCAGTCAATTCTTTTCTCAAGCCAACTATTTCAAACCTGGAAAATTCCATTTTCCGTGTTGAATATATCCGTATTATTTCTATATTGTGTGATTCAATAAACAGCGCTTTCTTTCGTTTGTTGCAAAGTAAAAAGCAAAAGGGATGAACCAATATCAATACACAAATAAAGAGATTAGTTGGCTGGCTTTCAATGCACGAGTATTGCAAGAGGCGGCCAATCCAAAAGTCCCGTTGGTAGAACGCATGAAGTTCCTCGGGATTTATTCAAATAACCTCGACGAATTTTTCCGGGTAAGGGTAGCAACCCTTAAGCGATTTGCCCAGTTGGGGAAAAGCCTGATTAGCATTCTTGAGGATGAGCCTGAAGTAATCCTGAAGCAAATTGGCGAAACAGTGGTCGAGCATCAGCAGAAGTTTGCCGAAATATACAGTCAGCTTGTGAAGGATTTTGCAAAGGAAAAGGTATTTATCATAAACGAAAAAAAACTGAAGCCCTACCACCGCGATTTTGTGCACAATTACTTTGCACAGAAAGTACGGCCAAAATTGTTCCCGGTGATAATCAGCAAAGACACGAATATGAATTTGTTGAAAGACGATGCGATCTATCTGGCCGTTGATATGCACCATATCGACGATCCTGCTAAGGAAAAATCTGCCATCGTGAAAATACCCACCGGCGAATTGCCACGCTTTTTGCAGCTTCCCTCGCAAAACCACGAAGAATTTATTATCCTATTGGATGATATAATCCGTTTTGGCCTGCCCGAGATTTTCGAAATCCTGGATTACAAGGTCCGGGGCGCATACACCATTAAGCTAACTCGTGATGCCGAACTCGACATCGACGATGATTTGGGCCAGAGCTATGTGGAAAAGGTTACTAAAAGCCTTGCCCGGCGCAAATCGGGGGTCCCGGTTAGGTTTGTGTACGACAGGCAAATGCCCGTAGAATTGCTTAAAACAGTGACTAAACTTTTGAATTTCACTAAAAACGACAAGCCTATTGCAGGTGGCCGCTACCACAACTTCAAGGATTTTATGAGTTTTCCGAATGTAGGCAAAAACCACCTTGAATTCGAAACATGGCCAGCCATCCGGCATAAAGACCTGCCCGAACACAAAAGCATAATTTCGTTGATCGCCCAAAAAGATATTTTACTCCATTTTCCCTATCAACCTTTTAGCCATGTAATTGATCTGTTGCGAGAAGCCGCCCTCGACCCCCGGGTTGTAAGCGTGAAAGTGACCATCTATCGGGTGGCTTTCAATTCGAGTGTCATGAATGCCTTGATCAACGCCTCGCGCAACGGAAAACAAGTATTGGCTATCCTCGAACTTCAGGCAAGGTTCAACGAAGAATCGAACATTTATTGGTCGAAAGAACTGGCCGATGCCGGGGTGCAGGTAATTTACGGTGTCCCAGGGCTGAAAGTACACTCCAAAACCATCCTGATCACAAGAAAGGAAGATAAGAAGATCGTGCGCTACTCAGCCATTGGGACAGGAAATTTCAATGAAGACACGGCACGTGTTTTTAGCGATGTGCTACTTCTAACCAGCCGTCAGGACCTGGGGCTGGAAGTAGAAAAAATATTCGATTTCTTTTCGAGAAATTACCGGATACCCCGGTTCCAGCATTTGATTGTTTCGCCTTTTAATAGCCGAGCCCGCCTGGTACGTATGATAAACCAGGAAATGAAAGCAGCCAAAAATGGTAAAAAAGCAGCTTTAATATTTAAGCTCAACAACCTGGTCGATCACCGGATCATCAACAAGATTTACGAAGCCCATAAAGCCGGCGTGGAAATAAAACTAATTGTCCGGGCCATGTTTTCCTTGATCCCGGAAGTGAAATCACAAAAAATAAAACTGGATTGCATCGGGACCATCGACCGCTACCTGGAACATGCACGCTTTTACTACTTTTACAGTGGGGGCAAAGAAAATCTGTTTATTTCCTCGGCCGATTTAATGAACCGGAACCTCGACCGACGAGTAGAGATCACCTGCCCGATCTTCGACCCCGAAATCAAAAAGCAATTGATCCAGGTAATAAACCTCGAATGGCAGGATAACACCCAGGCCAGGGTGCTCGATAATGAACTAATGAACCTATACCGAAAAACGGATTCAGAAAACAAGGTACATGCCCAGAAGGAAATTTATGAGTTTATCCGGACCCTTCACGAAGGGTGATTGCACTTTGGCTTCGCCGTCATTCGCTTCGCGTAATTGGTTGTTGTTGGCCTCATGTCATAGATTGTAAATCCTGGGGAAACTTTCAATAACCACATAATGACAATTGTATGACAATTGAATGACAACCAAACCGCACCCCATCACTCCACTACTCCAATTCCCACTCATGTTCTTCTGCGATGGCTTTGGTAAAATTGGATGGATTTTGTAGGACACCCCATGTTCCTAAGATTTGACTTTTGTGTAAGTTTGTCAGGTCAATCTGTTTTTTTTTGAAGAATGACACAAACGACTGAAAAATGGGCAAACTGTTGGTTATCGACAATTACGATTCATTTACCTACAACCTGGTGCATTACATCGAAGAAGCACTTGGATGTGAGGTTGAGGTGCTACGAAACGATGAAATCGACCTTGAAGAAATTGCCAAGTACGACTGTTTTGTATTATCGCCCGGCCCAGGTCTGCCCGATGAAGCTGGGATTCTAAAAATCCTTATCCAACGTTTTTATGCTGAAAAAAAAATACTGGGTGTTTGCCTGGGGATGCAGGCCATTGCAGAATGTTTTGGCGGGAGCTTACAAAATCTCGACCGGGTATATCATGGAGTGGCCACCCCAATAACCATTTTAGCTGATGACAAAGCCCTGTTTGGCGGATTGCCCACTACGTTTAATGTTGGCAGGTACCATTCCTGGGTGATCGATAAAAAAGGATTTCCTGCTGAATTAGAAATTACTTCGGAAGATGAAAACGGTTTGATCATGTCCATTCGCCATAAAAGCCTTCCTATCCACGCCGTTCAATTCCACCCCGAGTCCATCCTTACCGAGCATGGAAAAAAGATGATCTTTAATTTTTTATCTGAAAACGGGCTTCTTTGAGTAGGCTGTCTACAGTCTACAGTCCACAGTCTTCAGTCTTCAGTCTCCAGTTTCGCAGTCGACATTATGCATAGACAGCAGCCAATTAGTATCACAAAGCGGATTCGGATCAATATTTTCACAACATTATCAATCTCTTAATTTCAGAACTCCTGATCTATCGTAATTTGCGATGTTGCATATAAGACATTTATTTTTTTTGATCGAAATACTAAAAACAATGAGAGCACGACAAATTTCTCATTTCAAATATCAGATAATTCATTTTTAATCGAATTGATCGAATTTCACCTGCCAAAGGCATGAAAAAAATCGTTTAATTCGTTTAATTCGATGATGAAATTTTGTGAGGGATATTTGTTGTTTACTCAAAACAACCCCACCGTAATCTATTTTACTAGGTATTGAGAATCGGAAATTGAATATTACTTTTGAAGTTATAAGTTTGGAATAAAGAAGATGAAGGAATTAATCATAGAAGGGAGAAATAGCCAGTCGCGGATTCTGGTTGGCGAAAAGGTTGCAAACCTTGGAAACTATTTACCAGCTGGAAAGGTAGTGGCCATCACCGACGAAAATGTGATAGCCCTTTATCCATCGCTTTTTAATGGTTTCGAAACCATTATTATTCAGCCCGGCGAAGACCATAAAAATGGATTGACGGTTGAATCCATTTACAACGACCTGCTCATTCTGGAAGCAGACCGTTCCACCTTTGTCGTGGGATTTGGCGGTGGTTTGGTTTGCGACATTGCAGGCTATGTGGCGTCTACCTACATGCGCGGGCTTCGGTTTGGGTTTGTTTCAAGCACCTTGCTTTCGCAGGTCGATGCCAGCGTGGGTGGTAAAAACGGGGTCAATTTTCAGGGATTCAAAAATATGATCGGTACTTTTAATCAACCTGAATTTGTACTTTGCGACCCTGCACTTTTAAATACTTTGCCTGAAAAAGAGGTAAGGTCAGGCTTTGGCGAAATCATCAAACATAGCTTGATTGCTGATTCCGGGATGTTAAGTTTTCTCGAAAAAAACAGGGAGAAGGCTTTATCTTTACATCCAGAGGTCATCGAATATCTTGTTTTCAAATCGGTAGAAATAAAATCGGCGATAGTAAACCTGGATGAGACAGAAAAGGGCGAGCGCCGGAAACTTAATTTCGGACATACCCTGGGCCATGCCATCGAAAGTTTGACGGGCCAGACACATGGCGAGTCTGTGGCTATTGGGATGGTGCTTGCGGCCAGGATTTCAAATTTATATGGGTTGATATCAAGCGAAGAAGTTCGCCGGGCTGAAAGTTTAATTGAAAGTTTTGACCTGCCAACTACAACCAAGCTTGGATTTGATGCTGTTTTCAATCAACTTACAAAGGACAAGAAACGCGACAACAATAATATCCATTTTGTGATGTTAGAAAATTTGGGCAATGCCTCGGTTCGGTCCATCAATCTAAAAGAATTAAGAACTGTACTTGAAAAAATTTGGAAGTAATGTACAAGGTCGACAACAGGATATGTGTGAGTCTGGGGAACATTTCTTTTCAAGAATGTTTGGTTGCTGTGAAAAAATACCCACTCTGCGAGGTACGCCTCGATTTGTCCGATTTTTCATTGGCCGAAATTGATGTCATTTTCAAATCTGGAAATAAACTCGTTGCCACTTCCCGGCCCGGGAAACATAGCCATGAAAAACGGAAAGAGATGTTGTTGGCAGCAGTTCGCTTGGGAGCGTCCTACGTCGATATCGAATTTCAATCACCCTATCAATTTCAGCAAGACATTATTGTTGAAGCCCAAAAGAAGCACTGCCAAACCATTATTTCCTATCACAACTTCGAGTACACCCCGGCCAAAAATTACCTGGAGCAAATTGCCCAATCGTGTTTTGATCGTGGAGCCGACATTGCAAAAGTTGTCTGCCTTGTAAAAGAGGAAAATGATCTTTCAAAATTGTATAAACTGTATGGTTGTTTCAACAAGCTTATTGCTTTCGGCATGGGCGATATGGGAAAAGAAAGTCGGATTAAATCATTGGAATTGGGAGCAGAATTTTCGTATGCAGCACTTGCACCCAACAAAGAAACTGCACCCGGACAAATGTGTTTTGATGAAATGAAATCAAAGATCTTAGAATATTTTAATCCAAGCAAATAATGGAGATTACTCTACATCCATCAAACATTTCAGGCTTCGTGGAAGCTCCTTCTTCCAAAAGCTATTTTCAGAGGGCCATAGCTGCCGGGCTTTTAGCAAAAGGCACAACCAGGATAGAATACAAAAATCACTGCAACGATTCGCAAGCAGCTCTGCGGGTAGCTAAAAACCTGGGTGCCCACATAACCGATAACCCGCCCTATCTGGATATTATTGGAGGTTTCATGCCCTCAGGAGATTTGTTGGATTGCGGCGAATCGGGTTTATGCCTTCGTATGTTTTCTCCCATTGCCGCCCTTCATTCGGGTCTTTTAAAACTACATGGATCCGGATCTTTATTGCAACGCCCCCAACAACTAATTACCCAGGCTCTCGAACAATTCGGAGTACTTGTTTCTTCCCAGAACGGATTCCTTCCCATCGAAATTATTGGCCCTCTGAAAGGCCATCGGGCCCTTCTCAATGGCTCGGTTAGCTCTCAGGTCATCAGCGGATTGTTAATGGCCTTGCCAGTAAGCGGATTCGACTCGCTCCTTGAAATCGAAAACTTGAAAAGCAAACGATATGTCGATATGACCCTTGAAGTGCTGACAGCATTTGGGATTGAGATTGACCGGCAAAAGGAAAACATTTTCAATATTAGAGGGAATCAAACCTACCAAAATTGTCATTTTGAGGTAGAAGGAGATTGGAGTGCATCTGCCTTTTGGATTGTTGCTGCATTAATTTCCGGGGTGATGAGTATTGCCGGGCTGAATCCATATAGCCTACAAGCCGATGCTGCTATCATAAATTTAATGACAAAACTCCCGGTTAAATTTGAAATCTCCACCCGGAAGGTAATTGTCAAAAAATCGACTATCCCTGCTTTTACATTCGATGCCAGCAATTGCCCCGATTTATTTCCACCAATAGTTGCACTGGCCATTTATGCGGATGGAATATCCACGATAAAAGGGGTTGACCGATTAATTTACAAAGAAAGCAATCGTGGCCTTTGCCTTCAGCAGGAATTTAGCAAACTGGGAATACGTATGAATATCGAGGGCAACTCCATGGTAGTTCATCCGGGGAAAGTGAGGTCAGGAATAGTTTCATCCTGTAACGACCACCGTATTGCAATGGCTTTGGCGGTGGCGGCAATGGGGGCAGAAGGACCAGTTACCATTGAAGGGATAGAAAGTGTGGATAAATCGTATCCTGAGTTTTTTGAGGAATTGGCGAAATTGACCAATCAGTCAGTTTAATTGAAGATTACCAATAAATAAACGAAACCTATCAATCTCTCTATTTTATTATCTGTTTCACAATTTTGTCTATCTCTTTCAGTTCCATTTCCAAATGCTTTTTAATATCGAGCCTGACCCTGCCCAGATGGACACCCTCAATTTTTCTGTCCATGTCAATTTCAGCAAGAAAAGCATTAGCTTTTTCGTGCGCTGTCTCACCTAATTTTGCCAGTTGAGCATGTTTCCGGTCATTCTCGTCAAACTTCGGGAAATATATATCAAGGATCTTTTTGTGGACATGCCTAGCGCCAAACAATCCCTTTGCCTGGAAATCCTTCATCATCAGGTTTGGTGCCGTCGAATTGAGAATTGCCGTGAGATAAAACGCTTCGGGCAATGAATTGGTATAGTATACATAGCTTACACTTTCAACCATAAATTCTAAATCGAAATCGTCCCTCATGACCACTGTCGCATTTGCGTCTTTTGCTGATGAATTGTAAAGCACCAAATAAGGTGCATATAGGTTTTGGGAGGTCAACCCTCTTTGAAAGTCAAGCCGGTTTACGCTTGACATATTCTTTGATTTCTCAGTTTTATGTATATCCCATATTCTTTCTGCAGTTGTAAACCATTTCGAAGCAAACCTGTTTCCTTCCTCCAAAAGTTCGTGGGCCGAACAGATTTTTATTTCCTTTTCGCCCATATCATTTTTACCGATGATAATAGGCAATACTACCAGGGTAGGTTTATACAAGGCAAAGGGCAAGATGCTTTTCGCAAGGGCGGTCCGGAAAACAAATTCACTTTCAATTTGGCCGGAATATTTCAAGCCTTTCCAGGGGGCTTTGGCATCGGCCTGTATGTCTTCCGATGTTTTTATATTAATTACCCTGTCGTCCCAATCGGGCGGGAATTCCTGGGGCAATTCGACAAAGTAGAAAGTGCGGGGAACAATGGTTGCGCCCTGCTTGAAAAGCTTTTTATAGGGGTTGACTTTGGTTTGGGTTTTTGTTTTTCGGGTTGAAAAGGCTGTCGATTTTCCCTGTCTCACATAAAACCATTTCTGGCTTTCTTCTTTCAGTTTTGGGATGGCTGTTTCGAGGTTGCAATTGTGGGCCGGCAGCTTCCCTGAGAAAGAGGTTCCATCGATCCCCGAGGCAGGCAATGCCTTTTTGCCATTTTCTTTATCGGCAAACAAAACACAACTGGGGATGCGGAATAGCGGTGAAACACTTTCCATATCCCAAATTTGGGTCAATCGAAACCCTGTGGCTTTCCCGCTTCTTGTGTTGTCGTGATGGTCGGCGCTGAAAAAACTCCGTGGTAACACGAAAGCAATTTTTCCACCTTCGTTCAAAAAATAACTGCTGCAATAGGCCAGAAAAATGGCTGCAATTTCGAGGTGCGGAAAATTTGCCACACGCAATGGTTTAATGTTATACGTTTCGGCAAGCTTGTTTAAAAGATCCTGGTACTCTTCGTTTTTAATCGAACTGAAAGTAAACCAGGGCGGGTTGCCGATTACATAATCGAATTTCCGGCTTAAAAAGTAAGGTTTATACAGATTCTGGACAATGAACTTCCAAATACTGTCCCTGCCTTTTTCCTTCACCAATTTTAGGGTTTCATAAATCTTATAAAAGTTTTCGATCAACAGTGGTGTCAGCCCACCGTTTATGTACCTGCGCTGTAAATTGTTTTCGAATGTAAGCTGGTTTTCCTTCTTCTGGTGCATCGACTGCTCTGCCAGGTCTTCGCACACTTCAAGTGCCTCGTCGAACAAAAGCATGTCTTCAAAAACCTGGGTGTTCAACCAAAGTTTTTCCTTGTCGATTTGCATGACGAATTCGCTGCCAAACAAGTTTTTTACTCCCTCTGGGGCAAGCAGGGTGTTGGCTAAAATTATATTGAGGTGGATGGCTTTTCGTGAATTTGTGATCTCTTTGCCAAGGGCCAACAACATGGTGGTTTTTGCAATCTGTACACTCAGGGGGTGGATGTCGATGCCATAAATATTATTGTTGATTTGCTCCACAGTGATGGAGGGATTTGTTTTCCTGATCCTATGGATGGCAGCTCGGAGAAATGAACCGCTACCGCAAGCAGGATCCAATATTTTATCGCCAGGCTTAAATTCAAACTCGTTGACAACCCTCTCGCAAAGCCAGTCGGGCGTATAATATTCGCCAAGCGAATGGCGGGTGTCGAGGTCGATCAGTTCCTGATAAACCCCTTTGAGGATATCCTCGTCCACTTGGTTGAAATCGTAAGCCGAAATTTCTTGCGCTATAAGGCGGAACACTTTTTTAAGGCCACTAGAATTTCGCTTGTTGCCTATCCAATGGAAGAAGTCGTTATCGACAAAATTCTGTATATTGTATTTTTGAAAGATGCTGCCGGAAATTATCCCCTTCATTTCATCTTCATCAATGTAATCGTCGTTGCTTACCACCGAATAGGCTAGCATTTTTGAAAATATGCTAAGGTAGGTGTGGATCAAAAAATTGGTCTCGCTTGCATCGAACGAGCCATAAGCAATGGAAAGGAATTTTTTCCATTGCTCGAACGAAACCTGTACTTCGCCATATTTTTTCACCTCGTTGAAATGCCTTATCAGTTCGCGCAACGACTCGATAAAAACATTGCCCTGATGCCCAAACGACTCTTCGATCCGCTTTAAAGTAGCCCTTTGTTTCTGTTCCTTAAAAAGAAAGCGGTCGATCCAATAATAGAAATCGTCTGCATTGTTTTCGGTAAGAACAAAAAAGGCACTTTCGACCTCATTCAAAATCAATTCATCTTCAGTCAGGTTTTCGAGTTGCTCCAACTGCGAAATATCGGGGGCATATACTTTCCAGCTAATGCAGTCGGTTGCGATCAATGTAAAATTGTAGCCCTCGCCCGAGTTGAACTGGCCAAGAAGATAACCCGCTAATTGTTCTTTGGCATTTTTCAATTTAAGCTTTAGGTCATCCTTAAATTCAATTATGATTTTATTATACAGCGTGTCAGCACTTCCCTTGTGCAGTTTATCTTTTCGCGGAATATTTAAAACTGTGGTTTCTGAACCTCTTGTTATTTTATCAATTAACCGTTCAATCTCCTTGTCTCCTACATAAAGTCGGTTGAGCAGGTCTTTGAACGCTTCTTTTTTAGGAGATTCCTTGTTGGCATCCTTTACATTTTTACGAAAATTGTTTATTAGTTCTGCCCTTGTCGCCGCCATTGAATGTGGTTTAAATCAGCTTCAAAGATAGTGTAAAATGGATATTGAAGGAAAGAAATATTTATACAAACAGGAGAATTGGACATAACCAAAAGATATTAGGAAAAATTATTCCTTCACCCACTTCCCGTCCAACAACACTTTTCCCTTGTTCAAAATCTTAAACACATACATGCCGGGCAAAAGGTTCTGTGTGTTGATGGTGTTTGTACCATTTTGGATAGGGCTTGTGTGGCAAAGGTTTCCACCCATATCGAACAAGCTCAAAGTAGATTTTTCAGGCACATGTACATCCAACATAAAATAATCGCTGCCGGGGTTGGGGTATATTTTTACTTCCATTGGGCTTTGTGGGGTTTCGGGGTTTGAAAGCAATTGGCCATTGGGTCCCACTTTTGCCAGGAAAACATTGTATTTCACGGTTGGCTGGTTCAAGTTGTTGGTATTTCCCAAAATCAAGCATGATCCATCGTCTAACACTTTCATCGACATCAGCATATAAAAATTGTCACCTCCAATATATTTTTGCCACAGGACATTGAAATTAGGGTCGAGTTTTGTCAGCAATATCCAGGAATGTTCTATTCCAATCTGGCCAAACGGTAAGTTGAACGTACTTCCTACAAATATTTCATCATTCAGAAGATCCATACAACGAAAAGCCCCAGGAAAGTTAATTGTGTCGGGTTTGCTAAAAAAATATTCATTAAGCAAAGTACAGCTTGTGTCGATTAGGCTTGGCCCAAATTCCTTGAAGTATCCGGTTGAATTTGTAGGGTTAAGCCCGGCTACAATAATGGTTGTATCGGAATACCAGTAGGCAGTGGTCTTATTATTAGCTTTTAACTGGCCCACCAATTCAATAAACTCAAAATTATTGTTTATTTTCACCAGTTCGTTTCCTGACCCATAGCTCAATTGATTCCATTCAGCAATCAGAAAATACCCCGATGTATCCTTTGCCTGAAGGATGTCCCAGGCAATTTCCCATCCACTTGTTAGGGTGTCGTCCAATATTCTTGCAAAAAGGGAATCTCCATTCTGATTAAATTTGAAAAGGAATTGATTGCTATTACTAATAGGATCACCGGTACTCCCATAATATATAATATCGTAATCGTAATTGGTTATGGTTTGACTGATGTTAAGTGTTGAAAGACCAGTGAAGTAGGTATTGTTGGAAAGGATATTCAGAGCTGTATCCAATTTTACCACCCAAACATCCTCGATATACCATTCCGGGTGATTATTTGTTGAACCGAACCCGAGTAGTGTTCCTTCGTCGCATTTATGCAAATTAAACATCTTTTGAGTGCCCCAATAAGGATTCGTGTTTGGGATTACGAGCGTTTTTAAGGTATCGCCCAATGAGTTAAGCTTGTAGATCTTCACCGAATTGGTGGTGTCGTCGTTCAGGCGCAACACCGGGAAATAAATATCCCCATTATCATACACGGTAATTTCACCCGCATGATCATTTGAATTACTTAGGAATTCTTTATAAAATGAATCTTGGGCAAAACTTGCCCAGGATAATTGCATGAAGATGCAAATTAGAAATAGGTTTTTCATGGTTTAGTTTTTTTGGTATGATTAATTAAACGCAGTGAAAGTTTGATTTAGTGTATCCAATATTTCCAGAACATTTCATTCTAATTTTTGTATTTCAGATGACAGATTATTAAAACGAAAAGTTGAACTAAATTTCAAACAACAATGCCACAAAAACATACAAACCGTCTTATACACGAAACCAGCCCTTACTTGTTGCAACATGCCCACAACCCGGTCGATTGGTTTCCGTGGGGCGATGAAGCCCTTGAAAAAGCAAAGGCTGAAAACAAGCTCATCCTGGTAAGCATCGGCTATTCGGCCTGCCACTGGTGTCATGTGATGGAGCACGAATCCTTCGAGAACGAAGAAATTGCGGAGGTGATGAACAAAGCTTATGTGAGCATCAAAGTAGATCGTGAAGAACGCCCCGATATCGACCAAATTTACATGGAGGCCATCCAGTTGATGACCGGCTCGGGTGGCTGGCCGCTGAATTGTTTCCTCTTGCCCGATGGCCGTCCTGTTTATGGCGGCACCTATTTTCGCCCGGGCGAATGGAGGAATGTCCTCGAAAGCCTCAACCGGACTTATCAAAGCGAACCTCACCGGGTTGTAGAATATGCCCAAAAGTTGGAGCAGGGGATGAACCGGGGCGACCTTTTTTCAAATGCAAAAACAAACGAATTTAAACAATCCTTTTTGACTGGTTTGGTTTCCTCATGGAAAAACAGCTTTGATAAAGAGGATGGGGGAAACGGCTCCGCCCCAAAATTCCCCATGCCCAATTCCCTGCAATTTCTGTTGAGGCATTATTATCATACCAAAGATAAAGAGGTGTTGCAACACATCAACCTCACCCTTACAAAAATGGCCGAAGGTGGAATTTATGATCAGCTTAGTGGTGGCTTTGCCCGTTATTCGGTCGATGCCCAATGGAAGGTGCCCCACTTCGAAAAAATGCTGTACGACAATGCACAATTGGTTAGCCTGTATTCCGAAGCTTTTCAACTTACCAAATACCCGCTTTACAAGGAGGTGGTCTACGACACACTGGCCTTTGTGGAACGGGAACTGACCTCGCCCGAAGGAGGCTTTTATTGCGCTCTCGATGCCGATAGCGAAGGCGTAGAAGGCAAATTCTATGTATGGGAGAAAGATGAAATAGAAACTGTATTGGGAGCGGATGCCCCACTATTTATCGATTATTTCAGGATTGGAAAAGAGGGAAGCTGGGAAGGAAAAAACATCCTTCTCGTGAAAGAAAAGCAGGATGTGTTTGCCTTTCGCCATAACCTTAGTGAAGAAGCGTGGCGAAGCAAACTTCAACAGATGAAACAAAAACTGATGATCGAAAGGGACAAACGCATCAGACCTGGGCTTGATGATAAAATCCTGACTTCGTGGAATGCTTTGATGATAAAAGGTTATGTTGATGCATACCGGGCCTTTGGCGAAAAATCCTTTCTCGATGCCGCTATCAAAAATGCCAATCACATCCTCCACAATTGCATGAAAGAAAACGGCCAGCTTTTCCGAAGTTACAAAAACGGGGATGCCCGGATCAGTGCTTTCCTCGATGATTATTCACTCACCATTGAAGCCATGTTTAGTCTATTTCAGGGCACTTTATACGAGAGCTGGTTGCTTCAGGCAAAAAGACTTACTGAATATGTAATGGCTCATTTCTATGATGAAAAATCGGGGATGTTCTTTTATACTTCCGATGAGGACCCCAAGCTGATAAACCGCAAAATGGAATTGTCGGACAATGTGATCCCTGCTTCCAATTCGAGCATGGCAAAAGCCTTATCCCTGGCCTCCTTTTATTTTGAGAATGAAAAGTACGGGGATATGTCGCGGATGATGCTCTCGAACATGCTCCCTCAAATCGAGCACGATGCCCGCTATTACAGCAATTGGTGCAGCCTGATGTATGGATATGTAAAAGGAGTAAATGAGGTAGTTATCTGTGGAGAGAAAGCAAATGAGTTCCTCAATCAGTTCAATCAACACTTCTTGCCCAATGCAATTTTTGCAGGCACCAGCACCGGATCGGGAATGAGTATTTTTGAAGGCCGTTTTGTATCAGGGGAAACTACTATTTATGTGTGCCAGGACAGGGTTTGCAAACTACCGGTAAAGGAAGTGGATGTGGCAATTAAGCAGATTATAGAAAACTAACCGCTTCTGAACGAGAAAAAAATCTCAAACCCCACCGGGTCTAACTACCTTATATTTTGTACCTTTGACAAATTGTTGATCGGTGCACAAAGAAAAATACTAAAAACCGTGCAACCTTTTTCAATCTTATTGTCTACAATTTACGGATTGCTATGTTTGACCTAAATGCAACAATAAAGGGGGTAATGAAACGACAAGCTAAGGCCCAAAAGGAGCTTTATCAGCGTTATGCCCCTCTTATGAGAGCAATTTGCATGAGGTACACACATGATTTCCAGGAGGCTGAAGACATGGTTCAGGAGGGATTTATTAAGGTTTTTACGAAAATTGACCAGTATGCAGGAACCGGGAATTTTGAGGGTTGGTTGAAAAAAGTGTTTATCAATACAACGATAAACCATATCAAGAAGAATAAAAACTTGCTTTTTCATTACGATATTAGCGAGGTACATTATACCGAAGATGCTGTGACGGAATCGAACGAGGATTATTTTTCGACCAAGACAAACATTTTAGATGTCGATTTTTCGGAGGAAGAAATTTTAAAGATCATAAATAAATTGCCCGATGGCTATCGTGTGGTTTTCAACCTCTATGCTGTAGAACAGATGAACCATAAGGAAATATCGGATATGCTGAATATCTCCATTTCCACATCGAAGTCGCAGTTGTTCAGGGCACGGAAAACCATTCAGAAGTGCCTGATCGAATTGGCAGAGATGAAGGTGGAGCACCGGAGGCAAAGAGAGGATAAGCAAAGGAAAAAATCGCCTTTGCGATTGATTGTTTGAGAGAAAAGGAGTAATGATTAAGAAAGTCAACAATGGCAGATGAATTAAATTATATAGACAAAATTGTCCGCGACAAGGTGGCGAACCACGCCGTTGAATCGTCGCTGAACAATTGGGCGCATATCCAGAGGGCAGCCTTCTGGAAGAACTTTTTTACGTTTCGCATATTTAGCGTCAATGCCTACTATGCTGTGGCGATTGTAATGATAGGCATTGGAAGCTTGAGCTATTTTATTGAGCCTGCTTCGAATGTTGCACAATTCAACCAAAACGATCAGCTAGTTGCTGAAACCAATCCATCCGTTGAACTAAATCCGAATAATGAAGCCGCAAACCGAAATACCCCCATAGCCCAAATAGAATTGACTAGCAAAAGCCCAATCATTGATTCAAAAGCAAAAGATTATCAAATTGATTATAAGGCCGAACTTGCCAAACCAAACCCAAGCGACATCGCGAAGCTATCAAAAATAGAGATCCCATCATCCACTGAACCAATAGCGTTGGATAGGAAAACGGAAATCCAGAATAAAAATGCTAGCTTAACTGATGTTGTTCATCCAGATGAAATCTCTGAAACACCCTCACCGAAATTGGAAAAAGAAGGCCATGCAGATGCCGCATCCTTAATCGCAAGTAATGTTACAGAAGAAAAAACAGGAGTACTTGTAGATGTTGAAAGCCCTACTATTGTTGATGAAAAACTGGACTCTGAAAATCAAGAAGAGGCTTCACTATTGCCTGTCGATTTTATTTCAGAAGAAAATACAATTGAGGAAGAGGAAACCATTGAGCCTTCACTTGAAGAAAACCTGGCACCTGAAAGCCCAGCCAATTTGGAAGATGCCTTTGTATTAGCCGAGCAAGCTTCGTTGATAGGCGACTTGAACTATATGCCGCTTAGGTCGCTGGTTTATTCTAATTCAATGGCCTTCGATCCTGCGTACCGTTTGCTGTATTCCGATACCTTCGATTACTATGTGCCGCCTGCCGAACGATATTTATGGCGTCTGGGTGTTTTTTATGCCCCAATCTATTCGACACCTCAAAACTACGCATCAAACCCGGAGGTGGTAGATGTGATCCGGCAGAAAGAAAAAATTGAAAAACCGGCAATGACTTTTTCCACAGGGGTTTCGTTGCAATATCAAGGAAGAAAGCGCATTGGTTTCCAAACAGGGGTCGGTGTGACTCAATTGGGCGATTTATTTTCGCGGGGCGAGTATTCTGACATTACTCCATACAGCTATCCAAAATATCCTGAAGGAGGCTATAATGAAATTGATACCATATTATTCTTCAACCTTGATTCTTTGCTTCAGGGAGTTGAATACATCGATACTATTTTTGATCCCCAGTGGGTGGAAGACAATACAATGATTGAAGGTGCAGATACTACAAAATACAAGGGGGCAAAGGTACAAAACAGGTTTACTTACATTGAGGTCCCATTCCTTTTTAGTTACAATATTCCCGGGCCACGCCTTAGCTACACGTTAAAATTGGGGATGGCTGCCGGCTTCCTAATCCAGGCCGATGGCAAAAAGTTAAACACCGAAAATGAATTCGAGATTGTCGATTTTGAGTATGATTCACCAAAGTACCGTAAGGTGAACTATTCAGTTTTGGCCGGAGTAGATTTTAATTACAGGTTTCATCAACGCTTTAGTTTTACCACAGGATTTATGTACCGGCGCAACCTGTTTGATGTGTATGAGAATTATCCGTATGGCCTGAAATATACTTCGACCCAGGTTACCTTTGGAATACAGTATTATCTTTAGTATGTATCACTACGACACATAGCGTATGCCGCATAGCGTACTGCATACCGTATGCCGCAAATCACCACAATAAATAGTGGTGCTATCTCAACCGAAAAAATAAAAATATATATTTCTATTTAGGTTGATAACCCGGTAATTCCCTGTGCGAGTGATCGCAAAACGGAAGGGTCTTGCTCATCCGGCAGTCGCACCATTTCACTTCCTGTTTAATGTGGATTTTTGTTGGGATGGGTTTAAAGTTTGTGCCTTCATTATGCGAACTATCGCAAAACGGGTTGTTGTTCGTGCGTCCACAGGAGCAGTAATAATATTCCCCTGGCTCCATTAACAGGCGCAATGAATGAAGCCCCCTTATTTTTGGTTTTGTGTTGTCTTCCATCATAATATAGTTTTTTATTTTCAGTTTCTTTTATTATTTTCTTCAAATTGTGTCAGCGAGTATGTTATTTTAAGCTCTTCGTTTACCGAAAACTTAGAATTCCCTCAACTCAAGGCTCTACCCACTTTCCATTTTCCTTTATTAGTTGCACCAAGGCTTCGACGGCTTCCGATTCGGGAATATTTTTCCGGATAAGCTCTTTGTTCCGATAAAGGGAAATTTGACCAGGCCCGGCACCTACATAGCCAAAATCGGCATCGGCCATTTCGCCTGGCCCGTTTACAATGCAGCCCATTACACCAATTTTCAAGCCTTTCAGATGGGTTGTGCGTTCGCGGATTTTCCGGGTTGTTTCCTGCAAAGCGAAAAGGGTACGGCCACAACCTGGGCAGGAGATGTATTCGGTTTTTGAAATTCGCAAACGGCTGGCTTGTAAAATACCAAAAGCTGTGGCTATGCTTGGTTGATGTGAAATTGCTGCACTGGACTGCAATAGGATTCCATCCACAAAGCCATCGATGCACAAAGGGCCAAAATCGCATGATGCTTTTAGTTGGAAATCTTCGATGTCAGAATCATTATATGAATGAAATGGAATCATCGGAGCCTGACATTCCGAATTGATCAATGTAAAAACAATCGCCCGTTGCTCGCCAATCCAATTTCGACTTTCCGAGCCAGCCAATACAACCACCTTGTCATCAGCTTTTATTTGTTCAATGAGATTCCTGTTTAGATCTGAATAATTGATCCGAAGGAAAATAATATTGGCCTGTATATTTTTCTCCTGTTGAAATTCAGTGGCAGAGAGAACAGGAAAGCAATTTTTTGTTCCCGGATAATTCGCCTTCCAATTTTCAAAATCGAATAGGAAACCTACATTTAATGAAGGCGCAAGACTGAATGCGCGACCCCCAAAATAATAATAATCGGGCCGTTGGTCGCCCATATTTAAACTAGTGATTATTTGCTCCGTTTCTTCGCCACCCAGCTTCGATAGGCTGAAATTTGAAATTACCACCGGGACTTTATTTCCCCCTATATTGGCCACTTGCAATGTTGCGCTTCGATTACATTCAAAAGGATTAAATCCAGATATGGATGGGGTTTCACTAAGCTGAATTCCTTTTCTTAGGTTGATGTAATCCACAATTTTCCGGGCTATGGGAATCTCCTTTTCCGGGGCTTCGGTAAGCGAAACCCTTATGGTATCGCCTATCCCATCGACCAAAAGAGTGGCAATCCCAACGGCCGATTTTATACGCCCGTCTTCCCCTTCGCCGGCTTCGGTAACGCCCAGATGAATGGGGTAGTTGAAACCTTCTTCTTGCATTTGTTTTACCAATAGCCGGTTGGCATGTACCATCACACCTACATTCGACGATTTTAAGGAAAGCACAATATCATGGAAATTTTCACGGGCAAAAATCCGCAGGAATTCAAGGGTTGATTCAACCATTCCTTTCGGCGTATCGCCATATCGGGCCAAAATACGGTTCGACAGCGACCCGTGGTTGGTGCCAATACGAATTGCCGTTGCGGTGTTTTTGCATTGCTGGATGAGCGGGCGTAGGTTGTGATAGATTTTATCAAGTTCGGCGGAATATTCAACATCGTTGAAATCGCCTCGGTTGCTTGCGTTCTTGTCGATATAGTTGCCCGGGTTGATCCGCACTTTTTCGACATATTGGGCAGCCATCTCTGCGGCATTGGGGCTGTAGTGAATGTCGGCCACCAAGGGACCGGAGTAGCCCTGCCTGTGTAATTCAGCACGGATTAGGGAAAGGTTTTTTGCATCGCGGATAGCAGGGGCGGTAATCCGCACCAAGTCGGCCCCTGCATCGAAAATCCGCTTGCTTTGTTCAACTGTCGCAAGGGTGTCCATTGTATTTGTATCGGTCATCGACTGAATGCGGATAGGAGAATTCCCTCCAAGTTTTAAAGTCCCAATCAAGACCTCCCGGCTTTCAATCCTTGCGTAATTGAAGATGTCATTACAATATTTAGATGGCAAACCTTTTTTCATTGAGATTTTAATTTCATACAAAATAATGAAAATGAATTGAAATAAGATACAGTTTTATGATAATGCAAAAGCATGTTTGCATTATCAAGGGTTGTATCTTTATATTGATATATTTGCATATAAGAAAAACAAAAATAAGATTTTGAACCAAATATGATCTTTGTCTGTTATGATTCAATTTAATACAAATATAATTCGGATCATTTATTTTAATCATTCTAAACTGATTCTAAATAGCATACGAAGTAAAATATCAAAAATATGGCAAAAATTGTAGTTTTAGGAGCAGGGATTTCGGGCCACACCGCTGCTGCCTTTATCAAAAAGAAGTTGGGGAAAAACCACGAGGTTGTGGTTGTTTCGCCGAATAGTTATTACCAGTGGATACCCTCGAATATTTGGGTTGGCGTGGGTCGGATGAACATCGATCAGGTTCGCTTTAAACTGAAAAAAGTGTATGATAAATGGAAAATTGTCTACAAGCAAGCCAAGGCAGTTTCAATCCACCCCGAAGGAAATGCTGAAATAAACAAGGGCTTTGTTTCGATTGAATACACCGACTCCGAGCGCAAAGGGGAAACAGAAAAAATCGATTACGACTACCTTGTGAATGCCACCGGGCCAAAGTTGAATTTTGGGGCAACCCCAGGCTTAGGCCCCGACAAGAATACAGTTTCGGTATGTTCTTACGATCATGCTGCACATGCCTGGGAAAAACTTCAGGAATCTTTTACAAAGATGGAAGCCGGAGAAAAGCAACGGTTCCTGATCGGCACAGGGCATCCAATGGCTACCTGCCAGGGTGCAGCTTTTGAATATATCTTAAATGTTGCTTACGAAATCAGGGCTAGAAAACTCGAACGTCTGGCCGAACTCACCTGGATCTCGAACGAATACGAACTGGGTGATTTTGGGATGGGCGGTGCTTTTATTAAAAAGGGCGGTTATATCACTTCCACCAAAGTATTCACCGAGTCGTTTATGGCCGAAAATGGGATTCGCTGGATCAAAAGAGCTGGCGTGAAGAATGTAAACCCCGGCGAGGCCTTTTACGAAACTTTGGATGGTGAGGAGAATTCAATCAAATTCGATTTTGCCATGTTGATCCCCGGTTTCGCTGGGGCCGGAATGAAAGCCTTCAACAAAAACAATGAAGACATTACCTCGGATGTATTTGCCCCCAATGGTTTCACCAAAGTAGATGCTGATTATACTGCAAAACCTTTCGAAGAATGGAGTGCTGCGGACTGGCCCGAAACTTATCGCAGCCCCAAATACCCCAATATTTTTGCACCAGGGATTGCTTTTGCACCACCCCACTCCATATCCAAGCCCATGAAAAGCAAAAACGGGACGGCTATTTTTCCAGCCCCTCCACGTACTGGAATGCCATCGGGGGTATCGGGAAAAGTGGTTGCCCTTAACATTGTGAACCTGGTAAAATACGGAGAGCATAATTTGAAACACCGGGCTTCGATGGCGAAAATGGGAGCAGCTTGCATTGTATCGGCAGGCTATGGGATGACTAAAGGGGCAGCGGCTACCATGACCGTATTTCCCATTGTCCAGGATTGGGACAAATACCCCGAATGGGGCCGGAGCACCAAATATACAATGGGAGAACCCGGATTGGCCGGGCATTGGCTAAAGTGGATGATGCACTATATGTTCTTGCACAAGGCGAAGGGGTATCCTCTCTGGTGGCTATTGCCAGAGTAACGCTTGCTCTTGAAGCTTTTTTATCAAGCAATGAAGTGGACTAACAATAATGAAGAATAATAAGATACTGAAACCAAAGCTGTCAATAAAGTTCAAAGATCAAGGCTTTCAAATTTTTTAAGACTCGATTTTACTTTGCGTAACTGAGTGGCTTAAAAAATTTGAGTAACCTGCCTATACCGAAGCGGCTTCGCGCAGGCAGGCGCAAATATTTGGATTTTTGTGATTGCGTAATCAGAAAGAAAAATGGAAAAACCAAGAAGAAGAGGCTATTATGAGGAAGCATATCCTCCCATGCCCACAAGATGGACAAGATTTTGGCGGAAAGAAGTTTTCTGGCAAACCTCAAGGTTCTTTGTGCTGAATTTTAAAATAATCAGGATAGTGGTATTGGGGCACTCGTAAGAGAATGCGGTTTTACGAATTGAGTTTCGGTAGTTCATTTTGCAAAATAATAGGATTGGATTTAACTGCCGTGAAATGCAATTTACATGGTACATTGTTCTAGGTAATTTCAAAACCTTAAATTGATAAGGTGGATTTTGTCTATCACTCGAAAGGGATTAGCATTATTCCTTTAAACGTGCATACCTAATCTCATCCCACAACTGAGCCATTTTGAAAACCGATTTCTCAAATACTCCTTCTTTTTTAAATCCACATTTTTCGAGTACCCGACACGATGCAGGATTAAACTCAAATACCCCGGTATGGATGCGGACAATGTCGAGGTTGGCGAAAGCCCATTCACAAATAAGTTGAACGGCTTGGGTGGCGATGCCTTTGTTCCAATATGGCTCTCCAATAAAGTAGCCTATCTCAGCGGATTTACGGTACACATCCTTTTCCTGGTGTATGCTGATATTTCCTACATATTCCGATATGTATTCGATAGCAAATACTGTTTGGAGTTTTCCCGACAGGCACATTTCGATAAAGTCGATGGCGTTTTGTTTCGTATAAGGATGAGGAAAACCATCGCGCAGGTTCCGGCTAACTTTTTCGTTATTGGCCAGTTCTGCCAACCGGCCTGCATCGGCGGGTTGCAGGAGTCTCAATGTAATATCGTCTTTCTGAATTTTCATCTAACAGAATTTTAGGTTGAGCCAACTCCGAAAAGTTGAATACCAAAAATGCCATAAAAACGCGAACACTCAAAGTAGAATTTCCACAAATACCGCAAAATGATCGGAATAATATCTCCCCTGTTTCGAGTCGGTGAGGACAGCATATTTTTCAACAGCGACATTTCTTGAGGTGAAAATATAATCGATCCGTTTTGTAGGAGCCTCTTGAAAGTTGAACCCATTGAAAGTGGCATTGGGTCCAAAATTTACTTTGTCTGCCACGATTTTCGAATCATTCATTTCTGAGGCTAAAAACCGAATACCTTTTTCGTTTGGTTCCATATTAAAATCGCCCATAAGAAATACCGATAGATTGCCGGTATTAATTTCGTTCATCTTTTTCAAAATAAGTAAAGCACTGTTTTGTTGAGCCTCTTTACCAATATGGTCGAAATGAGTATTGAAAACATAAAACAGTTCGCCGGTTTGAAGGTTTTGAAAAAGGGCGTAAGTACATATCCTTTCCATAGAAGCATCCCAGCCTACTGATATTTTATCGGGAGTTTCGGAAAGCCAAAAAGTATGTGCTTCCTCAAAAAGGCTAATAGTCGACTTATTGTAAAAGATAGCCGAATATTCGCCCTTTGTTTTTCCATCGTCGCGGCCCACGCCAACCCAGCCATAATCGGTAAGGCAACTATCAAGAAATATCACCTGTTGGTGCAAGCCTTCCTGTATCCCAAGTATATCAGGCTCGTAGAATTTTACTTGGTCTGCCAAATCGTTCTTGCGGGTTTCCCACCGGTTATCGCCATCGTTGGGGTTGTTGTAGCGGATGTTGTAGGTTATCAGAGTTAGAGACTGGCTGCTGCCAAGCAATACCATCATTAGAAATCCCACTACGAGGAAAACATTTTTAATCATCCTTTTGAACTTTGTTGAAAAAATCCAAGCTGTCTAAACTATTCCAGCACAAAATGATAGGTAATTGTCCCAATTTGATCTGGGGCATTGGGCTTTGCGCTGAATTTGGCTTTGAGTGCGGCTTTCTTTGCTACATCGCAAAGGTATTCATCTAATGTGGTAGAACCCTTTACGCCGGGATTGGCAGAAATCACATCGCCGTTGCCATTCACCCTAATCTCCACAACTACCACACCTTCTTTTTGGCTGGTGTCTTCGGGTTTCGGTAGCATTTTGCTGGTACGTCCTTCAAGGCTAAATGAGATCCCTTTGTTGCCCAGCCCTTTTCCTTCACCATGATTTTTGCTGTCGACCGATCCGGTTTCTTTGCCCTGGTTGCCTTTGTAAGTCCCTTCGCCTTCTCCGGTGCTCTTGTTTTCCGAATCGCTTTTTCCTTGTCCAAAGGTATTTTTGAACCGGTTGTTTATTTCATCAATTTTTCGCTGTTCTTCTTCTTTGGCTTTGCGTTCTTCTTCTGCAATCCTCTTTTGTTCCAGATCGGCCAGACGTTTCTTTTCAATTTCTTCCTTTATCTTATTCTCGGCCTCAATTTCTTCTTTGGTTTTCACCTTAGGCTTGGTTTCCTTTTTTGATTCAACAGCTACTGTCTTTTCAAAATCCTGGGTAAGGACTTCTTCTTTAGCTTCTTCGGGTGCCGGAGTTTGGGTTTGTTCAACAGGTGGAGGAGTGGTTTGCACTTCTTTGACAGGCTTAACAGGTGTGGAGGGTTTTGATGGTTCCACCTGGCCACTCCCGGCTTCATCATATCCAAAATTGATAAGAATACCCTCCTCTCCGGGTAAAGGCAATGGAGTATGGAAGCCTAGTACAATCAGCAATATCAACAATATGATATGAAAAATTGCTGTGCCAATTATTCCCCGCCGTTTATCTTTAAAGAAGTCACTCATTTGTTATCGTTTTTCAAATTCCCTTCTTTGATGCCTGTTAAGCATATATTCCATAAAAAATTAGCTATTCTTTGCTAGTTGCCAAAATCATCTTGAATTTGTTCCGTTTGGCAATATTCATCACTTTAACCACATGCTCGATGTCGACCGTCTTATCAGCATGTAAACTGATGTACACATCCTCGTTGTTTCCTATCTTATCGATCAATTCGCGCTCCAAATTACTCAGAGCGACCGGGTTGCCTTCAATGTAATAATTCAAATCGCCGGTAATCGACACGGTTGTCAATGGCTTAGCCTTGGTTTGGTTGCTGCTCTGCGGGAGCAACAATTTCAGGGCATTGGGATGTATCAGTGTGGATGTTACCATGAAGAAGATCAGCAAAAGAAAAACAATGTCGGTCATTGACGACATGCTAAAACTGACATTTACTTTGTTCCTTGATCGTAAGGCCATTTTTAATTTTTTAAGTTTCCTAATGCCTAAACCGGCTCGTTTAATAGATCCATAAACTCGGTGGTGCGGGCTTCCAATTTGTTTACCACTTTCTCTACTCGTGCAACCAAAATATTATAGGCAAAGTAGGCGATAATTCCAACCGTCAACCCAGCTACTGTGGTTACCATAGCTACGTAAATACCACTCGAAAGTAAGGAAACATCAATGTTGTTACCAGCACTTGCCATGTTGTAGAAAGCCTCAATCATCCCGATTACGGTTCCAAGGAAACCGATCATTGGAGCACCACCTGAAATCGTCCCCAATGTGGGTAAGCCTTTTTCCAGCTTCGAAATTTCGAGTTTCCCCACGTTTTCGATGGCGGCATTTACATCGCCAAGCGATCGGCCCAAACGGCTGATGCCTTTCTCCATCATCCTGGCAACCGGGCTTTCGGTCGATTTGCACAAGGCTACTGCCGAATCCACTTTCCCTTCCAGGATGTACTCTTTGATGTTGTTCATAAAAGAGGTATCCTCTTTGGCTGCTTTCTTTATGGCAAAATACCTTTCAATAAAAATATAAACAGCAATAATAGAGAGTACCCCGATTGGGATCATAATCCAGCCACCCTTGATGGCCAAATCAATAAACGAAAAAGTAATTTCTCCGGCTTCTTCGCCGGCAGTACCATCACTTAGGTTAATCTGTAATAGCGTAAACACTGACATAATCAATTAATTAATTTTGCGCAAGTTATTAAAAAACGGGATACACCTTGATATAGTATATCCCGTTTTCGTAAAAAGAAATCAACAGCTTTTTCAACCTATCACTAATGTCCTAATAATTGCATTTGGAAATAATATGTGGCAGCACCAGCAAGGTATCCAATCAGTGCTAATAAACTTATTTTCTTTAGGTACCATATAAAATCTATTTTTTCGAGTCCCATTGCTGCTACTCCGGCAGCTGATCCAATAATCAGGATACTACCACCTGTCCCGGCACAATAGGCCAGGAATTCCCAGAATACACCATCGACTACGAAGTCGGCCAAAAATCCGGTAGTGCCCGGATCCATAATCGGATACATCCCCATTGCCCCGGCAACCAGAGGAACATTGTCTACGATGGCTGACAAAAGACCTATCAGTATATTAATAATATAAATATTATGGAATACATCATCGAGTGAACCAGCCAAAACCGCAAGATGTCCAGCTGATTGTAAAGCCGCAACAGCGGTCAGGATACCAAGGAAAAAGAAAATGGTAGGCACGTCAACTTTGCGAAGAATACCAATAACAGTAAGTTTTCTCTTATCAACCACAGGCTTTTTGCGATGCATGATTTCGGTTGTTACCCAAATTACTCCAAGGCCAAATAACATGCCGAGGTATGGGGGCAAATGTGTTACTGTTTTAAAAATCGGCACAAACAACAAGGCACATACGCCCATGATCAGCAATAATCTTTGTTCAAAAGGGGAAGTGAAGTCATTGTCCTCACCATTTTCCATTGTGGGGCGTTGTATAGTACCCTTCATTGTAAAACTTAAAATAGCAAGCGGTACAACCATAGTCACCAAACTTGGGAGAAAAACCATCATAATAATATTTCCGGCAGTAATCTGGCCTCCGATCCAAAGCATAATGGTGGTTACATCGCCAATGGGCGACCATGCCCCCCCTGCATTCGCAGCCAGAACTACCATACTGGCAAAGAACCATTTGGTTTGTTTGTCGTCGATGAGTTTTCGGAGCAGGGCAACTAATACAATTGTGGTTGTAAGGTTATCCAAAGCGGCAGACATGAAGAAGGTTAAAAAGCTAAGGATCCAAAGGAGTTTTACTTTGCTGGTAGTGGTTATTTTATCTGTAATCAGTTTGAAACCCTGGTGTTGATCGACAGTTTCAACAATGGTCATTGCTCCCAATAAGAAAAATAAGATTTCTGCAATTTCGACAAGGTGATGCTCCAAATCTTCGACCACAAAATGGATCATATTATGACCTGTTTCAACTGTTGTATCCCAGGCTCTGTTAAAATGTCCTTCCTGAACACCTGGTTTAATAAGTTCAAGCACATCATGGGCTTTTTCCTTCGCCATTTCCCAGGCAGGGCTTAATCCCAAGTCGAGAATTCCAGCATGATTCAAGGCATACACAGCCCAAAGAATTGTACCTGTCAACAAGGCCGAGGCAGCTTTGTCGATTTTCAACGGATGTTCAAGGGCAATCATAGTGTAACCCAGAACAAAGATAACCACCATTAATATAAACATAATCTTTTGTTATTTAATTAGTTAATTTAGAATCCTTATTATTTAAATTGTCGGCAAATATAGATATGTTGATTAATATATAGAACGGGATGTTCTAATTTAGAAACATTAAAAGGTGCGTGGAGCTCAGGCCTACTGTGCTGAAGCTTCGAGGGTAAAAGCTTAGAAGTTCTGAGTTGGAAAGTTCAAATATGTGTTGAGCCAACTTGAAATAGCTTTTGATTCGTTATCATATACATGAAGTATTTTGCAAATGCGTATCCATTGCTCCACCACTCCGATACTCAATTGCTTCAGCAGAGAACTTTGACTAAAAAAAACAGAGCTATCTATTTCTGCTGAACTTTTGATCCCAACCTATTCATCCTCGGCCAATCGCTTTCGCAATTCGCTCTTCAAAGTCTGTCGTTGGGACTTGAATTTTTTGTTTTCAATCGGGGGTTTAAAATCGCTTCCCGTGAAAACTCGTACTGGATTTGCTCGATCTAATTTTTGATTATGCTGGACTGATTTCAGGTGCTCCTGTTTCCTGTTCAATGTTTCTATTTTAAGCATGTTTAAAAGCCGCTCTTTTGCTTTTTTCCTATTCTGAATTTGAGAACGACTATCGCTTGCCACAACCGAAAGTCCTGTTGGCGTGTGTGTTGCCCGAATGGCCGTGCTTACTTTGTTTACATGCTGGCCTCCCGGCCCACTTGCACGGATTGCCTGATAGGCAATATCTTTCTCACTAATTTGAAATTCTTCCTCAGCAAGTTCTATTTTTTGAATCCCAACAAACCAGCTTTTACTTTTTAAATCTCTTTTGAGCTGACTTTCTCCATTCCATTGTACTGTCCCAGCCCAGCTTTTTACGAATTCATCCAGATGTGCGGCCTCCAATTGTATGCTTGCCGAAAGGAGGGCGCCGTTTTCTTCCCCTTCTTCACGGTGCAACACGGTGGTCTCAATTCCTTTCCCCCTGGCTTCATCCATCAAGATTTTTAGGATTTGGGCTACTACCCAGGTGCTTTCGACCGGACCATTTCCTGATGTTATTTGCAGTATCTGTGTCATTTCAATTCTTATTATAACAATAGTTCATCTTGTAGACGAAGAGAAAGAAGAGAAAGGTGTTTCCAAAAGAACAAAACCTACACAAAAAACAATTTCATGGAATTTACTTCAATACCAGTAAGCCTTCCAAATCCAAGCCTGTCGGCATATACACAACCTGTATCGAGATCGATTACCGGATAATTGGTCCGTACCCGATTAATGCAGTTGGCAACTGTTATCGGGCAATGGCCATGAACAATGATTTTGTTTTTCAACTTGGGATGCGAATACTTATCCCTGCATCGCCAAACCATCGAATATTTCTCTTCGAATGGTTTCTTTAAAGTGTCGTTAAACCCGGCGTGAACAAACAGAAAGTCTGAATACTTATAATAGAAAAGTAGATTCTTGAAGAATTGAATATACTTGCGATCCATATCCTTCAGCGATTTTATGCCAAAGCTTTTCAATGTTTCTGTACCCCCACTTTGCAACCACCGCTCTAAATGGATCTTTTTATTTCGCGATTCCAAGAGCATCGCTTCGTGATTGCCCATCAAGGCTACTACATCAAAACCCTCGTATTGCAGTTCCAAAATGTAATCAACTACCTCTTTGCTTTTTTGTCCCTTGTTAATATAGTCCCCAAGCAAAATGAGTTTATCGTTTTTTGTAAGTTCAAATTTCTTCTCAATCAAAGTTCGGAGCGCATCATAGCACCCGTGAATATCCCCTATGGCAAATACCCTGTCAATCATACTCCAGTGATAAGCTAATTAGCACAGGTTACACAATATAGGCTTTCGGGCCTGAACAATATCCTTCCTATAGGGATTTCCCTTTTGCATTTTAGGCAAAGGCCAAAATCGGGTGTCCCCAATTGAGAAAACACCCGCTCCAGGTTTTTTAATTTTTCTTCAGCCTGCCGCAGCGAAGCCTCTATTACGCTTTTATTGTTGATGGCATCCATGCGCGAAATTCGCCCAATTGCTACATCAGGCGCAATGGGTTTGGTCAAATCCTTATATTCCTCTATTAACTTCTTGGTCTTTGAAATTTCGTTGAGGAGGTTTTGTTTTATGTTGTTTGTTTCCAATTTGAAATTGTCTTTGCTATAAGTTGTACTTTAGTTCACCAAGGTTTCCTATTTGTCTTCAGACATGAAGTAAAACCAAATGCCAAATCTTTTAAATTGGCAGGCAAAATTAAACAACTTAACCAAACCATCATTAAGATATTATTTTGGTTCATAATCAAAATTTAGCTCGATCATATCGAGATATTTGGTTATAATCAAGTATTCTGTTTAAAATACTTCTTCGATTTTTATAAATTTGGGTCAAGAAAATGAAATTATGACAACTTTGGAATTGAAAAACTTCCTGTTTCTCAGAATTGCTGCGATTGATGATTTTTCACTTTTAAATAATTTAAGAGACCTTCTTGAAAGAAAATCAGAAAGCAAAATCTATCAAACAAGTGCGGAGCAAAAGGCACAAATCAAGGAAGCACAGGCGCAAATCCGGAATGGGGAATTTTATACGGAAGAATTTGTTGAATCGGAAGTAGAATTATGGCTCAACGAAAAATAATTTGGTCGTCACGTGCGGCAGGGGAGCAGCGATTAGGGAAGGTGATATCCATTTTTTCATCTTTGGCCCCAACTTGCAGAGCCAGCTGAAATAGTGACAGGGTAACTTGGAGTCAACGGGGGTCACTTGGCAAAATACAGCTGGGCGGTATCCCATAAATCAATCGAAATTAGTACCCAAAAGCCGCTTACTAATTTTAGAACTAATTTTGAAACCCATGAATTCGAGATAGGCTTAACCTACTGTAAAGCATGACCCAATGCCAATTAAATACCACTTCCATTATTTAGAATAATACTCGAAATTGCCAAAATCATAAGGGGTTGTCATTCCCAAATGGTATTTTATTGCGTCTATCCAATTGAACAAACCATTTCAGCAATTAAATGTTATAAAATAAAATTTTTAGGCATGAAACAGATATTTCAAATCATTGTAATCGCAGAAATTTTAATCCTTACGATACCCTCCTTTTCTCAATCTCCACAATGGATTGAGGAATTTCCAATCGGCAACACCTTGAACCCTACCATGGTCAATTCCCATCTTGTGCCCGATAATCTGGGGGGATATTATTTTATAGGCATCAAGCAATTTAAAATGTCGTATGGTTCGGAATTTCTGGGCCATATTAGCATTTCCCGTTTCGATGATAATGGAAGCTTGCTTTTCCCAACCATCGAATGGGGCGGAAAAGCTTCAGTGCAAAAAGCCACCGCATGGGACAATGGCAACTTGCTGGTAACCGGAATGTATTACGACACTTTGATCTTGTCGAACCAGGATAGTTTTACGGTTCCTCAAAATCATCACTTTGTGTCAATTCTGAATTCATTGGGAGAAATTCTATATTCCAAGGATTTTGGCAGTGATTGGTTAAATGGTTCAACAACAATGGAAAATGGACAATACGCATTAATCAAAACAGATTTTAGCACCTTTGATGAACATATCCTCACATACAATTCGGCAAACCAGCCCATTGATTCTATTTTACTGGATAACTTTGGATTTGTTGAAGATTTACATCTGGATAAAAATGGCAATTTTCAGATTAGTGGGTCGTGCATCAATGCCAACGCCAGCGTAAATGGCCATGTAATTCCAACCATGTCAGGCTACAATGGTTTTATGGTTCAGTTGAAAGGATCGGACAGCATTTCCTGGTTTTTTCAATACGTGGATGTTACCTGTGTGCACAACAATGTATTATCCGGATCGGATAATTTGAACCTAATGTGCGGAAGCCTCTACACTCATACATTGATGGGCAATGATAGTATCCCGGGGCCCTTGCTCCCCTGTTACGGAGGGGCCGATTTTTATCTGGCAGCCCTCGATTCAATGGGTACAATTAATTGGGTTTTGGATACTCCCAATGATAATGGGAATGGAAATTTCCAAGTGGCCCGCAATCAGGCCATAGCACAATATGAGGAGGATTTTGTTGTATTAGGTGAGTTTTTAGGCGATAGCACAATTTGGCCGGGTGGTCATTCCATAACAGACACCGTCAATTTTGCTTATTCCGAAGGAACGCCAGCATTGCTTTTTGTTTCGAAAGATGGGCAAGTTACCGGTTCAAAACTCTTTAAAGGAGGACTTGGGCTTTACCTTCATGATATTCAGACAGACAACAACGGCAATATCTACATAAGCGGGTTGACAAACCAACCCGCACAGTTTGATGACCTTACTATTGATGCTGATTTTACCAATCAGAAATTATTTGTAATGAAACTGGCCATGGGAACAACGTCCATTTCGAAGGCCCCAAACTCACAAGGATTCTTGATATATCCAAATCCGGCTAATGAAGAGGTCTCGATCCAATTGAACGGGCAATTGACAGATGATCTCATGGTAAAAATTTTTGATTCCAGTGGCAGAGTTGTCCATCAGGAAAATATTTCCACCACATCAGAAAAAATCAAACTGGACATAAATGGAATTCAGCCAGGGATATATTTTATCAAACTGGACAACAATCAACTAAGCAATAGTGCAAAATTGATTATCGAATAAGCTCTATCCTGATGTAAAAAAATCAAATCATTTCCATTTTCCTTCTTACTTTTGCGCCGCAAAAAAAGTAAAAACAAATTTAATCGAAATAGAAATGGGAAGAGCTTTTGAATACCGCAAGGCTTCTAAGATGAAGAGATGGGGAAAGATGTCAACATTATTCCCCCGATTGGGAAAAGCCATAACAATGGCTGCCAAAGAGGGAGGCCCCGATCCTGACATGAATTCCACTTTGCGGACGGCCATACAAAATGCCAAGGCGCAAAACATGCCCAAAGACAATATCGATTCGGCCATCAAGCGAGCTGCAGGAAAAGATGCTGCAACCTTTACCGAAATCAATTACGAAGGCAAAGGTCCTCATGGGGTATTGATTTTTGTTGAATGTGCAACTGACAATACGAATCGTACGGTAGCTAATATAAAATCCTATTTCACAAAGGTTGGCGGATCGCTCGTACCCACCGGATCCCTGGAATTTATGTTTACCCGACAGGCCGTATTTGAGTTCGAGAAAACCGAGGAGATTGATGTCGAAAGCCTTGAACTAGAATTGATCGATGCCGGTCTCGAAGAAATTGAGGTAGATGAAGACACTGTTTATGCTTACGGCAGCTATACCAGTTTTGGGAATCTATCGAAAGCCTTCGAGGACCTAAAAATCGATATCAAAAAAGCCAACTTACAGCGATTCCCAACTTCCCCGGTAGAATTCACAGAAGAACAAATGATCGATATCGACAAGTTGATCGACAAGATTGATGAAGATGATGACGTGCAGGCAGTGTACACGAATATTGGGTAGTGAGAACCTGGAATATACTGCCATAAATATATTGGGTACACCTACTGTGAAATAGTAGGATTTGGAGTAATGGAGTGATGGAGAATTGGAGAGCATTTGGCCAACCACCCTCCTAATACTCCATCGCTTCAATGGCATACTTGAATCCAGTCTAAAAAGTCATCGGATGACTCTTGTTGAAAATATTCCCAAAATAGCATAGATGTGTCTCCATATTTTGAGGGGCTACCGGAATAGTAACAGATTTCTCCCTACACTCATAATGACAAAAGGAATAGTTTTAGGATTAATCCTTGTTCTTAAATCATATTTGATCGTGTCACAAACTCATCTGCGGCTTCGGTGTCTTATTGGTCGAAGGTGGCAACACCGGCAACTGAAGTGCATCCGCTGGAATTGTGCCTGTAAGTGACTGCATCCAGGCCGTAATCAGGTCAAGCTCTTCCTCTGTTAAATCTTTTTTCAACTGGGTTTTTGCAATAATCCGGTTGGCCTCGCGTAAATCCCATACCGAGCCATCGTGAAAATATGGGTAGGTCCTGGCAATATTCAACAAGCCTGGCACCTTGAATTTGAATTTGTCGGCCTCGTTGCCGGTCACACCAAACAATCCTTCATCGGGTTTTTCGCTACCTGTATAGTCCCAGTAAGGTTCAACCTGGTGGCCAAACTTTTGAAAGTTACGTGCTCCCAATGCCGGCCCGGTGTGACAGATAATACAACCTGTTCGGATAAACAAATCCAGGCCCTTCTTTTCTTTCTCGTTTAGGGCGGCAGCATCGCCTTTCAAATAAGAATCGAAAGGGCCAGGTGTCAGCAAAAGCCTCTCGAAAGCACCAATGGCTTTGCCAATGTTGATTAGGGTGAGAGGCTGGTCTTCGTCTGGAAATGCCAGCTTAAAACGATCTTGATATTCGGGAATGCTGGCAATGCGTTCTACAGCAATTTCTTCATGGGGCATGGCCATCTCCACCGGGTTCATTACTGGGCCGGTGGCTTGCTCCTCCACGTCTTTGGCACGGCCATCCCAGAACTGCGAGAAATGCAGGGCAGCGTTCAACACGGTCGGCGAGTTGCGAGTGCCAAGTTGTCCGGCAAACCCAACCGACAACGAGTTATTGTCTACACCATAGGTGGAAAGATTGTGGCACGAATTACAACTTATCGAGTTGCTCAACGACAGGCGGGTGTCAAAATAGAGCATCCTCCCAAGTTCTATTTTTTCGGCCAGATATGGGTTGTCAACATTCGAAGCACTATCGGGGATAGGTTGGAAATAATTCGCAGCCAAAACAAACAGAGCCTTGTCCTGTTCACTCATAGGAGTTGTTGCTTCCTTTGACTGGCTTTTTTGTTCGCAGGAAATAATCCCCGCAAGTAATGCAATCATCAATACATTGATTAGTAATCTTTTCATTTTTTAATCCTCCATTTTAATCTTGTTAATTATGTTTGATGTGGAAAATCCTTCCACAAAACTGATGGTTTTTATGTGTCCGTGTTTGGCCATCAGGATATCGTAGCCCACAATGTCTTCGGGGTGGTAGTCGCTGCCTTTCACCAAAATGTCGGGCTGGATCCGCTTGATGAGTTCGTAGGGAGTGTCGTCATCAAAAAAAACCACCAGGTCGACAAAGAAAAAAGAAGCCATGATCATGGCCCGGCTCTGTTCGTCCTGGATAGGGCGGGTCATTCCTTTTAGCCTTTGCACCGATGCATCGGTGTTTAGTCCCACAACCAACACATCGCCCAGGCTCGCAGCTTTGGAGAGGTAATCCACATGGCCCCGGTGGATGAGGTCAAAGCATCCGTTTGTGAACACAATTTTCTTGTTTTCCCTTTGCCACGCAGGAAGGATGCCTGGTAGTTGATAGACAGTGGCAATTTTTGCCAGCATATCGGAATACTTTTTCATAGTCAGTTTTTTAGAGAGATCAAATATAAGAAAAGGAAAGGGAAAAGCTGCGAGCTTAACCATTAAAAAAATCTGTTATTCACAATGAAAGACTAGCGAATTAGCTTAGGCATGTCGATTGAGGATTGTTCCTCGATAACTTCTTGGCCATTTCGATAAGCCAAGTGAATCGGTCGGATTGCCTCAAAACCTCACTTTGTACGAATAAAGTAAATACGAATTCAGCTTTTAACTGTATTTTGTGAGTTTAAACTCCGTGGTGCTTTGTGGCATTATATGTAATTTTACCCCATTAATTTAATATTGAAGAAATTCAAGGAGATATTCTATGAAAAAGATTTTATTCACTTTTACTATAATTCTGTTCGTCCAATTGATAATTGCCCAGGACACACTGGTTGTTCAAACTTTCACCTTCGATTCCATCACCACACGGAGAGGCGTTTTCCAGTTTCCCGATTCGACCCACAACTACCGCAAAGTGTTGATGGAATATACACTAAAATGCGATGCCGCCACTACGCATGATCAGTTCGATTGTGGTGAATGGGATTATCTCACTTACACTTATGTGTATGATCATACGGGTGAATTGGATTCCACCCTATATGAGCATCCCAGGTATAAAATGGTGAATACCGTTTGGGATACAATAGCGTACACAACGGAATGGCCTTATATTGTCAATCAGGAATACCAGCAATACCTCGTGGTCGATTCCATTGTCGGCGAATCGAATTTCAGCATAGGAAGCTCCCCAACTATTTTTCCTTTACCCGGCTTTGGGTCCGAGCCTGAAGGCAGGGTCCAGTTTTATTATAGTGCAGCTGATTTGTTGCAAACTGGCATGTTGCCCGGAGAAATTGATATGCTAAAATTAAAATTTGAAGGCAGTGCTCAACATATCCCCAACCTGACCATCAAACTAAAAAATGATACAATAAACACTACCGAGAATGGATTTGACAATTCAGGCCTCACCGAGGTGTATAAAAAAGATACCGATATTGATCCATCCGACTGGCAAACTTTCAACTTTAAACAAGCTTTCAATTGGGACGGGGTTTCCGGGATTTTGGTTGAACTAAGCTTTACTGGCAAATATCAATTGGGACCGATATTGATCTATGGTGCAGCGGGCACAAACACATCCTGCGTTTACACAAGCGAATCGGATCATTTCATCAAAATAGATGGACAAAAGTATGTGAGTGTTGATATCGACAGCATGGCCGGTCTTATCGACAATGAAATCACAATTACATTCTGGCAATATGGCGACCCCGCTATTCAACCTCAAAGCGATCATATTTTTGAGGCGAGAAATGCAAGTAACCAAAGAGTATTAAATTCGCACCTGCCCTGGGGCAATGGTAATGTATATTGGGATGCAGGAAACACCGGATCGAATTACGACAGGATTTACAAAGCTGCCGATACCAGCCAATATGCCGGACAATGGAATCACTGGGCGATGACAAAAAATGCTACCACTGGCTTTATGCGCATTTATCTGAATGGTCAACTTTGGTACGAGGAATCGGGCAAAACCAAAACAATGACAGGGATTACAAAATTCAATATTGGTGCAAATGGCGATAATACCACGTTTTACGATGGCTATATCGACGAGTTTACCATTTTCAGCAAAGAACTGCCCGATACTATTATTCAGGAGTACATGAACCGGAAGATCGATCCCAGCCATCCTTTTGCTGCCAACCTACTGGCATCCATTTATTTCGATGAGGGTGCAGGTTATATGGCAGAAGATTTGTCAGGTGTAGGAAGCAATGCAGTATTGATGGGGGCACCACAATGGGGCACTTTGCCTGGAGATCAACTCCGAATGAATTCCACAAGCAACAACATGTTGCCCAATATTATTTTTGTGCAGGGCGAATATCTTTCTCATATAGATTCAACGGTTTCTGTTGATACCTCTTGTGTCAGCCCAATGTCGGTAGTAGAATATACCGTTGGGAATAATGAATTTACGCCTATGGATACAAGTTGGGTTTTTCTGGCTGGTTGGCAGTATGTGTACAATCCGGCCAACCAAGTGATCGATTCAAACTACTTCGCTCCTGCAGATCAATACATCAACTCGACAATTTCGTATTATGGCGAGCCTTTCGAAGTAATCGACCGCTACGAGATTGGTCGTTTCATTACCCCTTATGGGATTGGTCTTACACTCGGCCCAAATGGTTTTACCTGGCTCTATGACGTGACGGATTATGCCTTCCTTTTGAATGATGGCGTAGACATCTCGGCAGGGAACCAACAGGAGTTGTTGGATGTGAAGTTCATTATGATTGAAGGAACCCCTCCCCGCGACTTTGTGGAACTGACACGCCCCTGGGGGCAAATGGGATCGAAAAGCTACAAGGCACTGGACAACGACGATGCGATGAAAAACAAAACCGTTGCATTGAATCCTCTAGCATCCACTTTTAAAATGAAAACCCGGTTGACCGGACATGGGCATAATACCTCTACAGGAAGTTATCCCCATTGTTGCGAGTGGTGGGACAACACACACTACCTTATGGTAAACTCCGATACGGTAAGTGAATGGCATATTTGGGAAACCTACGATTGCGCCCAAAACCCGGTTTATCCCCAAGGCGGAACATGGCCTGGTTCGCGCGAAGGTTGGTGCCCTGGCGACAAAGTGAAAGAATATGAGTTCGAGATTACCGATTATGTGACCGGTTCATCTGTTGATGTAGATTATGAAATATCGGATGTGCCTTCATTCAACCCTGGAATGGGAAACGGAAATTATGTGATGGCTATGCACTTGTTTCAATACGGAGCACCCAACTTCACCCTCGATGCTGAGATTGTAGATGTGATAAGCCCTAACCTATTTGGCTACCAATCGCGCAAAAACCCGGTTTGCGACGGGGCAGAAGTGGTCATCCGAAATTCCGGGGCCACACCCATAACAAGCCTTGTATTTACCTATAAAGTGTCCGGGGGCCTGAGCCAACAATATACCTGGACCGGGTACCTAGAGTTTATGCAAAAAGAAATTGTCAACCTCCCTGTCCCCGGTGTGGAATTCTGGCTTGGGAATGGCGATAATGTCTTTGAAGTAAGTGTTTCGACCCCCAACAATGGCATCGACCAATATGCCGATAACGATTATTACCGAACTAAGTTTGAAATCCCCCCGGTGTACAACGATAATTTTATTATCATGTACATTACAAATCATTTTCCCGAGGACAATTACTATGAAATAAAGGACATCAATGGGAATATCGTAGCCAGCCGGTACACTGCCGTGGCAGACACAACCTACAACGACACACTAAACCTGCCCCCTGGTTGTTACACTTTTGAGTTTTACGACACAGGGCACGATGGTTTATATTACTATTTCTATTCCGATCAGGGTACCGGTCACCTGCGCTTTAAAAAGATGAACGGAGTTACATTAAAGATGTTTGAGCCTGATTTTGGCTACAAGATACACCAGGCATTTGTCTTAGCCGAAAGTATTTCGATCCATTCAACGGAAGATGAACAAATTATCCAGGTGTTCCCCAACCCTGCGCACGACAATATATATGTTGATGTGAGCGGATACACGGGTGAGATTGAAATTCTCTTACTCGATTTCACTGGCCGCAAAATCTACTCGAAAATTAGCTGGATTGAGAATTCGGCTACCGAAACAATCCAATTGAACAGCCTCGCTCCCGGTGCTTATTTGATAAGGGCCACCGGTGAAGGATTGAATTACTCGAAACAGATTATTGTGCAGTAGTTTCAGTCGGTTTATCCTCCGAAGCTATAGTGTAGGAGGGCAGTCGGCAGTCGGCAGTTCACAGTCGGAAGATGGCAGACGGTGTGGGCAGATTTCAGTCTTCAGTCTTCAGGTCTCAGTCGGCATGGTATAGTGGAAAATTGGATGAAGTGTGGGATTATAAAGAATATGGTTGGATTCAAAATAAAAACGACATAATTAGATAAACGAAAAATGGGATTGATACAGATCGAGGATATGGAGTTTTATGCCTTTCACGGGCATTTCAAAGAAGAACAAATTGTGGGCAACAAGTTTTTGGTCGATATTTCGCTGGATGTCGATTGCACCAAACCTGCCGAGAGCGATTCACTGAAGGATGCTGTGGATTACCAAAAAGTGTATCGTTTGATAAAACACGAGATGACCCAAAAATCCTTTCTTCTCGAAAATATATGCAAGCGCTTGTTGGATGTGGTGTTTCAGAATTTTCCGGAAGTGCGCAAAGCCACCATCAAAGTACGTAAGATGAACCCCCCAATGGGCGGGCGGATTGGTAGTGTTAGCGTGATGTTGGAGAGGGAATGGTGAGGGAAGTGTCGTGTCCTTGTAAAAAAATCGGGCAAAAAAGAAATGGAATTTTATATATCAAATGAAAATCAAGGCTAATAAGGTTGTACCGTCAAATTTTCTAGTGAATTGTTATTATTTTCCCATCACAAATAAAAATTTTATCTATTTGCATCCTCTGGAAGTCTACATAAATGAAATGATAATTTAAAAATAAATAAATAATAACCAAACAAATCCATTGATTCAATTCTATTGTCATGTATGTCTTCTTTGAGAAGGATTAACTCAGAATTTTCAATAATTGAAATATCATCCAAATATGCAACATACTCCACGCTGGTTTTGGTTGGTGGTAGATAAAATACATTCGAATATTGCTGGTTTTTGATTTTTGTTAAGATCTCGGCTGCATTTTCCACTTCCAGTTCATTCATACTTTCTATAAAAGCATTTAATGTGATGACTTTGGCTACAATTACTTTTTTGGGAATATTCCTTTTATGTGTTTCAAAAACATCACATGTATTTGATAATAACAAGGCATCAAAGTACTCCTTGTTATACATTTTTGTTTCCGAATTGAAAACTGGAAATCTTAATTCCTTAATTAAATCACCTTGTAAAAAATATGAATTAGAATTAGATAAATAAAACTCAGTATAAAACTTATCATTTTCAGTATTCTGATGTATGAATTGTTTCAATCCCTCCCTTAACCTATTTTTCTTTTGTGGTGCTAATTCAGGGGGTAATAATCTATTTATTTCATCTATCGAGAATTCCATAATAATATTGCCTAAAGCCGATTTTTCATTATAGGATGAGATTTTCCAGATTTTTTTATTGCCAATTCAAGTGCTTCCTTTGCAATACCATCAATAGGTATGCTTCCTTTGAATAATTCCTTCGATAAATAATGAATAGAAATATTATTATTATCAATTACAAAAAGTTGTTCCAGATGTTTATTATGTGGAAACAGTAATAAGGATGAGTTTTGGGTAATCTTATATTGGTTTCCAGCTTCTGGAAATAAAAAGTAATTATTCGGGTCTGGAAATTCATATTCTTTACCTTTTGTACAATCCACCAATGTGATTGAAGGATTAAACTGATGGAGATTAATATCTGTACCTATATTCGCAGCAATTATCATTTTATAAGATTTTTAAAATAAGGAGTGGTAATATTAATAAAAGCATTTTTTGCATTATGATGAGCATCGTTAGCTAATTCAGACCAATTAATTTCATGCTTTAATGTATTAAAAGCAATGCAATTACATTCCAGCAAAACCTTTTTAATTCTCTCTGGATTAATTACATTAAGAATGGTCTTTAGCTGCAACCTTTTATTTGGTGCAATTTGATATGCACTTTGAAACATGTGAGAAACTTCATCACCTTCTCCAAAGTGATCCATGTCGGGAACAAATGTTAAATAATTTGATAGTTTTTTGTCGGCCTTAAGATCAAAATTATTAATATAGATCATTTGTGCATTGTCTAGTCCATTACCATATCCTAAATCAAAGTAACTTGTGATAATATTTGAAATGAATTCATTGGAAAAAACATCCCATCCTGGATAATTACCTATTGTGTGAAAAGAAATGTAATTGTTTGATATTAAGATGGCTCTATCTTCTTTGTTGTTTTTGAATACCATTTGTGTTTCACCCTCAACCAAATCGGGATTCTTGGGTGCTTCGTTTGGTTTAAAATGGAAGCTTAATTGAATGGGCTTGATTTCATTTCGTTTAATGAATCCTTTCTCTTTAATCAATTTATAAAATTCTGCATAGCTTGTCCAGTCCCAAGAATTCTTTGATGGGTCAAATCGAAAAGCACAAACAGCTTCAGTTATCTTATGATTTAAGTATTCCATAAAATGAATTTGATTCAAAAAACGTATCTAAATTAATAATGTTTTATATTTCGAACAAATAATATATAAAATTATCCTTAAAAAGCTGTCAAAGCTCATCCGATTCTTATTAATAATTTTGTATCAAAATACTGTGTATCCAGAAATATTTTCATAGCTCTGCTTTTCTTTCTTCAATTATGGCATCTGACAATGAGCTTTTTAATTTTTTCGATTTCTCCCGTGCTTTTAAAAATGAGAAATCTTGTACTGAAAGTCTCTTAGGATCATCTTGCACTTCATCCTCTAAAAAAGTCACAACCACTTTTCTTGGGCTTTTAAATTTTATCTTTTTTCCAAGGCGGACAATTCCATTTTCATACGTTCCGTTTACTGCAATCATTTTGATATTTTTCCCCAAAGTTAGGTAAAGACATGGAAAGTTGCAAAGCTTAGATTTTATATTCAAGAAAGACAGCTTATCGGTTGTCCTGATTCTGATTTTTCATTCCTTTCAACTCCTCCTTTATCTCTTCCAAACTTGCTTGAATATCGCGCATCACCGGATTCGAAGTGGTTACGTTCCGAAGCTCCTCTTCGCGGAGGCCATGTACTGTATCGAGCCGCCCTATTATTAAGGACAAGGTGATGAACAGGATAAACACAATGGGAATGGAAATCCAAATATTGTCGAAGATCAGATTGCCAATGGTGGTGTTGCGGTAGGCTTCGATAAACACAAAGCCTATCATTATAAATTGAATGTACCCAATGTACATCCTTGCCCGGTCGATGTAAATTTTCCACCGGATTAGTGTCCGTTTGTTTGCTTTTATATCAGCCATCTCATTTTTCGTTATTTACAAGCGAAAATAAGTATAATCTAATAGGGAGCTTTACCAACAAGACCTTTTTTACGATAAGAAAATAGACTATTTCCGCTTTGCCTTCTTCTCTCTTTTTTCTTCTTTCTTTTCCTTAGCCGATTTTGTGGCTTCCTTTTTTACATTCTTCTTCGCATCCTGTGATTTTGCCATGACAGTGTTTATTAAATGAGTTTTAACTTTCTAATTTCCTGGGTAAAAATACTTTATTTATTTATTTTTCTTCGATCGCAAATTGGCAATTTTGTCGCCTCTTTTTTGTGGTTTTTTATAGGTCTTCATCTTTCTGAGATAAGATCCACCTTGATTGAACTTTGTGTTTTTTAGTTTTTTCTCATGAAATGCCGGGCCGCGTTCATCATCCTGAGTACGTCGTATTTTGCCACTGATCTCAATGTTCCGTGGCCGCTCTTCGGGGGTCAATTGTTTTGAAATCTCCACTTCTTCGGGAAATTCAACGACCGGGATTTCATAATCCATCAATATCTCGATCGCTAATTTTGCCTCCTCTTCTTTGGGTGTATAAAACAGGATGGTTTTTCCCTTCTCTTCGGCCCGGCCAGTACGACCAATCCTGTGCATATAGTTTTCAGGATAAGCGGGAGTATCGAAATTGATGACATGGGAGATTTTATCGAGATCAATTCCACGGGCCATTACATCGGTAGTGACCAATATCCGGTTTGCACCTTCGTCGAATTGCTGTATTGACCGGAACCTGTAGTTCTGTGATTTGTTGGAATGGATCACACAAGTTTCCGGCCCATATCGCTCTTCCAAGGCTTCGAACAACCGATCGGCATATTTTTTACCCGAGACAAAAACCAGGACTTTATGATATTCATCTCTGTCGCGAAGAAGGTGGGATAACAAATTTACTTTGGTGTAAAAGTTTGGCACATTATAGCATTGCTGGGCAATATTATGCAAGGGTGTTCCACTGAGGGCAATCGAAATCTTGACAGGAGAAATAAAGGTGTCATCAATTAATGCATCGACCTCTTCGGTCATAGTTGCCGAAAACATGATGTTCTGTCTGCGTTCTGGCAACAGTTCGAAAATATTTGTCAACTGATATCGAAAGCCCAATTCCAGCATTACATCCACTTCGTCGATCACCAGTTTTTTAATGTCTTTCAATTTGAGTACACCGGTAAGAGCTAAGTCGTACAACCGGCCAGGTGTAGCTGCCAGAATATCGCAGCCCCCGGCAACAGCCTGTTTTTGGGTATTGATGTTGGTTCCGCCATACACACCAAGAACGCGGGTGTTCATGTAAGTTGTAAGACTTTTAACGTGTTCGACCACTTGCAAAACCAGCTCGCGGGTCGGCACCAATATAAGAACCCGTGGATTTAGTTGCCTTGAAAATTTGAGGTCTTTTAGAATGGGAAGCATATAGGCCAGGGTTTTCCCCGTGCCGGTTTGCGCTATCCCCACTACATCCTTGCCTGAAAGAACCACCGGGCAAGCCTCAAATTGAATAGGTGTTGGCTTCTCAAATCCCAGATCCGCAATTGCATTGTACAGTTGTTTCGAGAGATTCAAATCTTCAAATGAATTCATAAATAAATTTTTACAAAAGTAGGGTAAAAAATTGGAGTTGTGGAGTATTGGAGTGATGGTGTGATGAGCGGTGGATAGATTGTAATGGTGTGAGGCCTGTCCCGATATAATATTACTATGAAAAACTATTAAAATAACTAAAGGCATTTTTCATTATTTATGGCAGGATCCTGGGTCCAATAATATTCATCCAAAGAATATAGCCACTTATCCCACCAATAAATCCGGCTATAATAAAATCAAATCGTTTCTCCTTTGGGATTACTTTGAAAACAATGTATAAGGATACAAGTAATCCTAAAACTCCCAAAATAATGGGAATCGTACCTGTGGGTATTTCGAGTATTTTCGAAATTTTTGCTTCGTCCCCACCGAAATAGCTTCCATCAAAAATACCCGAGGAGATTGACATAACTAAGTTAAAAACCTCTCTTAACCAGAACAAAGAAAGAAATACTGCAATCCAGTCAAATAGCTTGAAACCGTTTTTTTTAATCTTTTCCTTTCTGAAATAAAGCATCAATAATCCAATTAGCCCAGTCAAAATAGTTTGAAACGGACCGCCCATTTTAATCAATAATGGATCGGTTAAATAAATTTTTTTGATGATTGATTCATATTCTTTTTTTCTGGGAAACTGCAAGTCATTTTCAATCTCGTATCGGTATTCTGTATAAATTGGGATTAGCTCTGCGTTACGATCTACCTTATCATAACTCATGCTACTATAATGCAATGTGGTTTCGTAACCAAGAAATTTTGCAACTACAATATGCCCAAACTCGTGAGTAACAGTACCAATAACAGTGCAGAATAGGAAAGCTATGCTAAAGAGCAAAAGATAATATGGTTGTAGTTTGAGTTCCATTTACATTGTACCTAAAAATAATATTTTTCGATTCCTCCAAACCCCGGTACAAGTTTGTTCTCCCTGGTGGATTTAATGAAATGGGCCAATCTTTTATTGAAGTGCTCCATACTGTTTCGCGAAGCTTCGATATAAGCCACACGGATGCGCCTGTAGGCTTCGGGAAACTTTATAAAATTCGCCCATGCCTTCTTATCCTTTGCTATGGCAGCAATAATATCATCAGGAAAAACATATTCCTCTTCGAGAATATCTTTGATTGAATCCTCAATGGTAGGGTACAACATATTGTGTTTGGCCAACCATTTCAGCCTTTCCTTGTTGGGTTGCGAAAAGGTGCTTTTCGGCCTTCGAGGGGTAAAACGTTGCGCACTGTTTACTTCGTTGTATGATTTTATGGTGCTGTCGATCCACCCAAAACAGAGGGCTTCTTCCACTGCATCGTTGTAAAGGATGCGGGCTTTGCCAGTATCTTTGTGAGGGTAAATCAACCAGACTTCTTTTTCCTTGTCGAAGTTTTCCCAGAGCCAGGCACGCCATTGTTTTCGGTCGGTAAAATAGATTGGGTTTATAATTTCCATGCGATTTATTTGATGGATCAAGTTCGTATAAATTTTTTGATACTTAAATTCTGATATTCATCGGGATAAAAGTAGTTCGTCTAAATAATGGTGTGAGTTCGTCTAAATTCAAAATATATTAGAGTTTGATAATCAGTGAGATTCATATTCTATATTACCTAAATTCGTCTAAATTTGTCTAAGTTCGTCTAAACGCATATTAATTCAACTGAGTTCGTATAAATTACAACAACCTTATGTTCTGAAATTCAGCCATGTAAGAAAATAGTTCGTATAAGTTGGTATAAGTTCGTATAAGTTCGTATAAGTTTTTCTCATCAACATAAAATCCATTTCTTACCTATATCAAGCTTAATAATATTTCCTCTTCTAAGGCTTTGTAATAAGTTCTGTACCTTATTTTTTTTGTTTTTTTCGTCCAATACATCCGACAGCTTATCCCACAACAAATGCTCAATTTGCTTTCTCGATGCCACCTTCCATTTAGTTAAATATTCAACAATCAAATCTTTGCAATATTCATCGTCAAACCCTTTGTTGCAGATGTATTCAGCTTTCAGGTCGTCATTTTCGGTTGGCTCAACTACCTTGTGAGATAAATAAATATTTGGTTTCCGGCCTTCCACAAATTCCTTTTTCTTCAAATAGTTGAATTCTTGATCCAACAATATTTTTCTTTTTTGAACCTTATCGAGCATCAGGATTTCTTCTATCGTAATCTCCGGGTTGTGAATAAGGATACGGGCAAACTCCTCGTCAAGGATTTTACCGATGATGCTGACTTTCACTTTTCCATCAGACAAATCGTACTCGGGCATTGGAAAAAATCGCTGGCGTTGAAAATCAAATAACTTGCGTATCCCGCCTCCCTGGGTTTCGATCATGTCAAGGTTTTTCATGGCTTCAACCAAAAAGGAATTACGGTATTGTTCTTCGGGTGTATCCTTTAGCACAACATTTTCGACTGATTCGGGCAGAAAATTACCGTAGTTCGAAAACACAAGATGGTCGTCTTCAAACTCGACTACATTAATACGGGCAGCTTTGGTATAGTCCTGATGGGCTATAGCATTGTGTAAAGGCTCGCGAATGTTAAAAGGTTCGTATCGGAGAAATTCATCAGGGAATAAAGTATTGTCGCGCAGATACCGGTATTTAAGGTTTCTTATTTTGGCTAAAACCTGATCCACTGTGAGCAAAAGAGGAATAGAGAAGATTTCGTAATCCTTATCCTGATTATCAACCGTTTTAAGGTTCCAACGAATTTTTACGCTCGAACCCAGGAAATGTTCTTCCTCCTCCTTGCCAAGCAAAATCATAGCTGTACGGGTAATTTTTCCTTTAATGGTCAACTTGGCTTTGTCCAGGAATTTATCATTTTCCCACGATTCAACTTCATCTTTGTATTTCGGATTCCTCTTAACAAACTCGATCCTGGCCTTTGAAATGGCTTCTTCGTCCAAATCATCAATTGTAGCATCAGGGATAATCCCGGCACTCCAATCATCAACTCGCAAAGGTTCGGAAAGAATGGCTTCCATTCGCGAGGGCTTCATTATCATAAGGCTATCACCAACTCTTTGCCATGCTTTTTTATGGGCATAAACAGGTAAACGTTTTTGGTGCTTTGGAATGGAAAATACCCAAACCGTTTTGTGGGTATCATCGCAAGTAAGCTCTTCAATATCTAGTTGCTCGGTATTTAGGTTGATGCAACTATCGAATAATGACTTTTTGATGTTCTCCTTATCGTAATTGGAGAAATCCTGAATCCCTGTTATGGTAAGACTTTTATCCTGAACGCCAATTATCAGGAAACCACCTCCCATATTTGAGATGGCCGAAATGTATGAGATAATATCTTCACCCTCCTTCCCACGAACAAAGTGTTTTAAATTAGAACATTGTTTCCATTCGCATCTCTCATTTTCAGTGGGAAAACGTTTGGTCAAATATTCCTGTAATTCCTTTTCGGTCATTTCTGGATATGCTTTTTTCGAATCATTTCAAATTCAAAGATAATAAATAGAAGTTAAATAGGTGCAACATCATAAGCCACAATTACTCGCTCACTTCTATAAAAAACGTGTCACGCATTTCTTCATCTTTGTACTGCGCCTTAATTTCAATAATATTTTGTCCTTTTTGCAATGAAATCTCATCGCTCACAAAATGAACATCATTGATCTCTTTTTTCAACAATCCATAACTCTTTCCATTAATGAAAAGCTCGGGTACACCAAAATTACAATAAGCCTTGAATCTGCAAACGGTAGTGTCCGAGGTGTTGTTTCTTCTGCCCGCGAAATATAGAACTGGCTCTTCCGACCAATTGGCTTTGTACCAATAAAAGGCATCTTTTTTAGTAGTCCTGTCATAAGTCACCAAACCCTTATGATTTAAGCCCTTTACTCCTCCCCTGTCCCATTCGGGCACCGAAAAGTCGAACATATTCCAGATATAGGAAGCCCAGATAAAAGGAGCTTTTTCTATTGCTGCCCAGGTTTCTTCGTGATAGTAGGTCTGATAAGTTTCCGGGAAAAATTGACCTTTGGGGTCGGGTACAGATAAAATGTCATTGGTTTGGTGGGCAATGTTTCCTCCTGCCCCATATTCCGAAATGGAAAACCGTACGTCTGGCTTTTTAGTGTGATAATTGTTGATCCACTTGCCCAACTCTGTTGGTTTTCCACCATACCAGCCGGTGTATTGATTATACCCTTGAAGGTCGGTCAACTCATGGATGGGATGATCGAACACCCACCAGATATTGCTTACAGACACCGTATATCTTTGAGGATCGAGCGTCTTTGCCAAATTATGCAATACGTTTGTCAGGTTTACGGCAGGCTGGATTACATCTCCCTTGATCACTTCATTATGCAGGCCCCACACAAAAATGGAAGGGTGGTTATAGTTTTGTTTGATCAATTCGGTGAGTTGCTGGAGGGCATTCGCATCGGCATTTTCATTATAGCCATTTACAAAAGGGATTTCAGCCCATACCAAAATACCCATCGAATCGGCCAAATCATAGATGTATTCAGCTTGCTGATAATGCGCCAGTCGAATAGATGTTGCCCCCAGTTCATTAATCAGTTCCATATCTTTTTTATGATGTTTTGGGAGAAGGGCGTTACCCAAATCCTTCCATTCCTGATGCCTGCAAACCCCATAAAGTCGGTAAGGTTCGCTATTGAGCATAAATCCTTTTTCGGGGTCGATGGAACAAGACCTGATTCCAATGGCTTGGATAACTTCATCCCTTAACTCGCCATCTTCAATTAATTGTGTCTTTATAGTATAGAGATAGGGATCCTTTTTACCATCCCATAAATGAGGATTTTTAATATTGAGAGTTGTTTCTACGGAGATTAATCCGCCCGGATAAATTAAAGTATCTTGATCAATTTCAGCTACTTTATTATGCTCTTTTGAATAAAGTATATGCATAACAATTAACTGCCTTTTATAGGAAACCTCATTTTTTAGCAAACAAGTAATCTTTAATTCAGCATTTTCGATCCCCACCTTTTCTTGTTCAATGTAAACTCCCGATGAAGCATGATCGCTTAGTGCAACATGGACATCGCTTGTCGTAATTAAGGAAACATCACGATAAATGCCGCCATAAATCCCAAACAGGAAATTGTCCTTGGGGTATGAATTGTTTAGTTCGTTATTCACTTTAACCAAAATGGTATTGACCTTCTCTTTTTCAATGAAATTGGTGATGTTAAAAACAAAGGCAGAATAGCTTCCCAAATGCTCGCCAACATATTTGTTGTTTACATATACTTCGGCATATTGCCCAACCCCATCAAAACGTAGAAAATATTGTGTTCCTGACGGACTATTTTCAACATTCATTTCCTTTTTATACCAGCCAGTCCCATAATGCACTTCTTCACCAGATTGAATGTCTTTGTTGTTCCAGGTATGCGGAATTACTACATCTTGCCATGAAGTATCAAATAGGCTGATCTCCTCAATTTGCCTATCGGCAAGCATAAATTGCCAGCCATCGTTTAGCTTTAATACTTTCCTGGGTTGGCCGTAAGAATATTCTGTTGGGATAAATAAAACAAAAGTTAGGATCAGGATGCTGGAATAGAAAGAAAAATATCTCATCATTCGTATTTTGATTTTTCAAAGCCAAATATAGGTCAATAATTTCAATCGATAATCAATCAATCGCCTTCAACAAAAATTGAGTGTATTTTAAATAAGATTATGATTTGAATTGCCCCTATCTAAATTTTTAGGTTTAATTTCGTGATTTTTAAATACCAGATCATAGCTGTCCGAAAGATTAATATAGGAATAAAGCCCGAAAATTCCAATTTTTGAAGCGCAAACTTTTAAAAAAAATTATGGGCTTTATTCCACTGCATAAAAGTATAAAAAATTCGACTTTCCCCTTGTTGAAAC
>JAIOYV010000107.1 GCA_021740905.1 Bacteroidales bacterium
ACTTAAGGTATGGCTGAAGAATTTTGCAAAATAATCAATATCGTTATCCAAAGCTGTTTTAAAAAGTAAATGAGATAAATTACTGATTATCAATTTTGTTTGAAAACATGCTTTGGATAACGATTTACTTTGGATAAGAGAAACGGGCCAGATTATGGAAAATGCGAAGACAGGTACCACCATAAAAAGCGGCCTTATCAAAGAAGCCTGCCCGGTAAAGTCCTGCGAGGGTAATTTGTTGCATAACCTCGTGCAGGGCATTGTGTTTATCATCGTTTGTCCTAATCTCGTAACGAGACAGCATTTGATCAAATATTGAACTCATTTTTCAGAAATTTACTTAACAAATTTAATTCTACCTTCTTATATCCATTTTGCCCACATTCATCAACAATCGAAACATCCCACTTTTGATGCGCATCAAAATCAATCCTTAAATCTTGTGTCAAGAATTCCCTTACCGCTTTAACCGATTGAAAGCGGATTCCTGGTCGCGTAATTATCAAGTCGCAAAGTGCTTTTTCAGGACTTGCCATTAGAAAGGCATATTTGTTTTCAACTACAATCTGTGAAATGCCTATTGGGAAATATTTTTCCGGAATTGTAAAATAATCAAAATTGCCCATTGATGTTAGGAAACTCTTTTTTCTTCTAAAGGTAACCGAAGATATTCCATAAACACGCTCGGGTATTAAACCATGATACGACAAGGCACTTTCCAGCGAAATGTAAGAAGGTCCATACAGGTGATTTGCGATTAGCTCGTTCGACAATGATTGATTTGAGACTTCGCTAGAAACAACATATAATCCTTTTTTTAAGCGGACTAATTGCCCCGATCTTTCAAGTTTACTCACTTTATCTTTTGGCGATTTGTAAGCAAATAACCTGTTGCCAATTGTATTATAATCAATTGGAATTATACCAAACTGTTTCAATTCCATCTTTAACATTATTATTTCTAATACAAATATAACAAATTATGCATTGATAATCGACAATAGGTCGAATATGTGTGCAAAATTTGTGATTGACAAGGGTGTTTGTTTAGTGATAAAATATTATTGCCTTATGGCTCAAACAAACAGTCCATTGTAAAATAATTGGTGACAAGCTCAAGGCTATTGGCATTTTCCGCCACCCCATACGTGGTGATCATGGTAACAAATACATTTTTTCGGGTTGATGTGCCCTGTCTGAATTGAAGTAGCTTGTTCCTGATGATTTCATATTCTGGTTTATTGATGGTAAACAGACCGTTGTAAAACTTCATCTCACACAGGTTAATAATCCCATCGTCTCTGTCAATAATCAGATCTACTTGGGCATTTTCATTACGCCAGCTCGAATTGATGGAATAGATTTTGGCCACTCCCAATTCCTTCTTTATTTGTTCAATATGTTTTAAGCAAACGGTTTCAAACATCAATCCACACCAGGTTTTATAGCTTTGTTTGGGAAACATTTTGGCCCAGGTTCCGGCTCCCTGCCCCAGGTTTGGTTCCATAAATTTGAGGAAAAACAGGGAATACTCGTCAGATAACCTAAAAAGGGAATCCTTCTTTCGTTTTCCAAAAGGCTGGTATTGGGTCACAAAGCCCGATTCGGTCAATTCATCCAGGGTTTTCGTGAAAACGCCCCCGCTGCCCATCTTGCAAAGGTCGAGTAATTCTTTGCGTGTCACCCCTTTTTTAATTTTTGATAACTCCCTCACAATTTGCTCGTGTACCTCGGAGTTCTCGAACAGCGACTTAAACACTTCGGTAAATTCATCGACCAAAGCACCATTGCCCTCGAAACACAAACGATCGATATTCTGGGCCACACTCTCGCCTTTTTTTATATTGTTGAGATAGTGCGGTACCCCGCCTATTATCATGTAAAGTTGGAGGATATCGAAATGGCTCAGAAGAATGTTTTTACTTTTCAGGAACACTTCTGTTTCGTGCAAAGTAAAAGGCATCAGCCTTATTTTGTGTGACAAGCGGTTGTGCAAACCCCCTTTGTTTTTAATGATTTTGTTCACCATAAACGATGCGGCAGAACCACATACCATCACAACCAAATCATTTCTTTTTGTACAATACGAATTCCAGAAATGCTCGAAAACCATCAGGAACTTCGAGCGGCTTGTGGCAATCCAAGGAAACTCATCAATAAAGATTACCTTCTTTTTTTGGCTCTTTAGCCCGTTCAGATAATCTTTGAGCAATTCAAAAGCCTTGAACCAATCGTTTGGGGTATCAGAGTTTTCAAACCGCTTCGACGAAAGTTTTAGTTGAGCATTGAAATTTTTGAGCTGATCTTTCTTGCTTCCTTTGTACAATCCGATCAGTTCAAACACGATATGTTTCTGATAAATCTCCCTTATCAAAAAAGTTTTTCCGACCCTGCGCCGACCGTAAATCGCAATCAATTCGGATGAATTGCTATGTAGCATCTCATCCATGATTTTTATTTCACCTGACCTGCCTATTAACATATTGATATATATTGTTATAATACATATATGCTGATTTGAAATCTTTCCAAATGTACGACAATATTAGAGATTTGGAAAGCTTTCAGGCTTTTTAATTTTTACTATTTAATCTGAAACCTTTCCAAATGTGCAATTTTATCAGAGATTTGGAAAGCTTTCGAGCTAATATTTATTTCTATTATTTTGTGGTAACATCCTACGCCATGGCTTTGGAAGGCAGACCCAAGACACGAAACACGGGACACGAAACCTCTATTTCAATCCAATCAACTTCTTTATCTCGTTTAACTTATAAAGTGCCTGCACGGGTGTCAGGTTGTTTATGTCAAGGCTCATTATTTCGTCGCGGATTTGGGTAAGCACAGGGTCGTCCAACTGAAAAAAACTTAGCTGCAAACCTTCGCGTTTTTTGCCCAACTGATCCACTGGCTTGCTTAGTTCGTGCTTGTCCTGGTGACGTTCCAGTTCTTCGAGTATTTTCTCGGCACGTTGTACCACAGAGGCAGGCATCCCGGCCATTTTAGCCACATGGATACCAAAACTATGCTCGCTTCCTCCCTTTACCAGTTTCCGCAGAAAAATAATTTTCCGGTCTATTTCTTTCACCGACACATTGTAGTTTTTGATGCGCCCGAAAGATTTCTCCATCTCGTTCAACTCGTGGTAGTGCGTGGCAAACAGGGTTTTTGCACGGGCGTGTGGGTGTTCGTGGATGTATTCGGCAATGGCCCAGGCAATGGAAATACCATCATAAGTGCTGGTGCCACGGCCCAGTTCATCCAATAGAATCAGGCTTCGCGACGAGAGGTTGTTCAGGATGCTGGCGGCCTCGTTCATCTCGACCATAAAGGTGGATTCGCCCAGCGAGATATTGTCTGAGGCACCCACGCGGGTAAATATTTTATCCACCAAGCCCAGTTTCACCGATTCCGCAGGGACAAAACAACCCATCTGCGCCATAAGCGTGATGAGGGCGGTTTGCCGCAACAGGGCTGATTTACCGGCCATGTTTGGCCCGGTAATCATGATGATCTGTTGCTTTTCGTTGTCGAGATATACATCGTTGGGGATGTATTCTTCGCCCAGGGCCAGTTGCTTTTCTATAACCGGGTGGCGGCCCTGTTTTATGTCGATGATGTGCGTATCGTTAATCTCGGGTTTTACATAGTTGTTGGCCAGCGAAATAGTGGCAAAGGAAAGAAGGCAGTCGAGCCGGGCAATCAGTGATGCATTTAGTTGGATCGGTGGGATAAAATCAACCAGGCTAAAAACCAAATCGTTAAAGAGTCGGGTTTCGAGAGCCAAAATTTTTTCTTCGGCACCCAGTATTTTTTCTTCGTATACTTTCAATTCCTCTGTAATATATCGCTCGGCACTCACCAGGGTTTGTTTCCTGATCCATTCCTCGGGAACCTTGTCTTTGTGGGTGTTCCGAACTTCGATATAATAGCCGAACACATTATTGAAACTGATTTTTAAGGAAGGAATCCCAGTCCTTAAAATCTCCCTTTCCTGAATCTGTTTCAGAAAGTCTTTTCCAGAATAAGCCAACTTCCGTAGTTCGTCAAGCTCTTCGGAAACACCCGATGCGATCACTTTTCCTTTTACCAATTGCGCGGGTGGGTCTTCTGCAATTTCCTTTTCGATACGGTTGCGGACACTGAGGCAAAGATTTAATTGCTCTGCAATGGCCATCAGGCTGGGATTGCCCGATGCCTCACAACTTTGCTTGATGGGTTCGATGGCTTTTAGTGCCACTTTAAGCTGAACCACCTCGCGGGGCGAAATACGGCCAACTGCCACTTTGGAGATGATCCGCTCCAGATCGCCAATTTGTTTGATCTCCGATTCGAGCAATTCTTTTATATCCGCAGAAGAAAGAAAATAATCCACCATTTCGAGCCGGTCCTGGATGGGCTTCACATCCTTCAAAGGCAGTGCCATCCAACGTTTCAATAAGCGAGATCCCATGGGCGAGATGCTCTTATCGAGTACTTCGATGAGGGTTTTGGCTCCTTCGTTATAGGAGAAAAACAATTCTAAATTGCGGATGGTAAATTTGTCTAACCAGACATATCGGTCTTCTTCAATCCGGCTCAGTGAGGTGATATGGCCGGTACGATCATGCTGTGTCAAGTCCAAGTAGTGAAGGATAGCCCCTGCAGCCTGTACTCCATACGGTAGTTTTTCAACCCCAAACCCTTTTAGCGATTGGGTCTGAAACTGTTTCAGTAAACGGTCGTGGGCCGAATCTTCCTGAAAGGCCCAGTCCTCGATGCCGTAAATGTAAAGTTTTGTGCCGAACAATTCCTGGATGCGTTGTCGCTGGCTCCGTTCGTAAAGCACTTCTTTGGGTTGAAAGCTCTGGACTAGTTTATCGACATATTCAAAACTCCCCTGGGCCACCATAAATTCGCCTGTCGAAATATCCATAAAAGCAACGCCAGCTACTTGTTTCTCAAGGTGGATGCTGGCCAGGAAATTATTTTCGCGGTGTTCCAACACATTGTCGTTCATCGAAACACCGGGAGTCACCAACTCGGTCACTCCGCGTTTAACGATCTTTTTGGTCAGTTTGGGGTCTTCCAGTTGTTCGCAAATTGCCACCCTCTGCCCTGCCCTCACCAGTTTGGGAAGGTAGGTATCAATGGCATGATAGGGAAACCCGGCCAGCTCGATATAGGAAGCCGCGCCGTTTGCCCGCCGTGTGAGGGTAATGCCCAAAATCTCCGATGTTTTTATGGCATCCTTCGAAAAGGTTTCGTAAAAATCGCCAACACGGAACAGCAATATTGCATCGGGATGCTTTGCTTTGATCGCATTGTATTGCTTCATCAACGGGGTTTTCACTATTTCAGTAGACACAGGTGCTTGTTTTAAAATTTGCTTTTCAATCAGCAAAGATAAAAAAAGAGGGGGTATTGACGAGGATGGAATCAAAATCTAGCAAACGAAAGAAAGAAATATCTTTGTACAAAAGACAAAACAAATGAACACACTTGAACTTAGAACAAACCTGCATAAATTGATTGATACCATCAACAACGACAATCTCTTACATAGATTTTACAACTTATTGGACCGTACTGTAGAATCTAAGGAAGGTCAATTGTGGTCGGGGCTTTCAATGGAAGAACAAGAAGAGTTGTCGTTGATCGAGAGTGAATCCCACGATCCTGCCAATCTGATTTCACATACAAAGATGAAAAGCAAACATGCAAAATGGCTTTAGAAATATTTTGGTCGAAAAAGGCAGATCTTGCCGAACTTTTACGACAACCGCCAAAATCCCACAAGGAAAAAGTACTAATTATTTTTTTCTTAATGCAAAATCCTATACGTCATCTCCTTCAACAATTCTCCAGGAGGCACTTGGTTTGCGTTTACCCCTTTGGCTTTTAGGTCGTATTCGCGGAGGAGGGAAATATTTCAAGTACTTCTTTTGAATAATAATGCCGGTTAGATTTTATTTTTCAATAATAGCAATTTTCATATTTCTTGAATAGCTATTGTTAGTTTCCAGCTTTATAAGATACGTACCTGAACTAAAGTCACCGCTTCGAAATTCAAAAGAATGCTCTCCTTGATTAGAATAACCTTCCCATAGTATTTGAATTTTCTCACCCAAGATATTGAATAAAGCCAATTCAATATTTGCAGACCGGGATAAGGTAAAAGAAACAGTTGTCTTTTCTGAAAATGGATTTGGGTAGCACATTAATGAAACATGCTGTTCTTCCAATTCCGGCAAACCAATAAAATAATTGACTGTAAAAGATTCAATTAGCTGGCAATTTAGAAAATCAGTAATAGTGACATAATATTCACTTGGCACAAGATTTTCAATATCTTCTGTTTGCGAACCATTGAACCAATTATAGGAGTATGGAGTAATCCCTCCCGAAACTGTAATATTAATACTTCCATCAGGCACAGATGGTGCAGACGCATCCATAATTAATGAAGTAAATTCCAAAACAGGTGGATCATTTATTACAAAACTTATCATAGCCTCACACCCTCTGGAATCGACAAAGGAAAAAACATGCGAGCCAGCCCAGAGAATTGTATCATGAGGATATGAATAAGGTGGAGTTCCACCTGTGAAATTAAAAGTAACAAGAGTAGAATCGCCATTGCAATGGATAGGATCATAATTGGCTGCGACAGTAAATAAATCCGGTTCAATTACATCAATTGAAATTTCGGTGGATAGTTGTTCTGCATCAATAATAGTTACATTATAGTTCCCAGGAGGTAAACTATCAAGAAATTGATCAGTAGCCCCATTATCCCATTGAATAACATAAGGACTGGTCCCTCCGGTAAATGTCAAATTAATTGCAGCATCTGTTTCCCCATAACATGAAGGTTGTGTAACCACTTCCTTTACAAAAGGGAGGTTCATTTTAAAGAGAAAAATATCAAACGATCCATTTAAACTTGTATCAATAACTCCCGAAGTAACAGGAAAATCGACCGAGTATGTGACTCCAGTCAAGAATAGATATTTATCTTCATGTAAAGCAATTCCATACCCCCATTCAGATTCGCTTTTACCTAAGAACGATGCGTATAATAAGTTGTTTCCCGAAGTGTCAATTGTTCCAATAATTACATCTAAATTCCCATTATAAATGGAGTCGTAGCAATTATTGCTTGGAATGAAAATATCAGGGCTTTCTGTGGACCCTGTAAAATATATATTATTTTCTGTATCAGTGGTAACAGAGGTAACTTCATCTATATCATCACCTCCAATAAAGGTTGAGAACTTAAGATATGTACCGTCAGATGCTAATTTACTAATGAAACCATCTCTTAAATTGGAATGAATGCTATCAAAACATCCATTAGATGTTGGATAATTAAAGGATATTGTTTTGCCTGCTACGATAACATCACCGTTCAAGTCAATTGTAGAAGAAAGGAGTTCATCATCACTTCCACCCCCAAAATAGGTTGAGAATATCAATGAATCACCAGATATTTTACTGACAAAGATATTTTGATCATCGCAAAAGGGTGTACTAAAACTGCCCGGAGTTGTAGGAAAATCTGAGTACTTTGTTGAGCCGGTAATAATATATGTGTCATTACCGCAATAGTCAATAAAAAGACCTGCGTCTAGTTTTGAACCACCTAAGTATGTGCAATATAGTAAGGTTGTTAGCTCAGAATCAAATCTTGCAATAAACACATCCCCATTCTCATTATAGCTGTTATCATAAGCATTAGAAGTACATGCCAGATCAAGCGATGTTGTACCGCCCGTAACAACAAAGTCACCCATAGTACCAATTGAAATACTAAAACTTACATCTGATGCATCTCCTCCCAAAAGTGTAGAATTTAGTAAGCTGTCACCTGAGGTATTTATTTTTGCTATGAAACCATCACTTGAACCATCCCTTATTTCATCATAAGCCCCACTTGTTGTTGGAAAATCACTCCCTGATGTATTGCCACAAATAATTGTGTTATTGAAACTATCAGAGATTATTTCTTCAAAGTATTCAAAACCATTGCTTGCTCCAAGAAATGTTGAAAACAGCAAAGTGTCAATATTTGAAGTAAATTTTGAAATTATGAGATCTTTATCACCATTAATTGAGTCGCTATACGCACCAAGACTAATTGGAAAGTCATTGGATTGGGTCGAACCACCAATGATAACATTACTATTATTATCAAAAATAATATCATCTGCCCAATCGAAAAACCATCCACCAAAAAAACTACAAACTACTAATGGATCAATAATTAAAGGCTTACTTTTATCATACGATTCAGCACTAAAAGTAATTATTTTGGAATCTTTCAATTCAAAGCTAACCGGAACTTCCACATTCATTTCATCAATTTTCTGGAAGGCAACAAGTTTGCAATGCTTCACAATACCCAATGATGTAAAGATTTCTAATTCACCCCTGTCATTCAATTTTAGATCATCTGCACCTTCAAATGAAATTTCAATATCTGAAATATCTCCGCCTGGGTTTACGATGAAATCGTATCTAAGACCCTCATTTGTAAAATAGTGACGTAAATTAATGTACTCATATAAATTTTGAGTTTGAATTTCACTGAATAATCCTACACGAGATGCCCATTTTGCTTGATCGTTCCCAATAAAATAATTGTAATAGGTTGAAAGCTTATCATTGCCTGAAATATCAAGCTTTTTTTCATCTTTACAATTACCGAATTTCATTTTAACGACATGCCCATATTTTCTTGAATTATTTTGGTGGTCTTCAACAAAAAAAGGTTTGCTCTTTACATTAGAGGATTCAACTTTAAAAAAGTCGTAGATTATACCATCTTCAACAAACCATGCATTGAAATTATTTTGCCTGGTCAAAAAAACTACATTTTCTGGCCATTGACCTTTGTTTTCGATAAAAGTTTTATTATTTGACTTGACTGAGTTTACTGTTTGGCAGTAAGCAAAATCGAATATCGCTACTGACAATAACAGAAGGAGAACTAATTTTTTCATTGCTTCGAAAGTATTTATAGGAAGTACATTATTTTACTCGTGACAAATGTAAATAAAACTTTGAATTTTTTAATGCAAAATCCTGTACGTCATTTCCTTCAGCAATTCACTTGGGGGCACCTGGTTGGCGTTTACACCTTTTGCTTTCAGGTCGTATTCACGTAGGAGGGAAATCACATCGACTACCTTTTTGGCTGAATAATTCCGGGCGGCTACTTGATAATCATTCACAAAGTAGGGATTGATCTTTAGCACGGAAGCCAGGTTGCGGGGCGATTTATCAGTCACGTAATAATACAGCAGCACCTTGGTGAAATAGCTGTATAGCGATGTTATGGTGAGGATGAAAGGGTTGTCTTTTTGGTTGTCGCCGAAATAATTGACAATGCGGTTGGCCTTAAGGATTTCTTTTTTGCCCAGGGCTTTTTGCAACTCAAAATTATTGAAGTCTTTGCTGATGCCAATGTTTTTTTCGATGAGAGCCGATGTGATTTTGGTCTGGCCCTGTGGCAGGGTAATGACCAGCTTGTCGAGTTCGTTGGCAATTTTCGACAGATCGCTGCCCAGGTTCTCGGTCAGAAGTAAAGCTGCCGGAGGATCGATTGTGCATTTTTTTCGTTTCAGGTAGGTGACAATCCATTCGGGCACCTGATTTTCGTACAGCTTTTTCGACTCGAAAATCAACCCGTTTTTTTCGATTTCCTTGTACAGCTTTTTATTTTTTGCCAGGCTCTTGTATTTGTAATTGATGACCAGGATGGTTGACTTTAGTGGGTTCCGGGCATAATATTCCAAATCTTCGATCTTCTTCACGTTCTGCGCTTCCTTGATCACAATTACCTGATGGTTGGCCATCATCGGGTAACGGCGGGCCAGGTTGTCGATGTCGCCGGCAGTTACATCCTTGCCGTAGTAGACATGCTCGTTGAAAGCCTTTTCGGATTCGTCCAGCACATTTTGCAAGATAAATTCGGTGAGGCGATCGATGTAATAGTTTTCATCGCCCATCAAAAAGTAAATGGGCTTGTATATTTTCTTGCGGATATCGGCTATAATTTGCTCTAAAGTCATGTGTGTCAATTCAGTTATTCAGATATCTTTTTCCCTGTTTCAAGTTCCGAAGATACAAAAAGCAAAGAAAAAAGATCATGCGAAGTTTTTTGTACCTTTGTGTAAAGTCAAAACGCTTGAAAAATGGAGACAATTGAAATAAAATCAAAGCTACAAAAATTGATTGATGAACAAGATGATATGAAAATACTCCAGGAAATATATATATTTCTTCAGGAAACTACGATAAATCCAAGATTGAGGCTAAAATTATCTGAGAGGGCTAAAAAATCTGAAGCAGATATTATTGCAGGTAGAACTTTTACAAAAGAAGAAATTCTTCAAAGAACAAATCATATAGGCAGATGAAGTTGGTATATACGGAACAAGCACTTTACAGCCTAGAAGAGGCTTTAGAATTTTTGTCTCCTAATGTTTCGTAGGAGAAATTAATGAGTGTAAGAGATGGGATATTAAATGCAGCAGAAACCCTCAAATACAATCCTTTTATTGGTTAAATAGAACCATATCTTGAGCATTTAAAATTAGGGCATCGTAGAATTATTGAAACCAATTATAAAATTATATACAGAATAATAGGCAATTACATTTTTATAACTGATATTTTTGACACACGACAGGATCCCGCAAAGATGAAACCTTAAAAATGCAGGTGTTTCACCGAAAGTTTATTGTCTCTAAGCTCGGTCAGTGCTTGGACTCCAATTCTCAAATGTTCCTCCACAAAGTCGCGGTTTACCTTACTGTCGCTTTCAACTGTTTTTATCCCGGTCGAAATCATGGGTTGATCGGAAACCAGAAGCAATGCCCCACTTGGTATTTCGTTATGGAACCCAACAATGAAAATGGTAGCCGTTTCCATGTCGATGGCCATGGCGCGCGACTTTTCCAGGTATCGTTTAAAACGCTCGTCGTACTCCCAAACCCGTTTGTTGGTGGTAAGAACTGTTCCTGTCCAGTAATCCCGTCCACGATCGCGAATGGTTGTGGAAACTGCCCGTTGCAGGCTAAATGCCGGGAGTGCAGGTATTTCGGGGGGCAGGTAGTCATTTGAGGTTCCATCGTTGCGGATGGCGGCAATGGGAAGGATCAGGTCGCCCACCTTATTTTTCTTTTTCAAACCGCCGCATTTGCCAAGAAAAAGCACAGCCTTTGGATGAATCGCGCTTAATAAATCCATTATGGTTGCTGCATTGGGGCTGCCCATCCCAAAATTGATAATCGTGATCCCATTGGCGGTACAGTTGGGCATCGCCCTGTCGGCACCATTAATTGGAAGATCAAAATTTTCGGCAAATAATTCTACATACTGATCGAAATTGGTCAACAAGATGTATTGGCCAATTTGGTCAAGAGGAAGGCCGGTATATCGTGGCAACCAATTTTCAACTATCTGTTTTTTTGTTTTCATGGGCAGTCCTATTTAGAGATTATTTGCAATCGTCGATTAAATCCTACAATATTGTATGGCAATATAGTGGTTTTGTCGATATATAGTTTCTCCAACCTTTGCAAATTTTGCAACGATCCGGGAATAGTAAGCATCACACCACTTTGTGCCACATCAAGTTCAATCAGGTTTTCGAGCAAGCCAAGTTGCTCAGGCAGTTCCTTCAGGTTGTTTTTGCCGATATATAAAAATCGCAAGCTGGATAGATTGCCTATCTCCTTTGGCAGAGAATCGAGTTGATTCCTTTGCAGGCGTAACTCTTCCAGATTTGTAAGCTTACCTATTTCAGGTGGTAGTGCTTTTAATTGGTTGTATTGCAGCGATAGGATTTTCAAGTTGGTGAGATTACCAATCTCAGGTGGCAAGACCGAAATCTTGTTCCCATCCAAAACCAGCTCTTCTAAATTGGTAAAACTGAAAACTTCGGAAGGAATAATTTCAATTTCCTGCCGGTGTAGAACCAGCTTTTCTACAGCAAAAGGATCGGCCTTAGCCTCAGACATCGAAGTAAATTTATTCAGGTTTCTATTTCTCTTCAATTCGCTGATGTAAATATTTACCGAAAACTGAAAGGTGCTATAATCGTGGCTTGCGGCTGGCAACCTGTACTGAATTTCAAGATCCATGGCTTTGACAATGGCCACCGATATACCCACCTGCCATTCGTACTGGTCGGTAAAGCCGGTTGTTTTGTCCCATCGGTAATCGGTGAAATAATAACTGCTGTAGACTTTTACATACGAACCAATCATACCCGATCGCTGGAAACCCAGGTGGAACTTCACATAATTGCCAGCTCTGATGCGTGCCTGCAATTGCATATCGAAATAATCGTTGCGGTATTCAAACAGCCCGTCGCTCGAATTAGACCCTCTTCGGGCATAGCCTGTAGCAAACCGGAAGGAAAAGTTTTTCGTGACAGGTTTCTCGACATTTAATCCAAAATCGGGCAGCAGGGCAGGATACACCACAAAGCTGTCAATTTTCATTTGGCTCGAATTCAACCCTACATTCATACCAACCAGAAAACCCTGGAAAGTTTTTCGCTGAATCTGCGACATCCCAAAATGAGGGACCATCAACAGAAAAAAAAGAATCACAAGCGCGCAGCCTCTCATCGAGCGATATTTTTTTTTGTCTTCATTCAAGTCAAACAAAATAACAAGACTTTTTCGAGATTAGCATTATTAATGGAAAAAAAGTCATCGCACTGCAATTTTGCATGGGTCACTCTTATCGTCATTTTTTGTACTTTTGAAGTATGAATATTTATAAGTTGACATTCTGGAATAAGAATTAATTTTATTTGAAATGAAAAATACCACAATACACATACCTGTCACTACCGAGCTACTTTTATCCTTAAATCAATCGCCTCAAGAATTTGGAATAGATATGAAAAAGTGGGCTGCGATTAGCATGTATTATTTCGGGAAAATAAGCCTTGCAAGAGCGGCAAGCCTGGCTGGATTACATCGATTCGATTTTGAGAAACTTCTTTCAGAATACAAAATTCCAATTAGCCTGCTTGATGAAACTGATGCTGAAAAAGAAATCAATTTATTGAACTCAATATAATATGCTTTTAATAGCTGATACTGGCCCTATAATTTCTTTGATTCTGATTGGGGAGTTTAATTTGATCGAAAAACTTTTTCATAATTTCCTTGTCCCAGGAGAAGTTTGGAATGAGCTTTCACGACATTCCGAAATCATGAGTTATAAAAAGGACTTGGCTCAAATTTCTGACAAAAGAAGAGATGTAGATTTCCCTTACAGTATTAGTGGAATTGACAGAGGTGAAACTGAAGCTATTCTTCTATTTCAGGAAATGAAAGCCGACTATTTACTTATTGATGACAAAAAGGCCAGATTGAAAGCTGAATTGATAGGGATAAATTGCATAGGGACTTTGGGAGTTTTATACCTGGCACAAAGAAAGGGCTTTATTCAAAACCTCCGGCCATTGTTCATAAAGCTTCAAAAACATAATCGATTTTATTCATACAAATACTTAAACTATTTCTTGCGCAAAACCAACGAACTAGAAATAAGGACAAATAAATTCAACTAATTTGACTTTGTGGATATCTCCTTCATTGACAAGAGACCTAAAACTATTCGCATTTCAAATATTATTATTTGTAAGCATATAATAGAAAATGAAAAAACTAAACTTGCCGGCTTTTCCTTTTAAGATTAAAGAAGTAAACGGCAAACCATATATATTCGACAACTTCAGGAAAAAATACGTGGTGCTTACCCCCGAAGAATGGGTGCGCCAGCATTTTGCTATTTACATGGTGGTTGATTTAAACTACCCCAAAAACCTGATCTCGATGGAACATTCGCTTACGGTAAATAATTTAAGCAAACGGGGAGATATTGTGGCTTTCAACCGAAAAGGACAGGCCGTATTTTTGATTGAATGTAAAGCACCCAGTGTGAAGATAGATCAAAAAACATTCGACCAGATAGCTACCTACAACATGCAGCTGAACGTGCCCCTGTTGGCCGTAACCAATGGTTTGGACCACTATTGTTGCCGGGTCGACAGTGAAAATAAATCCTATACTTTTTTAGAAAACATCCCTGTTTTTGATAGTCTTTAAAGGAAGATTTAGAAGATTGAAATATCCTGGAAAAATCTGATTGATTTAGCTATTCATCAGAAATACAGAAAAGTTTTGGGCAACGCTTTTTTTAGTTTTGTTTGTTGCTTTGCGCTGATGTCAAGGCCCTCGGCAAATAGGTACGAAAGGTTTGTGAGTTCGGCAATGACGTTCAGGTCGCTGGCAGAGGACCGGCTGATGGAAAGTATTTTCAGCTCCTTACATAGTTTCAGCGGGGACAAATCTGCAAGCGGGTTGTTCGACAGATCGAGCTGCGAAAGCCACCCTATTTTAGCCACTGCCGAAATATCTTTGATATTATTGTCTTTTAGGTCGAGCTGGGTAATCATTCCATTGACCGGAATAAACGACAAATCGGAAATACCGGTCGAGCCGGCATAAAGTGAATTTAGCGAACCAAGTTGATTAATGGCATTTAAATCGATTCCAATGTTTCCCGATACCGATAAGGAACTGATTGCCCGAAGACCTTGGATAGCATTGAATTCCTTCACCCGATTGTCTGACAGATCGAGGCTCCCAAGTTTGGACAAGCAAGTCAGATCATCAATGTTTGATGTATTTGTATTTTTTAGGTTGATATTGTTCAAATTGGGCAGGAAGGGAAGGAAGGAGAGATTGGGAAGATCGTTCCCACTGACATTTAACCCAATGGTAGAATCGAGCAAATTGATTTCAAGAAATCCGGCTGGTCGCCACTTTTCGCCTTCCACAAGAAAAAGGGCATGGTCCAACGATCGAATAAACTGAACGGTTTGTTCGGGCGAATTAATTTTATTGCCAATCTGGGTCATTATATCAATCTGATTTTACTGCTCAATTTTCACTTCCTGTCCGAAATATACGAAGGCATTTTCATTTGGTTCTTACTTTTGAAAAATTGCCCCCAAAACGAGTTACTCAAAATCAGCATAAAGCAAATATTTTTTTCTTGTTTCTTTGAATTTCAACAAATCTTCCTGCCAGCTTTGCCTGATTTCCTCTTCATTTTTTCCTGCTTCAATTTGTTTCCGCAGCAAGTCGCTACCGGCCAACTTATCGAAAAATGGGATAAAATAATTTTTTTTCAGGTGAAGTTCCTGCCAGGTACCTATTAACCAACCAAGGTAAATTTGCTTTTGAGCAACAACCAATTCGGAAGTAAACGAAAGGTTCGCCCCAAAACAATTTTCCCCCTCGTATTTTGGGTGAAGGGAAACACCAGGGATACTTTTAGGTGTAAAAATATATGATCCCAACACGAAATCGGGGTGGCCATAGCATTGGAACGGATAGTCGGTTCCACGGCCCACACTCATAATTGTCCCCTCGAAAAAACACAGGCTTGGGTACAGGTAAACTGAAACCATATTGGGGAGGTTAGGCGAGGGTTTCACCGGCAATTCATACAGGGTGTTATGATCGTAATTTTGGCATGTGATCACTGTAAGTTTACTTTTGATTTTATCTTTAAGCCAACCTTCACCATTTATCATTTGTGCATACTCGCCAATGGTCATGCCATGCACAACCGGAACGGGATGCATCCCAACAAAAGACTCAAAGCCTTTTTTCAATACCGGGCCATCCACATAAAAACCATTGGGGTTGGGCCGGTCGAGGACAATTACGGGAATATTGTTTTCGGCACAGGCTTCCATCAGGTAATGCAAGCTTGAAATGTACGTGTAAAACCGGGCACCCACATCCTGAAGATCGAAGATCAATATTCCAACATTCTTGAGATCATCCGGCGTGGGTTTTTTGTGATCACCATAGATTGAAATTACAGGGATACCGGTTTTTTCATCCACAAAACTGCCCACCTGTTCACCTGCTTCAGCATCGCCCCTGAATCCATGTTCGGGACTGAAAATCTTTATTAGGTCCACATTCATTTTCAGCAAGCTATCCACAAGGTGCTGTTTTCCTATCCGGCTGGTAGGGTTGGCCACTATGGCTACTTTTTTCCCTTTCAACATAGGGAGGTAAAGCTGGGTTTGTTGGGTACCGGTGATTACATGATTTTCCTGGGCATTCAATTTTTGCCCCGAAGTGAATAGTAAAAGTAAAACCAGAATGGCCGACTGGTGAATTAATTTGAACATAATATTTTTTCTCATGACCTCAAATGTATAACAAAAACTGTTTGCTGGATAAATTTCATGAGTTTTATTCGCCAATAATCAATAATCAATAATCAATTAAAGTAGTTTTGTGCAAATTTTAAAATAGTTTGAACACAGAACTTTTTATAGCACGGCGCATTGTTTCGGGGAAGGAGAAAAAAAATATCTCCCGGCCCATCATCAAAATATCCATTATCGGGATAGCATTGGGTCTGGTGGTGATGATCCTCACCATAGCCATTGTAACCGGGTTTAAAAAGGAAATCAGGGACAGGATAAGCGGCTTTGGCGGGCATATTATTGTCAGTAATTACGAGTTGAATACTTCTTACGAGTCAAGCCCCATCAACCGGAACCAGGATTTCCTTCCCAAGCTGACACATACGCCTGGCATCCATCACCTTCAGGAATACGCCACCAAGGCCGGGATTTTAAAAACCGACGAAGATATGGAAGGGATCCTACTGAAAGGTGTTGGCACTAATTTCGACTGGGGCTACCTGAGCCGTTTTATCGTGGAAGGCAATCCGATAGTATATTCCGACTCTGCCAAAAGCAACGAGGTGCTGATTTCCTCTTCGATGGCCAAGCTTTTAAGATTACATGCCGGTGACAACATCTTGGTTTATTTTATCCAGGAACCTCTGCGGGTACGGAAATTTATAATTTCAGGGATTTACGAAAGCAGTCTCGAAGATTTCGACAAGCTGGTTTTTTGCGACATCCGCCACATCCAAAAACTCAACGGCTGGACCGACAAACAAATTGGTGGCTTTGAAATCCTGATTGACGATTTTTCGGAGCTTGAAGAGATGTCCCGACATATTTCCGATGAGGTCGGCTACATGCTCCAACCCAATGGCTCGCGCCTGATGGTGCAGAGCATTGAAGAGAAATACAGCCACTTTTTTAGCTGGCTCTCCCTGTTCGACACTAATACGTATGTCATTTTAATTTTGATGATCGTAGTGGCAGCCTTCAACATGGTTTCCGGTTTGCTCATTCTAATCCTCGAACGTACCAACATGATCGGCATCCTGAAAGCCCTTGGCACCGAAAACTGGAGCATCCGCAAAGTATTTTTGTACAACGCCGCATTCCTAATTGGTAGAGGTATGTTGTGGGGAAATCTGGTTGGGCTTGCCTTGTGTTTCATTCAATCGCAATGGGGCATTGTCCACCTCGACCCGGCTTCTTATTATGTGTCGGCGGTCCCAATAGATTTGAAGTTCATGCACTGGCTGGGATTGAATATTGGAACATTGTTGGTAACGGTTACTATACTTCTGATACCTTCATACATTATTACCAAGATTAGTCCTGCAAAGGCTATACGGTTTGAGTAGATTAACCACACGATTTAATAGTGAGGGAGCGAGGGGGATATTGTGACCAAATAGAATCGCAAAATGCAATAACTAATAAAGTACAGATAAGATTTTTCATGATATTTATCTTTTTAGTATTTGTACAGTATCTTTAAATAATTCCTTAACATTTGTTACTGATCCATTACTCCAATCAATTGTTCGCATAAGAAGGAGGTCATTACTACTATCTAACAGATATTTGTCAAAGACATGCTGTCCTTTTTCAATACCAATATAGCTATAGCCTTGATAATAAGTTATTGACAACACACGGCCTTCTTTTGAATATACAATATTATTACTGTGCAGGTCTAAGATTTGGAAACCTTCCTCAATAATCTCAGTTCCCCAAGCACCTGACATATATTGACATACTAGATACTTTCCATCCTGGCTTATTTCTGGTAGTCTACAGTCTATGTTTAAATTTTTAATTTTATTAATGATCTTTCCATATTTGTTAAATACATAAATTGTGGCAATTGAATAATCCTTTTTACTAACACCATTAGTATCGTACATTCCCAAGTAATAAATCAAAGCAAAAAATTCACCCTTACTTGAAGTAGTATCAATAGAACATCCAATCCCCTTCATGCTTTTTAAATCGACAGTTTCTTTCAGCTCGGAGAATATTTCAGAATCGAAATTATATGAACTTACGTCATAGTTTCTATTATGTCCTCTTACACTATCCCCTGAATAATTAATTGTTGGAGCTTCGAGATTTAAATATGGATTATTTTCGAACACATCAAAAGTTGAAATGACTTCATTTGAAATGGTATCAATGAAATTTATTTTTGATAAATATGGTAGACCATTGGGGGTTCTTGGATTCCCTTCAATAAATTCATATTTTAGTTTTTGTCCAAAGGCTGTGTGAATAAAACACAACAACATGATGAACATGATTATATACGCTTTCATGGGTGTAAATAACATATTTTATTGAATGTCCGCAATCATCTTTTCTATTGTTTTTGATAAAGAAAGCAAGTGTTTGTCGCAAACCCAGAATATTTCATCTGCATCAATATCGAAATAATGATGCGAGATAATATCTATCACCAATTCTTTATCAAACATACTGAGCGTATTGGGTTATCTGCTTTTTTAGATATGGGTTAATTTTTTCTCTATCGCGAACGATATCGACAGATTTATTGAATAGGTTTTCCAATTCTTCTTTTATGTGGACCATGATAAAGATATCAGGCTCTTGTGTTTCAATTACAATATCAATGTCGCTGTCCTCTTCAGCAATATTTTTTGCATACGATCCAAATATCCCAAGGCTGGTAATCCCATATTTTTGAGAATTTTCATCTTTATACAATTTTAGTTTTTCAAGAACTTCCTGTCGTGTCATTTTGGTTTTCCAGTTTAAAATCTTTCAAGATAATTGTTGTTCCTTTTAAGACTTAATGTTTAGTGCAACATCCAATATTGTCCCACAAATTTCAACATAATTGTATTGATTTCCAAGAAATGTAAATTTTATAATTATCACACCCTTAACCAACCCACACACAATACCTCCACCGGATGCAAAGCCTCCCAACATGTTCCATCTTTTATCTGATGTCGGCAACTGCATCCAGGGGCAGAAATTATAGTATCTGCATGTGTTTCCCGGATAGCTGGAAAAAGTACCAGCTTACCAATTTTTATGGAAGTATTGTTAAACCCAATGATACAATTGCATGATAGTAGGGACTCTCAGCAAACCGTTTGCAAATGAGCTTCGATGGTATCTGCCGATAGATCTGCACCATTTCCCCATTCAATAAAATATTTTCCGTGGCTGACATTCTTAAATAATTGCTGGTCTTTTAAGCTGGAAAAAGCTTCGAGGTCAAGATAAGGCTTGACATCAAAAAATCCTGAAGTACCTTCTTCTGATATTATTTCCACTACATAGTCAGCTCTGGGTATCACATTCGATATTCTCATTGGTCTAATCCTTTTATTTTAAATGGAGGTCTGCCATTTACTACTAGTTCCCAATCTGCAAGTAAATCATCTTTATGAATTTCAATCCATGCGATCACAAGTTTTGCTTTCGATGGGGGTATTTTTCCTGATAAATGTTCTCCGTCCGGAATTGAGAAAACTGCTACCTCACCTTGATAATCAGCATGGATGTGAGGTAGGTGGTGCTTATCTGTATCCTTATAAAACATCCTTATCAGGATCCCATAAAACATTGATATTGTAGGCATCGCTTTTCCTTAATTTTATTTCTATCGAAAACTTATTTATAGTCTTTCAAATTTCATCAAAATAATCTGAAATTGCAAGAAAAACTGAATCTGGATATTTTTCAGAAAAGAAAATTGAACATATCCCATCAGACACTCGTGAAATTTTACTTTTTCACCGCCCCCCACAAAACCTCCACCGGATGCAAAGCCTCCCTTCCAGTCCCATCTTTTATCTGATGCCGGCAACTTGTGCCAGGTGCAGAAATAATAGTTTCTGTGGATGTTTCCCGGACAGATGGAAATAAGAC
>JAIOYV010000108.1 GCA_021740905.1 Bacteroidales bacterium
AGTTGTAGATGTTCCAGGAAATCCTGGAATAATTTGGAAAAATCTGACCCATTCCAAAATTTGTTGGACTGATCCAGAAAAATCGAAGCAATACAAGATTATCCCAAACTTTGCAATACGCACCATGCCGAAGGCTTACATTGCATCTCGATGTAGTTTTCCACTTATGGTAAAATGCCGGGAAAATACCTTGCTTCCTGGAATCTGTGCCAAAACATTCTCATAGATCGTAAAGCGCACCCTCTGACAGTTCGGTTATCCACCCGACATGCAAAAACTGGCCACCGAAACAGTTTTGAACCAGGCCGAGTTGATTACATAGGAGTTGACGAATAGGTAACTACTTTGGCGAAGGTAAATCAACGGAAAATTTCCAGAGTATCTATCAACGACTTCATTATTTATGTCTCAGGATTGAAAATAAGCTGAGATTATTTTCAGAAACGAGCTTATATCTAAAATTTGAGGAAATATTCCCCAAAAAAAATCAAAATGAAAATTATTTATCTGCTATATGATGTAAAATTCATGGATATTGGTAATTGCTGTAGCGAAATCATTACAAATCATGCGATACTATGGTCAAAAAGAGAACAATTAGTGTCAATTCATCGCCATTCATCGCCATTCATCGCCATTCACCACCATTCATCGCCATTTATCGCCATTCACAACATTAAGCGACATTACACGACATCTAACGACATTACACGACAAGTTAGGATGAATAGTGAGGGTGGCAGTGCGAAAATCGAATTTAACAACTCTACTGGGTTATCCTATAATTTGCTTATAGCATCTTGTTGCAATTCTTTGCTTACATCATAATATCGCGAAAAAGCCCTACTCCCTGGAGTATGGCCACTCATACTTGATATTATTCCAGTATCTACCTTGCCGTATAAATTACCTATAAATGCACGTCTACCCATGTGTGAGGACACAATATCATTAAGCTTTACTTGTTCTGGCTCTCCTGTTGTAGGATTTATCCTTGTTACCATGCGAGTAAGTCCAATTTCCAAGAATAAATCCTTTAGGTAATCATTATATTTTTGATCTGATATAAAGGGTAATAGTTTGCCATCTGGTATATCATAGCGATTAAGTATCTCCAAAGCATGAGGATGTAAGGGTACTGTAACTGTTTTGGGTTGACCTTCTTTTGTTTTTCCTTGAATGTATGATAGCATCCCATTATGGATATTATTTTTAGTAAGCTTGCTAAGGTCTCCCACTCTTGTACCAATTAAGCATTGAAAAACGAATATGTCTCTCACACGGCTTAACTTCTCAGAGGTTAAAGGCGCATTGAACAAGATATTTCTTTCTTCGATTGTAATATAGATTGGATCGCCATAGATTTCGCCAGGTATTTTATATCCATCTTCTCCAAAAGGGTCGTGAATAAGCTTTCCATATTCTTTTAACTTCCTCCTGGCATAATTCCAAAATGTTCGGGTCATCGACATTTTACTACGGATTGTATTACGGCCTTTGGGCTTGTCATCGTTTTTAAGAAAGTGTTCAAATTCTAAAAGTAAATCGCTATCAACCAACTCAAAAGTAAAAATAATCTTCTTTCGTTCCTGAAATTTTAGCCAAAGGTTTCGTGTGGATTTTAAGTGTCTCCGCCTGTTTTCCACTACATTTGCATCTTTAATATATTTATCCCACATCTGGAAAAACTCCATGTCTTCTGGCTTAATATCTGGTTTCTTCCACTTCTTGCAAACTTCATCCAGTTGTGCCCTAACTTGTTTTTTTGTAGCCACATTCACATCTTGAAAGAAAAGTTCTAAAGTAGCTTTGATTGCTTTCAGTCGATTGTTTATGATGTTATATTGGACTTTCTTAGTGCCTTCCCATCCAGTGCTATTCTTTGTTGCTTCTTGTTTAATAGGATCGAATTTATCAACATCTATTCTAAAACCAGTGAAATAAAGTTCTCTATCACCAGAAAATGTAATATGAACCAGTATTGGGACTTTTTCAGTTTTAATTTCCCCGCTTTTATCTTTGCGTTGCTCTAATGCAATTTTAATATTATATTTCATACCTCAAATAATTTACATACAAATTTACATACAGTTTTTAAGATAATGAAATAAAATGCAAAATAATATTATATCTATAATAGATTGAATATGAGATATTTTAAATAATGTAAAAGAATGTTATGAAATAGGGTATAATGAAATATATGATCCTGGCTGGATCACAATAAAAAGCCGCTATATCAGTGGCTTTTTATTTACCCCCAGATTTCTATTGCCTGTCTAAATTTGCCAGTATCCTCTCCAAATCTTCCGGCGTATCCACCGAAGGGGTTTCTATATTGGTAATATCCACCTTTATGGAATATCCATTTTCAAGCCATCGCAACTGCTCCAGTGATTCGGCCAGTTCGAGCGAAGACTGGGGCAGATTTGAGATTTCCTTTAGCACATAGGTGCGATAGCCATAAATGCCTATGTGTTTGTAGTAGGTGTATTTTTCGTGCCAGCTTTGTGGATCCTCGCCCCTATAATAAGGTATTGCCGAACGGCTGAAAAAGATGGCTTCCTTTCGATTATTAAGTACAACCTTTGGATAATTGGGATTAGTTAATTCATCGAAAGAATTAATCTTTTTTACAAGGGTGGCAATCTGACAGCTTGAATCTGTAAAACAAGCACAGAGTTTTTGAAGGTGTTCGATGTTAAGAAATGGCTCATCACCCTGTATATTCAGAACCACATCGGGATGATAGGAAAATTTATCTACGTATTCAACCAAAGCTTCCACACAGCGATCAGTGCCGCTTTTATGTTGGTCGGATGTCATTATTGCCTGTCCTCCGAATTTTTCAACAGCAGTAAAAATCCGATCATCATCAGTAGCAACAACTACATTATCGAGTACTTTCGCCACCGATTCATATACCCGTTGTATCATTGGTTTTCCTTTGATGTCAACAAGGGGCTTGCCCGGAAAACGTGTTGAGGCATAGCGAGCAGGGATTATTCCTAGAAAATTCATTTCAGCATTGATTTTAATTCATACTTTCAGCAAAAGTATGACTTCCTGTCAAAGCACAGATAGGATGATGCCAAAAAATGTGGGATGATGAGTGAAAATTGTGTGTTTGCGCTAAAAATAAAATTTCAAAAGACCGGACTATCGAAAGGATGATTATGAAGCAATCTAGGAATGTTTAGAAATCCGGCCTTCTGAAATTTTACACCATTATTTATTCAAACTATGAAAAACTTTCTTTTGCAAAAATAATACCATTTTTTTAAACTGCAAGTTTATATTTCGAAATCCTTGCCATAACATCATTAGAATTTGTAATCCCGAGAATTCCGCCATGCGAATACTTGATCTTAAGATCTACCAATTTCTTGTGTATCGAGTTTAACTCGTTGTTAGTATTGATCTCCTCAATCCCATAGTTCGAGGTAAGAAAATCCAATATTTGATTTACAGTCCGTTCCATTGCTTTTTGTTTTAGTTTTTACCTCAATAATTCTTCTGCATATTCATACGCAACATTTTAGAAATGGTTTTTAAACTTATGTTGAAAACTTACAATCTATAGACGGAAAAACAATATGAAAAGATGTACGAATGTTAATTAAAATATTGTTAAAAAAAATATGATGAACTGATAACTTTGAAGGATGAACAATTGGATTATGTGCACGTGGCCTTTCGTTGGGCTCAGTTCACTAGGCAGATAATAATTGATGTTTGGGTTTTATAAAAATTAGCTGGCAGAGTATGTCCAATAGATGAAAGTTAGAGATGGGGGTTTTCGCCTGAGAGTGGCTATATGCCCATTCAGGGCTTCGACTGGTGCTGTTCGTTATCACATCTTCACGATCTTGAATAAATCCTGCAAGTCCTGGACTTTTTCGGGATCGGCGTGTTTTTCGTACGAGACAATAAGGTTAAGGATAACCCGCTGGACGATTTCTAAATTCCCGCAGGGCACATAAAAGGCCTTTTGGGGTTCAATCTTCTGCTGTTTTACATAATAGTCGATTTCCTTGCGGCCAAATACCGCCCCCCGGTTAAATGGGTTGATGTAGAACAGCACCGAATCGTTCTCGTCGGCTTCGTACACCTGGATGCTGCTCACTTCATCCTTGTAAGCCAAAATAAAATTTTTGGGCAGGTTTACGCCGTATATCGGAATCCCGAGCCTTTGCGCCACAATGGTGTACACAATTGATAAAGAAATGGGGTTTCCCTTTCGTAAATCGAGTACCTGGTTGATGTACGAATTACGGGGCGCATAATAATTTGAGATGTTGCCCGAAAATTTATGCACCTCAAAAATAATATGGTTTAGGATTTTAACTTTTTCGAGGGCGGTTAGGTTGGGGGCAAGTTCGAGCCACACATCGTTTTTTATATTTTCAATGGCCTTGTCAACATCTTCGTAGCGAAGATCGGGGAATTGAGATTTGGCTATCAGGTAAACCCCTTCCAACAAATCGCTTGCCCCCCCGTTGGCCCAATTCCGCAATTGGGATTTTACATCGTTGAGCTGCACTGTATGGATCAGGTCTTCAACCCTTTCTTGCAATAACTCGCTTAGGCTTCCCTCCCATGTTCGCTCCAATTCGGGAACAATTTCCACACCCTCTTCCACAAGCTGTTTGCGAATAGTGTCAAAAATCTCCGAATCTGGGTCGTCCAGCAGTTTAATTAATGATATTACTTTTTTCTTATCCATAGGAAATTGCAATTTCTGAATAAGTTCATATTAACTTGTTAACACATCCAACGATGTCTTTACCATCTTCTCAATGATTTCATGATAATCATTAGAGAACTTCTTTGTCGCCCGGTTGGCAATGATAGCACAAATTGTCAAAGCCTCATGCTGCAAGTGCTTTGAAAGCCCATAAATGGCCGAGCCTTCCATTTCAAAATTGGTTATCTTTTTTCCTTCAAAAGAGAAGCTTTCGATTTTTTCATTCATCTTCCCATCAACCAAAGGGATTCGCAAAACCCTTCCCTGTGGGCCATAAAAGCCAGGGGCAGAAATCGTAATTCCCGACATAAAATGGCCTGCAAATTTTTTCAATAAGTGTTCAGAGGCGGTCACAAAATAAGGCCGGGCTATATTTTTATTCCAATGTGTATGTTCGATAAATGCAGCTTCCATTGACAAATGCGAAATGCTGTCGCGGTTGGCATAAAAATTCAATAGGCCATCGAAACCGATTGCCATTTCAGATTTAACAATAGAACCTACCGGAATATTGGCCTGTATAGCCCCCGATGTGCCCAATCGCACAAAGGTAAGCGACCTGAGTTCCGCATTTATCCGACGGGTTTTAAAATCGATGTTTGCCAGGGCATCCAGTTCGTTCACAACAATGTCGATGTTGTCGGTGCCAATACCTGTAGACAAAACTGTTATTCGTTTCCCCTTATAAGTTCCGGTATGGGTAACAAATTCGCGGTGATTGGAAGTGGTGTCAATAGTATCGAAATAAGCTGAAATGGTTTTGACCCGATCCTGATCGCCAACCAGGATAATGGTATCAGCAATATCTTCGGGCCTAATATTTAGGTGATAAATAGCTCCGCGTGAATTAATAATTAATTCTGATGGCTGAATTTGTGTCATACTTTGTTTAATGTTTATTTTTGACGAATTTAAGCAATGCAAATGTAATTATGAAAACAACAGATAACAAAATACTTGTCCCAGTAAATTTTTCAGAGCAATCGCTCATAGCCCTCGAACAATCTTTCAATTTGGCCATTTTATCAAAAGCCGAAATTATCCTTTTGTATGTGAATAAATTGTCAAGCAGTATTTGGAATATTTTTTCGAAAGACGAACAAGATGCCTTTACCGGAAAAATAAACGAAAAGCTATGCTGGCTAGCCCACGATTTATCAAAGGATAAGGATTTGAATGTTCGGCCTGTTCTCAGAAAAGGGAAAGTACATGAAGAAGTCCTAAAATTGGCCAATGAGGAAAATGTGAGTTTTATCGTAATGGGCACCAATAATTCCAGTAACATGAGGGAAAAAATAATTGGCAACACAACGTTCAGGGTGGTGCGCGAAGCCTCTTGTCCAGTAATTACGATTAAGGGCGAACACCACCGAAATGTTTGCGACCATATTATCCTGCCCCTCGACCTGACCAAAGAAACCCGCGAAAAAGTATCTCATGCCATCCGTTTTGCCCGTTTGTTCAATTCCACAATTCATGCCGTTTCGGTGATGTCGACAAAAAACAAATCGCAGGTCAAAAAACTGAACAGCCAATTGAACCAGGTGGTCGTATTTATCAAGCAGGCAGGAATTCCATGCACTGCCGAGCTTTTAGACGTGGAAAAGGACAACGAAAAAATTGCCAATGCACTAATCGACCATGCCCATCGAAAAATGGGTGACCTTATTATTATTATGACCCAGCAGGAAAACGATATAGTTGAGTACTTCGTGGGGTCGATGGCATCCGAAATCATCTTTCGTTCCGATGTGCCAGTCATGTCGATTGTCCCCACTTTCAAACATAATTACAGTTCGGGTTTATAATTAATTGAAAGAAAAAGCAGGAGACCCAACAGGATGAACGCAAACCATACTTTTATCACCTTTAACTCCGTTCTCTATCCATGTTGAAAAAATATCGAAACCGGTTTATCCTTTTCCTATCATTGTTTGTAGTGTCGTTCACAAATGGAATTTCACAAGACAACCCTGAGCCACTGTTTGCTTTCGAAGAAGACAGCTTGAATGAAATGTTTGCAGCCATTAAGCAAGCTAGTTCCGATAGCGAAAAGACGAGACTGAACAAGGCCCTTTTTTCCTTGATGGAAGAAATGATTTACGATGAGCGCTCCTTTACCTACCCTTTCGATTCGGTGAAGCATCTAGGAATAATTACCTCGCCCGATAAACTTTTGCGCATATATACGTGGAATCTGGCTTTTGCAGATTACACAAACAGGTATTATGGCTTTGTCCAGTATTATCTTAAGGAGGACGAAGAATATCGGATTTATCCCTTAATCGACAAATCGGATGAAATTGAAGAACCCGAACGCGCCACCCTGACCGACGAAAACTGGTTCGGGGCCTTGTATTACGATATTGTAGAGACCAAAGACAAACGGCACAAGTACTATACATTGCTAGGCTGGGACGGCAACAATGAGCTGACCACAAAAAAGATAATCGACGTATTATACTTTACCCAGGCGGGCAGGCCCCGTTTTGGAACGAATATTTTTTACACCCTAAAAGGTGAAGGCCGTCGCGAAAGGAAATACAGCCAGAAAAGGATCATCTTCGAATACTCCTCGAAAGTAAATATGGTCCTACGGTATGATGATAAACTGAATATGATTGTATTCGACCATTTATCGCCTTCCGAAAGTCACCTAAAAGGAAATTACCAGTACTATGGTCCTGATTGGTCATACGATGCACTCGAATTTGAGAAAGGAAAATGGCAGTATGTAGTTGATATCAACCCACGAAACCCAAAGCCAAAAACAGAAAAACAAAAATGGCAATACAGCGAAGGAGAAGACTTCTTTAAAGCTAAAAAACAAAAACCGGAGTAATGCGGAAATCGCGAAATAATGTATTCTGACGCAGATTAACACGGAAAAGCGCGGATAAAAATGGAAATGAATCCGTGACTTTTTCATAAGTGCCCCGAAATTGTTTACACTTCTTTTAAATCCTTATTTCGAATATGCTCATCATAAATCCACGTTCTCCACGAAAATACACTTCTAATAAAAACAAATCCGCGTTCTCCGTGCAAACCTGCGTCAAAGAAAAAAAAGGAACCCGTGTCCAGCTAGATTTTTTCCGTACCTTTATCGCCAATTTCAGGAATTAAAAAATGCTGGCTCAAAATCAAATAGTGGTGCTATTTTTGCTGTATGCCACGCTTGCGTTGCACCCTTTGCATATCACTGTCACGAACATTGATTACAAAAAAAATGAGGGGCAAATTGACATTTCGATCAAATTGTTCAAAGACGATTTCGGGCTTGTTCTTTACCAGAAGTATAAGCAACAAATCGATCTCGAAAATGAACAAAAACCGGGGGAAAGCGATTCGGTAATTACCCGGTATGTGGAAGAAAATTTTAAACTTGAAATAGATCAGCAAAAAGTGAAGCTTAAATTGAAAGATAAGAAAATCGACCCCGAAGCCGTTTGGTTGAGCTATATTATTGATATCAAACATACGGTTGGCGAACTTAAATTAGAGAATAGCTTGCTGACAGACTTATATAATGATCAGAAAAACCTGGTAATTGTAAATTTCGACTCCCGGCAAAAAGGTTTTACTTTGTCGAAAGAGGAATCAGTTTTCAGCATAAATTTGAACTGATTTTAGAAGACTAAAATGAAGAACATATTTACCATATTGATTATCCTTTGCAGCACCTTTGTTTTGCTGGCTACCCACAACAGGGCAGGCGAAATTACCTACAAGCACATCAGTGGTTACAAATATGAAATCACCATCACTACTTTTACATGGAGCCTAAGCCTTGCCGACCGGGAAAACCTTGATGTTTCGTGGGGCGATGGGGAAACCTCAATAGCCCAAAGGAGGGAAAAAATTTTATTGCCCGGTGAATATTATCACAATATTTACAAAGCCACACATACCTACCCCGGAGCAGGCATCTACGAAATTATTGTGGAAGACCCGAACCGGAATTATGGGGTGGGCAATATCCCCAACTCGGTGAATGTGGTTTTTGCCATCAAAACCACACTGTCGATAGGCAGTTCGTTTGCCAATAATAACTCACCACTATTACTCAATTTCCCCATCGACTCAGCAGCAGTGCACCAGGTTTTTAAGCATAACCCGGCAGCCTGGGATCCCGACGGGGACAGCCTTTCATTCAAATTGGCAACCTGCCTCGAATCAGGCGGCGTTGAAATACCCGACTATAGCCTTCCCCCTTTCGACAAGGCTTTTTATATTGATGCTGATACCGGTACACTGGTATGGGATGCACCCACTATGAAAGGGATTTACAATGTGGCCATAGAAATAGAAGAATGGAAGAAGCTTGACCAAGGCTCCCAATCGATAAAAATAAGCAGCATTATCCGCGATATGCAAATTGAAGTGGTCGAGTCGGATAATATTCCCCCACATATCCAACCGGTAAAAGATATTTGTGTAGAAGCCGGCGATACGGTCAATGTATTTGTTAATGCATCCGATGCAAATGGCGATAAAATAACGCTGGAAGCTACCGGTGGACCATTCATGATGGAAGACAACCCGGCCACATTTTATTACCCTCCCATTTCGATTGCAGATTTCACTACTGGTAAAATGACCTGGGCCACCAATTGTAGCCATGTTAGAAAACATCCTTATTTGGTTACCTTTCGGGCAATCGACAATCATTATGATGTGAATTTGGTAGATTTAACCACGATACAAATCACGGTGATTGCCCCGGCACCCAAAAACCTGACCTTGGAGCCAAGCAACAAAACCATCGAGTTGAACTGGGACATTTCGGAATGTCCCGAAGCCATTGGTTACGATATTTACCGGAAAATAAATGCATTCGGGTTCAACCCCGATAGTTGCGAAACCGGGGTGCCTGCCTATACCGGTTATCAAAAAATAGCCCGTGTCGATAGCGTTTACAACACTTCTTATATAGATAACAACGGGGGCGATTCCCTACGCCAGGGCATTGAGTATTGCTATATGGTGGATGCTATTTTCAAGGATGGTGCCGAGAGTTATGCCTCCGAAGAAGCTTGCACCTATCTTGTCCGGGGTATCCCGATGATCACCAATGTATCAGTCGAAACCACCGACACCCTGAATGGGAAAATGTATGTGGCCTGGTCGAAACCCCGCGAACTAGATACCCTTGGTTTCCCTGGCCCTTTTATGTATAAGGTGTTTCGTTCGGAAGGCATCTGGGGAAAAAACCTGGTATTTGTCGATTCGCTTTATGTTAAAGAGCTAAACGATACCATCTTCTACGACTCCTTGTTGAACACCTCGGATTTTGCCTATTCCTACAAAATTGAATTGTGGCATACTGCGCCGGGAAACCGTTTCAGGATTGGATCGCCCCAAATTGCCTCGTCCATCTTATTGGAGATTTCTGCTTCTGATAACCAACTGGAGCTTTTGTTCGATAACAATGTACCCTGGATCAACGATTTTTACACGATCCATCGCCTGAATGAAAGCACCCAACTGTACGATTCCATCGGCTATTCCGACTCAACCGGCTTTATTGACTATGATCTTAAAAATGGAACGACTTATTGCTATAAAATTGAAAGTGAGGGCGGATACCAGGTAGACCAGGTAATCCATCCAATCATTAACCATTCCCAATTCGCTTGTGCCGAACCAATTGATACGATCCCTCCATGTCAGCCGGATTTGATGGTGGATTCTAACTGTGATGAGTTTTTCAATTATCTCGACTGGACCAATCCAGGCGATACCTGTCCCGATGAAATTTTTGGTTACAATATCTATTATACTCCTTTATATGATGGAGAGATGGAGCTGTTGGATTCCATCAACGACCCCTTTGTGACTCATTACACGCATAACTTGATCGACTCCACGCTTACAATGGCAGGCTGTTATGCCGTTTCTGCCATCGACTCGTTCAACAACGAAAGCCCCATCTTAAACCGGTTTTGTGTGGATAATTGCACGTATTACGAGCTTCCCAATGTATTCACCCCGAACAACGATTTGATGAACGATTTGTATAAGCCCATACCTACTTATCGCTATGTCGAAAAGGTAGATATGAAAATATTCAATCGCTGGGGCACACTTATTTTCCAAACAGAAGACCCGGATATCAATTGGGATGGAACAATTATGGATTCAAATAAGAAAGTAAGCGATGGGGTGTATTATTATATATGCGATGTGTACATATACCGCCTGTTTGGTCTCGACCATACCACGCTTGTGGGCTTTATCCATGTTTTTTCAGGTAACGAAAAATCCATAAACGAATAAAGAAAATGACTGTTTTTAAATGGCATATTATTGTAATAATCCTTTGTGTGGGAATAAATTTTAGTTCGGCACAAGGGAATTACGAATTTTATTTTAAAGGGATTTCCGCTTTCAACAAGGCTGATTATCAGGAAGCCGTCATGCAATTGACAAAGGCAATCCAGAAATCGGATGCACCCAAAGAAATCATCCTTGAAATGCGAGGTAAGAGTTACCTCGCTCTACAAGAATTTTCCTATGCCGAACAGGATTTTGCAAAGCTTGCCGAACTCAATCTTGCCGATGGCACATACTGTCTGGCACAATGCTTTGCTTTGCAGGATAATGCTGTAAAAGCTGTGGAGCAACTTCAAATCCATCTTCAGCAATATTTAAAAAAACTAAAAAGCGACATCCTGTTAGACCCTGCCTTTGATTCAATAAATACTTCGGAAGAATGGCTGGCCCTTTGGAGTGGCGACTATTACAGCAAAACAGAAGAGCAATATGCCGATGCCGTATACCATTTCAGGATAAAGGAATACGATTTCGCCCTCGACATTCTCGACCAAATGATCATGGCCAAAAACAGGTATCACAAAGCATATAGCTTGCGCGCCGAAATTTATAAAGACAAGGGGGAATACTCCAGGGCATTGAGCGATCTTGATGAAGCCATCGATTTAAAAAAGAAACAGGCCGATTACTATGCCATGAGAGCCGAAGTGTATTCAATAACCGGAAAATATAAAGATGCATTTGAGGATATACAGCAAGCACGAAATCTCGACCCCAGCTATTCGGATTATATGCTCAAAGAGGCAGACATTCTATCCCGCATGGAAGAAAGCCAAAAGGCCATGGAATTATTGACCGAATATATTGCTTACTTCCCTACGAATACCGAAGCCTTGTACACTGCCGGCAAGTGTTTGTACCTGCAAAATAATCTGGCAGATGCAGCCGATAAGTTTTCTACTTGCATCCAAATAGCCCCATCTAATTCTAAATATTGGTTGGCAAGGGGCAACGTGAATATTGCCATGTCGCTGCCCGAAAAAGCCATCGACGATTATTCCATGTCGCTCGACCTCGACCCCAAGCAAGGAAAGGTGTATTACAGCCGTGCTTTTGCTTATCAGGAATTAAACGAAAAAGAACGGGCCTGCAACGATTTCAAAAAGGCGTTTGCGCTTGGCTTTAAAGAGGCTTTGGTGCATATCCAGGAATATTGCGGGGAGTAGAACAAACCACTACAATTTATTGTGGTGATGTCTCAACGCAGTAAGGAATCTCTACGAATCGATGCTGTGCTTTCAAATGGTAATCCAAATGAAAAACTAAAAAGGTTGCTCGTAGAAATATTAATCATTCATCAATCAACAATAATCAATTCTAAGTTTTACCTCATTTTCAGATTTTTTTGTTCTATTTTTTGAATCTTCTTTTTGTACCGTTGATTGCTGTACGAGGATATTTTTTTGGATGATCGGCGGAATACTTTGTTGACAAACCGGTTGATCCGGTCTTTCGTATAGTACAAGAAAATAATCAGCCCAATGATTAGAGCCAGGTTGATGAGCATTAGTTTTAATACAGGTAACATTATAGGGTCTATTTTTGACAGACAAATTTATACTTTTGAATTTTATTAATCGTATTTTTTTCATTGTCTTTATGTGAAGTTTGAAACATGTCAGAAAATCAAAATAAAAAAATCCTTATTGCCGACAGCGGCGCAACTAAAACTTCCTGGCTATTGATTGATGGGCAAGAAAAAACCACTTTCGAGACCATTGGCCTGCATCCTTCATTTATCGATAATGAAGGGATAAGGTCGATTTTACAAAACAATCCATTCACAAGCTTTTCAAATGAAGTTGGTGAGCTTCACTTTTACGGAGCAGGCTGCGGCAACCCCTTAGGCCGGGAGTTGATCAAAGAATCCTTGCACGGATTTTTTCCCAATACTCAAATCGAAGTGGAAACCGATTTGCTGGGCGCTTGCCGTGGCTTATTTGGCAACGAGGATGGGATTGCCGTGATACTAGGCACCGGATCGAATTCGGCCTTATACAGGAAAGGAAGGATTGAACACAGCCAGCCTTCGTTAGGCTATATTTTGGGCGACGAGGGTAGTGGGGCCTATCTAGGAAAATCGCTGGTTGCAGCTTATCTCAACCATGATTTACCAACAGTTCTACAAGAGTCCTTTTTCGAGGAATACCAATTGAACAGGGATCAAATAATAAGTGCAGTTTACAGACAGCCATTCCCAAACAGGTTTTTGGCTTCCTTTTGCCCTTTTTTGTCGGAAAACAAAACACACCCTTTTGTTGAGACTCTTATCTACACAGGTTTAAATGATTTTTTCAGAAAAAGTCTTTACAAATACCCCAACCTATACTGGTACAGCATCCGCTTTTGCGGGTCGATTGCCTATCACTTTTCAGATGTATTAAAACAACTATGCGATAAATATAAAATTTCATGTGGTAGGATAGTGCAAAGCCCAATGGATGGATTGGTTGAATATCATAAAGCAGCTAAAGCTGCAAACAAAAATAGGAACACGGATGACACGGATTAGACTGATTTACGCGGATTATACCTAAAACGGGATAAATTTTCGCATTTTGACAAATCGTTTTTCACTCTATTCTTGCAAATCACACCTCCTTAAAAAACATACCGTACATATCCAGCCCCAAGGGCAATGCCATCAAATTAGCATACATCAAAAAATAGTTATCATCGAATTACACGAATTACACGAATTTTTACCTGCCAAAGGCAGGTGGAATTCGATCAATTCGATGAAAAAAGTATTTTCTGATGTTTGAAATGGGAAATTTGTCGTAGCCCCCTTTAATTGAATTGTTCAAAATATTTCGAAAAATCTCGCTTCTTTAGTTTCTTTCTCATGTTATCCTCATAATCAAATATTTCTTTTAATTTTTTGCTTGGAGTAAAAGTAATCTCGTCAATATTTGGCCGTCCATTGGTGTGTTTAACATATTCTATACCATAGCACTTATAATATTTAAGTAGTCGATAAATTACTTTAGCTTTAGTACGTGTATTACCAATCCGAATGTAGTAGTGATTTCGTTCAATACTCCCATAGACAAAAAATGCTCCGGCCAGAAACGATTTAATCTGCAAATCATTTTTTCTTTTTATTGGTCTGTAGCGTAATTTCCCGTATTTATCCCAGAAGTTTTCCACATACATTTTAGGGTAAAATGTGAATACATAGTACTTTTTAAAGAACTTAAAAAGTTGCTTTGATTTAAAGCAATACCAAAAAGTGGTACTTTTTTCATCTACTATACTATCACATAGCTCTATATCATACTGAATTTTATGTTTTGTCGAGTAATTATATTCCTTTAATAAACTGTCGAATCTATACAAATTGTATAAATCTGTTCCTTGAAACCAGTATATTAACTCTTGCTCTCCTCGAGGGAAAGCCCAACCAAAATAATCTGGCAAGCTTCCTAAAAGAAAAAATTCAACACTATAACTAATTACTTTAGTTTGTGAACGACAATTCGAAAAGTTGATAAGGATAACAATCGTTAAACTAAGTAAGAGTTTCATTATAAAATATTTTTTAATAATAAATAACTATTATCAGGATGCCAATTAATTCAAATCTACCCCTCCATTTCCCCCAATATCTTTTCCACTTCGGCTTCCGTTTTATGCAGTTTGTCTTTGCACAATTTTAATAGTTCTGAAACCCTTTCAACATTCTTTGCGAGTTCGTCTACATCGAGTTCTTCGTTTTCAATTTTCGAAAGGATGTCTTCAATTTCGGTGATTGCCTCTTTATAGTTTAAGTTTTTCTTTGCCATTCAAATTAAATTTTAAATCCCATAACAAGGATGTCGTCTATTTGCTCCTGATTGCCCATCCAGTTTTTGATGGTGTTGTCCATAATTATTTTTTGACCCTGGATGGGAATATCGTAAACGTCGAGGATTAAGCGCCGCAATGCCTGGAATTTGAACTTTTTGCCATCCCGCCAACCAAACTGGTCGACATATCCATCCGTGAACATGTACATCAAATCGCCGGGGCAGATTTCAATTTCATGGTTGGTAAATGAATGAGTGGAATTTGGGTGTGTCCCGATAGGCATCCTGTCGCCTTTTATTTCTTTAATTTTCCGTTCTCTTACCAGGTAAAGCGGGTTGTTGGCCCCGGCAAACTGGAGGCGCATCGTACGTGTGTCGATAATGCACAAGGCCATATCGATACCATCTTTGGCTTCTTCCGCATCCAGGCTTTGCGATAACGATTCGAGCACCATAGTTCTCAGATCGTTCAGGATTTCGCTGGCCTTTAAGTTTTTGCCTTGTGTTACAATTTCAGTAAGGAAAGAAATCCCCAATATGCTCATGAAAGCACCTGGCACTCCATGTCCGGTGCAATCGGCCACAGCAATTATTTTCTTGCCGTCAATTTCCGAAATCCAATAAAAGTCGCCACTTACCACATCGCGGGGTTTGTATAAAACAAAATAATCATCCAACAGCCTGTCAAGAGTGTCTGTCGATGGCAGTATTGCACTTTGTATCCGGCGCGCATAATTGATACTGTCGGTAAACGATTTGTATTTCGTATGCATTTGGTCGAGCTGCATTTCGGTTATAGTCAACTGGTGGTCTACCTCTTGGCGCTGCTGCAGGATTTCCGACTCCGTTACCTTGTACAAGCTCACATCGGTTTCGATGAAAATAAATTTTTTAATATTTCCATGTTGATCCAAAAGTGGCGTAAACTCCACCTGGAGCCAAACTTTTTTGCCGTTCTTGTTTTTCCAGTAACTTGGGTATGTAACCGATTTTTTATGCTCAACACCTTCGGAAATAGCACTTGGATTAGTCGAAAGACTGTGGATATTGTTGCCCACCTCTTCAATGAATTCTTTTAGGGTGTAACCGTACAATAATTCGAATCCTTTATTTACCCACTCTAAAATACCATCGGTATTGGCAATTATAATGGGATTATGTGATTGGTTAATAATCCTTGCTTTTAACTCTATTTCCCTTGTCTCGATTTCCTGATTCCTGAGCTTTTCTTCCAGCCTTTCTTTTTCATCTTGTACAATTCTTTGCTGATCTATATAGTTTTGGTTCGATGATTTTAGCCTTTTATTCTTCCTTATCAAGATAGCAATGAAAAAACACAAAATCAAAAAAACAAAGCCTGTCCCAATTAGATAATAATCGTGAAATGGACTGACTGCTTCCTTTTCACCAGCAAAAAGAGGGCTTGAAAGTTGAGAAATCAATATAACAAACAATAACTTCAGAGGTCGAATTCTACTATGTTTGAAATATTTTACCATACAGATTGAGTTTAGACAAAGCTAATGATTTTTATTTCTTATTCCGTTTTCTTTGTAAACCAATTTCAATGCTGATTAATTAATAATCCATTCTTATTGTCATTGGTTACAATGGAAGCCATCTGGTTGCAAATTCAAGGGTCAGATAGCTTTCGGAAGTGCGGCATACCACTTTACAGTTTCATTCTGTATTATATTTCAGAATCAACCAGCCCTTGAAAACACAAAGTAAGGGTTACTAAATGAGGAACCTTTGCCATCTCCTGTAATAAGCTTTTATGAATCAGCCATGAATTTTCCAATCAACAAAACTTCAACCACGAACTATTGTCCTTGTATTCTTCAACAGGCACTACTTTGGTTTGGAACTGAAACGAGCTTACCAGCATGGCTATTTCGTGCTTTATGGTTTCCAGGCTGCCGTCAATCAAGTCGGACCGGAAGCCTTTAGCGCCAAGGTCTGCCACATGGTTGGCCGAGACCATCCGGCTGATTATTTTGCCGAGGTCGACCACTTTGCGCTGCGGTATTTTGACATCAATTTTAAAGTCCAGTATCGATTTGAAATATTCGGCCACATTTTGGGTGAGGCTGTACGATTTGAAAAACTCCGACAGGTTCGAGATTTTTTCACGGCCCATCATTTTCATCACCATTTCGGAAATTTGGGTGAAAAGCATTTCGTTCGAGCCTTCAAAAATCTGGAAGGGCCTCGAATCGACCAGCCCGCGCGACCCCATGCTCTCGGCCTTGTAGCCGTTTGCCCCACAAAGCTGGGTAAGGGTTTGTGCCGATTCCTGCATCAAATCGCTGATGTAGGCCTTTATGCTGTTGGCTTCGATGGCCGACGATGCCAGGTTGTTTTCGATGCCGCTGAAAGCCGCCGACCGCGAGCACAGGGCAGAGCTTACCGTAAAGGCCGATTGGATCCGGGCAATTTGATGACGCACCTGGTCCAGGGCCATCAACGATTTTCCGCCCACAAAGCGCGATGTGGTTTGTTTTATAGCCTCGTCCAACATGCGCCGGATAAAACCCGAGCCCATGGCAGGAAACTGGAAACGGCTCCGGTGCAATAGGTCCATCATCAACTTTAAGCCAGTCGATTCGGGCACCAGCTTGTTCTGTTCGGGCACCTGTATGTCGATTATGTTTTTCCCGTAAGGGATGGGGTATAGGCCAATGTTGTTATAATATTCTTCCACCTGGATGTACTGCGAGGCCTGTTGGCTATCGCAAATAAAAAAGTCAATATCCCGTCCCAGCTCTCCATTCTCAAATTTCTGTCGCGACGACATAAGCCAGTAATCGGCCATGCCAGTAAGGCCCTGCCAATGTTTGGTGCCGGTAATATGATAAACCGACCCCGACTTTACATTGGAGGTTTGCATGTTCAGGGCATCGCTTCCGAAATCAGGCTCGGTAATCATCAGGCCGCCCATGTTTTGTTGGGTGAGGAAACGCTTGTACAGATTTTCCTTTATGGGATTCTGTGCATACTTCGCCACCGGTTCAAGGAACAGGGCAATGTTGATCCCAAAGGTGAGAGCCAAAGGGAGCGACTCATAAGAGGCAGCATCCAACACACCCAGGCACTCTTTCACCTTCACGCCCCGGCCACCATATTCGGTGGGGATAGCTACCGACAGGGGGTTTGTAGCCATGACTTCCTTCAAAACATCCGTGGGGAAACCTCTTTCACTGGCGAGCTTTGCGTCGTTGTCGCTGTCGTGAAAAACATTTTTCAAGGTGGCCTTCAACCTACCTAAAAACTCTTGAAACGGAACAGCTTCTTCTTTTTCAGAAGTTATCATTCATGTATCTATTAGTAAAAACCAAACTTTGCATAGTAAACTCTGATAGTAGACAACTTAAAGCACTTTATGTTTAGCGAAGGGAAAGAAATAATTGATTGCGTACGTTACCACCCATTCTTTTTCGGTGGCACCGCTACTGGTAGTGGGGCTTGAATAGCCGTGCCGCGAAAAAGAATCGGTGGCACAGACCATTGCAGCCCAATATCACAAAAATATAAAAATCTCCATTTATTGGAAATGTGAAACAATATTTTACTTTTGAAGTACAATTGCTCGCATGTTTAATTAACCGTTTTGCAATATGTTTAAAACCATCACTTACTATTTTGCCTTATGAAAAAACTGATCTTCATTGCCTTTTGTTTGTTTGGTTATTTTGTTTCTTTTTCCCAGATCATTTTCTCCGATCATGTAATTAAGGTGAGCGATGTAAACGACCCACCATGTATTTTTACAATTGATTTAAACGCCGACAGCTTTCCCGATATTCTTACAGGATCATTTTGGTACGACATTGTGGTATGGTACCCAAATTTGGGTGATGGCACATTTGGCCAAAAGCACGTTATTACTAGCAATACCAATGGAACTTGGTCTGTTTACGCCTGCGACCTAGACGGCGATGGTGATAATGATGTACTATCGGCCTCCGTAGATGATAACAAAATTGCCTGGTATGAAAACGATGGGCTTGGAAACTTTGGTCCCCAGCAAATAATTTCCAATTTAGCGGCAGGTGCGCGTTCGGTTTTTGCTGCCGACATGGATGGGGATGGCGACATGGATGTACTTTCGGCATCATCGTTAGATAATAAAATTGCCTGGTACGAAAACAATGGGCTGGGAATTTTTGGGTCACAACAGGTAATTTCTACTGCACACAGTTTTGCTAATTGCGTTTATGCCATTGACCTGGATGGAGATAACGATAAGGATGTGCTTTCTTCCTCGCTATTGGATAATAAAATTTCCTGGTATGCCAATGATGGCTTTGGCAATTTTTCTGCACAAATGATAATATCGCAACTATCCATTGGTCCTGCCTCTGTTTATTCAAGCGATCTTGATAACGATGGGGACAATGATATGCTATCTTGCTCGATGATTGATCATAAAGCTGCCTGGTACGAAAACAATGGCTTCGGAAACTTTGCACCACAACAGGTTATATCATCAGTTTCGCCAGTCCCTATCTCAATGTATGCAGGCGACCTGGACGATGATAACGATAGGGATGTATTATTAATTGCAAAAGATGGATTATCCTGGTTTGCCAACGATGGACTTGCTAATTTTGGTCCCCAGCAATTATTGTCAACGGGGCTTGAGGATGGGCATGGCGTACATGCCAACGACCTTGATATGGATGGGGATTTTGATATTGTTACCTCCTCGTTTGCTGCCGACAAAATTACGGTGTACAAAAACGATAGCTCAGGGAATTTCAACTTAATACAACAAGTTAATTATTCAATAGCATTGCCTCAGTATGTAACTATCAGCGATTTGGACAATGATGGGGATTTAGACGTAGTTTCAGCTTCACTTGATGATAAAATTACATGGTTTGAAAACAATGGATATGGTGTTTTTGATTCCTACCAGATAGTTTCTCAACAAATAATTGATCCCTATTGTATTTTCATAGCTGATATAGATACTGACGGTGATCAGGATATTATATCAGCGTCATGGGTCGATAATAAAATAGTATGGTATGCAAATGACAGCCTGGGAAACTTCGGATCCCAACAAGTTATTTCTATTGCAGTAAATAATCCAAAATCTGTTTATGCTATAGACCTGGATGGTGATTTGGATTTGGATGTGCTGTCAGCTTCATTATCGGATGACAAAATTGCCTGGTATAAAAACGATGGATCAGGTAACTTTGGTTTGCAGATTGTTATAGCTGA
>JAIOYV010000109.1 GCA_021740905.1 Bacteroidales bacterium
GGACCCGATGAAGACATAGACGACCTGCTGGCCAACCGCGAAGCAAATATTACGAGCGAAAAAACCGCCCTGGCCAAACGCATACACGACCTCGAGGCCAGGCTGAAAGAAGAAAAAGCCCTGCACGAATGGACCCAAAAAGAATGTAGGCACGCCAACGAAAAACTGGATGTAAAAGACGAACTGATCGAAACCCTTTTCAAACGCATTGAAGACCTTACCGGCGAAAAACGAAAAACCAAAACTGCATAGAATTGCGCGTAAGCCACCGCCGCCACCCCCGCCAAAAACCAGGAACCCCACTATAATAGAAAACAAATTTTCCCCCCGGCACAAGATAGCCACCACAAAATAATTTTGGAAAACATTATTTTTTGTTTTACGTTTACACACCATAAAAGGGAGCATAATTAACAACAAAACCATTTAACTTTAATACTATGAAACACATAACACTGACAGCCGAGGTACTTGAGCAACCCGGCAAAGGGTACACCGCCTGGCTTAGGGAAATAAAAGGCGTGATAGCATACGGGAATTCCATAGCAAATGTACGCGATGAACTGATGAAAATGCTGCGCATAAAACTCGAAGTGGACCGCGATGCAAACAACGAAAAATGCACAGGCAACCGGCATATCGAAACCCTCGACCTTACCTTCGCCTAACCATGACAATAGACCACTTTAATGCAAAAGATTTTTTTTCATACTTGGAAAAACATGGCTGCACAGTGTATACAGACAAATATGTGAAAAACGAAAATGTACTGGTGTATTCCCGAAACGCAACCATTGTCCCAATCCAAATCATGTCCATGTACTACCCACCTTATGCCTGCAAAGTATTTGAAGCCTTAGAAATACCAAGCCCCGAAAACTTCGAGAAAATTGTGGCCCAACTGCACGAATTGGCAAAAAAACAAAAATAGAAATTAAGAATTGTTTAAGAAAACATTAAAACCAAAAACCCGCAATTGCTTCTAATTAAGTAGTTGCGGTTTTTTTGTGGTGTCCTTGCGGGACAACAAAACAAAATCCTCCGAATTTCGGGGGATTTTTTTATTTCTATATTCATTGCATCCCAAAAAGCTCCTTGCGTGCTTCTTTATATAATCAGGTTATTAATGTGTCTGTTCGTCTATTTTGTCTGTCCGTGAAACACATACACACAAAAATAGCGAACAATTTATCAAAAATCTATTCTCTCTCCTTTTCTGTCAGGATTTTGTAAAACTACGACTATCCCTGTGTAAACAAATTCAAAGGCTAATTGTAACAAGTATATACCGAACTATGAAACTCATTTTAATACAATGTCTCCCTTCTGTTAAGAACTGCCTCCTCAAATAATTTGCGCTCTTCTTTGCTTAGTTTGAAAAGAGCATTTTTTTCATTGTTTTTTAGATATGCTACTCCAACCTCAAACATTTTTAATGGGATAATTGCTTCCTGATATTCAGAGAGCAAATCGGCTAAAGTATTTTCAATATTGCTTAGCCTTTCTTTGTCATAATCCTCAATATGAATTATAACTTCGAATAAGGATTTAGGTAAAGCATTCCAAAAGACAACCCCATTGTTCACATTTATTAATTTTTGAAAAACAAATTGTATGTAGGAATTAATAAAAATGTCTGAGCCAAATCTAAAAAGATTATAAAATATATCATCACCTAAGGATATTTCGAGCAACTCATTATTCGATTCTGGAATTATGCTAGCTGACAATTCTTTGGATTTTGATAGGTCATTCATTCTAATATGTGCACCCAGCAAACTATATTTTATGTTCACGTCATAAGGGTCTTTTTCAATTCCAGAATGAAAAGCATCGAAAGCTTTATCGAGTTCATTTAATTTTAAATATATTAAACCGAGGTTGTTAAATACTATGTTTTCTTCAAATTTAAGTTCTAATACCTTTTTATTATATAATAATGCCTCCTCATATTCACCTGAAAATTGATAAGCTACTGCTATATTTAAACAAGCAACAGCATTGTCGGGGTTTACTTCAATTTCCTTCTTAAAGAACCTAATTGCATCACCATATTTATTTATCTGAAGATAAGCGGCTCCAATATTATTATATACATATAAATAATTTGGATCAATTTCAATAAGCTTACTGTAATATTCAATTGCATCTTCATATTTATTTATATTGAAATATGCCCTCCCCAGTAAATCGTAAGCCGAAACAAAATCAGGATTTAGATCAATCGCTCGCTTTAGATACTTAATGGCTTCATCAAACTCTCTTAAATCTAACATATTGAATCCAGTTTGGAATTCGATATTCGCTTTCTTGATCTTAGAATATTCATCATCAATGAGTTGTTGTATTGCATATTCAAGTTGCTTGTCATCCGATATCTTTTCAAACTTCTCATTAATAGATGCTACGTTTTTAATATCTTCATCATCCAAGCATAATCCATATAAACTGGCCTCTTTTTCGAACTTGTTTTTTAATATCGCAGGTTGAAACCTTGCCCCATATTTGAACGCCAAGTATTTCTTTTTTAATTCCTTTCTATCGAAATAGCTTTTTAAGAAATCCACAAACAATTTTGATACCCCATTAGGGTTTTCATTAATTTCAAAACAAATCCGCATTAGAGGTTCTTTTAGCTCATAAAAAACATCTTTGCCCGACTTGTTCTTATCTATCATTCCACGCTCGAATAGCAATGATATTTGCTTACTAAACACATTCGGCTCAATAAAACAGGCTATCGCTATTTCTTTTCCTCCCATTGCCCCCCGGTTTAAGCTAAGGTGTTTAACAATCTTTTGTTGAAGTACAGGTAAGGCATTTACAAACTGCTCATAATAGGGTTTTAAGTCGTTCATAACTTTTATGAAAACCCCAGAAAGCTCCGATTTGAAATCAGCTTTCAGAAAAGAAAAAAATGTAACCAATAAGCGGTGGTTCCCTTCAGTAAGTTCGTAAATCGCCCGTAGTTTCCCTCTTGATTCCGGTTTGTTTATTGCGTCGACCAATTCAATATTTCCTTCCATTTTTGCAATAGCCTCAAGGAAATTGATCGTTCCTTCAAAATCTAATTTCTTAAGTTGATGCACATTAAAGAAATTGTAAAAAGGATTTTTACTATCTTGAAGGTTGGCAATAAGGTTTTGGCTGGTCGCAATGATACTTAGGTTGCCGTATTGATGTATGAAATCTCGTAGGGCACCTTGTCCTTGAGCACCTAGAGATTTTAGTATTTTATCAAAATTCTCTACAAGAAGAATGACTATTCGTTTGCCCGTAAAGCGGGAAAGAATGCCTTTGACAAATAATTCCCTTTTATTAGTGTCCTTGATCAGTGAGGCTTCCGAAATTTCATTTTCTAGTACCTCGCTTCCTGTTTCGTTATATCTGATAAAAGCTCGCAAAATGCTAATCATTAAATCTGTGAAATTGGCTATTCCAACCTCATCTTCTGCCATATAGGCAATTACAGACTTCCCATATATAGTTTTGTTCTTTTTCAATCGGTGGTACAGAACCTTGATAATATGTGTTTTGCCACTTCCTCGTGGAGCTATAATAAGGGATTGACATGTAGAAGAATTGCTTGTTTTGTTAATGCAATTTTTCTCAATCTCATTCACTGTATCTTCTCTAATTGTCAGTGTTTGTTCTAGTATTTCGGGGTTGACGTTTTTAGTTCCAAATGTTAAAAGTGAATTTACCATGTCCAATATTTTTTAATATGCCTTGTTCCTTTTCCACCACGATTTTATCAGGGAATACTTAAAATCATAAATTCTCTCATTGTTCCTATTCGTAGATAAAAGGTAGCCATCGTTTTTTAATCGTTCTATTTCTTCGTTGATTTCTATCCGGTCGGTTTCGGTTGTATTTGACAGTACATTACTAGCAATTTCTGACTCAGATACGGACGTGTTGCTTTTACTTACAAAGTTCAATATGTAAACAGATATCTTGTAGTTTGGATAAAAATCTTCGATCCTGTCGTAAAAATGCTTGATGCTTTCTTTGCCTTTCGTGTCATCCAGTATTTCTTCGAAAGCGTTATCCACAATTTCTTGTGTGATCTCTTTCGATTTTGATATCTTATCAAAAACAATGTCGATGAAATAAGGTATGTTATTCGACCTTTTGCAAATCTGATCAATTTGCTCATCTTGTAGATTTAATCCACAACCAAGGCCAAGACAGTGTCCGAAATATTTCGCATTATCATCAGTGAAAGGAAGGAGTTCGTGCTTGTACATGTGGTTTAGTGGATCGCCAATAATATGCCCGGCACCTTTAATTTTGTCCAACACTAAATCGATGCCTATTGAACCGCAATATATGAACCGGATGTTTTTGAATCCTTCTTCAAAGGTGACATTCCTGAAAAAGCCAATTACCGATGATGCTACATCTTTGCTTAATTTGTCAAGGAATATTGAGAACTCATCAAGCAATATGATAATCGTTTTGTCCTTTTGCTTTTCTGTTAGCTTAGTAAAAAGATAGTAAAGTTGCTTTTGCCAAGTGTTGTCTAATTTTTTCAATTTGATTCCCTGAAACTCATCAACTACTTCGGTTGCTTTATTGTAGAAGTTTTCCAGTTTTTTAAATGTTCCTTCGTCAATCAAATCCATTTCCTTGATCCTATCGAACAGTACTGAAGCCAGATTTTCTGGAGAAGATATTCCTTCAACGGGTTTATATATTGTAATAAAGCCCTTTTTTCCATCAGCCGCCATCTTTCTTAAAATAGAACTTTTACCAAAACGCCTCTCAGCAAAAAGAGCAATACCTTGTTTCTTAAGAATTCTCCAGAATAATTCAATTTCCTCATCACGGCCAATAACATGACTTGTTGGCGAAACCAACCCACCCGTGCTGGGAGTAATAGGAATAATCTTATTCATTGTAAATATTTTTTTCTGCAAATATAGCAAAAAATTAACGTGCGTCAAATTTGACGCACGTTAATCTTGACGCACGTTGAAATCCGTTTTGTAAATGTCTTGCAAAATCGTAGTCTAATGTTCTTTACACTGCAATAAACGGTATTCCTTGTATTTTCGCACAACAAAACCACTTTCAACATCCTTATCATGCTGAAAAATAATCCGGTAATTTTGCTCAGATGCTTCCTTGAGAAATGCCCTCTTTTCCTTTTTCGATAGATAGGGATCAAGATCATAAGCCATACTATTATTTTCGGGCAAATGAGCGGAAGAGGGCAACAAATCGGCGGCGAAAACCACTGTTTCATTTCCGTTTTTGATAAAAGGAATCATTTGTCCAGGTGTATGCCCATCGACAAATCGAACAGAAATTGAAGGCAGGATTTCCTGTCCGGTTTCAACAAAAGTGATTTTGTTTAATTTCTGAAGAGCTAAGAAATCAGCTTCATGAAACGACTCCTTATCGCTTTCGATGGGGTCCTGGGCATAATCCCATTGCTTTTTGCTGATGAAAAAATGGGCATTTGGAAAAGATGAAACAAGTTGTCCGTGTTTGTCAATATGAGTGCTGCCACCACAATGATCAAAGTGCAGGTGTGTAAGGATAACATGTGTAATATCTTCAAAAGAAACACCTCTGGCACACAAAGATTCTTCTAATTTTTCAGTGCCCGAAATTTGGTATTCTTCGAGTACATTTTGGCTGAGTTTAGTCCCGGGCCCGGTGTCGATCAATATTTTTCTGTCCTCATCAATTATCAACAAGCAGCGCATAGTCCACTGGCACAATCCGTTTTTGTTGGGTGTGTAATGCTTTTGCCAGTTGGTTTCTCCAAGCCCGCAAAACATGTCAGACCCTGTGGTCAGTAGGGTTCCGGCCTCAAGGATGTGGATTTTCATGGCCAATCATTTCTTTCAAGAAATGAAAAAATATATCCAAGGACTTCCACTATTCCAATTTCATTACTGGGAAGTATTTTTCCTTCCTTATGTTTGTGATGTGGAAATGTATCGATGTTTTTATGAAATGGAGCATTGTCCCAACGAATCAATAATTCGTCGTTTTTGTCTTGCCAGTGAAAGGAATAATTACGGTGGTCAATTGAGAAATACTCTTTAATAAAAAGCAATGACTCATCAATAAATTGTACTTTTAGTTTTAAGAAAAACCCATTTTGGTTTTCCCGAAAATCAATAACCTCATACGATTTTATGAGCTTGTTATTTTCAAGCCACCTGAAAATTTCCCGATTTGATATCATTTATTGTTTTCGTAATATCTGTATGAAAATTAGAGTAGGCTTGCCATTCAATGAAATCATCCCATTCCTGAAAATCTTCATTCTCGTTTTGTCTGGTTTTCTTTTGAAAGTCTTCGAGAGTTTCTCCGTATTTATTCTCATAAAAGAGGATGTTTTCGTGTAATTGTCTTTGTTCGGCCAAATAAGAAAGTAACATCCAATCTGCCACCCTATGTTTATCAATAACTACCATTTCAGCATAAATTTGAAATAAATATTTTTCAAATTTACAAAATATTGGCAACACTTATAGAATGTGGTTAGAAATCAAAGTGGTAAAAGTATTTTTTTACATGCTAAAAATGATCGAATCCAATAATTTAAAAACTGCCGGAAAATGTATATTTTGCCCACATGAAAGTACATTTAATAGCAACAGGTGGTGCCGTAATGCACAACATGGCATTGGCCCTTCACGATAAAGGATATGAAGTAAGCGGGTCGGATGATGAGATTTTCGACCCGGCCAAATCGAGGCTCGAAAAACAGGGTTTGTTGCCCGAAAAATGGGGCTGGTTCCCGGATAAGATTACTTCCGATATCGACATTATTATCCTTGGGATGCATGCCCGACAGGACAATCCCGAACTTTTGCGGGCACAGGAACTGGGTTTGAAAATTTATTCCTTCCCGGAATATCTGTACGAAAACTGCAAGGACAAAACCCGTGTGGTGATAGGTGGCAGTCATGGAAAAACCACCACCACATCAATGGTGATGCACGTATTGAAATTTGCCGGGATTGATTTCGATTACATGGTCGGTGCCCAAATCGAGGGTTTCGACCGGATGGTGAAATTGAGCCATGATGCTAAAATTGCCATTTTTGAAGGCGATGAATACCTGTCCTCCCCAATCGACATGAGGCCTAAGTTCCACTTGTACAAACCCCACATAGCTTCAATCAGTGGCATAGCCTGGGACCACATCAATGTATTCCCGACCTTTGGGAATTATGTGGAGCAGTTTTCCATTTTCGCTGACCAGATCGAAAAGGATGGCACATTGATTTATTATCAAAATGATGAAATCCTGACTGCCATCGCTATAGAAGCCAGACAGGATATCCTAAAAATCCCATACAGTGCCCATCCCCATCATTTAGAGAATGGAGTTTCTTTTTTAAAAGACAAAAACCGGGAATATCCAATCCAGGTATTTGGCACCCACAACTTAGAAAATATTTCCTGTGCCAAATTCATCTGCCAACAGCTGGGACTGTCTGAGGAGGTCTTTTATCAAGCAATAACTCATTTTAGTGGAGCAGCAAAACGTTTACAATTGCTGAAGAAAAATTCACATTCTCAGGTTTTTCTCGATTTTGCACACTCACCTTCTAAATTAAAAGCTACCACTTCGGCGGTTAAGGAGCAATTCCCGAATAGGATTTTAGTTGCCTGCATGGAGTTGCATACATTCAGTTCACTCAATAGCAACTTTCTTGAACACTACATGGGCTGCATGGGAAAAGCTGACCTTGCTGTGGTCTATTTCGACAAGCATACCCTTCAGCATAAAAAACTGGAAGAAATAACACCCGAGCAGGTCAGACATGCCTTTGGGGGCAACAATGTTGAGGTTATGAACGATGCACAGGTTTTTCGCGATTTTGTGTCGAACCTAAAACTAAATAATACCAATCTCCTACTGATGAGTTCGGGTAACTTTTCAGGCATTGATTTTATCGAACTGGCCAACCATCTAATCCCTGACCTGGTGTGAAAAAACAGACAAGCGTCTCAGAAGTCAAGGCACTCGACAAGCTTATGGAATTGTGCAGCCAACAGGAAAAGTGCAAAGCCGACCTACGTCAAAAACTGTTTCGGTGGGACATAACAGGTGAGGAAGCCGAGAAAATACTCGGGCAACTCGAAGCCGATAATTTCATTAACGAAGAGCGCTTTGCCCGGGCTTTTGCCAAGGATAAAATCAGGTTCAACAAGTGGGGCAAAAACAAAGTCCGGTATCAACTAAAGATGAAAGAAATACCTGAAAACCTTATCGGAAAGGCCTTATCGGAATTTGATGAAGAAGAATACCGGGTCATGATCCGAAAAGAAATCATTGAAAAAAACCGGAAAACGAAAGCTGTATCAGACTGGGAACGCAAAGGAAAAATCATGCAGTTTGCGCAATCGAGGGGGTATGAGGCCGATGTTGTGATGGGGATTTTGGATAAATTGGCAGATTAAACATGGGCAATAAAACTATTGGATAATAGTACAAACGCACTAAAACACGATTGGAAAATGGATAATCTTATTCCAAAACAATCTTTTGCTTAAAATTCCCCATGGAGTTTTCGATGGTTATAAAGTACAGTCCTTTTGGAAAAGAAGAAAAATCAATTTGGCTTCCCGAAATTACTTTGTTTCGATAAATCACCTGACCGTATAAATTGAAAAGTCTCAGGATAAAATCTTCCTGGTTTTCGTTGATGACAGTAATGAGACCAGTGCTGGGATTTGGGTAGATGGAAATATCTGCTGCCGCGAATGTTTCCTCCACTCCAATATAGTCGTAAACATACTCGCACGAATCGGCAAGACCAGTTTCGTATAATCCAAAAACCGAATCTTCGTAACACCGTAAACCATCTGTCCAATTGGCATCAAACGGGAATGTCCAGGGATTCCAATTGAACATATAAACGAGATCGCCAATTTGTTCATTGATCGTAGAAGAATACGATTCTGGATTAATCTCATCGTCTTTAAAATAAGTTACATCTAAAACTTTCAAATCTATACCATTGATTTGCACTGTGTAAACTGAGTCTACTGTTACGAATACTGTATCAATATCCCCAGTTTCGTCTTTTAGTTTTATGACCCAAGAATCTTGGCTGTCTGCATTGAAATCATACAGGATTTGAAATTCGGCAAAAGCCGTATCAAGGAAAAATACCGTGTCGTTACGTGTGAAAAGAAACTCGGTGTCCGGCCTGTTGTTGAACAGCTTGTGCCGTTTGGTAATTTTACGGCATATCTCGCCATTTATCAGGGTGTCTTTTTCCGAAATAAACCGGATGAAATCGATATCGCCCGAAAAGGAAAATTGCTCGTTGTAATGCCACTCGGCCCCGACGGGTGCAAAACCCTGTGCAACAAGATTGGATATTCCAAGCAATAATACGAAAGCAAAATAGATATTTTTCATAATGTGCGGGTTAAATTAGTTTGTGAAATCAAAGGTAAATTAAATATCTCAATCCAAAGCAAGAAAGGCTGTGGCCCTTGAATTTCACAATAAATTAACACCCTATTTCTTCTTCAGCAATTTCAATTTCGACACAGCATAATCCAATTTGTTTTTGGCCTGAAGCTGCGTTTCTTTGTTCGCATTAATAGCTGTGCTATTATCCTGGATTTGTTGCTCCATCTGTTGGTTTTCTTCCTGGAGGCGGGCAATGACTTCTGTAATGGCAGCAATCCCTTCCGAACTCGATTGATCTGCTTTGTTTAATGATTCGCGGGCCTTTTGGTTCTTCTGTACTTTCTTTGTGAGTTTTTTGTTGGCTTTCAGGAGTTTCTTGTTTTTCTTTTTAATTTTCTTGAAAATCTTTGCATTGGCCTTACTTTCCGAAACATAATATTTCTGTAGAAAACCGGGGAGGAATTCATCCAACAGTTGTTTCATGTTGGCAAACTCCGTGGGATTGGTTTCTGGCCGGGCAAAAGCTTTTTTATCGAAAGCCAGCATCAGATCAATCTGCGAAAAACTATCATCGCCGGTGATTATGGTGTGAAAGTTTATTGGCTCAGGCGATAGTTTCGCAAACAGCACCTCTTTGGCCACCATATCGTACTTGCCCTTCATTTTAATATCGTAATTCTTTTTCAGGAAATCCTCCCAGGCATCCTTTGTTGCTTTGATACCCGGGTCAATTTCGACATGCACACACGACTGCCTATCGCCCTTGAAATCGATGGTCGAATTTGTAATGGTGTAGACTGTTTCCTGGGCATAAATAGTCGAAACCAATCCGAAAAGGAGAAAAGAATAAAGAAGTACTGCCGTATTTTTCATAGCTATTAAATGTTAATTTGATTTTATAAAAATACTGATTTTATACAAACATCCAGCTCTTGAAAAAGTTAAGGACGTCCTGAATTAAAATGTTCCAATCTAACTTCCCGTTCCTTCTTCATGTGACCAAATTTCTGATTTCTAGTTTCACTTTTCAAAAGATCAATAAAAATAGCTACTTTTATTTCCCGGCTCTGGAAACGGTTACTTACTGACAACCATAGCTTTAATTTTTAGAATTCGTATTTTTTTACAATGATCGACCCAACAACGATAGACAGGATATTTCAGACGGCACAGATCCTTGATGTGGTGCAGGATTTTATCCCTTTAAAAAAGAGAGGGGTCAACTATCTGGGCCTATGTCCCTTTCATAACGAAAAAACCCCATCCTTCACAGTTTCACCATCGAAGGGGATTTACAAATGTTTTGGATGTGGAAAAGGGGGCAGTTCGGTCAATTTCATTATGGACCACGAGAATCTATCGTATGTAGAGTCGCTGAAATACCTGGCCAAAAAATACAATATAGAGATTGAAGAGAAAGAGTTGACCGCTGATGACCTGGAAAAGAAAAACCAGCGCGAAAGCCTAATGATCGTGACAGCCTTTGCCTCAGATTATTTTCACAAGCAATTGCTTCAGCACGAAGAAGGAAAATCCGTAGGCCTCAGTTATTTTAAAGAAAGGGGCTTTCGTGATGAAATAATCGAAAAATTTAAGCTTGGCTATTGTCTCGAAGAACGAGATGCTTTTTCCAAGGCAGCCATGGCGAAAGGTTACAAGCTGGAATATCTTACCGAGACCGGCCTTACTATCTCGAAAGATGACTGGAAAGCCGACAGGTTCAACGGACGGGTGGTTTTCCCAGTATTCAACATTGCCGGGCGGGTTATTGCTTTTGGTGGGCGCACGCTGAAAAGCGACAAAAAAATTGCCAAGTACCTCAACTCGCCCGAATCGGATATTTACCACAAAAGCCATATTGTTTACGGGATTTTCCAGGCCAAGCGGAGTATCCTGCAACACGATCAGTGCTATTTGGTTGAAGGATATACTGATGTAATTTCGATGCACCAGGCCGGGATCGAGAATGTGGTGGCATCGTCGGGCACCTCCTTGACTGTCGATCAGATCAGGCTCATCAAACGGTTTACGCCCAACATCACCATTTTGTACGATGGCGACGAGGCCGGGATCAAAGCCTCAATCCGGGGCATCGACCTGATTTTGGAAGAAGGCATGAATGTAAAAGTGCTGCTGTTCCCCGATGGTGTAGACCCTGATTCGTATGCCCGTTCGCACAACGACACCGAGTTGAAGCAATTTATCGAGACGAACGAGGAAGATTTCATCAGCTTTAAAACCCGCCTGTTACAAAAGGAGGCAAAATCGGATCCTGTAAAAAAAGCCCAGCTGATAAAGGATATTGTGACATCCATTGCGGTGATCCCCGACAAGATTACCCGCTCGGTTTTCATCAAACAAACGGCCACCAACATCGAAATAAGCGAGGACATCCTGTACAACGAAGTATCTGCCATTTTGCGAAAGAAATCGGAGAAGAAACTTCAACAACGAACTTATGAATCACAAAACGATGTTGTACGTGAAAAAAAGAAAACCCAAATACCGGAAGGAACGGGAGAAGGGGAAATTTTTGAGAGGGAAATTTTACGCTTGATGATCTTGTACGGAAACCTTCCTCTTTTTGAAATTGAACAAGAGGGGGAACAAAAAGCCCAGGTTTTGTCGGTGGCCTATTACATTATAAATGAGATTGAGCCACAGAAGGACATTTTGGAATTCAGGCATCCAAAGTATAAGGAAGCCTACGAAATGATCGAAGAGCAAATGCTGACAAATGGAGAAATATCGGTTGAAGCTCTCACCCAAAGCAACAACCCATTAATCAGTTCGCTGAGCGCAGATGTACAAAGCAAGGCCTATCAACTAAGCAATTTATGGACAAAAAAGGAAAGCTTTGTCGAAACCGAAGAAATGACTTTGACCCAGCTTGTCCCCGAAACATTGATGTCGTTCCAACAACACAGGGTCGATTTGCTGATAAAAGAGAGTGAAGACAAATTAAAAGAGCCTCTTACGAATGAGGACATGATCGAAATCCTCAACAAAATAAAAACCCTGAAAAGCATCAACCTTTCGCTGGCAAAAAAACTAGGCGAGAGAACGATTACCTAAACAAGACATGATGTATTGGAGTGATGCAGTAATGGGCGACTATTAAATTATTCCTTCCAATACTATAATGCTCCAACTAACACTGCTGGTTCGAATACCCTTCAATGTATATTTATCAAAACCTTCGTAGATTCAAACTACTTTTTGCCTATATTCGGTTTTCAAAAAAACATGGAATTATGAAAGCAAGAGTAATCACATACCAGCCGCATATCGACGATATTATCAGCAAATGCGAAGCCTGCAACATGGCCATGATTGACGATGATAATATGCCTTATGTTATACCCATGAATTTTGGTTATAAGAATGGGGTAATCTACTTTCATTCAGGATCAACTGGCAAAAAAATCGACATTCTTAAGAAGCGACCTAATGTGGCCATTTCGTTCAGTACTAACCATAAAATGTATATGCAACACGAAGATGTGGCTTGTAGCTATGGTATGAGCTATCAAGGAGTATTTGCATTTGGAAAAGTAGAATTCATCGAAGACTACGATCAAAAGGTGGAGGCCTTGAATATCATAATGAAACAATACACCGACAGGGAATTTTCGTATAACCGGCCTGCTGTTGTTAATGTGATGGTATTTATAGTCAAGGTTGAAAAGTTTACAGGCAAAGAGTTTGGTCGGTTTTGATCTGGGATTGTGTGTGATGATTTTAACTTCCATCAACTCCAAACTTTCCAACACATGCCCTACAAAGAATTTAGGGATGGGACAACCGCCACTTCCAGTCCAGGCACACATACGACAGCTTCCAGCGGCCACTGAACAGGTATGTAAAAGAGGATGCAACCGAAACGCTGGTTGAAAAAACTGAATATGGAACCAGCGCCAACACCAATACAAACCGCAACGGTAAACTTTTCAGGCAGTACGACCAAAGCGGGTTTAATACCATTTATGAATACGATTTCAAAGGAAATCCCGTATATTTACGCAAACGATTTTGCGAAGTGTACGACCAGACAATTGACTGGGACGGAAGCCCGACACTATTGTCTGATATTTTTAATAGTGAAATTAGTTATGATGCGATGAACCGGCCTGCGGAAATAATACAGCCCGATGCCAGTGTGGTAGCTTATGCCTACAACAAGGCCGGCTTGTTGGAAACCGTTCAGGCCAAGATTAGGGGGATTACCACTTATACCGAATTTGTGACCAATATTGATTACAACGAAAAAGGCCAACGAACGGCCATCTACTACCGCAACGGCAGTAAAACAGCTTATACTTATGATGATAAAAGTTTCCGTCTTACCCGATTACTCACAACAAGGAACACCGGGCAAGATATTTTACAGGACATCAGCTACACCTACGATGCCGTAGGCAACTTAACCGAAACAGAAGACGATGCCCAGCAAACTTTTTACTACAGCAATAGTGTTATTGAACCAAAAGGAAAATACTGGTACGATGCACTTTACCGTCTGACCAAAGCAACCGGGCGTGAACTTTCTTCTTTGGCTATTCCAAGCAACACCGATTTTGCAAATAATATCTCTGTTCCAAATACAGCCAGCAATGCTATGCAAAACTTTACCCAGGAGTATCGCTACGATGAGCTTGGTAATATTGAACAAATGCGATCGGTTGGCGATTGGACAAGGGACTACTACTACGAAACAGTAAACAACCGTCTGAAAAACCATGATAACCAAACCGATGTTTATGCTTACGATGAGCATGGCAATTGCATAGAGATGCCTCACTTAGCGGAACTTATCTGGGATTACAAAGATGAACTGAAAGAAGTTGATTTAGGTGGAGGTGGTACAGCTTACTATGTGTATGATTCCTCAGGTGAGCGAGTGCGGAAGGTTGTGGACAAAGGCAGTGTAGTTGAAGAAAGGCTTTACATTGGCGGATTCGAGGTTTACCGAAAAACAATATCCGGCACATTAGATTATGAAAGGGAAACACTGAAAATAACCGAAGGTAGGAACACAATTGCACAGTTGGAGACAAAGACAATTGAGAATGGGAATACCATTTCCACACCAACTACCAATCAGCGTTTTCAATACTCCAACCACTTAGGAAGTGCCTGTTTGGAATTAGATTCAAATGCTGCAATTATTAGTTATGAAGAGTACCATCCGTTTGGTACAAGCTCTTACCGCTCCGGCTCATCCGAAACCGAGGTTTCTCTGAAGCGATATAAGTATGTTGGCAAGGAAAGAGATGAAGAAACCGGGCTTTACTATTACGGGGCTAGGTATTATGCAGCATGGATAGCCAGGTTTGTAAGTGTGGATCCATTACAGTTTGAATATCCTCACTATACGCCTTTTCAGTATGCAGGAAATAAGCCTATTACTTTTATTGATTTGGATGGACTAGAGCCTGAGAAAAATCCTGAAAATCCAGAAGTTCAGGATGACAGAGATCCAACATCTTTTATTCAATGGGTTTTTGATAAAAGTGGAGGAATGGAAGAATACAATAAAAATTACTCAACAATAATGTCACAAGGAGAATACTATTCTAATGATACAAGTGGTTATGAAACTGATACAAAAGTTGAAGATGCTGAAGATTATAATCTCTATGTAAAACAAGGTACTTATTTTGAATTTAATCAAAGTTTTGATGTTAGCAATGAAGAACTAATTAATTTTATGCTAGGTAATATGATAACGGGAGCAGGACCTGAAAACATAGTATTTCCTGAAAATAGTCCAATTAGCAATGAAATGCTATATAGTGACATTGTTGTTTATAGTCTACTTAATTGGTATGAAGATAACAAGGATGCTTTGAATTCTAAAAAGCCAGATGAACTGGATAGTGCAAATTTCAAACCAATGTCGTTCGGATTGATAAAAGCAGGAGCTGATGTTATGAATAATAACCTTTCAATATTTGGTATCCCTGGATTTGTTGGTTCGGCAGAGGTCACTATTACACCTAATAGCGAAGAATTACAAATATCTATTTTTAATGTTACGAGTATAACATCAGGCGATTTTTGGAAAGATCTTCCATGGAATGAGCATTCAGTTTCATGTGTTAGAGAAGAAAATGAAACAACCCCATTTGGAAATATAAGTCAAGAATATAACTTAAGTGTACCAATAAATTGGGATAAGCCACTTAATACAATTTCTAATTATGTAATTAAGCACTAGGTAATATGGATATTAAGGAGTGGTATTTAAGTTTAAATCTTTTGTTTCTATTTTTATTTTGCATCCTACTGCTAGTTGTGAAGCAAAAATATGGAAGGATATTGCTGCTTATATTAACCCTACTAGTAGTAATTAATATAGGTTTTGTTGAAATAAAAAGGATTAAAAGGAATAGAAGGCTTGAAAGAGTAATTATAGGTTCATACATGATTGACATATCGAATTCGAACCTGAATAATAAACTATCAATTGAATCTGATTCTATGGTGATAGTGTTAAAAGATGATTTTACTTTTACTGTAAATGAGCAATCTATTTTATTTAATAACCAGAACAATGGAAAATGGAAGAGACAGTATCGATTTGGTAGTGACGGTTTTTTTAAACTATACTGGTCTAAGTATCAATTAAAATTTGAAGGACATAAGAACAATCTGCTATTCAGAGAATTTGATAAGAAATCTAAATTCAAAAATGCCATTGTTTCCTTTAAACGACTAGAGGAGGGTAGTGTTCCAAATGCGGATATGGATTAGTAAATACATTGTTAACAGGTATTGGTAATGTTCAAAATGCGGATATAGAAACCTGAAAACCCTTTTATCTCTACAACGTTTAAAACGATTTACGATTAACATCAATGGATTTTATGGTAATAACAGAGGAGAAGCAAGCACAAAAGCGAAATACTGGCTTGAATATGAGCATTTCTACTACTGGTGTTCCAAATGTGGGTATGAGAAATTCCAAAATAACAAAAACTTACAAGCGTGAACTTTCCCCCCTTGCTATGCCCACCGATGCCGATTTTGTGAACAACCTGGCTGTTCCGAATACGGCAAGTAATGCCATGCAAAACTATACCCAGGAGTACAAGTACGACGAATTGGGAAATATAGAGCAAATGCGATCGGTTGGCGATTGGACAAGGGATTATTATTATGAAACCCCCAACAACCGCCTGAAAAACCATGATAACCAAACCGACGTTTACGATTATGATGAACATGGCAATTGCATAGAAATGCCACATTTGCCTGAATTGAGTTGGGATTACAAAGACGAACTGAAAGAAGTTACCCTAAATGCGAGTAACCACAAAGCTTATTATGTTTATGATGCAAGTGGTGAGCGAGTACGGAAGGTTGTGGACAAGGGAAGTGTAGTTGAACAACGACTTTATTTGGGCGGATTTGAAATTTACCGCAAAACCATTTCCGGTACTTTAGATTATGAGCGGGAGACCCTGAAAATTACCGAAGGTAGGAACACCATTGCCCAACTCGAAACCAAGACTGTTGAGAACGGGAATACCATTTCAACTCCAACTACGAATCAACGGTTTCAATATAGTAATCACTTAGGAAGTGCCTGTTTGGAATTGGATTCAAATGCTGCAATTATTAGTTATGAAGAATACCACCCTTTTGGAACCACAAGCTATCGTTCTGGTAGCTCAGAAACAGAAGTTTCATTAAAACGATACAAATATGTAGGCAAGGAAAGAGATGAAGAAACCGGGCTGTACTATTATGGAGCAAGGTATTATGCGGCGTGGATTGCGAGGTTTGTGAGTGTGGATCCTTTGCAACATAAGTACCCTTACTACACTCCATACCAGTATGCAGGGAATAAGCCGATTACTTATCTTGATTTGGATGGACTTGAAGAATATGATCCGATGGGATTATCCGTAAAAGATCCAAGAGGCCGAAACCAAGCAATTCCTAATGATGCTATTCCTTTATTTAACGATCAAGATCAAGCCGTAGGTTACTTTACTGGTAAACATTATTTTGGTTGGGTTGATGATGGAAATAACCAAGGTTATTTTAATAGTGAGGGGAAGGGGCATATTGACTATGCGGGAGATTACTATAGCCGAGAGGATAATGCTTTTGGCTGGGCTTTGAATGAAGCAGCTACATCAGTAGGGGAAGATTTTATAGAGTTAATAACTGATCCAAAACAATATGGTAAAGATTTATATGCTTCTATTAAAGATTTCGATCTGGGGAAAACGATAGACTATTTAGCAGGACTAGATGATTCTGAAAAGCAGGTCATGGGTGCATCCATAATTTTTGGATTATTGACAGCAAGACCTAGTAAGAATATTTGGTCAACAGGGCCGATGAAAAATAGCTTGAGAAATGCAGTTGGTCACTGGATGAAGCATGGTGCAGAATTCCCAGATTTAAAATCTGCACGTGAATATATTGCTGCTACTCATAAATTTTTAACGAAACCACCAAAAGGAACAATTGTAAAACTTCAAAAGTATGATATTATAATGTATGATCCTAAAAGCAATACATTTGCAGCAATGAAAGTTGATGGCACACCAAAGACTATGTTTAAACCCTCGACAAAAAGTATTAGTAATCCGGAAGGTGTTGACTTAACAAAATTTAAAGACTATGAAGAGTGGTTTAACGCTCAACCAGGTAAAGTTACATTTCTAAGATAATTGTTATTATTATGAAGGAAGATTTATTATTTTGTAGAGTTTGTGGTTATGAGTATGAAGATGAAACAAAGCCATGGTATGATGATGAATACCCGTCTTATGAGATTTGTTTATGTTGCGGTGTCCATTTTGGCATCTCAGATACTGACTTAACTCAAATACGAGAATATAGAGAAAATTGGATTAAAGCAGGAGCTGTTTTTTTTCAAAGGAATTCAAAACCTCATAATTGGAATTTAAATAAACAATTAGAACTCATACCGGATATATTTAGATAGTATACCTGTATTGGTCTTGTACAATAGTGAAATATTCAAATTAAATTCCCCAAAGTTATATTTTTAAATAAGCCACAGATTCGGTCGTGTACCTTATGGAGCTTTTTAGAACAATAATTAAATAAAACAAAGTGAATCAGTAATTTAATTGTAAGTAAAATGAATATTTGATGATGAATAAATGAGGGGAAACTCAAAAATAGAACACAATGGTAAATACTGGTACGATGCCTTGTACAGATTGGTAAAGGCCACAGGTAGGGAGCTTTCTTCTATGGCTATTCCAAGCGATACAGATTTTGCAAACAATATTCCTGTACCAAATACAGCCAGCAATGCTATGTTAAATGAGACTTCCCAACTTGTTGGGTTTAGTCGAATTAATCCCGAGAGAGAAACGATTCGGGACAAAAACTATACCCAGGAGTATCGCTACGACGAATTGGGAAATATAGAGCAAATGCGATCGGTTGGCGATTGGACTCGCGATTATTATTACGAAACCACCAATAACCGCTTGAAAAACTCTGAAGGGTGTCAGTTGCTTACGATTACAATAAACTCAGCACTTCTCCAAATCTGAACTTTATAAACGCAAAACGCCCCGACGAAATAGATCATCGGGGCGTTTTTTTAAAGTCGGCAGCGACCTACTCTCCCACATAATTGCAGTACCATCGGCGCTAATAGGCTTAACTTCTCTGTTCGGAATGGGAAGAGGTGGGTCCCTATTGCAATAGCCACCTAAAGGCTTTAGTTAAGAGTTTATTAGTTTAAAAGTTCTTAGTTTTTAAGTTTAACGCATTGATCTCTCAACTTTATAACTTTCAACTTTTTCAACTTTTCAACTCTCTTCAATATTTTTAACATATCAGAAGCAAACCCGATAGAACATAAGGTAAAGGACTTAAACTAAACAAGCTTTCGGGCAATTAGTACTGCTCGGCTTTGCCATTGCTGGCTTTACACCTGCAGCCTATCAACGTCATCGTCTATAACGGCCCTTAAAGGAAATCTAATCTTGAGACGGGCTTCGCGCTTAGATGCTTTCAGCGCTTATCCCTTCCAAACGTAGCTACCCTGCCATGCAGCTGGCGCCACAACAGGCACACCAGAGGTTTGTCCAACTCGGTCCTCTCGTACTAGAGTCAGGGTCTCTCAAATTTCCAACGCCCACAACAGATAGGGACCGAACTGTCTCACGACGTTCTGAACCCAGCTCGCGTGCCACTTTAATGGGCGAACAGCCCAACCCTTGGGACCTTCTCCAGCCCCAGGATGTGACGAGCCGACATCGAGGTGCCAAA